>NZ_JBEOZT010000001.1:0-795213 GCF_040298265.1 Nonomuraea sp. NPDC001636
TCGCTTCCGACGTCACCATCTGGACCGCTCAGGCATCTCGAGCACACGCAGCCCTCACCCGAGACTCCTCACCCAACTTCTGAAACAGGCCCTAGAAGGGTGGGCCTGGTGCCCGGTTTCGGGGGCTCGGGCGGTCTTACGCTGGTTCGCCTGCGATGTCAGCATGGCGGGCCATGGACATCGACGGCTTCTGGGAACTGATCGAGCGGTCCGGCCGGACGGCCGAGACGAAAATCGTTCGAGAGGGTCGCCGACTGTCTCGACGTGCTGGTCGAACTGCCTCAGGTGTTGCGTTACCTGGATCTCAAGAGGGCGTCTTCCAACTCGAAGAAGGCTCGCTCGCGGGACATGCTGCGTCGTCTTGATGAGCTGGGGCCGGAATTCGAGCTGCTGGCCTCCGTCGCGCACGAAGCCTACGAGAGAATCGCCGGTTCAGATTCCGCGGCGTTTTCAGCGGTTTCCCTTTGATCCGGCGCTCGGTGGCGTCCCGGACGGCGGGCAATGGGATTTCGAAGACCCCGGAGAATTGGTGCGGAGGTTGCCGCGCATAGCTCGTCATCGAGGCTTTTGAAGGGCGGGGAGGAGTTTCGTCATCACCCGGGATCCGCGTGGGTCCAGGGCGGAGAGTTCTTCGGAGTCCCGGAAATCGTGACGCCTGTAAAGCGCGATGGCCGGGGCGTTGCCGGGTTTGACGGAAAGACGCAGGGTTCCGGCCCCTAGCCACGTGGCCCATCTTTCGATCTCGTGGATCAGGTGGTCCCCGATTCCCCGGCCGCGGGCGGATGGGCTCACCCACATGGACACCAGCTCGACGCTGTCCGCCGTCTCGGTCGGGACGCCGCCGGCCATCCCGGCCGGGCGTCCGTCGAGGAAGGCGACGACGTTGTGCGAGCCGCGCATCGCCAGGCGGGCTCGCCAGCGTTCCTCGCGGTCGCCGTCGCCCTGCCAGTCGGCCAGTGTGGAACCGAAGGCGGGTCCGGCGTCGGCGAGCGCGGCCAGCCGCAGTTCGCGCCAGAGCGGCCAGTCGTCAGGCTCCAGGATGTGCAAGTTCGACCATGTTCCGACCTTGCCCGCCGACGGTGGTGGCGGGTAACGGGATTCGTCCCGGAGGCGGCCGGGTTACGGCGTGCGGTCGGTGCCGGCGCTTTCGCGGCTCCAGATCTGCCTGGCGCGGGGGAGGTCCCTGATGGTGCCGCCTTCCGGCATCATGCCCCAGAGGAAGGGGACCAGGTAGGCGGGCGGGGCGCCCAGGAGTTCGGTCAGTTCGTCCTCGGTGACGGCGAGGGTGAAGCGGGGGCCCGGTCGCGCGGGCGTCCAGCCCTGTTCGAGTGCGCGGCGGACGCATGCGGCGACGAGTGGCGGGCGGACCGCGATCGTCCGGGCTCCCTGCCAGTTGTCCGGCCGGGCGCAGGGGAGCGACACGAGCAGGACGCGGCCGGGGGTCTCGTCGCGTTCGACGACGAAGGTGAGCGGGGCCGCGGAACTGCCGTCGTCGAAGGCGGGTCTGTGGCTGATCCGCCAGCGGAAGACGGTGCCGTCGACCGTGATGAGCCGCGAGCCCTTCCTGGGCATCGTCATGGGCGCCTCCGGGTGCTGCCTTCGCGACAAATGGGTGCAGGACGGTCGCCAGCGTAACCCGCCGCCGCCCGCGGGCAGGGCCGGAACGGGCAGGTGCGGAACGGGCTCAGGGGAGGTGCGGTCCGGGAAGGGCGCGGTCAAGGGGGAGTGTGGGACTGGTGCGGGGTTTCCGACCGGTCCTAGGTCCGCCCGCCGTCCGTGCGGGTGCGGGTGCGGGTGCAGGTCCGGAGGGGTTGCGGGACGTGCCGGGGTGCGGGGGTGTGCGGGTGCGGGACGTGCCGGGGGTGGGGTCAGCTGCTGGTGTCCTGCGAGGGTGTCTCGGGCTTTTGGGAGTTCAGCCAGGTGTGCACGGCCGAGGTGCCGGTGATCCAGAGCGCCGCGAAGCCGCCGGAGGCCGTCGCGCCCACCATGATGGCGCCCGCGACCGTGCTGCCGTTCCCGGTGGCGAGCAGGCCGGCGACGACACCGACGAGCAGCGCGAGCAGGGCGCCGCTGACCGCCGACCAGATGAGGGTTGTCTTGCTCATTCATGTCCCCTTGCCGTACGGGCTTGTTCGTTGACGTAGGAGTACCAGCGGGACTCGGGGGCGCGTCCGCGTAATTGATCGTTCCGGCCGTGATCGCGCTTGCCTCGGACGTATTCGGACGACATCGGATGGATTCGGCCGAGAAGGGCTGAAGGGGCGGATGTGTGTGATGCGCCTGGCACCCCGACAAGACCGACTTATGGCACTATGGCTGCTTATCTCAACGCAACGAGAGGGTGGCCCCTGCCCGTCTTCTCGAAATGCCACTTCCACTCTTAAACCAGACAACGGTGTCCGAACCGGGGCGGCTCATGAAGGATGTCGGTCAAGGCGAAGATCACCTTGCTGTGCTCGTGACACGTCTGAACAGATTGCGTGAAATCGAATGCGGAAACCCGTCGCTGAAACGGATGGAAAAAGTCGCGCTCGCCCTTTTGGCCGAAGAGCCCGAACGAAACAGATGGCGCCGGCCGTTGCCGAAGTCGACCGTGTCCGACCTGCTGAACGGCAGGTCACAGAAAGTGCCGGATTTCCTGCTGATGCGGACCATCGTCGAGGTGTGTCAGGTGATCGCGGTGAAGTCCGGCATGCCCATCGAGTCCGTGGCGGAGCTGACCGCCGAGTTCAGCGCCCTTTGGCAGGCCGCCAAGGCCGAGGCGGGGGAGGCCGCGCGACGCCGGAACGGGTCGCCGGCCGCCGCCCGGACCGGCGGGGACGTCCTGGAGCCTGCCCCCGGCGAGCAGTCGTCCTGGCGGCCCTCGCTCACGGAGCTGCGGGTTCCGCTGCATTGGGGACGTCTGGGCATGTTCCGGCTGCGGTCGGCGGAGCGGGGTGATGCCAGGGCCGCCCATGAGCTGGCTGTCCTGCTGGCCTGCGAGGCGTGTGGCGCGGGTGGGAAGGAGGCCGAGCACTGGCGGCGGCTGGCCACGTACTGGAACCACCGGGCGCTCGGCGCGGTGCCGGAGGCGGGGGGGTTCCAGCTCCGCGGGCGCCGGCTGGTGGTGATGGCCAGGGCGCTGGCCGAGAAGTACGCCGAGGCGGGCAAGCCCAGCTCGACGTACTTCTGGAAGGCCGTGCGACAGGCGGAGACGTCCGTGCGGACGGTGGAGGCACGGCAGGAGGCGGAGGTCGGCTGACGCCTCCAAAAGCCCCTAGAGGTCGGCTGACGCCTCCAAAAACACCAGTGCGGCCGGAGGGTGGTCAGCGGGTCAGGACGCGGACGTTCCCGTACGTGCTGCGGGCGAGGATGGTCCTGGAGCTGGACTTCGTGCTCTTGATGTCGGAGTGCTCGGAGCCGTCCTGGCTCTCGACCTTCACCTGGTAGGAGTCCTTCGGCACCCGGACGGTCACGCCGCCCTCGCGCGACTTCACGTCAAGGTCCGCGGGCGGCGCGGCGAAGGCCAGGGAGATAGAACCGTCCAGGGTGCGTCCGTGCACGCTGGACGACCGCAGCCCCTCGCCCTCGATCGTGCCGGAGTCGGTCAGCAGGCGCAGCTTGCCCGAGGTGCCCTTGACCTCGATGCGGTCGCCGCTGGAGACGTCGACGTCCTGGGTGAGGCCGTTCAGGATGACGCCGTCGGGGGAGTCGATCGTCAACCGCACCCCGGCCGGGACCAGCACGTGGTAGCGCGCGCCGCAGTCGCCGACGATGAGCGTGCAGTCGGCGCTGAGCCGCAGCACGCCGTCACGCAGCGACCAGGAGGGGCTGGTGGACGCCTTGCCCCGCGTCCAGCGCCGCACCTCGACGGCCGGGCTGGTGGCGGGCAGCACCCGCACCCCGCCCAGCGACGACGAGATCTTCAGTTCGGCCCCCGTGAACGGGAACGTCCGGACGGCGGGCACCTCATCGCTGTCGAAGCGCACGCTGCACCCGGTGACCGCCAGAATTGCCACGATTACCAGCAAAAGCCTCATGGAAACGATCGTGGCGAAGCGGCGGCGCAGGCCCATCGGCCGTTCGACCGATGGCCCTCCGCCATTCGGCCATAGGAATCACGGCCCCGACGCCAGGGCGCCGGGGGAATCACGGCCCCGACGCCAGGGCGCCGGGGGAACCACAGCCCCGATGCCAGGGCGAACGACGTCCCCGACGCCGGTGGGGCTACAGCGCCGACAGCAGGGCGTGCACGTGCGGCAGGGGATCGCGCCCCAGCGGCCGGACGACCACCGTCCCCGCGCCCGCCGCCCACATGCTCCTGACCTGCTCCGCCGCCTGCTCGGCGGTCCCGGCCGCCATGACGACGTCGTGCGGCGACACGCCCAGGTAGGCCGCCTGGTCCCGGACCACCGGATGGGCGAGCCGGTCCGCCTCCGCGCCGATGTGCAGGAAGGTGAACACGCCCAGCTCGTGGTCGTCGCCCCCGGCGATCCGCTCGACGATGCCGGGCAGCTGCGCCGGGCCGACGCCCTCCGGCACGATCGTGCCCTGCGCGACGCGTCCCGACAGCGCCAGCGAGCGCGGCCCCTTCACGCCCGCCAGGACGGGCGGCGGCACGGCCGGCGGATGCACCAGCGACACGCCGTCGAGGTGCACCGCCTTGCCGTGCAGGGTGACCGTCTCGCCGCGCAGCAGGGCGCGTACGGCCGTGATCGTCTCCTCCAGGAGGGCGAGCGGCGACGGCACGGCCGCGCCGACCTGACGCATCCATTCCTGCACGCCGTGCCCGATGCCCGCGGCCAGCCGGCCGGGATGCATCCGGGCCAGGTTGCCGATCTCCATCGCCAGCAGCATCGGGTTGCGCAGCGGCGCGGGGGTGATGCCGATGCCGACGCGCAGCCGGGACGTGACGGCCAGCGCGGTGGCCGCCGCGGAGACGCCGCCGGTCCAGCCCAGGTCCTCCACCACCCACAGGTCGTCGACGGCGGTCTCGTCGAGCGCCCGGGCGAACGGGATCAGCTCCTCGGGCGGCAGATCCCGGTCGAACATCACGCCAAGTCTCACGAAGCCCTCCAGTAGCAGCGGAACAACCGGCTGATCTCCGAGTATCCGGCACGCGGGAAGGCGTTCGCGGCAGGCGTGTCGCCCACGTCGGTCTGCCGGACGCCCACCTCGGCCGGCGTGTGGGTGCCGTGCGCGAGCAGGCCGTCGACGTAGCCGCGACCAAGGTGCTCCGAGCGGCGCGAGCATCTCGTCGGGGCGCAGGTCGCGGGCCGGTCGGTACGTCAGCCGGCCCGGGTCCGGCGGTCCGGACGTGGTCAGGCGGCCGGGTCGAGGGCGGCGCGGGCCTCGCCGAGCGAGGCGCTGGTCTCGAAGTGCCGGTCGAGGTTGGTGATCGTGAGCAGGTGACGGATCATGCCGGGCCCGAGGACGAGGATCATGCGTCCTCGCATGTCCTGGACGTGGCTGAGCGTCGCCACCAGGACGCCGAGCCCCACCGAGTCGCAGAAGGGCACCTCGGTCAGGTCCATCACCAGATTGAGCGGATCAGCCGCCGCCAGCGCCTGATCGAGCTCGGCGCGAAGCCGAGGAGCGCCCGCCACGTCGAGATCGCCGACGACGTGCAGGACGGTGCAGGGGTCCTCCCGCCAAGACTTGACCACCATGGCAATCTCGTGCCCTGGCTTTACCTGGTTATGCCTATTTCTTGCATATGTTCTCCATGGCGGTCTTGGTCGTCGGCGTGGAGCTCGGCTTGCTCGCCGGGGTGTCGGGCTGCTTGAGCTTCTTGATCTTCGGCTGGTCGCTGCCGGCGATCACCTCGACGCCCTCGACGTCGGCCTGCTCCAGCTTCGCGCCCGGGATGACGGACGCCACCAGGCGCGCGGCCGCCTCCTGGCCCGCGGCGTAACGCACGAGGGTCTGCTTGTGGTCCTTCTTGCCGGTGTTGCCCGGCTCGCCGGGCACCTTGAACCCGGAGGCCACCAGCGCCGACTTGGTACGCGCCCCCAGCCCCGTGATGAGCGTGCCGTTCATGACCTTGACCGTGACGCTCTCCGGCGGGACCACGGTCTTGGCCGGCGACGGCGTGGCCGTCTTGGTGGGGACGGGCTTGGCGAGGTCCTGGTCGGCGTCGATGCGGCGGAACATGTCGCGGGCCGCCGGACGGTCCCACAACACCGCCGACTCGCCGGTCGGGGCCTTGAAGTCGACGTTCGCGAGCGGCACGTCGGCGAAGCGGACGTCCTCCAGCGACACGTCGCGCAGCTGGGTGGCCAGCCCGATCAGCCCGTCGTCGGGGTCGACCTTCACCGTGCTCAGCGTGGAGTTGACGAACGCGGCGAGCTTGGCCGGGTTGGCCAGCGTGTCGGCGCTCAGTGCCCGGTTGAGCAGCGCGGAGATGACCTGCTGCTGCCGGTCGATGCGGTCGAGGTCGGAGCGGGCGGTGGCGCGGGTGCGGGCGTAGCCGAGCGCCTGGGCGCCCTGGAGCTGGTGGGTGCCGGCGATCAGGTTGAGGCCCGTCTTGGGGTCGTTGATCGGGATGGGCGTGCAGACGGTGACGCCGCCGAGCGAGTCGACCACGTCGATGAACCCGAGGATGTTCACCTCGATGTAGCGGTTGATCTCCAGCCCGGTGGCGGCCTTGACGGTCTGCATGGTGAGCTTCGGCCCGCCGAACTGGTAGGCCGAGTTGATCTTGTGGTCGCCCTTGCCGGGGATCGTCGTCCAGGTGTCGCGCGGCAGGCTCACCACGGTGACGCGCTGGTGGTCCTCCGACAGGTGGATGACCATCATCGTGTCGGTGCGCTGGCCGGACTCGCGGCCCAGCTTGAGCTGGTTCTGCTGCTGCCGGGTCAGGTCGTCGCGCTTGTCGACGCCGACCAGCAGGATGTTCTCGGCCCCCTGGGACTTGGGGGCGGTCACGCCCGCGTCGACCGTGCCGATCTGGCGCGGGGTCGCCCACACCACGCCGGTGGTGACCAGGATGCCCGTGGACAGCAGGCCGGCGACGATCACGTTGCGGCGGCGGGCCTTGGCGCTCCGCACGGGCCTGCGTGGACGGGTGGCAGGAGTGAGCCTGACGCCGCCGTAGGCGTCGCCGCCCACCAGCACGCCGCCGTCCTCCTCGCCCGCTTCGCGCATGCCCTCCTCCTCGGATCCGCCGGGGACACCGGGGCTTTCGATTGCCCTTCTCCCCTGGTCGTACAGTAGCGTGAGCCCCGCCATGAAGCAGTTCCCCGACTCGCCGCACGCGCCCGCGGAGACGCGCGGCTGGCCCCCCATCTCCGTCGTCATGCCGGTCCTCAACGAGGAGCGGCACCTTCGCGAGGCCGTCGACCAGGTCCTCGCCCAGAGCTACCCCGGTGAGATCGAGGTCGTCCTCGCCGTGGGTCCGTCCCAAGACCGCACCCAGGAGGTCGCCGACGCCATCGCGGCGGCCGACCGCCGGGTGACCGTGGTGCCCAACCCGACCGGTCGCACGCCCAACGCGCTCAACGCCGCCATCGCCGCCGCCCGCAACGGCATCATCGCCAGGGTCGACGGGCACGCCATGCTGCCCTCCGACTACCTGCGCGTCGCCGTCGAGACGCTGGCCGAGACCGGCGCCGACAACGTGGGCGGCGTCATGGCGGCCGAGGGCGTCACACCGTTCGAGCAGGCCGTGGCCTGCGCCATGACCTCCAAGATCGGCGTCGGCGCCGCGGCCTTCCACGTGGGCGGCACCGCGGGCCCGGCCGACACCGTCTACCTCGGCGTGTTCCGCCGCTCGGCGCTCGACCGGGTCGGCGGCTACGACGAGCACTTCCAGCGGGCTCAAGACTGGGAGATGAACCACCGCATCCGCCAGACCGGCGGGCTGGTCTGGTTCCAGCCGCGCATGCGGGTCACCTACCGTCCGCGGCCCAACGTCAAGGCGCTGGCCAAGCAGTACTTCCACTACGGCCGGTGGCGGCGCGTGGTCGCGCGCACCCACGAGGGCACGATCAACCTGCGTTACCTGGCGCCGCCCGCCGCGGTGCTGGCCATGGCGCTGGGGCTGGTGCTGTCGCCGTTCTTCCCGCTGACGCTCGTCGTCCCCGGGGGCTACGCGCTGGCCATCGTGGCCGGCTCGGCGGTCACCGGCAGCGGGCTGCCGGGCGCGGTCAAGCTGCGGCTGCCCCTCGTCTACGCCGCCATGCACGTCTCGTGGGGATGGGGCTTCCTCACCAGCCCGCGGAGGTTGTCCAGGCCGCCACGCTGATCACGAGCCCGCGAAGACCCGCTCGACGGCCGCGTCGAAGCGGGTCAGCGCGTCCGGGTACTCCGGCCCGAGCAGGTAGCTCCTGAGCTTGATCCTGGCTCGGGCCAGGGTGTCCTCACCGTCCAGGAAACCGGCGAGGGCCGCGAGGTCCTCGCCGAGGAGCACCCCCGCCTCGGTGCTCGGGTAGCGCTCGTGGAAGGCGCGCTCGGGCAGCCCCGCGACGTTCGTCACGGCGTACGGCTTCTCGCTGGCCAGGAAGTCGGCCACGACGCTGGAGATGTCGCTGATCAGCAGGTCGCACTCGTTGAAGCAGTCGTACAGGTGCGGGCTCTCGCCGGTGACGATCAGATGCCTGATCTCCGGCGCCGCGCCGGGGCTCGACGGATGCCTGGCCTTCGACCTGGCCAGCTCGGCCGCCTCGATCATCGACACGATCCTGCGGTGCGCCCGCGCGGCGCTCTTGTCGCGGTGGCCGGTCAGCGGGTGCGGCTTGTAGATGATCCGCAGCTGCGGGTCGTGGTCCAGCAGGGCGCGCACGATACGCGGGCCCATGGTGATCAGCGACGTGTGGAACAGGTCGTCGTTCCAGCCCTCCCAGGTGGGGGCGTACAGGACGGTCCGGTACGGCAGCCTCGGGCCCTCGGTCGAGATGCCTTCGAGCTGCGGCCGGCCGACCTCGTGGATGCTCTCGTCCCGGACGCCCACGCGGGCGCGCCGGTAGCGGTCGCGACCGGCCGGCCCGGCCACCCACACCTCGTCGTACACCCGGGAGAACGGGTTGAACGACGCTTCCTTGTCGCTGTCGCCGTGGTTGAGGAACACGCTGCGCAGCGTCGGGATGCGCAGCATGTGGACGTTGCGGCCGACGTTGGAGACGTACAGGCACAGCTTGGCGCTGAACAGGGCGCGGAAGCTCATCAGGTCGGCCGAGGACGGGATGCAGACCATCGGCAGCGTGGTCGACTCCAGGTGCCTGGCCATGCCGCGCTCGCGCAGCACGACGATGGCCCGCCGGTTGATGCGTTCGAGGGTGGGCAGCCACATCCTGGCCTGGTAGGCGGCGGCCGTCGCGCCGGAGAAGTACAGGATGACCTCCGGGTCGTAGGCCCTGACCTGCTCGCCCACGACCTCCAGCACCCTCGCCCGGTCGCCGAGCGGCCGGGTGCGGCGCACGTACGGCAGCAGCGCCAGCACGCCCGCCACGCCGAACAGCAGCGCCACGCCCGCGCCGGCCGCCCCGGCCGCCGCGCCGAAGGTCGCGCCGAGCACCGGCAGGGCGTCGAGCCCGAGGAAGCGCAGGCCGCGGTGGGCGCCCAGGAACGGGGGCGGCATCTTGGGGATGCGCAGCGCGGACACGTCGAGGTTGCGGGTGGTCACCGGCATGCTGCTGAGCGTCTGCCGCAGGCGGATGGCCAGCCCCGAGTGCGCGGCCCGCGCGCCGTGCAGCGCGAACAGCCCGGCGGCCAGCGCCACGAACCACGGCGAGGCGGCCCCCGACACCCGCGCCACCAGCAGCAGCGCGGCCGTCTCCCGGGCCGCGAACCGCAGCGTGGTCCCCAGGTGCATCCGGCTGAGCAGCTCGGTCAGCCCGCCGGCCAGGCGTGCCGCGGCGAACTCGACGGCGTAGGAGACCACGGCGACCAGCCCGAACAGCAGCGGCGCCGGCCACAGCGCCGAGGCCAGCAGGACGGGGTAGCAGCCGAGCAGCGCGCCGATCGCCAGCAGTCTTCTCATGCGACCGCACGGTAACAACCCGCAGGTCAAGGGCCTTCCACGCGAACGTCTACGACATGCCCGGACACGTCAGGAGATGGACCCCCTGATTGCGAAGAGCTGCTCGGCGATCCGCAGGTCGTCCGGATGGGTGACCTTGATGTTGCGCTCGCTGCCGGGGACCAGGTGGATGGGCACCTCGGGCAGGTAGCGCAGCACCACGCCGCAGTCGTCGGTGGCCGGGCGCTCGGCGAAGCCCGGGTCGGCCATGGCCCGCTCGTACGCCTCGCGGATCACCGAGAGCCGGAAGCACTGCGGCGTCTGGCTGCGGCGCAGCCGCGAGCGGTCGAGGACCTCGCCGATCACCTCGCCGTCCGGGCCCGGCACGGCCACCAGGACCGTGTCGGAGCTCGGGATCGCCACGTTGACGGCCCGGTGGGTGCGCAGCGCCGCCACGCACTCGGTGATGATCCGCGGCTCCAGAAGGGGCCGTACGGCGTCGTGCAGCAGCACGTCGCACTCCTGCGTGCCCAGCGCCCGCAACGCCCGCCACGTGCTCTCCGTACGGCTCCGGCCGCCCTCCACGATCTGGGTGACCTTGCGGTGGCCGCCGTTCGCCACGATCTCCTTCACCCGGTCGGTGAAGCCGGGCGTCATCAGCACCACGATCTCGTCGATCTCCGGCGCCTGCTCGAACACCGCGATGGAGTGCTCCAGGATCGTCCGCCCGGCTACTTCGATGAGCTGTTTGGGTATCTCATGTCCGACCCGCTGTCCCACGCCTCCCGCGAGGAGCACTCCGACCGACCGCCGCGCTGCATCCATGTCGGCAGCGTAACGGTCCTGTTCCGTGATATCGCGCGCCCCTGTCGCTACGCTGTGTCCACGCACTCCCTACCGGGAGGAGACCTGCGCTTTGCCCGACTCACTCACCCGCGAGGGCACGACCACCTCGGTGGTGCTGCTCGCCACGACCCCGGCGTGCCGGCTCTCCTGCGCCGACGGCACGCTCCTCGACCGGCTGAGCGACCAGTTCGCCGCGCTTCCCGTCCGTGACGTCCAGGTGGTGACCCCCGGCGGTGGGCTCGGGGCCGACCTGCGCGGGGTGGCCAAGATCGCCCGGGTCTCCTCGGGCACGGTCGTGGTGCTCCCCGCCGACCTCGTCGCCCACACCGAGGCGCTCGCGCTGCTGCTCGAACATCCCGCGCGCGACACCGGGGCGCTGGTCTCCCACGACGAGGCCGCCGCCCCGATGCGGCCGCCCGTACGCGTCGAGTCCGGCCGGGTGGTCGCCGCCGGCAGCTCGTTCCACACCGTCCCGGAGGCCAACGCCACCTTCAGGGGCGTGCTCCAGACCGGTGAGGCCGACCTGGCGTCCCTGGCCGACCTCGCCGAGGAGCTGGCCGAGCTGGCCGACCTGGGCAAGCTCGGCCCGGTCACCCCCGTCGAGGCGGTCGACCTGCTGCTGGTGGGCCTGGTCAGGGCCGGCGTACGGGTGCGCGCCGCCGCGATCGGCCCGCTGCACGCCGACCGCGTGACCGGCCAGCACGCCGCCGACAGCGCCCTGACCAGGCTCGCCGAGGTCGACGAGGCCAGGGTCCGGCTCGACACCTCGGTCAAGGCGGACGACGGCTTCTTCGCCACGTTCTTCGTCTCGACCTGGTCGCGCCACCTGATCAGGCCGGCCGTCCGCCTCAAGCTCACCCCCAACGCCGTCACCGGCGTCTCGATCGGCCTGGCCGCGCTGGCCGCCGTCTGGTTCTCGGCCGGCACCCAGTCGGGGCGGGCGGCGGGGGGCGCGCTGTTCGTGATGTCGTTCGCGCTCGACTGCCTCGACGGGCAGCTCGCCCGTTACACCCGCACGTTCTCCCCGCTCGGCGCCTGGGCCGACGGCATGGCCGACCGGCTGAAGGAGTACCTGGTCTACGTCGGGCTCGCCTTCGGCCACGGCGGGACCACGATCTGGTACCTGGCCGCCGCCGCGATGATCACGCAGGTCGTCCGCCACTCCATCGACTACTCCTACGCCGGGGCGCTGGCCGACGCCGGCCGCGTCGGCGCGCTGTGGGCCAGGCCCGCCCGGTCGCTGCTGGAGCCGGCCGACGCGCGGCACGCCCACGGGATGCTCGGGCTCGCCCAGCGGCTGGAGAGCGACTCGCTCGCCCGCTGGCTCAGGAAGATCGTCGTGCTGCCCATCGGCGAGCGGACGGTGCTGATCGCCGTCACCGCCGCCGTGTGGGACGCCAGGGTGACGTTCGTGTCCCTGCTGTGCTGGGGCGGGGTCGCCGCCCTCTACCAGCTCGCCGGGCGCCTGGCGAGGTCGGCCCGGTGAGGGCCGCCGGCACGGGCGAGGCGGCGGCGGTTCGCCGGATCGGGAGGTGGGCAGCGTGATCTCCGTGCACATGACCCCCGTGCCAGAGAGCAAGGTCGTCGCCTACCGCGACGACGGGCCGCTCTCGCGCGCGATGGGCCTGCTCGTGGCCGGGCAGCTCCCGCCGCTGCCGCCGGTGATCGCCGGCACGTTCGTCACCGGCGTGCTGCTGCTGATCGGCGTGGCCGGGTCCGACGGGCTCGCGGTGTTCGCGCCCGCCGTGACGCTGCTGCTGGCCGGGCCGGGCAGCACCCACCCGCACGACGGCCGCTTCGACTGGCTGGTGCCGCCGATCCTGCGGCTCATCGAGTACAGCTTCGTCGCCGCCTGCGGCTTCGCCCACGGGCTGCCGCCGGTGCTGACCTTCCTGCTGCTCGGCGCGCTCGCCTTCCACCACTACGACCTGGTCTACCGGCTGCGCCAGCGCGTCTACCCGCCGGCCTGGCTCTCGACGCTCGGCCTCGGCTGGGACGGCCGGATGATGGTGGTCTCGCTGGCCGCCCTGGCCGGCTGGATGACCGCGGGCTACGTGCTGCTGACCCTCTACCTGTGGGCGCTGTTCGGCTGGGAGAGTGTCACGTGCTGGCTGGCCGCGCCCCGATCGGGCGTCGAGGCGAGCGAGATGGGAACGCAAGACTAACGCCGGATTACCCGCGAAGGGGCCAAAGGCAACTAACCTTTGGGCACACGTAGTCATGCTCGACCGAGGAGTGCACGTTGCTGGGAATGGTTCTGGCCGCCGGGGCCGGACGACGCCTGCGGCCGTACACCGACACGCTGCCCAAGGCGCTCGTGCCGGTTGACGGCGAAACCACGATCATGGACATCTCGCTGCGCAACCTCGCCGAGGTGGACCTGCGGGAGGTCGTGGTCGTCGTCGGTTACGCGGCGCAGGCCGTGCACGACCGCAAGGAGGAGCTGGAGAGGCGCCACGGCGTCAAGCTCACCCTCGTGCACAACGACAAGGCCGAGGAGTGGAACAACGCCTACTCCCTGTGGTGCGCCCGCGACTACTTCGCCCAGGGCGTGCTGCTGGTCAACGGCGACACCGTCCACCCCGTCTCGGTGGAGAAGACGCTGCTGGCCGCCCCCGGGACGAGCGACGTCCTGCTCGCGGTCGACAACGTCAAGAAGCTGGCCGACGAGGAGATGAAGGTGACCCTCTCCCCGGAGGGCTCGCTGCGCCGCATCACCAAGCTGATGGACCCGGCCGAGGCGTACGGCGAGTACATCGGCGCCACGCTCATCAGGCCCGGCGCGGCCGAGCGGCTGGCCGACGCGCTCAAGACGACGTTCGAGCGCGACCCCCAGCTCTACTACGAGGACGGTTACCAGGAGATGGTCGAGCGCGGCGAGGCGATCCACGTCGCGCCCATCGGCGAGGTCGACTGGGTCGAGGTGGACAACCACGACGACCTGGCCAAGGCTCGCACCATAGCCGTTCGCTACTAGAAGGAGCGCGCATGCCGCTTCTAGCGAGGATGCTGCCGGCGCCCCTGACCATGGAGGTCAGGCGCGGCGCCGTCGCCGAGCTCGGCGCCCTGCTGGCCGACAGCCGCGTGGCCACCTCCGGCCGGGTGGCCGTGGCCGTCGGGCCCGGCCAGGGCGACCACATCGAGCGCCTGATCGCCCCCACCCTTGATCAGGCCGAGGTGTTCAGGGTGAGCGACGGGTCGGTCGAGGCGGCCGTCTCACTCGGCGCCGACCTGCGCAAGGGCGCCTACGAGGTCGTCGTCGGGGTCGGCGGCGGCAAGACGATCGACGCCACGAAGTACGCCGCCTCCCTCGCGGGCATCCCCATGGTGGCCGTGGCCACCAACCTCTCCCACGACGGCATCTGCTCGCCCACCGCCTCCCTCACCTACGAAGGGGGCAAGGGCACCTTCGGCGTGCCGATGCCGCTGGCCATCCTGGTCGACCTCGACTTCGTGCACAACGCGCCGAAGTCGCTGGTCAGGGCCGGCATCGGCGACGTCGTCAGCAACCTGTCGGCGATCGAGGACTGGCAGCTCGGCAGCGTCGAGCGCGGCGAGCCCATCGACGGCCTGGCCTGCTCGATGTCCCGCACCGCCGCCGAGGCGCTGGTCGGCCGGAGCGACGGCATCGAGTCCGACGCGTTCCTGACCGTCCTGGCCGAGTCGCTCATCCTGTCCGGCATGTCGATGGTCGTCGCCGGGTCGTCGCGGCCCGCGAGCGGTGGAGATCATGAGATCCTTCATGCCGTGGATCAGCTTTTCCCCGGCACCTCCAACCACGGCGAGCTCGCCGGCATAGGTGCCGCCTTCTGCTTCTTCCTGCGGGAGGACGCCGCCAGGGTGGCCCAGGTGGTCGACTGCCTGCGCCGGCACGAGCTCCCGGTCGTGCCCGCCGACATCGGGCTGACCGGCGAGCAGTTCGCCGACGTGGTCGCGCTGGCGCCGTCGACCCGTCCCGGCCGTTACACGATCCTGGAGCACCTGCGCATGCAGGACTCCGAGATCCGCGATCGGGTGGGGGACTATGTCCGGGCCTTCGGTAGCTGAGCTGCGGCGGGTCGCCCAGCCCGAGGGCCATCTCGACCGCAGGAACGGCGAGCACTGGGCAGGCGTGCTCTACATGCGCCGGCTGTCCATCTACGTCACGTGGCTGACGAGCAAGACGTCGGTCACGCCCAACCAGCTCACCTGGGTGATGACGGTCGCCGGGGTCGCGGCGGGCGTCGTGCTGGCCCTGCCGGGGTTGTGGGCGGCCGTGCTGGCCGCCCTGCTCGTCCAGGTCTACCTGCTGCTCGACTGCTCCGACGGCGAGCTGGCCCGCTGGACGGGCAAGACGTCGCTGGCCGGGGTCTACCTCGACCGGGTCGGGGCCTACTTCACCGAGGCCGCCGTGCTGGCCGGGCTCGGCTGGCGGGCCTCGGCCGTCCTGCCCGACTGGTACACCGTGCTCGGCTTCGCCGCCGCGCTCGGCGCCATCCTCATCAAGGCCGAGACCGACCTGGTGGAGGTGGCGCGGGCCAAGGGCGGGCTGGGCGCGTCCTCCGAGGCGTCGGCGGTGCAGTTCCGTTCGGGGCTGCTCGGTCTGGGCAGGAGGATCCTGGCGGCGACCAAGTTCCATCGGATCATGCAGCCGATCGAGCTGTCACTGCTCGCGGTGGCGGCCGCGGTGATCGACCTGGCGACCGGCACGCTCGGGGCCTCCCGCGTGCTCATCGTGGCCTGCGCGATCGCCGCCGCGCTGCAGACCGTGCTCCACCTGATCAGCATTATGGCGTCGAGGCGGCTTGGGTGATCTCATGTCGGAACCGGAGGAGCTTCCCGTCCGTCGTATTGATCGGACGTCCGCCGTTCGGTGGGGGTTCACCATCGGTTCCGATACGCTTAGCTCCACCATTGTCAACAAGATGCAGACCAGCAGACTCGGTGATCATGAAAGAATGCTCCGCTCGTGTCCTCAACGCGTCAGGACGATGACCCGTTGAAGATCTCGTGCGTCATCCTCACCATGGGCAACCGGGTCGCGGAGCTGAACCGGGCCGTCGAGTCCGCGCTCAACCAGGTCGACGGCGACGTCGAAGTGGTGATCGTGGGCAACGGCGCCGACGTGCCCCAGGTGTCGGCCACGCCACCCGAGGGCTCGGCCGCGGTCGTGAAGACGATCCGGCTCGACCACAACACCGGCATTCCCGCCGGCCGTAACCGCGGCGTCGAGGAGTGCTCCGGCGACGTCGTGCTGTTCCTCGACGACGACGGCTGGTACGCCAACCAGAAGGTCGTCGCCCACGTGCGCGACCGGTTCGCCACCGAGCCCGACCTCGCGGTGATCTCCTTCCGGGTGATGGACCCCGAGGGCGGCGTCGGCCAGCGGCGGCACGTGCCCCGGCTGCGCGCCGGCGACCCGCAGCGCTCCTCGCCGGTCACCACGTTCCTCGGCGGCGCCTCGGCCGTGCGGCGTTCGGCCTTCCTCCAGGTCGGCGGCCTGCCGGAGCGGTTCTTCTACGCGCACGAGGAGACCGACCTGGCCTGGCGCCTGCTGGGCGAGGGCTACCGGATCGAGTACGACGCCGAGACCGTCATGTACCACCCGCAGGTCCCGCCGACCAGGCACGCGCAGTTCTACCAGCTCAACGCCCGTAACCGGGTCTGGCTGGCGCGGCGCAACCTGCCGTGGCCGCTGGCGTTCCTCTACCTGACCAACTGGGTGGTGCTCACCCTGATCCGCGAGCGCCGTTCGGGGGTCGCGATCAAGGCGTGGTTCTCCGGCTTCTTCGAAGGGCTGCGCACGCCCGCGGGCGAGCGTCGTCCCATGGCCTGGCGCACCGCCTGGCGCATGGTCAAGCTCGGCCGTCCGCCGATCGTCTAGACCGTCTCCGCCTCGCCGAAGGTCATCGAGGCATGGGAGACGGTCGAGGCGAACAGCGCCCGCTTGGGCAACCCCAGCTCGCTGAGCTCCTTGGCGATGGGGTGGTTGCCCAGGCGGATCAGCGCGCCGCCCGGCCGCACGCGGGTGCCCCCGGCCCGTACGGACCAGGGGATGCGCCGCGTGACGCCCTCCAGATGGGTGAAGGCGTCGAGCGGCGCCATGGCGGCCGGCGCCGGCACGCCGGGCCTGATCAGCAGGTCGAGCACGAGCCTGCCGTCCTTGCGCAGCACACACCGCTTGTACGGCGACCCGAGCCGCAGCTCGATGTCGGCCAGCTCCTTGGGGAAGCCCCAGATCGTCCGCCCGGCCTCCAGCGTGAACCGCTGGTCGACGGGCAGCCAGTGGACGAAGACGCCCGCGCCGCGCAGGTCACCGAGCCCGACCGAGCCCGCCGCCCCCGGCCGCCGGATCAGGAAGGCCATCCCGAACTCGTGGTAGGTGTCGAGGTCGCCCTTGCGATAGTCGACGAACACCAGCACGCACACGGCCTTGCCGGGGAACACCTCGGCCACGTCGAGGCCGGAATAGGCGATCACCGCCCGCGCCGCGTCGGCCCGCACCGCGTAGAAGGCGCTGCAGACCTCCGCGTCCTCCACTCGCACAGGCATGCCCACCGTCCGGCCCTGGATCAGATGCGATGCCATGGGACCAGTACATCAACCCGGGCGCCCGCTGGCCATTCCTACACCGCCAGCGCGTGTTCCGGCAGGGCCGCCCACGACTCGGCCAGCTTGACGAAGTCCGCCGCCCGGTCGGGCCAGTGGTGGCGCAGCCGGGCCTCGGCGTGCCCGACCGCTCCCAGGTCGGCCCGCCGCACGGGGTCCTCCTTGAGGTCCAGGACGGCGTCCAGCAGCGCGTCCACGTCCCGGGGCACCACCAGGCCGCAGCCGACGGCCCGCACCAGCGGGGCGGCCTGCGGGGTGGCGATCACCGGCAGGCCGCGACCCATGTAGTCGAGGATCTTCGTGGGCGGCTCGGGCACGGTGTCGGCGGCCAGGGACAGCCCGGCCAGCGCGCCCTCGGACATGCGCAGGGCGTGCCGGTTGGGCACGTACCCGAACCAGTCGAGCAGGCCGACGCGCTGGGCGTCGCGCAGCAGCGGGCGCACGTCGCGGTCGGCGGCGCCGATGAGGTCCATCCGGATGCCGTGCGGCGCCAGGCGCTCGGCCAGGGCGATCAGCTCGGCCACGCCGCGCTCGGCCGACAGGCGGCCGATGTGCACGACCCTGGTGTCGCCGGGAGGGGGCGGGCTGGGCGACACCAGGGTCGCTTCGGGCACCTCCGCGGAGGTGATCACGTGGTGCCGTCGTTCCGCGCGGGCTCGTCGCCTGGGCGAGACGTCCTCGCGGACGTCCCAGACGACCGGAGGGCGCCGGTGGGGCAGCGCGCGCAGCAGCCGGTGATCATGGACGATCAGCAGGTCGGCGTCCCGCACGCCGCGCCTGAGCGCCGCGCGGGCCTTCCCGTACGGGGCCTGCCGGGCGACGTCCACGGCGGTGAGCCCTACGGCCGGGGTGACGTTGTAGTAGGTGAACGGCGCGACGTAGGTCACCTCGTGGCCCGCGTCGAGCAGCGCCCAGATCTGCCGGTGCATGATCCGGGCGTCCTCGGGATGATGGACGGTGGTGGCGACACATGCGCGCATGTGTCGATGCTCCGCGCCTACCAGGTCAAAGGCGTTAACTCAGGTGGAAGGGCCGCTTAACTTCCAGAGGGGCGGCGATAGAGCCAGGTCAGGCGGGGTTCGAGCACCCACTTGAAGACCGTGCGCGTCTCCGGCAGGCACAACACGATCGCCAGCGCGAACGAGCTGCACGCGATGGCCAGCACGCCGAGCGGCCCGTGCAGCCACGGCAGCGCCAGCCAGCCCTGGTCTTTGGCGATCAGGACGGGGATGCCGTGGAGCAGGTAGCAGTAGAGCGTGCGGGTGCCGAGGTCGGAGTACCAGGTCTCGCCGCGCGGCACCAGCGCCAGCACCGCGAAGGACATCGCCAGGGCGCAGACCAGCAGCCCGGCCTTGAGCAGCAGGCCCATCCACCAGGACAGGTCCATGTCCTGGAAGCTGTGCTTGAAGTAGAACGGGTCGAGCGGCGCCTTGGGCGCGATGACGATGGCCACGGCCGCCGCGCAGAGCAGCGTGACCCCCGACGCGATCTTGATCCACAGCTTGTTGAGCATCTCGAAGTGCTCGGGCTGCATCACCAGGCCGATGACGAAGAACGGCAGCAGGCCGAAGAAGCGGTCCATGCTGAAGTCGCCGGTGATCTGCGAGAAGCCGGCGAACATGTAGATCACGATGGCCACCGGGACCGGGTGCTTCATCCGCTTCCACACCGGTGTGGACAACCGCCAGAACAGCAGCGCCAGCAGGTACCAGTTGAGCCACGCCGGATCGATGATCGTGAGGCTCCACTTCTGGCCGAGCCCGTAGCGGACGGCGGCGTAGCCGATCTCCACGATCACGTACGGCACGACGAACGTGTCGACGAGCTTGTTCGTCTTCGCGTTGGAGTTCCAGAAGTTCCTGGACAGGTAGCCGCTGATCATCACGAACAGCGGCATGTGGAACATGTAGATGTAGATGTAGAGCGCTCTGGAGGAATGGGTCGAGAGCGTGGGCACCAGCGAGTGGCCCAGCGGCACGAGCGCGATCAGGATGAACTTGACGTTGTCGAGGTAGGGGTCGCGCCGGCGCTTGGGCGGCTCGGGCTCCTCGGCGGGCTCCTGCCGTTCCTCGGGGCGCTCGGCCGTCGCGAGGCCGTGGGGGTCGGTCTGGTTGCCCCAGACGGACTCCTGAGGCAGGGGCCAGCGAGCTCCAGTGTTCGCCGGCCCGCCTTCCTCGACGGGGCCGTCAGGGCTCCGCGGGGTCGTGACCGGTGGAGAGAACTTTGTGTCAGACACTGGGGAGCTCAGCTTCGCTAGGGGCCGGGGTGCACGACGCAACTCTGACATTTCACACTTACAACCGCCTTAACAGCGGCCGTGTCGCGCTGCGTCGCCGACCCGCAAACATTATCCCGATCTAGTGGTCCCTGTCTCACCAGAAGTCCGGTTCCACAGGGAACTTGGAGCCTCAGGTGCACACGTTCTTCTGGTCGGCGGCCGTGATGGTGCTGTTGTTCACGCTGTCAGGAAGCTTGGTGACCTTCACCGACTTGAAGTCGGAGCCGACCACGAGCTGGATCACCGGGGCGCCCTTGCCGCCCGCGCCGGCGGCCGTGCCGGTCGTGCCGGAGGTGTAGGGCTGCGGGTTGGTCGCGGTGACCTTGCCCGCCGAGGGAGCCGGCTTGGGCAGCACCGCGCCGGACAGCACGGCCGCGTAGTCGGCGCCGGTGGCGGCGCCCTTGGCGTAGTGGATCTCGCTGGCGGGCAGGCTCGCGCCGTCGGCGGCCTGGTAGTTGCCCACGCCGACGACGTTGAAGCCCTGCTTGGCCAGCTCGTCGGCCACCAGGCGGGCCTTGCCCGGCGTGGTGGTGCCGTTGAGCACCTGGACCTTCACCTGCTCGGGCTTCGGCGTGACCTTGGGCTTGGTGCTCGCGCTGGCGCTCGGGGCCGGGTCGGGGAGCTCGGTGTCGCTGATGATCGAGGCCCACAGCGCGGAGGCGTCGGGCTCCTTCCAGATCACCCGGTTGGGGTCCTGGGGGTCGGGCAGCCACGGGATCGTGGTGAGCTGCACGCCGCCCGCGGTCAGCTCCTTGGCGCTGGTGGCGATGTCGATGAGCTGCTGGGTGTCGTTGGCCAGCTCGGGGTCCATGGTGACCGAGCCCGCCGCCGCCTTGATGAAGCCGGTCAGCTTGCCGATGTCGGTGAGCAGCTCGCTGCTCGTGGCCTTGGCGATGACCTTGCTCAGGAAGATCTGCTGGCGCTTGATGCGCTGGATGTCGCTGCCGTCGCCGTAGTGGCGCAGACGTACGTAACCGAGCGCCTTCTCGCCGTTGAGCAGGCTCTTGCCCGGAGGCAGGACGAGATGGGACGCCCTGTCGTTGACGCCGGACTTGAGGCAGATCTCGATGCCGCCGAGGGCGTCGACGATGTTCTTGAAGCCGCTGAAGTCGACCTCGACGAAGTGGTTGATGCGGATCTGGGTGAGCGTCTCGATCGTGGAGATCGTGCACGCGATGCCGCCGGAGTTGTACGCCGAGTTGATCATGTCCCGGCGGGGCGGCATCTCGGCCTTGGTGGTCTCGTTCTTGCACTTCGGGATCTGCACCATCGAGTCGCGCGGGAAGCTGATCAGGCGCGCCTTGTCCCGGTTGGGGGAGATGTGCATGACGATGATCGTGTCGGTGCGCTTGCCGCCGGCGTCGGCCGTCCTGGCGAGCTGCTGGCCGTATTTGGCGTTGCCCTTGCCCGCGCGGGTGTCGGAGCCGACGAGCAGCACGTTGAGCGCGCCCGTGTCGCGCGGACGCGGGTTGATGATGTCCTCTTTGACGCTCTTCTGGGTGATGTTGCCGAAGGCGTCGCGGTAGACGGTGTAACCGGTCAGCGCGCCGGCCACCATGACCGTGGTGGCGGCGATGCTGACCCAGGCCAGCACCCGCATCTTGCCCTGACCGCCGCCGCCGCCGTCGCCGCGGTGGCCGCGCGTGGGCCGGTCGTCGGGCGGGGGAGGCGGGGAGCCCGCTGCCCTTCGCGCCATCCGGCTGCCCGGAGCGCTGGGGGCGACCCTGGCGTCCTGGACGGACGCGCTCCTGTAGTCACTCATACGCCCCCTAGCCTCGTTCCTTGCGCCAACGCGCCGGCTTGGTCGCTCCGCGCCACGAGATTAGGTCACGTACGGCGTGCCCGGTGCCATGACCGCCGGAAACGACCGTGACCCGGGCGTGATGTTTCCGCGGCACAGCATACTCAGAGCCGGACATTTCGTGGAATATCATTGCCAAAGTCTTTCCCGCTTTCTGACCGTCCCCGCAGGTCAGGCCGGATGCTCAGAGCCGCCGCGAGGCAGGCCAGAGGCACGGCCGGGAGCACGTACCGGTAGTCGAACTCGGCCACGGCGGGCGGTGTGACGAGCAACACAACGGCTGCCGCCCAGGGCGCCGCCCACGCCGGCGGACCGGCGTGCCGCAGGCCCCGCGCCCGGCGCACGGCGGCCGCGACGGGCGGCGCGAGCAGGAGCGCCAGCAGCACCGGGCCGGGCAGGCGCACCACGCTCTGATAGCCCCGCAGCCATCCGGCGTAGGGCTCGACGATCTCCGTACCGATCGCACCCTGCTCATAGAGCTTGGCATAGTCGGCGCCGACCTGCGCGGGATAGCGGCCAGGTGGGCCGGGCGGGGTCACCGGGAACTCGTAGTAGGCGTAGACCTCGGCGTCGGGGTAGACCGGCCGTCCCCACGTGAAGGTGCGGGCCAGCTCGGCCAGCACCGAGCCCGCGTAGTCGAGCGGCTGGCTGGTGACGGCGAGGGTCGCGAACCTGGAGGCCAGGTCGTCGTTCGCCTTCGAGAACGTGATCCCCGGCAGCTTCACCAGCGGGGAGTCCTTGCTCCAGATGTACTCCTGCGACGGCGGGCGCAGCTCCGGCGGACGGGGGTCGCACAACACCCGCAGGTCGGCCGGCGGGTTCATCCTGGCGCAGTCGGCGAAGGACATCGTGCGGGCGTAGAGGAAGACGCCGTTCGCGCCCACCAGGCCGACGCGGTGGTGGGCGGCGTAGAACCAGCCGCCGTAGGCGACGACCGGGACCAGCGCGGCGGCCAGCAGCACCCCGGCCAGGCCCACGCGCCTGCGCAGCACGAGCCACGCGGCCAGGATGACGATGAGCGGCAGGCCGACGGTCCTGGTCAGGGTGGCGGCGGCCAGCAGCAGGCCGATGGCGGCGGCGGTGGCGCGCTTCTCGGTCAGGCTCAGCGTCACGGCGGCCACGACCAGGAACAGGAACAGCGTGTCGGAGACCAGCAGGTGCTCCAGCTCGATCTGGTACGCGTCGAGCAGCACGGGCACGGCCGCGAGCGTGCGCGCCCAGCGCGGGGCCCGGCGCGCGGCCACGTAGACGAGCACGCCGGTGGCCAGGCCGAGCAGGTGTTGCGCGGCGGTGACCGCCCAGAAGCCGTGGAAGGGCTCCAGGAGCTTCATGAACATCGAGTAGCCCGCCGGGCGCACCAGGTCGGGGCGCGGCCGGAAGACGGTGACGATGTAGGTGTAGGAGTCGGGGAACCACAGGGCCGGGCGGTAGCCGAGCATGGCGAGCGCGCGCAGCGCCGCGCCGACCGCCAGCACGCCGGCGAACCAGCCGTGCCGCCGCCACCATCCGGCCTCCCGGACGCGCGCGAACCATCTGGGCTCCCGGACGCGGGCGGGGGTTCCCGCGCGCGGCTCCGGTCTCACCCGCTGGTCATCCCGCTCCTCCTGCACCTCGCGTACGCTACCCGCGTTTCCGTGGACGCCGTGACCGCGGCGTTGGATACGCTCGCTCACCGATGGAACGTGATCGATCGGGCCGCGTACTGGCCGCGTTGTCGGTGTCGCCCGCGCTCGCCCTGGCGGGCTGGCTGCTCGCGGGCCTGCCGCTGCTGCTGGCCGGCCGGTTCGCGCCGCTGCCCGCGGTGCTGCTCGGCGTGCCCGCGGCGGCGCTGCTGTGCTGGGCGGGCACGCGTGACGTCCTGCGCGGGAGGCGGGGCGCGGGCCAGGGCGTCCAGGCCACTCCCTGGCAGGTGGCCGGGGTCGTGGCGGTGGCCGCCGGGTCGGGCGTGTTCAACGTCGTCATGCATGCCGAGCAGCTGCTGGTCCGGCGCGACCCGGCGACCTACGCCCAGTACGCCGCCTGGATCGCCGGGCACGGCTCGCTGCCGATCCCGGACCAGGCGGCGGCGTTCGGCGGCCACCACCCCTCCCTGTACTTCGACAGCGTCGGCACGTATGCGGTGGACGGCGGGGTGGTGCCGCAGTTCATGCCGGGGCCGCCGCTGGTGTTCGCGATCGGCGACTGGCTGGGGGCGCCGTTCGCGGTGCCGGCCGTGCTGGGGGCGCTGGCCGTGCTGACGGTGGCCGGGGTGGCGGCGCGGCTGGCGGGCGGGCGGTGGGCGGTGCTCGCGGCGGCGGCGTTCGCGGTGAGCCTGCCGATCCTCTACACCTCGCGCACGACCTTCAGCGAGATCCCGTCGCTGATCCTGCTGTTCGGCGGGCTGGCGCTGGCCCAGGACGCGATCGAGGCCGAGCGGCCCGGCTGGCGGCAGGGGCTGCCGGCCGGGCTGGTCCTGGGGCTGGCCGTGCTGGTCAGGGTCGACGGGCTGCGCGACGTGCTGCCGGTGCTGGCGTACGCGGGGCTGCTGGTCGCGATGCGGCGCTCCGGCAGGCCGCAGGGCGCGGTGGGGGTGCCGCTGCTGGCGGGGCTGGTGGCGGGGGCGGGGCTCGGGCTGCTGGCGGCGTACGTGCTGGCCCGTCCGTATCTGGAGTATCTGTCCGGGTCCGTGCGGCCGCTGCTGCTCATCTGCGCGGTCGTGCTCGTGCTCACGCCGGTCGGCGTGGCCGTCGCGCCCAGGCTGGCCAGGTTCCGGCCGCCGCGCTGGTTGCCGACGGCGGGGGCCGCGCTGGTCGTGCTGGTGATGGCCGGTCTGTACGCCCGCCCCTGGTTCCAGACCGTGACCAGGAAGGCCACGAACCTCGACGACGCCCGCACGGCCGAGTTCATCGCCCAGATCCAGCAGGCCAACGGCCTGCCCGTCCAGGCGGACCGGCTCTACTTCGAGCTCTCGCTCCACTGGGTGACCTGGTACATCGGCATACCGGCCGTCGTGCTGGCCACGGTCGCGGCGGCCGTGCTGCTGCGCAGGCTGCTGCGTGACGGCAGGCCGTTCGTCTGGCTGCTGCCGCTGGCGATGATCGGCTGGACGACGGTCACCACGCTGCTGCGGCCCGAGATCACCCCCGACCAGCCATGGGCCTCCCGGCGGCTGGTCCCGGTCGTGATCCCGGGGCTGATCGTGCTGGCGGTGTGGGGCCTGGGCTGGCTGCGTGAGCGGTCGTGGCCGCGGGAGCGGGTCCGGCGGTGGGCGACGGTCGCGGGGGTGCTGCTGGTGCTCGCGCCGCCGGTGGTGACCTCGATCGGCACCGCGTTCACGCCGGTCGAGCGGGGGGAGGCGGCGGCGGTCCGGTCGATGTGCGCGGCGCTCCCGGCCGGGGCGTCGGTGCTGTTCGTCGAGCGGGTGACCGGCGACCGGTTCACCCAGCTCGTCCGGGGGATGTGCGGACGTCCGGCGGCGCAGGTGACGCGGCCTCCAGGGGCTGACCTGGCGGCGGAGCCGGAGATCCGGGCCGCCGTCGAGCGGGTCAGGGCGGCCGGCCGGGTGCCGGTCGTGCTGGCCGCCGACCCCGCCCAGGTGGCCCCCTACGGGACGCCGCGCCAGATCATGGGCCTGGTCACGCGCCAGGACGAGCGCTCGCTCGTGGACCCGCCCAACGGGACGTGGAGTTTGCGGGTGAATGTGTGGATGGCGGTGGGTTGACCCCGGTCCGTGCGGATCGCGATAGTTCTGGGCATGTCTGAGACCGACGAGCTGACGTTCGGCGACGACCGGGAGCCGTGGTTACGGCCCTGGATCAGAGCCCACCAGAGGACGGCGGCGACGGTCATGGTGGCCGTCCTGCTGGTGGCGGCGCTCGGCGGGGGCGGCTGGTACCTGCACCGGCGTTCGCTCCTGCCCTCGCCTCCTCCCGTCGGCGCGCTGCCCGTCGTGGACGGCTTCACCGTCACGCTGTGCACCGAGGGCACCCAGGGCTGCCCGGAGGGCACCGCCGAGCGGGTGCTGGCGCTGGTCCGGCGGATCCCGGAGGCGGTCGCGCCCACGCTGGTGCCCGCCGACGAGGTCGAGCGGCGCTGGGCCCAGCGAGTGATCATCGATGAGGGGCTGGCGAAGCCTCGCGAGGCGAGCTGGATCCCGCAGATCGAGGCCGGGCTGCGCGGCCCGGCTGACTACGACGCCGTCCGGCGAGGGCTGGCCGGGGAGCCGGGCATCCTGCTCATGCCCCGGTTGCCCAGCTTCTGGCAGGGCAAGGCCGATCTGAGCGTCGTGATGTGCGCCCGGCGGCAGCAGTACCCCGCCTGCCAGGCCGCGGCGACCGAGGCGCAGCGCGACGCCGTCGTGGCCCGGCTGCGCGAGCTGGAAGGCGTGGCCGAGGTGTTCCTCCAGGACAAGCCGTTCGGCCTGCGGCTTTCCCGGCTCTACCAGAGCGACGTGCCGCTCACGATCGACGCCGTCTCGGAGATGCTGTACGTGCGGTTCGACGACCCCGCCAGGGCCAGGGCGGTGGGTCAGGAGATGCTCAGGATGCCCGGCGTAGGATGGTCACAGCTGATCAAGTGAGCGTAAAGCCCGTCGATGTGGACTCGGCTTCCAGCGGGGCAGAGTACCCTCGACCCCCGTGAGCACGCTTGAGACCCCCAAGAGTGGACCTGCCGTGGAAGAAGCGCCGTACGTCACGATCGTCCTGCCCTGCTACAACGAGCAGGACCACGTCATCGACGAGGTCGAGCGCATCACGCGGGCGATGGACTCCAGCGGCTACACCTACGAGCTGGTCGCCGTCGACGACTGCTCGACCGACCAGACCCTGGCCCGGCTCGAAGAGGCCGCGCCCGACTACCCCCACCTGCGCATCCGCGCCTTCCACCGCAACGGCGGCTCGGGCACCGTGCGCCGCATCGGCACGCAGGAGGCCAGGGGCGAGATCGTCGTCTGGACCGACGCCGACATGACCTACCCCAACGAGCGCATCCCCGAGCTGGTCCAGATCCTGGAGAAGGACCAGACGGTCGACCAGGTCGTCGGCGCGCGCACCACCGAGGAGGGGTCGCACAAGATCCTGCGGGTGCCGGCCAAGTGGGTGATCCGCAAGGTGGCCGAGAAGCTCGCCGGGCAGAAGATCCCCGACCTCAACTCGGGGCTGCGCGCCTTCCGCAAGTCGGTGGCCCGCCCCTACCTGCGGCTGCTGCCACCCGGGTTCTCCTGCGTCACGACGATCACGCTGTCGTTCCTGTCCAACCAGCACGACGTCTACTACCTGCCCATCGAGTACGCCAAGCGGGCCGGCACGTCGAAGTTCAGCTTCGTCTCCGACGCCTACCGCTACATCCTGCAGGTGCTGCGGATGATCATGTACTTCAACCCGCTCAAGGTGCTCATGCCGCCCGCGCTGTGGCTGGTGGCGATCGGGCTCGTGAAGGGCGTCTGGGACATGATCCGGCAGCCGTTCTACTTCCCGGCCAACACCGTCATGATCTTCCTGTCGGGCCTGCTGATCGGCTCGGTGGCGCTGCTGGCCGACCTGATCGTGCGGTCGCGGGGGGAATAGCGCGTGCGCATCGCGATCGTCGGCCCGACCCATCCGTACAAGGGGGGCGGGGCGCAGCACACCACCGAGCTGGCGCACCGGCTGGCGGCCCAGGGCCACGACGTGGTGATCGAGTCGTGGCGGGCCCAGTACCCGTCGTTCCTCTACCCCGGTCAGCAGACGATCTCCGAGCCCGAGGGCACGCCGTACCCGCGGACCGCGCGGCGGCTCGACTGGCGGCGGCCCGACGGGTGGTACGCGGCGGGACGCCGGTTGCGCACGGCCGACCTGGTGGTGCTGGCGGTGCTGAGCTCCGTCCAGGTTCCTCCGTACCTGGGGATCCTGTCCGGGACCGGGGGTAAGGTCCGGACGGTCGCGCTCTGCCACAACGTCCTGCCGCACGAGCGCAAGCCGTACGACCAGCCGCTGATGAGGGCGCTGCTGCGGCGGGTCGACGGCGTGCTGGCCCACTCCGAGCAGCAGGCCGAGCTGGCCAGGGGGCTCGCGCCGGGCAAGCCGGTCGGGGTGGCGGGGCTGCCGCCGCACCTGCCGTCCACGTCGGCCGAGAAGTCCGGCGGGGTGCGCCGGCGGTTGTTGTTCTTCGGGATGGTACGCCCGTACAAGGGGCTCGACCTGCTACTGCGGGCGCTGCCCGAGGGCATCTCGCTGACCGTGGCGGGCGAGTTCTGGGGCGGCCTCGACGAGACCAAGGCACTGATCGACGAGCTGGGCCTGGCCGAGCGGGTGGAGCTGCGGCCCGGGTACGTCCCCGCCGCCGACGTGCCGAAGCTGTTCGCCGCGGCCGACGCGCTGGTGCTGCCGTACCGCAGCGCCACCGCCAGCCAGAACGTCTGGCTCGGCCACGAGCACGGCGTGCCGGTGATCGCCACCCGGGTGGGCGCGCTGGCCGACCACGTAACCGACGGCGTCGACGGCCTGCTGGTCGAGCCGGGCGACGCCGGGGCGCTGCGCGCGGCGATCGAGCGCTTCTACGCCTCGGGCGAGCCGGAGAGGTTGCGGTCGGGGGTCAAGGCGGTCGATCCCGAGCCGTTCTGGGCCGCGTACGCGGGCGCGCTGCTCGCCCTCTGACGGCCCAGCAGGAACGCCGCCCCCGCGGCGACCGCGTCGGCCAGCGTGAACGCCAGCCGCGACACGATCGCCACCGCGATGGCCGGAGCGGTGCCGATGACCGGCCCGAGCACCAGCACGAGCGCGCCCTCCCGCACGCCCACCCCGGCCGGCACCACGAAGGCCAGGATGCCGGTGCACCAGGCGAACGCGTACGCGCCGGTCGCCACCAGGTAGAGGTCGGGGCGGCCGGACAGCAGCCAGGTGTGCAGGCCGTAGACGAACCAGCCGAGCGCGGTCCAGGCCACCGTGACGACGACCGTGCGGCCGGGCAGCACGCTCTCCAGCGGCTCCTTGCGGGCGATGCGCAGCGCCAGGTTGAGCCCCCAGGTGAGCACCTTGGGATGCAGGCACACGATGATCACCGGGACGAGCAGCACCACGTACCAGGCCCGGCGGACGGCCTCGTGCGAGCTCAGCGTGGCGGCGGCGATCGAGATGCCGACGCCCAGGTTGACCACCAGCCCGAGCGAGATCGTGGCGAACGTGCGCCGCGGCGGGCTCCCGTGGTCGCGCCCGAGGTCCATCATGGCCGCGTACGCCCACACCGCGCCCGGGATGTACTTGCCGAGCTGGCCCACGAACATGATCCGTCCGGCCACCCGCAGCGGCAGCCGCGTGCCGAGCCCCGCCATGATCTGCCGCCAGGCCGCCAGCATGCAGACCTGCCCGGCCAGCACCGCGCCGAACGCCCCGAGCACCGCCCACGGCGACAGCCTGGAGAGGGCCTGCGTGGTGTCGTGCCAGTTGCGCGCCAGGCCGTAGCCGAGGAAGGCGAGGGCGACCAGCGCGAGCAGGACGCGCAGCAGGCGGCGCAACATCAGCCCAGGCTACGCGGGAGCCCGGGGGAGAGCCAGCATGTGGGACAGGTCAGCCTGCCGAGGCCCGCGGCGCGGGTACTGTTGGGCGACGTGGGCAAGCAACGGGTCGCGCAGCTCGAGTACTCCGAATTCCAGTCGGCCATGCTCGACGAGGACAAACGCCGCCGCAAGGCCGCGAAGATCATCGCCGTGCTGGAGCACTTCCAGGGGCCGCTCGGCGGGCTGACCGTGGGCGACGTCGGCTGCTCGGCCGGGTTCATCGCCGACGAGCTGGCCCAGGCCGGGGCCAAGCACACGCTGGGCATCGACATCGACGTGCCGGGGCTGCGCAGGGCCGCCGACCGGTTCGGCGAGCGGGTGGCGTTCGTCTGCGGCGACGGCACGGCGCTGCCCTTCCCCGACGGGTCGATCGACGTGCTGGTCTTCAACCACATCTACGAGCACGTGGTCGACCCCGACGCCGTGGTGGCCGAGATGCACCGCGTGCTGTCCGACACCGGGGTGCTCTACCTCGGGCTCGGCAACCGGCTCGGGGTCGTCGAGCCCCACTACAAGCTGCCGTTCCTGTCGTACCTGCCGCCCGCGCTGGCCGACCGTTACGTGCGCGCCTTCGGCCGGGCCGACCACTACTACGAGCGGTTCAGGACCCGGCGGGGGCTGCGCCGGATGTTGCGCGCCTTCCACGTCTGGGACTACACGTTCCCGGTGCTGGCCACGCCGACCAGGTTCGCCGGGTCGGAGCTGTTCCCCGGCCTGCCGGGCCGGCTGGTCAAGGCCGTGCTGGCCCGCGCGCCGCGCGAGGTGCTGCGGCTGCTGCTGCCCGTCGTGCCGACGTACCTGTGGGTGGCGACCAAGACCCCGCGCAGGCCCGCGGGGCCGGCGCTGCCGCAGCCGCCCGAGCGGGTCCTGCCGCTGTGAGCCTCGTGGACGAGACCGGCGCGAGCGCGATCCCCAAGCGGTCGCTGCCGCGCCGGCTGCTGCGCTTCGGCTTCCTCGCCGTCGCGCTCGCCTTCGGCGCGTGGGCGGTGGCCAGACAGTGGGACGCCGTGGTGGCCGGGTTCGCCCGGCTGTCGTGGCCGGCGCTGGCCGGGTCGCTCGTCGCCGTGGTCGCCGCGCTGCTCGGGGCCATGCTCACCTGGCGCACGCTGCTGGCCGACCTGGGCTCGCCGCTGCCGCTGCGGCCGGCCGCCAAGGTGTTCTTCGTCGGCCAGCTCGGCAAGTACATCCCCGGCGCGGTCTGGCCGGTGCTCGCCCAGATGGAGATGGGCCGCGACCTCGGCGTACCGCGTCCGCGCAGCGCCGCGGCGTTCTTCCTGATGATGCCCGTCCAGATCGCCAGCGGTCTGCTCGTCACGCTGGTCACGCTCGGCTGGCACCGGTTCGGCTGGGTGCTGCTGTTCATCCCGCTGCTGCTGGTGCTGCTGGAGCCCAAGGTCGTCAACGGCGTCATCGGCTTCGGCCTGCGCAGGCTGAAGCGCGAGCCCCTGGAACGCCCGCTGACCCGCCGCGGCATGCTCACCGCGCTCGGCTGGGCGCTGGCCGGCTGGACGGCCTACGGCGTGCACTTCTACTTCGTCGCGCCGCAGGGCGGCCTGCTGTTCGCCGTCGGGGCCTTCGCGCTGTCGTGGTGCCTGGGCATCGTGACCTTCGTCGTGCCGGCCGGGGCCGGGGTGCGCGAGCTGGCGATGGTGGCGGTGCTCGCCCCCGTGCTCGACAGCGGCGCGGCCATCGCGGTGGCCCTCTGCTCCCGGATCGTCATCATCCTCGGTGACCTGATCTGCGCAGGTATGGCGGGAATTGCCGCACGTCGCGACTCGGTGTGATTTGGCCCACGATTTGGGGGAGGGTGGTCATAAGCTGAATCAAAGAGGGGGGACTTGCCAGGTCCCACGTCGATCTTGAGGGGAGAAGATCCACGTAATGCCTCGAGTGCTCGTCGATGCCGCCGCGGTCCCCGCCGACCGTGGTGCGTTGATCCGGTACGTGGACGGGCTCGTGGCCGCGCTCCACCAGGCAGGGACCGATCTCGTCGTGGTCTGCCAGCGTGCGGACGCGGAAAGGTACCAGCGGCTGGCGCCTTCGGCCCGTGTCGTCCCCGGCCCCGTCGCCATCACCAACCGGGCCGCCCGGCTCGCCTGGGAGCAGACCGGCGTGCCGCTGCTCGCCCGCCAGACGGGGGCCGAGGTCATCCACGCCCCCTACTACTCCATGCCGCTGCGCTCCGGCCTGCCGACCGTCGTGACGGTGCACGACGTGACCTGGTTCACCGAGCCCGAGCAGCACAGCCCGGCCAGGGCCGCGTTCTTCCGCTCGGCCACGCGCACCGCCGTCCGGCACGCCCGGCGCGTCATCGTGCCGTCGAAGGCGACCAGGGACGAGCTGGTCCGCGTGTTGTCGGCCGACCCCACCCGTATCGACGTCGCCTACCACGGCGTCGACCTCGCCCAGTTCCACCCGCCGAGCGAGGACGAGGTGCGCCGGGCGGCCATCAGGTGCGGGCTGCACGGCCAGCCGTACGTGGCCTTCCTCGGCAACCTCGACCCCCGCAAGAACGTGCCCAACCTGATCCGCGGCTTCGCCGCCGCCGTCAAGCGGCTGGAGACGCCGCCCGCGCTGGTGCTCGGCGGCGGCGTGCACGAGGACGACGTCGACGCCGCCTGCCGCGAGGTCGAGGCCACCGTCCGGGTGATCAGGCCGGGATACCTGCGCGCGCCCGATCTGCCGGGGTTCCTGGGCGGCGCGCTCGTCGTGGCGTTCCCCTCCCGCGGCGAGGGCTTCGGCATGCCGGTGCTGGAGGCCATGGCCTGCGGCGCGGCCGTCCTCACCAGCCACCGCACCTCGCTGCCCGAGGTGGGCGGCGACGCCGTCGCCTACACTGAGCCGGACGCGGACAGCATCGCCGACGCCCTGGGCGAGCTGCTCGCCTCCGCCGACCGGAGGCGGCAGTTGCAGGAGGCCGGGCGGGCGCGGGCACGCGAATTCACCTGGGAGGCCTCGGCGGAGGCGCATCTCAACTCTTATCAACGCGCAATCGAATAGTTCGCTACTCTCACGGAGTGATGGAGAGCTCTTTGCCAGACCTCGAGGCGATCCTCCTGGTCGGGGGGCAGGGCACACGCCTGCGTCCGCTGACACTGGGCACGCCCAAGCCGCTGCTGCCGACCGCCGGAGTGCCGTTCCTGGCCCACCAACTCGCCCGTGCCCGGTCCTTCGGCGTGCGCCGGATCGTGTTCGCGACCTCGTACAAGGCGGCGATGTTCGAGCCCGCCTTCGGTGACGGGTCGGCACTCGGGCTCTCGCTCGAATACATGACCGAGGAGACGCCGCTCGGCACCGGCGGGGCCATCCGCAACGCCGCCGAGGCGCTCACCTGCGGGCCCTCCGACCCGGTGCTCATCCTCAACGGCGACATCCTGTCCGGCCACGACATCGGCGACCAGGTCCGCACCCACTGCGAGCGCGGCGCCGCCGTGACGCTCCACCTGACGGAGGTGGACGACCCGACGCGGTTCGGCTGCGTGCCGACCGACGAGTCCGGACGGGTCACCGCGTTCCTGGAGAAGACCCCCAACCCGGTCACCAACCGCATCAACGCCGGCTGCTACGTCTTCACCCGCTCGGTGATCGACTCGATCCCGCGCGGCGAGGTCGTCTCCGTGGAGCGCGAGACGTTCCCCGGGCTGATCGACTCCGGCGAGCTGGTGCTGGGCTACGCCGACCGCACGTACTGGCTCGACGTGGGCACGCCGGCCGCGTTCGTGAAGGGCTCGCGCGACCTGGTGCTCGGGCGGCTCGACTCGCCGGCGCTGCCCGGCCCGCAGGGCGAGCACCTCGCACTCGACGGGGCGAAGATCTCGGCCGAGGCCAAGGTCCAGGGCGGCACCACCGTCGGCGCGCGGGCCGTCGTCGAGGCGGGCGCGTCCGTGGTGGGCTCGGTGTTGTGCGACGACAGCGTCATCGAGGCGGGAGCCACGGTGAGCGACTCGGTCGTGGGCAAGGGCGCCCGGATCTGCGCCGGCACGGTCGTGCGCGACGCGGTGATCGGTGACGGCGCGGTGGTCGGGCCGGGCAACGAGCTGCAGGGCGGGGTACGCGTCTGGCCGGGCGTCGAGCTGCCCGAGCGCGCGGTCCGCTACTCCAGCGACGTGTGACCCGCCCGCCGGGCCGCGCGGATGAGCGACGTGTGACCCGTCCCGCGGGGCCGCGCGGGTGAGCGACCACCCGCCGCCGCGCGGCAGACTGGACGGGTGATGGAACGCAGGTGGGAGCCCGACGGGCCGCTCGACGTGGAGCTGGCCCTCGGCCCCCACCGGCGCGGCACCGGCGATCCCGCCTGGCGCCGCACCCCCGACGGCTCGATCTGGCGCGCCTGCCGCACCCCCGACGGCCCGAGCACGCTGCGGGTGACCGTGACGGCCGCGGCCGTGCGGGCCCAGGCGTGGGGGCCGGGCGCCGGATGGTCGCTGGAGACCCTGCCCGCCCTGCTCGGCGCGCTCGACGACGTCTCGGGCTTCCGCGTCCGGCACGACGTGCTGGCGGACGTCGCGCGCAAGCACGCGGGGCTGCGCATCGGGCGTACCGGGCGGGTCATGGAGGCGCTGGTGCCCGCGGTGCTGGAGCAGAAGGTCGTCGGCCGGGAGGCGTGGCGGGCCTGGCGCTACCTGCTGCGCCACTACGGCGAGCCCGCCCCCGGCCCCGCCCCCGACGGCATGCGGGTGCCGCCCGAGCCGGTCGTGTGGCGGCAGATCCCGAGCTGGCACTGGCACCGGGCGGGCGCGGAGGCCGTCCGGGCCCGGACGATCGCCAACGCCGCCTGGCACGCCGCCAAGCTGGAGGCCGCGGCCACCACGGACGAGCTCGACCGGCTGCTGCGGGCCCTGCCCGGCATCGGCGTCTGGACGTCGGCCGAGGTGCGCCAGCGGGTCTTCGGCGACGCCGACGCGGTGAGCGTGGGGGACTTCCACCTGGCCAAACTGGTCGGCTACGCGCTGACCGGGGAGAAGACCGACGACCAGGGGATGATGCGGCTGCTGGAGCCGTACCGGGGGCATCGGCACCGGGCGGCGGTGCTCGTCTGGCTCAGCGGTCTGCGCCCGCCCGCGCGGGGGCCGCGGATGGCCGCGCGCGACTACCGGTCCTTCTGACATCCCGCCCTGAGTGCGCGTCACGAACTCAGGGGTGCGTACTGTGCCTCTATGAGTCTTGTCAGTGATTCCGCGCTTCGCCGTGCCCTCGCCCGTGCCCGTGACGGCAAGGCGCTCGACCTCACCGAGGCCGTCGTGCTGCTGCACGCGCGCGGCGAACAGCTCGACGCGCTGCTCGACCACGCCTCCCGCGTGCGCGACGCCGGGCTGAAGGCCGCCGGACGGGAAGGGGTGATCACCTACAGCAGGAAGGTGTTCATCCCGCTGACCAGGTTGTGCCGGGACCGTTGCGGCTACTGCACGTTCGCGACCGCGCCGCACAAGCTGGAGTCGGCCTTCCTGAGCCCGGACGAGGTGCTGGAGATCGCCCGGCAGGGCGCGGCGATGGGCTGCAAGGAGGCGCTGTTCACGCTGGGGGACCGGCCGGAGGATCGCTGGCACCAGGCCCGCGAGTGGCTGGACGCGCACGGCTATGACGACACGTTGTCCTACGTGCGAGCCATGGCCATCCTGGTGCTGGAGGAGACCGGGCTGCTGCCGCACCTCAACCCCGGTGTGCTGAGCTGGCGTGACCTGCAGCGGCTCAAGCCGGTCGCGCCGTCGATGGGCATGATGCTGGAGACCACCTCGCGGCGGCTGTTCGAGGAGAAGGGGCAGCCGCACTACGGCTCCCCCGACAAGGACCCGGCGGTGCGGCTGCGCGTGCTGGAGGACGCCGGCCGCAGCAACGTGCCGTTCACGACCGGGATCCTCATCGGCATCGGCGAGACCGTCGAGGACCGGGCCGAGTCGATCTTCGCCGTCCGGAAGGTCGCCCGCGAGTACGGCGGCATCCAGGAGGTCATCGTCCAGAACTTCCGCGCCAAGCCGGACACGGCCATGCGCGGCCTGCCGGACGCCGACCTGCACGAGCTCGCGGCCACGATCGCCGTCGCGCGCCTGGTCCTCGGCCCCCGCGTCCGCCTCCAGGCCCCGCCCAACCTGGTCGACTCCGAGTACGCGCTCATGATCCGCGCCGGCATCGACGACTGGGGCGGCGTCTCGCCCCTGACCCCCGACCACGTGAACCCCGAACGCCCCTGGCCGCAGATCGACGACCTGGCGGCGCGTACCGCCGAATCCGGCTTCGACCTGCGGGAACGCTTGACGATCTACCCCGAGTACGTGCGGGCCGGCGAGCCCTGGCTGGACCCGCGGCTGTTCGCGCACGTCGAGGCCCTGGCCGACCCCGACACCGGGCTCGCCCGCGAGGACGCCGTGCCGCAGGGCCGTCCCTGGCAGGAGCCGGACGGCGGGTTCACCGCCGCCGGCCGGGTGGACCTGCACGTCGAGGTGGACACCACGGGCCGGGCGAACGACCGGCGCGACGACTTCGACCACGTCTACGGCGACTGGACGGCCCTGCGCGAACGCCTCGGCCCGATCGCCGCCTCGACGCCGAGCGACGTGCGCCAGGCGCTCCGGCGGGCCGAGGCCGATCCCGCCGGGCTGACCGACGCCGAGGCCGTCGCGCTGCTGGGCGCGGAGGGCGAGGCGCTGGACGAGCTGGCGGCCATCGCCGACGCGCTGCGCGCGCAGGCCGTCGGCGACGAGGTCACCTACGTCGTCAACCGGAACATCAACTTCACCAACGTCTGCTACACCGGCTGCCGCTTCTGCGCCTTCGCCCAGCGCAGGACCGACGCCGACGCGTACACGCTGAGCCTGGACCAGGTGGCCGACCGGGCCGAGGAGGCGTGGGCGGCGGGCGCGACCGAGGTGTGCATGCAGGGCGGCATCCATCCCGACCTGCCGGGAACCGCCTACTTCGACATCGCCAGGGCGGTCAAGGCCAGGACGCCCGGCATGCACGTGCACGCGTTCTCCCCGATGGAGGTCATCAACGGAGCCTCCCGGACGAACCTGTCCATTCGCGACTGGCTGGAGGCCGCCAAGGAAGCCGGGGTGGACTCGCTGCCCGGCACGGCGGCCGAGATCCTCGACGACGACGTGCGCTGGGTGCTGACCAAGGGCAAGCTGCCGGCCAAGGAGTGGATCGAGGTCATCACCACGGCCCACGAGGTCGGCATCCCGACGACGTCCACGATGATGTACGGCCACGTGGACCACCACCTGCACTGGGTCAGGCACATCAAGCTGATCAGGCGGCTGCAGGAGCAGACCGGCGGGTTCTCGGAGTTCGTGCTGCTGCCGTTCGTGCACACCAGCGCCCCGATCTACCTGGCCGGCATCGCCCGGCCCGGCCCCACCGCCCAGGAGAACCGCGCGGTGCACGCCCTGGCCAGGATCCTGCTGCACGGCGCGATTTCCAACATCCAGTGCTCGTGGGTCAAGCTCCAGGACGACCTGTGCCGCCAGGTGCTCCGGGGCGGCGTGAACGACCTCGGCGGCACCCTCATGGAGGAGACGATCAGCCGGATGGCGGGCTCGGAGAACGGCTCGTACAAGACGATCAGCGAACTGCGCGAGATGGTCGAGGTCACCGGCAGGCCGGTACGCCAGCGCACCACCGAGTACGGCACCCCCACGGCCGAACGGCTGGCCGCCGCGCAGGCGAGCGACGGGGTGTGCCAGAGCGTGAGAAGAATCTTGCCGATGGCATAGTTGTAACAAGTTCTAACAAGGGTTGCGCCCGGTATGGGAGGCACTGGAAGAATCATCACTCCACTGGAGAGAGGTTCATCGTGCGGTTGGGTCGACACCGTGCCGCGCTGCCTCCCGTGCAGCGACGCAGGAAGGCGCTCCAACGGGGCATGCTGGCCGGCCTCGCCGCCGTGGCCGTCGCCGCCGGCAGCCTGTACGTGGTGCTCGGCGGCGGTCCCGCCCTGTGCGTGTCACGAGATCCTGTTCTGGTCAGCGTGGCCGCCGCCGTGGACGTGGCGCCGGCGGTCATGGAGGCCGCCGGGCGCTTCAACGAGACCAAGGCGTCGGTCGGCGGGCGCTGCGTGCTGGTCCAGGTGACCGAGCAGCCGTCGGCCACCGTGCTGCGCACGCTGATCGGTGACCGGGCCGGCGTGCTGCGCGAACGTCCCGACGGCTGGATCGCCGACTCCTCGGCCTGGATCAGGCTGGCCCGCAGCCAGGGCGCGAGCTCGCTGCCCGCGGGGGAGACCGTGGTGGCCACCTCGCCGCTGGTGTTCGCCACGCGCTCGTCGCTGGCCCGGCGCTTCTCGGTCGGCGGGACCGAGATGAACTGGCGGATGGTCTTCCCGCCGACCGTGCGCGGGCGGCTGACGCCCAGCTCGGGCGAGCCCGACGTGGTACGGGTGCCCGACCCGTCGCTGGTGGGCGCGGGGATCGCGACCGTGGCCGCGGCCAGGGACGTCGTGGGCACCGGGCCGGCCGCCGACAAGGCGCTGACGGCGTTCGTGCGCTGGGCGCAGGCCGGGTCGGCGCCCGACTACCGCAGCATGCTCGACGCCGTGGACGACCGCGGGTTCTGGCAGCGGCCGGTGGTCATCGTCCCCGAGCAGTCGGTGTGGAACCACAACCGGGTGCCCTCGCCCGACCCGGTCGTCGCGCTGCACCCGCGCGAGGGCACGATCGACCTCGATTATCCCTACGTCGTCACGGCGGCCGATCCCGGCGTCGCGGAGGCGTCCACCGCCTTCGCCGACTGGCTGAAGGGCGGCCAGGCCCAGGAGATCGTCCGGCGGGCCGGGTTCAGGTCGGGCGACGGCCGGCTGGGGCCGCTCCCGCCGGGGCCGCAGCTCCCGCCGGAGGCGCCGAAGACCAGGCCGTCGGTGTCGCAGCAGGACATCGACGAGGCGCTGCGCGCCTGGAGCAGGCTGGCGCCGCCGACCAACATCCTCGTGCTGGCCGACACCTCCAAGCACATGGCCGAGCCGCTGAACGGCAGCACGAAGGTGCGCATCGCGCTGGCCGCGGCCAAGATCGGGCTGCAGCTCTTCCCGAACTCCACGCACATGGGCATGTGGGAGTTCGCCGACAAGGTGGGCAACCTCCGCAGCTACCGGCAGCGGGTCAGCCTCGGCCCGATCAGCGAGCCGGAGTCGGGCCAGGTGCTGCGGCGCAGCGTCCTCGACGAGCTGACCAGCACGATCGCCCCCCACCCCGACCTGGACAGCTCGCTCTACGACGCGATACTGGCCGGGTTCCGCAGGATGAGCGGCGACTACCGCGACGACATGAACAACACGCTGCTGGTGATCACCGCCGGCAAGGACGACGGCAAGGGCGTCAAGCTCCCGCGGCTTCTCGACGCCCTGCGGAAGGAATGGGACCCGGACAAGCCCGTCCAGATCGTCATCATCGCGTTCGGCAAGGACGTGGACCGCGGCAGCCTGTCGCAGATCGCGGCGGCCACGAACGGCTCGCTGCACGAGGCGCAGGAGCCCGGGGAGATCATCGACGTCTTCCTCGGCGCGCTGGCCCGCAGGCTCTGCCATCCCACCTGCAAGCCGGCCGCCTGAGGGGATGCCGGTCGCCCGGCACCCCCTCCGGCCTACATCTGGTGCACGGTGGCGTTCTCGCCGCGGTGGTGGAGGCGGGACACGAGCTTGTCCAGCGACCACGCGCCGCTGCCGAGCAGCGCCAGCATCAGGAACGACCACGAGAACATGGCCGCGGTCTCGCCCCCGTTCTGCAACGGGAACAGGCCCTTGGGCAGGTGGACGGTGAAGTAGGCGTAGGCCATCGTGCCCGAGCAGAGCAGGGCGGCGACGCGGGTGGCGAGCCCGATGAGGACGAGGCCGCCCGCGCCGAGCTCGATCACCCCCGCCCACCAGTCGGGCCATTGGCCTACGGACGGGGTCGTTCCGCCGTACGGGCCGCCGAGTACGCCGAACAGAGTGGCGGCCCCGTGGCAGGCGAACAGCAGCCCCACCACGATGCGGAACAGCGACAGCGCGGCGTCACGAAGCTTGGTCATCGGCCTGTCCAGACCCTCAGATCCGCTGCCAGAGCGCCGGGACGTTCGGCGGCTCCCAGCCCGCGATGGCCGTGTGGGGCTGCAGGCACCGGTAGGAGACGCCGTTGTAGGTGACCGTGCTGCCCGTGGTGTAGGCCGTGCCGGCCTTCCAGGTGCCCGAGGCCGTCGTGGTCGGCGTCGGGGTCGGGGTCGGGGTGGGGGTGGGGGTCACGGTCGGGGTGGGGGTGGGGGTCGGCTGCCCGCCGCCGCCGATCTGCAGGTCGATGCAGGAGTAGAAGGCGTTGGAGGTGTCGGAGATGTTCCAGATCGCCAGCACCTTCTGGCGGCCGGAGTAGCCGGAGAGGTTGACGGTGTGGGAGATCGTCGAGGGCGGCTGCTGGCCGTTGCCGTTGAAGACCGCGACCCGGGTGCCGCCGATGTAGTACTCGTAGTTGAGCGTGGCGTGCCTGGCGGTGAACGTCCAGGTGAAGGTCACCGAGTTGCCCACGGAGGTGGCCGGCCACGGCTTGCTCTCGTCGCTGAGCTGAGCGAACTGCCCGAGATTGGCGTTGCAGCTCCGCAGGCCCTTCGGGCCCTCCACACTCTGCGGCTCGTAGACGATCTGGCCGCAGTCGGGCACCTTGCCCTGGGCGCAGAACGCCTGCCTGCTGGGCGGCGAGTTCACATAACCGTGGGCGAACGCGGGAGAGGTGTTGAACACCGCCGTGGCGATGGTGATCACCGCCACGGCGACTAACGTGAGAGTCCTTCGCATTGAAGTGGCTCCTTTACATGGGGGGATGGTCCAAATGTAAAGGAAAGTTTCCTAACGGTAAACGGTTGGCTTACCAGATTTCCAGACTCTCGTCAGAGGCTCAGCGCGTCACGATGAAATCGCGCGGGTCACGGGGGGCGCGGTCGCGCGGCGGCGCGGCGGCGTGCCCGATCGCCACGCAGCCCATCGGGTCCCAGGACTCCGGCAGGTCGAGCACCCGCCTGACCACCGGCCGGCAGAACATCGTGGAGGACACCCACGCCGAGCCCAGCCCCTCGACCGCGAGCTGGATCAGAAAGTTCTGCACGCCGGCGCCCGTCGCCACGACGAACATCTCCCGCTCGGAGGCGTTGCGGCGGTCGTCGCGGTAGGTGTGCGAGCCCTCCATCACCAGGCACGGCACGACCAGATAGGGGGCGTTGCGCAGGACGTCGCCGCGTTTGACCCGCTTGGCGATCGACTGCTCGGTGAACCCGTCGCCGCGCAGGTCGTCGATCCACGCCTCCCGCATGGCGTCGAGCAGCTCGGTGCGGGCCTGCGCCGACTCGACCAGCACGAACCGCCACGGGGTCGTGTGGTGCGGCGCCGGCGCCGCGATGCCCGCGGCCACCGCCCTGCGCACCGCCTCGCCGTCGACCGGCCGGTCGGCGAACTCCCTGATGGTACGGCGGGCGAACACGACGTCGCGGGCGCCGAAGCGGAACATGTCCTCGTCGGCCGGGCGGACCAGCGGCCTGACCCCCGGACCGTCGTCGTCGGTCACCAGATGGGCCAGACCGCGCACGATCGCCGCGGGAACGCCGTCGAGCTTGCCCTTGACCAGCTCGGCCGCGCTCGCGATCTCGTCGGCCAGCGCGGTGACGGTGGCGCCGAGCTCGTTGCCGTAGGGGTCGGAGGAGCCGCGGAAGTCGTCGAGCGGGCGCACCCCGGCGGCGCCGATCGCCACGTCGGTCAGCCCGTTGCGCCACGGACGCCCGAACGTGTCGGAGACGATCACCCCCACCCGCGCGCCCAGCCCGGCCCTGATCCGCGCCGCCGAGGCGTCGGGGTCCTCGGGCAGCAGCAGGACGGTGCCCGGCTCGGTGTTGGAGGCGTCGACCCCGGCCGCGGCCATGACGAAACCGTGTCGGGTCTGGACGATCACCGTGTCGCCGCGCCTGGCGACGACCCGCTCGGTCTCCTCCTCGATCGCGCTCGCGCGGTCGGGCGCCTGGCGGACGCGCCCCTCGGCCTTGCTGACGATCTTGGAGGTGACCACCACGATGTCGCCGTCGCGCAGGTCGGCGTCCTTGAGCAGGGCGGCCACGTCGTCGCCCGGCCGGACCTCGCCGATGCCGGTGACGGCGATCACCTCGACCCGTCGTGAGCTCATCGGGCCAGCTCCAGCGCCAGGTCGAGCGCCGTGCGGGCGATGTCGGCGGCCGCCTCGGCGTCGTGCATGAGGATCGGGCGGGACACCACGCGCACGCCGTCGAGCGCCACCCCGGAGTCCTCCTCGGCCACCAGCCAGCCGTCGACCAGGCCGGCGCCGTAAAGGTCGAGGACGGCCTGGGCCGAGGTCTCGACCCCGATGGCCGTCAGGCAGGCGTCGGCCATGCCGCGCACGGGCGCGCCGCCGATGATGGGGGAGACGCCGACCACGGTCTTGGCCCCGACCGCCTCGCGGATGCCCGGAACCTGCAGGATCGTGCCGATGCTCACCACCGGGTTGGACGGCGGCAGGATGACCACGTCGGCCTGCTCGATCGCCTCGAGCACGCCCGGCGCGGGCTTGGCGCTCTCGACCCCCACAAGCGCGAACGACTCGGCCGGGACCGAGGCGCGCAGGCGCACCCACCACTCCTGGAAGTGCACGGCCCGCTTGCCGCGCTCGTCGGAGATCACCACGTGCGTCTCGCACCGGTCGTCGGTCATCGGCAGCAGCCGTACGCCCGGCTGCCAGCGCACGCACAGGGCCTCGGTGATCTGCGAGAGCGGATAGCCCGCCTCCAGCATCTGCGAGCGGACGATGTGGGTGGCGAAGTCGCGGTCGCCGAGCCCGAACCACTGCGGCTCGACCCCGTAGGCGGCCAGTTCCTCCTTGACGACGTGGGACTCCTCGGCCCGGCCCCAGCCCTGCTCCTCGTCGATGCCGCCGCCCAGGGTGTACATGACGGTGTCGAGGTCGGGGCAGACCCGCAGGCCGAACAGGGTGATGTCGTCGCCCGTGTTGCCGATGACGGTGATCGAGGCGTCGGGTGCGGTGGCGCGCAGACCGCGCAGGAAACGGGCGCCGCCGATGCCGCCGGCGAGTGACACGATGTGCATGCGCCCCAGTCTTCCATCGGCGTCCGACATCCCCGTGGGGGGAGTGGTTCTGCCCCACTTCGGAGCAATGAAGTTCCAGGTATAGGGGTAAATGGGGTGGAAGAGGTTCTTGGGACATCCGCCGCGAAAGTCGGCAATGTGGCAAACTCCCTTCGGGCCAAAGGGTCCGATGGGGGTTACTCATGAGCAAAGTAAATGCCGCCCGACTACGGGAGCCGGCTGCCTGGATCATGCTCGTCACCGGGCTGGTGGACGTCGTCCTGACGATCGGCCACATCCTGATCGGCTCGGGCAGCCCGCTCGGCGGCGGGTTCGCCACCCGCGCCGCCGCGAACCTGACGGGCCTGATCAGCCCGGTCGTGACCGCGCTGCTCGTGGGCGCCGTGCTGCTCGTCACCAGGACGGGCGAGCGCTCGGCCAAGGCCCGGCTCATCGCCTACGGCTCGGCCGCCGGCCTGCTGCTCGCCGCCGTGTTCGGCGCGCTGGCCCTGATCGTCGGGCTGTTCGCCGGTGGCGGCTTCCGCGGCGTGGTGGAGCACGTGCTCACGGGCGTGCCCCTGCTCGCGCTGACCGCCGTCGGACTGGTCTACCTGCTCCCCGAGGTCATGCCCGGCCGGGCCCCCATCCCCACCCTCGACGGGTACGGCCGCCCCACCACCCACTACGGCCAGCCCCAGCAGTTCGGCCAGCAGGACCAGCCCCAGTACGGCCGCCCCCAGCAGTTCGGCCAGCCGGACCAGCCCGCCTACGGCCAGCCCGACCAGCCCTCCCAGGGCCGGCCCGACCCCGCACCCCAGCCCGCGCCCCAGCCCGCGTACGCGCAGCCGCACGCCGCGCCGACCCCCTACGGCCAGCAGCCCGCGCTCGCCCAGCTCCCCCCTGGCCAGGACGCCCAGCCCCCGGCTCCCGACAGCCAGCCCGCCTCCTCCGGCTACGCCCCCCAGCCGCCGTCGGGCCAGGTCCCCGCAGGCTCGGGCTACACGCCCCAGCCGCCGTCGGGCCAGCAGTCCCCCGGCTACACGCCCCAGCCGCCCTCCGGCCAGCAGTCCCCGGCCTACGCGCCCCAGCCGCCGTCCTCCGGCTACGAGCCCCAGCCCGCCTCCGCCGGGTACGCGCCCCAGCCCCCGTCCGGCCAGCACGCCACCGTCGCCTTCGGCCAGCAGGACCCGCAGGCTTCGTACGGCCAGCAGGACTCCCAGGCTTCCTTCGGCCAGCAGGACCAGCAGGCGCCTTACGGCCAGCAGGACCAGCAGGCCGCCTTCGGGCAGCAGCCGGGTTACGGCGGCGGACAGGCGCCGAGCCCCGGCGCGCAGCCCGGCTACGGCCAGCAGCCCCCGAGCTACGGCGGCCACCCCGACCCCTCCACCGGTGGCTACGGCCAGCCCGAGCCGTCCACCCCCGGCTACGGCCAGCCCGCCCCCGCCTTCGGCCAGCCCGACCCCGCCGGCTACGGCCGGCCCGCGCCGTCCGCGCCCGGCTTCGGCCAGTCCGACGCCCCCGGCTACGGCCACCAGCAGGAGACCCCCGTCCCGCACGCGGCCGAGGCGCAGTCCCCTTACGCCCCCCAGCCCCCCGAGGCCCAGCCCGCCTACGGCCAGGTCCAGGGCCAGGGGCACGGCCAGCAGCCCGCCTACGGCCAGCCCGACCAGCCCCCGTTCGGCCAGCCCGCCCAGGGCCAGCAGCCCGACCAGTCGCCGTTCGGCCAGCAGCCCGACCAGGCCTCCTTCGGTCAGCCTTCGCACGGCCAGCCTGAGCAGACCCCCTTCGGGCAGTCCCCGCACGGGCAGCAGCCCGAGCAAACCCCCTTCGGCCAGCCCTCCCATGGGCAGCAGTCCGAGTCGTACCAGCCGCAGCCCTACCAGCCGGCCAGGGCCGCGCTTCCCGCCGCGTCCGCCGAGCAGCCCTTCGGCCACTCCCAGGCGTCGGCCGGTCAGCCGTTCGCGCAGCCGCAGGGCTTCGGCCAGGACCAGGGCTATGCCCCGCCCGCCTACACCCCGTCCGAGACGCTGCCCGACTCCGGCTACCAGCCGCCGGCCGGCGAGTACACCCCCGCGCCGTACGTCCCGGCCGACAGCCAGCCCAGCGCGTACGGCCAGTCCGGCTACCCCACCCCCGAGAACCCGTACGCCCCGAGCAACAGCTCCCCGAACGCCTTCGCCGACCAGGCGTACCCGAGCGGCGAGACCAGCCCGAGCGTCCCGTATCCGCAGGCGGAGCAGCAGCAGCCGTACCAGGACCGGCAGAACGCCTTCGACCAGCAGGGCGGCCAGCCGTTCACCGGCTACTCCGGCCACGAGTTCGCCACCCCCGCCTTCCAGGAGCCGGACCCGCCCGTGGACCCGCGCTCCCAGCAGCTCCTGGACGCCTACCAGCAGGCCGAGACCTACCAGAGCTCGACGGCCGCCTCCGGTACCCAGCCCGACCTGCGGGTGCCCGACTACGCCGGCCAGCCGGCCAGGCCGTACGACGACCCGTTCGGCCACCCGCAGCAGGCCCAGCCGTACCAGCAGCAGAACCCGTACGAACCCCAGCAGGGCCAGTACGAGCAGCCCCAGACCTACCGCCCCACCCACCAGGCCCCCGCCGGTTGGAGTGAGGCGCAGGGCGAGTCGACGATGCGGCTCGACCCCTCGCAGTTGGGGGACGCCCTGGGCGCCCAGAACCGCCCGGGTGACGACCCAATCGACCCAACGGCCATATACACGCCCAACGAGCCACGCAGGTAACGGACCGGCAAACGACGGCTAGAGAGAAGGTGGCCCAAAGGGCGGGCGTCTACCCCGCCCTGGTACGGTTCCGACCGCTGACAGCGTTGAACGAACCGGGTCGAAGCCTTGCTGTGCAGGGGGCCTCGGCCTGGTGCGAACACCACATGCCGAGCACACCGGGGCGAGAGTCGGTCTTTCCCCGGATACCGTCATGCCGCTTGACGTCACGTACGGCACGCGCGTGTAATTACAACCATGTTGTTACGCCTTCCCGTGGGTGGGTAGGAGGAAGGCGTCCATGGGGGGCTCCATTGCGGGCGGGCGGCAGGGAGGTGTGCAGTGACCGATCCGGTCATCGCACAGGATCAGCTTGACGCTGAAGAACTCGGATGGCAGGAGCGTGCGTTGTGCGCGCAGACCGATCCGGAGGCGTTCTTCCCGGAAAAAGGCGGCTCCACCCGAGAAGCCAAGAAGGTTTGTCGATCGTGCGAGGTCCGTGCCGAGTGCTTGGAGTACGCGCTCGAACACGATGAGCGCTTCGGCATCTGGGGTGGGTTGTCGGAGCGGGAGCGCAGACGGATCAAGCGCCAGGCCGTTTAGGGGATATGAGCGAAAGGGTCACGCGGTAGCCCGCGTGGCCCTTTTTCGCGTGTGATGTCACCTGTAGGGTGGGCGCGCCTGATCAACGCTGGAGTCGCCCGCTCATGTCACGCCCCCTCGTCACCGCGATCGTCGTCGCCCATGACGGCGGCCGCTGGCTGGGGGACACCTTGCGCGCGCTGGCTGGTCAGAGCCGCAGGCCGGAGCGCGTCGCCGGGGTCGACAACGGCAGCAGGGACGGCTCGGCCGACCTGCTCGTACAGGCGCTCGGCGCGTCCAACGTGCTCACGCTCCCGCGCTCGGCCTCCTTCGGCGACGCGGTGGCGGAGGTGCTGGACCGGCTGCCGCCGTGCGGCCAGGACGAGTGGCTCTGGCTGCTGCACGACGACTGCGCCCCCGACCGGCGGGCGCTGGAGGCCCTGCTCATGGCGGCCGAGCAGGATCCCAAGGCGGCGGTGCTCGGCCCGAAGCTGCGCGACTGGCTCGACCGCCGGCGCCTGCTCGAACTGGGCGTGACCGTCGGCCTCACCGGGCGCAGGGACACCGGGCTGGAGCCGCGCGAGTTCGACCAGGGGCAGCACGACGGCACCCGGGAGGTGCTCTCGGTCTCCACGGCGGGCATGCTGGTCCGCCGCGACGTCTGGGAGCGGCTCGGCGGCCTCGACCCGCTGTTCCCGCTCTTCCGCGACGACCTCGACCTGTGCTGGCGGGTGCGCAACGCCGGTCACCGGGTGCTGGCCGTCACCTCGGCGGTGGCCTGGCACGCCGAGGCGGCGGCCCGCAGGCGGCGGCGGATCACGGTCAGCGGCGACCATCCGCGCAGGCTCGACCGGCGCAACGCGATGTTCGTCGTCATGGCGAACCTGCCGTTCCGCGTGATGGTGTGGGCGCTGCTGCGGAACCTGGCCGGGTCGGCCCTGCGCACGCTGCTGTTCCTGGTGGGCAAGCAGCCGGCGAACGCGCTGGACGAGATGGTGGCGCTGGGGTCGATCCTGGCGCACCCGGTCCGGCTGCTGAAGGCGCGCAGGGCCCGCCGCGAAGGCCGTAAAAAGGGATTTATTCGTATTAAGCGGTTGCTGACGCCGCCGGGGGCGGCCTACCGGCGGCTGACCGACATGGTGCAGAGCTTCCTCGCCGGCGCGGGCCCCGTCGACTCCGCCGGCCGCCACCACCACTCCGCCCCCGAGGACGACGAGGACAGCGCGCCCGCCGACACCGGCGCGGTCAAGGGCTTCCTCCGGCGGCCCGGCGTCGTCCTCATGATCGCCCTGGCCGTGATCTCGCTAGCCGCCGAACGGTCGCTGCTCGGCGGCGACCGGCTGGGCGGCGGCGCGCTGGTCCCGGTCACGGGCGGCGCGGGGGACCTGTGGCGGTTCTACACCGAGGGCTTCCACGACATCGGGCTCGGCTCCACCGACTGGGCGCCGCCGTACGTGGCGCTGCTGGCGCTGGCCTCGACGCTCGCGCTCGGCAAGACGTGGCTGGCGGTGTCCGTGCTGCTGCTCGGCTCGGTGCCGCTGGCCGGGGCGTCGGCGTACCTGGCGACCCGGCACGTCATCCCGGCGGTGCCCGCGCGGGCGTGGGCGGCGGGCACGTACGCGCTGCTGCCCGTCGCGACCGGCGCGATCGCGTCCGGACGGCTCGGCACGGCGGTGGTGTTCGTGCTGGTCCCGGTGTACGCCGCGCTCGGCACCACGCTGCTGTCCGCGCAGCGGCGCCGCGCGCGGCGCGCGGCCTGGGCGCTCGGGCTGCTGCTGGCCGTGGGGACGGCGTTCGTCCCGCTGGTGTACCCGCTCTTCGCGGTGCTCGGCGTGCTGGCCGCCGTCGCGTACGGCGGGGTGCGGCGCGGCGTGGTGACCTCCATGGTGATCGCGCTCGCGGTGCCCGTCGCGCTGCTGCTCCCGTGGCTGGCCGGGCTGGTGACGGACCCGGGCCGGATCCTCCTGGAGGCGGGCCTGCACGATCCCGCCCTGGTGGCGGCGGGGCTCGCGCCGGAGTCGCTGCTCGCGCTCAGCCCGGGAGGGCCGGGGCTGCCGCCGTTCTGGGTGACGGCCGGGCTGATGGTGACGGCGCTGGCCGCGCTGCTCATGCGCCGCCAGCGGCTGATCGTCGCGATCGGCTGGGGCGTCACGTTGTACGGCGTGCTGGCGGCCGTCCTGGTCGGCCGGATCAGCGTCGAGGGGGCGCGGGCCTGGCCCGGCGTGCCGCTGGCGTTCGCGGGGACCGGGCTGCTGGTGCTCGTCGGCCTGACCGCGCACCGGCTGGCCGAGCTGCGGGCCGGCGGCGGGCTGCGCAGGATCGGCGCGTCCCTGGCGGTGGCCGCGGCGGTGAGCACGCCGATCCTGGCCGCCGGGTATTGGGTGGCGTACGGGGTGCGCGGCCCGCTGACCGGCCACGCGCCCGACGTGCTGCCCGCGCTGGCCGCGTGGAGCACCCGGCACGGCGAGCGCACGCTGGTCGTCAAGGGGGACGCCTTCACCGTGCTGCACGGCCGTACCCCGTTGATCGGCGAGGCCGAGCTGCCGGTCGCCGCCGAGGGACGGTCCAAGGTGGCGGACGCGGCGCGCGGCCTGGTCGGCGGCCGTGGCGGAACCGACGCCGCGACGCTGGCCCAGCACGGGATCGCCATGCTGGCCGTGGCCGGGCCGGTGCCGCCGCCGCTGGCCAGGTCGCTGGACTCCCAGCCGTCGCTGGAACGCATGAGCCTGTCGGAGGCGGGCGGCCTGTGGCGGCTGACCGAGCCGTTCACCCGGGTGCCCGCCCAGCCGGCGGACGTCCTGCACGCGCCCTGGTTGTGGACCCAGGGCGTGCTGGCCCTGGTCGTGCTGGTCCTGGCCACGCCGGGACGCCGGGGGAGCGGCGCGGTCGAGGGCGTCGAGGCGGCCGTCCCGGTGCCCGCGGGGGTGCGATGAAGGCGTTCGTGGAGAACCGGTTCGGCCTGCTGGTGCTGGTCGTGGTGGCCCTGTCCGCCCTGTACGGCGTCGCCCTCGTCACCCGTCCGGCCTCCGTCCCGGTCAGGGCCGAGGGGCCGCGGAAGGTCGCCGTCGAGTCGGTGACCGCCGTCTGCCCCGGCGCCGAAGGCGCGCGGATGAACGTCTACCTGCCCGGACGCCTGTCCCACGAGGTCATGAAGAACGCCGAGCCGTACGTGACGAACGGCCCGGGAGCGCTCGAAGCCGGATACACCACCCGGGTGACCTCGGGCGCGGCCCGCGGGCTGTCCGGGGTGCGCTGCACCGAGCCGGCGCAGTCGGCCTGGCTGGCCGGCCCCGGCCCCGCGGCGGCCGACGTGATCCTGCACCTCACCAACGCCGACAAGGCCCCGGCCCAGGCCGACGTCGAGGTGTACGCGGCCGAGGGCCCGGTCTCCGGCGACGCGGGCCGCGGCCTGGAGATCGCGCCCGGCGAGCACAAAGAGATCGATCTCAAGACGCTCGCGCCCTCGGCCGACGTCATGGCCGTCGGCGTGACCACCGTCTTCGGCCGGCTCGCGGTCGCGGCCAGGGCGTCGATGCGCGGCGGCGGCGTGGACTGGCTGCCGCTCGCCGCGCCCCCGGCCACCCGCGTGGTGGTGCCCGGCATCCCCGGCGGCGGCGGGCGACGCGAGCTGCTGGTCGCCGCCCCCGGCGAGAACGACGTGTCCGTGCAGGTCAAGGCGGTCAGCGAGGACGCCGCGTACGCGATGAGGGGCCGCGAGAGCATCGACGTGCCGGCCGGCAGCGTGGTCGCGCTGGACGTGACCACCGGGATCGGCGGCGAGGCGGCCGCGCTCGTGCTCACCGCGCCCGCGCCGATCGTGGCCGGGCTGGTCGCCACCGGCACCGGGCAGCGGCTGGACGTGGCGTTCACCGCGGGCACGCCCCCGCTCGACCTGGGCAGCGCGGTCGCGGGCAACGGTCCGGGCACGCGGCTGCTGTTCACCGCGCCGGACGGGCCGGGCGAGGTCAGGGTGCAGGAGGTGCCGGCGAAGGGCGCGGCGGGCAGGCCGTACGAGGTGGCGGTGCCGGCCGGGCGGACCAAGGAGGTGCGGCTGCGCGGCAAGGGCGAGTTCGCGGTGGTCGTCACGCCCGTGTCGGGCCGGGTCTACGGCGGCCGGGTCATCGAGGAGCGGGAGAAGGACGGCCTGCTCGTGACCGCCCAGCCGCTCGCGCCCGCGCGCGTGTGGACCGTGCTGCCCGCGCTGACCGACAGCCCCCGCGTGGTGCTGCCCGGCTGAACCGCGGGTCACCCACGATTCAGCGGCGGTCGTCGTAGCCCGGGTCGACGGTCTCGGGGGCGAGGCCGAGCAGCGTGGCGACCTGCTCGACCACCGTGTCGTGCACCATCGCGCCCAGGGTGTCGCGGTCGCGGGCGCGCGCCTCCAGCGGACGGCGGTAGATCACCACCGCGGCCGGCGACTGGCCGCTGGCCGCGTCGGCCCGGCCGAACGGGATCGGCTCGGTGCCCATGCTCGGGCCGTCGCCCAGCTCGTTGAGCGGCGGCACCTCCTCGACCGCGAACTCCACGGCGGACAGCTGTTTGTCCCACCGCGGCCGCAGCCGGTCGACGGCGTCGAGGACGAGGTCGTCGAAGCGCTCGCTGCGGGAACGGGCCATGGGGACGTGGGAGGGGGCGAGGGGGCCGCGCAGGCCACGACCGTGGCGATCGCGCCGTCTGGGACCGCGCTTTGGAGTCACCGCCCAAGTGTAAGGGCACGTGCCCGCGAACCCCCGGAACCCCCGCCCGCGTCGCCGCCGTCAGGGGGCGTGGGTTGTCGGGGTTCGCCCTCGCGCCCGGCTGGTCACTCTCCTCGGTCGTCGATCAAGGAATCCCGAAAGTACGGCACGACCGGTGTGGCGTCGGCGGCGAGGGGGCAAGGTTGTCCCTCAGGCGCGCGCAACGGCGCATGTGGGTGGAAAGCCTGCGACAGGTGTCCGAATTGTGGCGACACGCTCGTTAAGAGCGCTCAGATAGTGGCGCCTCGCACTCTTACCAGATACGGTCCCTCCGTGAGCCCCGTCCGCCGCTGTTCCCGCACCGCTTGCAGCCAGCCTGCCGTCTTCACGCTCACGTACGTATACGCCGACTCGACCGCAGTTCTCGGCCCTCTGGCGACGTACGCCGAGCCACACTGTTACGACCTGTGCGCCGAACACGCCGAGCGGCTGACCGCTCCCCGCGGCTGGGAGGTCGTCCGGCTCCCCACCGACGGCAACTCCCCCAGCTCAGACGACCTGGAGGCGCTGGCCAACGCGGTCAGGGAAGCCGCCAGGCCCGCCCCGTCCGGCAGCGGCGAGCCGGTCGGCCAAGGGGTCGAGGTCGGGCGCAGGGGCCACCTGCGCGTTCTTCGGTCGGCCCAGCAGCACCGCGACCGGTAGGCTCGTTTCACACGACAAACGACCTAGGGGCGGAGCTGGAGAGTGGGCGACCTCGCCAAGATCTTCAAAGCGTACGACGTTCGCGGGGTGGTTCCCGACGAGCTCGACGAGCCGATCGCCGAGGCCGTGGGTGCGGCGTTCGTCGAGGTGACCGGAGCCGCGTCCGTCGTGGTCGCCCATGACATGCGAGAGTCCTCCGTGCCGCTGGCCGAGGCGTTCGTCAGGGGCGCCCGATCGCGCGGCGCCGACGTCGTCTTCGCCGGGCTCGGCTCCACCGACCTGCTCTACTACGCCAGCGGCAGCCTGGGCCTGCCCGGCGTGATGTTCACCGCCAGCCACAACCCGGCCCGCTACAACGGGATGAAGATGTGCCGCGGCGGCGCGGTGCCGATCGGCGGCGAGACCGGGCTGGCCGAGATCCGCGACCGCGCGGCCGAGCTGCTGGGCGCCCCCGCCACCCCGACCGGGTCGCTGATCGAGAAGGACCTGCTGTCCGGCTACGCCGCCCACCTGCGCGGGCTGGTCGACCTGTCGGCGATCCGGCCGCTCAAGGTCGTCGCCGACGCCGGCAACGGCATGGCCGGCCACACCGTCCCGGCCGTGTTCGAGGGCCTGCCGCTGGAGCTCGTCCCGCTCTACTTCGAGCTCGACGGCAGCTTCCCCAACCACGAGGCCAACCCGCTGGAGCCGCAGAACCTCCTCGACGTGCAGCGGGCCGTCGTCGAGAGCGGCGCCGACCTGGGCCTCGCCTTCGACGGCGACGCCGACCGCTGCTGGGTGGTCGACGAGCGGGGCGCGTCCGTCTCGCCGTCGGCCGTCACCGCCCTGGTCGCCACCCGCGAGCTGGCCAAAGACCCCGGCGGCACGATCATCCACAACGTGATCACCTCGCTCGGCGTGCCGGAGATCGTCCGCGAGCACGGCGGCACGCCCGTGCGCACGCGCGTCGGCCACTCCTTCATCAAGGCGGAGATGGCCCGCACCGGCGCGATCTTCGGCGGCGAGCACTCCGCCCACTACTACTTCCGCGACTTCTGGTTCGCCGACTCGGGCCTGCTCGCCGCGATGCACGTGCTGGCCGCGCTCGGCGAGCAGGAGCGCCCGTTGTCCCAGGTGGTGGCGGCCTACTCGCGCTACCACGCATCCGGCGAGCTCAACAGCGCGGTCGCCGACCAGGATGAGGCGCTGGCGCTCGTCCGCGCGGCCTTCGCGGGCCGCGGCGAGGTCGACGAGCTCGACGGCCTGACGATCACCGGCCCCGACTGGTGGTTCAACCTGCGCGCGTCCAACACCGAGCCGCTCCTCAGGCTGAACGCCGAGGCGGCCGACGAGAGCAAGATGAAGGCGATCAAGGACGAGGTCCTCGCCATCGTGGGAAGGGTGTCACTGTGAAGATCGACGACTGGCTGCTGGAGATCCTGGCCTGCCCGGCCTGCAAGGCGCACCTGCGCGCCGAGGCCGAGACCGAGGAGCTGGTCTGCACGGATTGCGGTCTGATCTACCCCGTGCGCGACGACATCCCCGTCCTGCTGGTCGATGAGGCAAGGAAGCCGTGACCTGGGAGCCCGGGCGGCTCGATGACCAGCAACACCTCACCGCGGCCGATCCGGGTGGCATGCTGCTCGCGGTCGCGGCCTCGGCCGCCCAGGTGCGCACGGGCCACCGTGCCGCGGTCGAGGCCGGTGTCGACCGGCTGTCCGCCCAGGGCCGCCCGCGGGCCGTCGTGGTCGCGGGCATGGGCACGGCGGGCCTGACCGGAGACATCCTCGCGGCGGTGTGCGGCAACGGCGTGCCGGTGCCGATCGTGACGTTGCGGTCCTACCAGCTGCCGGGCTGGGTCGGCGCGACCGACCTGGTCATCGCCGTCTCCGCCACCGGCGACGACGACGAGACGGTCTCCGTCGCCGTCCAGGCCGTCCGGCGGGGCTGCGGGCTGCTGGCCGTGTGCCCGCCGGGCTCGCCGCTGGAGGCCGTGGCCGTGCAGGCGTCGGCGATCCACGTCCCGGTGCGGGTCGAGGGGCAGCCGAGGTCAGGGCTGTGGCTGCTGACGGTTCCGGTGATCGTGGCCGCGTCCGCGCTCGGCCTGGTCACGGCCGGGCCCGAGGTGTTCGAGCGGGTGGCCGCGATCCTGGAGGACATCGCCAACCGCAGCCGTCCCTCCAGCGAGTCCTTCGTCAACCCGGGCAAGTCCCTCGCCATGGACCTGGCCGAGAGCATTCCGATGATCTGGGGTTCCTCGCCGGTGGCCTGCGCGGCGGCGTACCGGCTGGCCTGCCAGCTCAACGAGACCGGCAAGTACCCCGCGGTCTTCGGCCAGCTGCCGGAGGCCGGCCACAACCAGGTGGCGGCCCTGGAGGGGCCGCTGGCCGAGCGGGACATCTTCGCCGACGAGGCCGGGCCGACGCTCAGGCTCGTCATGCTGCGCGACGTCGAGGAACATCCGCAGGTCACGCGGCAGCGCGAGGCGTCGCTGCGGCTCGCGCACGACCGTGACGTGCCGGTCACCGAGCTGACCGCGGAGGGCGTGCATCCGCTCGAACGGCTGGCCGCGCTCGTCGGCCTGGCCGACTACGCCGCCACCTACCTGGCCCTCGGTTACGCCGTCGATCCGACGCCTGTGGCCACGATCACTGAGCTTCGGGCCAGGATTTCCCAATAGGATCCCATGTCAGGGTCTTTTTAGGTCATCTTTATGAGCGGAGACGTCCGGTGAGCGCGAGTGGTGGCACGAAGGCAATCATTGCGGCGCTGAGCGCCAACCTGGCGATCGCGGTGTCGAAGTTCGTGGCGGCGTTCTTCACCGGGTCGTCCTCGATGCTGGCCGAGGGCATCCACTCGGTCGCCGACTCGGGCAACCAGCTCCTGCTGCTGATCGGCGGGAAACGGGCCCAGCGGGCCAGCGACAAGACCCACCCCTTCGGTTACGGGCGCGAGCGTTACTTCTACGCGTTCGTGGTCGCCGTCGTGCTGTTCACGATCGGCGCGGTCTTCTCCCTCTACGAGGGCTGGCACAAGATCTCCGAACCGGCCGAAGTCGACAAGCCCATCTGGGCGTTCGCGGTGCTGATCTTCGCGATCATCGCCGAGGGCTTCTCCTTCCGTACGGCGATCAAGGAGTCCAACCCGCTGCGCGGCAAGCAGTCGTGGTTCGCCTTCATCCGCCGGTCGAAGTCGCCCGAGCTGCCCGTCATCCTGCTGGAGGACCTGGGCGCGCTGCTCGGTCTGATCTTCGCGCTGTTCGGCGTGACGATGGCCGTCGTCACCGGCGACGGCGTCTGGGACGGCATCGGCACCCTCATGATCGGCGTGCTGCTGGCGATCATCGCGGTCGTGCTGGCCGTCGAGACCAAGTCGCTGCTGCTCGGCGAGGGCGCCTCGCCCGAGGTCGAGGAGCAGATCCGGGCCGCGCTGGAGGGTTCGCCCGAGGTGGCCAGGATCATCCACATGCGCACGCTGCACCTCGGCCCCGAGGAGCTGCTGGTGGCCGCCAAGATCGCGGTCGAGCACGACGACACGGCCGGCGAGGTGGCCCGCGGCATCGACGAGGCCGAGCGGCGCATCCGCGACGCCGTGCCGATCGCGCGGGTGATCTACCTGGAGCCCGACCTCGACCGGCTGCGCACGACGACGAGCTGACGGTCGTCCCGGAAGCCGGCCGCGCACGGCGGCCGGCTGACGCCCCGCGGGGCGTGTGACGCTCAGCCCCGGGGGCGCAGGAGCCTCAGGGCCTTCTCCTTCTCGAAGTCCAGGGCCCGGCGCGGCACCTGGATGCGGCCGATGCGCACGCCCAGGTCGCGCACGGCCGCGGCCACCTGCGGCTCGCTCAGCACGCGCAACGCGAAGGCCAGCTCGGCGGGCGAGACGTCGAACCGTTTCTCCAGCTCCACCCCCTGCGCCACGGCGGCCAGCTCCTCGGGCCCGAATCTGCGGTGCGCCCCCCGCTCACGGACCGGCGGCAGCAGGCCCAGCGCCTCCCGGTATCGGAGCATTCGTGGGGACATGCCGAGCCGCTTGGCCGCTTCCGTGATGCGCATCCTTACATTCTTACGTCAGTTTCGCTGTCTCGGAGATGCGAGGCCGCCCGAGCGCCGCCTAAACTCGTCCGCGACAGCAATCGTGACGCGAGGGGAATCCCGATGGACTTCAAGGTCGCCGACCTTTCACTTGCCGACTTCGGCCGTAAGGAAATCCGGCTCGCCGAGCACGAGATGCCCGGCCTCATGGCGATGCGTAAGGAATACGCGGCCTCCCAGCCCCTCCGCGGCGCGAAGATCATGGGCTCGCTGCACATGACGATCCAGACGGCCGTGCTCATCGAGACGCTGGTCGCGCTCGGCGCCGAGGTCCGCTGGGTCAGCTGCAACATCTTCTCCACCCAGGACCACGCCGCCGCCGCGGTCGTCGTCGGCCCCGAGGGCACCGTCGAAGACCCGAAGGGCGTCCCCGTGTTCGCCTGGAAGGGCGAGACGCTGGAGGAGTACTGGTGGTGCACCGAGCAGGCCCTCACCTGGCCCGGCGGTGACGCCCCCAACATGATCCTCGACGACGGCGGCGACGCCACGCTCCTCGTGCACAAGGGCGCCGAGTACGAGAAGGCCGGGGCCGTGCCGCCCGCCGGCGCCGACGACCCGGAGGAGTGGCACGTCATCATCGACCTGCTCACCCGCACGGTCGGCGAGGACAAGCGCTGGACGCGCATCGCCGAGAGCATCAAGGGCGTGACCGAGGAGACCACCACCGGCGTGCACCGTCTCTACGAGATGCACAAGAACGGCCAGCTGCTCTTCCCGGCGATCAACGTCAACGACTCGGTCACCAAGTCCAAGTTCGACAACAAGTACGGCTGCCGCCACTCCGTCATCGACGGCCTCAACCGCGCCACCGACGTGCTCATCGGCGGCAAGGTGGCCGTGGTCTGCGGCTACGGCGACGTCGGCAAGGGCTGCGCCGACGCGCTGCGCGGCCAGGGCGCCCGGGTCATCGTCACCGAGATCGACCCGATCTGCGCCCTCCAGGCGGCCATGGACGGCTTCCAGGTCACCACGCTGGAGGACGTCGTCGGCATCGCCGACATCTTCGTGACCACCACCGGCAACTTCAACATCATCACCGCTGAGCACATGGCGCAGATGAAGCACCAGGCGATCGTCTCCAACATCGGCCACTTCGACAACGAGATCGACATGGCCGGCCTGGCCAAGCTGCCCGGTATCGTGAAGAACAACATCAAGCCGCAGGTCGACGAGTGGGTCTTCGCCGACGGCCACTCCATCATCGTGCTGGCCGAGGGCCGCCTGATGAACCTGGGCTGCGCCACCGGCCACCCCAGCTTCGTCATGTCCAACTCCTTCACCAACCAGGTGATCGCGCAGATCGAGCTGTTCACCAAGACGGCCGAGTACCCGATCGGCGTCTACACGCTGCCCAAGCACCTCGACGAGAAGGTCGCCCGCCTCCACCTCGACGCGCTCGGCGTCAAGCTCACCGAGCTGACCAAGGAGCAGGCGGCCTACATCGGCGTGCACGTCGAGGGCCCGTACAAGTCCGACCACTACCGCTACTGATCGTCTGGGCGGCTCCGGGAGGGGGGGTCCCTCCCGGAGCCGCCCTTTTTCGCGAGGGGCTGGGCATGGATCTCTGGGAAAGCGGCGAGCGGCAGATCTCCTGGGCCGCGCGCTCGATGCCGGTGCTGACCGCCATCGGCGAGCGGTTCGCGCTCGAACGCCCGCTCGACGGGCTCAAGATCGCGGCCTGCCTGCACGTCACCGCCGAGACGGCCGTGCTCATGGGCGCGTTGAAGGCGGGCGGCGCCGAGATCGCGCTGGCCGCCTCCAACCCGCTGTCCACCCAGGACGACGTGGCCGAGGCCCTGCGCGCGTACGGGATCGCCGTGCACGCGCGGGCCGGGGTCGATCGCGCCACCTACTACCTGCACATCCACCAGGCCCTCGACCTCGGCCCCGACCTCGTGCTCGACGACGGCTGCGACCTGGTGAACATCCTGCACACCGAGCGCACCGACCTGCTCGAAGGCGTGAGCGGCGGGTGCGAGGAGACCACGACCGGCATCATCCGGCTCCGGCAGATGGCGGCCGAGCAGGCGTTGCGCTTCCCGGTCGTGGCCGTCAACGACACCCGTACGAAGCGCATGTTCGACAACCGGTACGGCACCGGGCAGTCCACCCTCGACGGGATCATGCGCGCCACCAACACCATGCTCGCGGGTCGTACGGTCGTGGTGGCCGGGTTCGGGTTCTGCGGGCGCGGCGTGGCCGAGCGGGCCAAGGGGCTCGGCGCGCGGGTCGTCGTCACCGAGATCGACGCCGTCAAGGCCCTCGACGCCACCCTGCAGGGCTACGAGGTGCGTCCCATGGCCCAGGCGGCGATGATCGGCGACCTGTTCGTCACCGTGACGGGCAACCGGGACGTCATCAGGGCCGAGCACCTGTCCGTGATGAAGGACGGCGCGATCCTGGCCAACGCCGGCCACTTCGACGTCGAGATCGACGTGCGGGCCCTCGACGAGATGGCCCGCGAGGTGCACCGGGGGGTGCGCCCGAACACCGACGAGTACGTCATGCCCGACGGCAATCGCCTGCTGCTGCTGGCCGAGGGCCGTCTGGTCAACCTGACCGCCGCCGAGGGCCATCCGGCGGCCGTCATGGACATGTCGTTCTCGGCGCAGGCGCTGGCCGTGGCCTGGCTGGCGGGGCAGCGGGCGGGCCTGGTGCCCGGCGTGTACGACGTGCCGGAGGAGATCGACCACGAGGTGGCCAAGCTCAAGCTGGCCGCCGCCGGCATCGGCATCGACACGCTGACCCCGGAGCAGGAGGACTACCTCCACTCCTGGCGGGTCGGCTCCTAGGAGCCTAGAGGGCCGCCTGCATCTCCTGCATGCGGCGGATCTCGGCCGTCTGGGTGACGCTGACGTCCGTGGCCAGCTCCTCGATCTTGATGTGCGAGCCCGCGGTCAGGACCCGGTCGGACATCTCAAGGGCGCCCAGATGGTGTTTGATCATCAGTTCCAGGAACAGCCGGTCGAAGTCCTTGCCCGTGGCCGCCTTCAGCGCCGCCATCTGCTCGGGCGTGGCCATGCCGGGCATGTCGCCGTGCGCCGCGTGGTGGTCGGGCACCTTCTGGTCCTGCTCCTTGAGCCAGGTGGTCATGAACTGGATCTCCGGGCCCTGGGCCGTCTTGATCCGGTCGGCCAGGCCCTTGAGCTTGACGGAGTCCGCCCTGGTGGGAGCCAGGATCGCCATGTCGAGGGCCTGCCGGTGATGGACGATCATGTCCTGGACGTACGTGATGTCGGCGGCGTTGGCCGTGGGCCCGGGGACGGCGGTGGCCGCCTCGCCCGGGGCCAGCGTGCGGGCCTGCTCGCCCGGACGGCCGGGGGCGAGCACCGGCGCGGTGGAGTCGGCCCGCGGCGCGGAGGACGCGCCGGAGGAGCAGCCGGACAGGGCAATCAGCGTGCCCGCGATGACGATGAGCGCGCCGCGCACTCGGCCTCCTGACTGGCTCGGGACGAGAATGCGGACTCTAGGCCATATACCGCTCCAGCGAAAGAGGTTGAAACGGAACAAGATTTGACACATTGGACACTGGCCAGGTCCCAGGGACGTGAGCGACGATGGCGGAGATTTATGCCCCCTTTATAGGAGGACCACGGAGTGTTCACCCCCCGCAGGGCCCTCATCCTGGTCGCCGCCCTCGTGGCGGCAACGGGCGCCACACTGCCCGCCCAGGCTGCGGACATCCCGGCTCCCGGCGAGATCGTCATGAGCTCCAACATCACGCACGTCACGAACGTGCCCAAGCCACAGGCGCTGTCCGACATCCACACCGACATGGCCTTCCAGGGCGACTACGCCTTCGTCGGCAACTACTACGGCTTCTCGATCTACGACATCAAGCAGCCGAAGAAGACGTCGCTGGTGAGCTCGGTCGTGTGCCCCGGCGGCCAGATGGACATGTCCGTCTACGGCAACCTGCTGTTCGGGTCCGTCGACTCCTCGCGTAACAACGACTCGTGCAGCAGCACCTCCCAGAGCGCCTCCGTCAAGGAGTCGTGGGAGGGCATGCGCATCTTCGACGTGAGCGACAAGTCCAACCCCAAGTACGTCAAGTCGGTCGAGACCAACTGCGGCTCGCACACCAACACCCTGGTGCCCGGCCGCGACGGCAAGAACGTCTACATCTACGTCTCCTCCTACGGCCCCAACGCGAACTACCCCGACTGCAAGCCGCCGCACGACCTGATCTCGATCATCAAGGTGCCGCTGGACAACCCGGCCGCCGCGGCCGTCGTCGCGACGCCGAACCTGTTCCCCGACGGCGGCAACCCCGGCCTGCCGCTGCCGTACCCGAACGGCAAGTCGGCCACCACCGGCTGCCACGACATCACCGCCTACCCCGAGAAGGGCATCGCCGCGGGCGCCTGCATGGGCGAGGGCATCCTGCTCGACATCTCCGACCCCGAGCAGCCCAAGGTCACCGCGAAGGTGCGCGACGACGTGAACTTCGCGTTCTGGCACTCGGCCACGTTCAACAACGAGGGCACGAAGGTCGTCTTCACCGACGAGCTGGGCGGCGGCAGCCGGGCCACCTGCAACGCGGCCATCGGCCCGAACAAGGGCGCCAACGCCTACTACGACATCGTCGGCGGGCAGCTCGTGTTCAAGGGCTACTTCAAGATCGCCCGTCACCAGGCCGACACCGAGAACTGCGTCGCGCACAACGGCTCGCTGATCCCGGTCAAGGGCCGCGACGTCATGGTGCAGGCGTGGTACCAGGGCGGCATCTCGGTGGTGGACTTCACCGACTCCGCCCACCCGCAGGAGATCGCCTACTTCGAGCGCGGGCCGGACGAGACCGCTCCGCCGCTCGACGGTGGCTTCTGGTCGGCGTACTACTACAACGGCTACATCTACGGCTCGGACTTCAACCTGGGCCTGGACGTGCTCAAGCTCAACGACCCGCGGACGAACCAGGCCAACAGCGTCAAGATGGACCTGTTGAACGCGCAGACGCAGGGCTCGTACCCCGAGCACGGGCGCGGCGTCCCCGGCGGCAACTGATCCGCTGAACGATCCCGCGCCGCCGGCTCACTGCGGCGGCGCGAACCCGCCCGGAGTCGCCTTCGGCGGCTCCGGCGCGGGCCCCGGCTGAGGCCGCTGCGGAGCTTGCCGCGGGTAGGGCGCCTGCTGCGGCGGCGCCTGCGGGTACGGCCCCTGCTGCTGGTACGGCCCCTGCGGCGCATACGGCCCCGGCTGCTGGTACGGCCCAGGCTGCGGGTACGGCGCGTACGGCGTGGGCCGTGGCGCGGCGCCGGCTGCCAGGGCGGCCTGGCGCGCGAAGCGGGCCTCCTCCCGCCGCCGGCGCTCGGCCAGCACCGCGCTCAGGTACGCGTGCGGCGGCACCCCCGCGGGCGCGGCCGGCGACACGAAGGACGCGGTCTGCGTCGCGATGCGCACCCCCATGTCGTGCTGGACCTGCGGCGTGAGGTCGTGCCAGCGCATCAGGTACTGGCGGGCGGCCTGCGCCACCTCCTCGGGAAGCTGGGAGAGCTCCAGGGTGGCGGCCCACGCGGCCAGCGGCGGCGGCATGAGGATGGCCTGCCCGCTCTCGCGCGGCCCCCGGTCGGAGATCACGATGGTCCCGGCGAAGACGTCGCCGAGCCGCTTGCCCCGCTGGGAGACCAGCGAGGAGATCAGCGCGGGCGCGCCGGAGAACATCCAGAACTCCACCAGCCCGGCCAGCCCGCGGAACAGCGCCTGCCGGAAGCGTTCCGGGCTGCCGTCGTCGGCGACCACCCGCAGGCCGAGCGCCAGCTTGCCGAGGCTGCGCCCCCTGCTGAGCGTCTCGAAGAGCACCGGATAGCCGATCATGACCAGCACCAGCAGCACGATCATGGCCGCGCCGAGCATGGCGTCGTCCGTGACGGCCGCGAACGCGCCCAGGAGCATGTACGCGCCGATCAGCACGACGAGCTGCACCGTCATGTCGATGACGAACGCCACCGCGCGCGAGGGCATCTGGGCCACCCGCACCTCGACGACGACGGCGTCCCCGGTCACAACCTCTGACATATGTGGAGCCTAACGGCAATGCCGCACTGATCGAGCGGCCACAATGGTCGGGTGGACATCGACGCGTTCGTCACAGCACACCGCCCCGTCTGGGACCGGCTCGACCACCTGGTCAAGAACCGCTCCTCGCTGACCGGCGCGGAAGTGGACGAACTGGTCGACCTCTATCAGCGGGTGTCCACGCACCTGTCCATCGTGCGCTCCTCCTCCCGCGACGCGGTGCTGGCCGGACGGCTGTCGGCGCTGGTCGCCAGGGCCAGGTCGGCGGTGACCGGCGCGCACACGCCCGCCTGGCGGGAGCTGGCCCGCTTCTTCACCGTCTCCTTCCCCGTGGTGGCCTACCGGGCGCGGTGGTGGTGGCTGGCCGCGGCGCTGGCCAGCATCGCGGTCGCGTGGGTGCTGGGGGCGTGGGTGGCCGCCAATCCCGACGTGCAGGCGTCGATCGCCTCGCCGGACGAGATCGCCCAGCTCGTCGACCACGACTTCGCCGACTACTACTCCGAGCACCCCGCCGCCTCCTTCGCCAGCCACGTGTGGGTCAACAACGCCTGGGTGTCGGCCCAGGTCATCATCTACGCCATCCTGCTCGGCATCCCCATCCCCTTCATCCTCTACAGCAACGCCGAGAACGTCGGCGTCTCGGCCGGACTGATGGCCTCCAGGGGCAAGCTGGACATCTTCTTCGGCCTGATCACACCGCACGGCCTGCTGGAGCTGACCGGCGTCTTCCTGGCCGCCGCCGTCGGCCTGCGCCTGGGCTGGACGGTGATCGACCCGGGGCCGCGCAGGCGGCTGGAGGCGCTGGCCGAGCAGGGCCGGGCGGTGATGAGCGTCGCGCTCGGGCTGGTCGTGGTGCTGTTCGTGTCGGGCCTGATCGAGGCGTTCGTGACGCCGTCCGGGCTGCCCACGGCCGTGCGCGTGGGCATCGGCGTGCTCGCCGAGGCGGCCTTCCTGACGTACGTGATCGTCTTCGGCCGCAGAGCCCTGCGCGAGAACGAGACCGGCGACGTCGAACGCGCCCCCGACGTCGCCCCCACGGCCTAGCAGCCCCCGGTCCAGAGCGCGGTCTAGAGCGCGGTCTAGAGCGCGGTCTAGAGCCGGCCCGCGGCCTTCAGCGCCAGGTAGGCGTCCGCCAGCGCGGGCGCGATGTCCTCGGGCGGCGCGTCCACGACCTCGACGCCGTGCCGGCGCAGCCTGGCCGTGATGCGCCTGCGGGCGAGCTGGGCCTGCTCGGCCGCCGCCGCGTCGTAGACCTCCTCGGTGCTGCCGCGCCTGGCCGCCATGGCCGCCACCCGCGGGTCGGACACGCCCGCGACCAGCACCAGGTGCCGCGAGGACAGCTGCGACAACACCGGCATCAGGCCCTCGTCGAGCGCCGCCGCGTTGAGATCGGTGAGCAGCACGACCAGGCAGCGCCGCTTGGCCCGGGACAGGACGGCGGCCACCATGCCCTGCCCGTCGGCCTCGACCAGCTCGGCCTCGATCGGCGCCATCACGTTGACCAGCGACGACAGCAGCTCGGTACGGGACGCGCCGCTCACCCACGCGCGCACCGCCCGGTCGTAGGCCAGGAAGTCGACCTGGTCGCCGGCCCTGGCGGCGAGTGCGGCCAGCAGCAGCGCCGCGTCCATCGACCAGTCGAGCCGCGGCCAGCCGGGGGCGGGCCGCGGGTCGGGACGCACCAGCAGCCCCGGGCCCTGCGCGGCGGCCCCGGCCAGGGGCAGCGGCGCGTCGCCCACCCGGCCCGCCGACGTGCGGCCGGTGTCGAGCACGATCAGCACGCGCCGGTCGCGCTCCGGCCGCCAGGTGCGCACGACCACGTCGTTGCGGCGCGCCGTGGCCCGCCAGTCGATGGAGCGCACGTCGTCGCCCACCACGTACTCGCGCAGCGAGTCGAACTCGGTGCCCTGCCCGCGCACCAGCGCCGGATGCCGGCCGTCGAGCTCGCGCAGCCGCGCCAGCCTGGACGGCAGGTGCTTGCGCGACAGGAATGGCGGCAGCACCCGCACCGACCAGGGCGAACGGTGGCTGCCCTGACGGGCGGCCAGGCCGAGCGGCCCGACCGACCGCACGGTCACCGCCACCGACGACCGGTCCCCGCGCCTGGTCGGGTTGAGCGTGACCACGATCCTGCGCCGCTCGCCGCCCGGCACGTCGAGCTCGGCGACCCGGGGGACGGCACCGGCCGAGGGCGGCCAGGCGTCCCTGATCCGGCCGCGCACCCGCCGGCGGCCCGGGTTCTCCACGATCAGCTCCACCGTGGCCGTCTGCCCCAGCCGTACGAGCGTGTCGCCCGAACGGTGGAACCGCAGGGGCCGCACGGCGCCCGCGAACACCAGGTCCACGATGATCGCGGCGGCCAGCAGCAGGCAGACCCCGGCCAGCGCGGCCCCGGGCTGCGGCGCGAGCAGCACGACCACGATCCCGGCCGCGGCGAGCAGCCCGGCGCGTCCCGTCAGAGCCATCGGCGCCTCCCGGCCGAGCCCGCCGCGTACCTCTCGCGTGCGTCGGAGCGTGCGTCGGAGCGGGCCATCAGCGCGGGACCGGGACCGAGGCCAGGATGCCGTCGAGCAGGCCGTCGGCGGTCGCGCCCTCCAGCTCGGCCTCGGGCCGCAGCTGGACGCGGTGCCGCAGCGCCGGCCTGGCCAGCGCCTTCACGTCGTCGGGCGTCACGTAGGGACGCCCGGACAGCCACGCCCACGCCCTGGAGGCGGCCAGCAGCGCCGTCGCGCCCCGCGGCGAGACGCCGAGCTGCAGCGACGCCGAGCTCCTGGTCGCGCGGGCCACGTCGACGATGTAGCCGAGCACCTCGGGGGCCACGTGCACCTGGGAGACCGCCTCGCGGCCGGCCGCCAGGTCCTCGGCCGTGGCCACGGCCTTGACGTCGGACAGGTCGCGCGGGTCGAAGCCGCGCGCGTGCCGTTCGAGCACCGAGATCTCGTGCTCGCGCGGCGGCAGCGGCACGGTCAGCTTGAGCAGGAACCGGTCGAGCTGGGCCTCGGGCAGCTGGTAGGTGCCCTCGTACTCGACCGGGTTCTGGGTCGCGCAGACCACGAACGGGTCGGGCAGCGGACGGGCCGCGCCCTCCACGCTCACCTGCCGCTCCTCCATGGCCTCCAGCAGCGCCGCCTGCGTCTTGGGCGGGGTGCGGTTGATCTCGTCGGCGAGCAGCAGGTTCGTGAAGACCGGCCCCTCCCTGAACTCGAACTCGCTGGTCTTCGCGTCGTAGATCAGCGAGCCGGTCACGTCGCCCGGCATCAGGTCGGGCGTGAACTGCACGCGCTTGAAGTCGAGCGCCAGAGCCGCTGAGAGAGTGCGCACCATCAACGTCTTGGCCACGCCCGGCACGCCTTCGAGCAGCACGTGCCCCCGGCACAGCAGGGCGATGACGAGCCCGGTGACCACGGCGTCCTGGCCGACCACGGCCTTGGACACCTCGGCCCGCAGCGCGCCGAGCGCCTCCCTGGCCGCCTCGCCCGAGGGGGCCACGCGGAAAGTCTCCTCAGAGTTCACTGACCTGCCTTTCGATGGAGTCCAAGTACCCGGCCAGCGCGACGAGCCCGGCGTCGTCGGCCGGCGGCGGGCCGTACAGTGCGGCGCCGACCACCTGCGGGTCGTCGGCGATCCGCGCCGCCAGGGCCGCGACCAGCTCGTGCGGCCCGGCGCCCTGGGCCAGGCCCAGGCGGGGCGTGAGCCGGTCGACCGTGCCGGCGCGCAGCGAGTCGGCGGCCCGCTGCCTGGCCCTCCTGGCGCGGTAGAGCCTGCCGCGGCCCTCGACCGTCTCGGCGGCCCGCACGACGACGGGCAGCTTCTCGGTCACCACCGGCCCGAGGCGGCGCCCCCGCCAGAACGCGACGAGCGCCACGGTCAGGCAGGTCATCAGGATCGCCCACGGCACGCTCGGCGGCATCAGCTCGTACATCGACTTGCCCTCGGAGCCGGGCAGGTCGGGCGGGGGCGGATTGTCCGGGCGGACCAGCCAGGTGACGGGCCTGCCGGTGCCGACGAGGTTGAGGGCGAGGGCCGCGTTGCCGTCCTCGGGCAGGCGCAGGTTGGTCATGAACTGGCCGTCGCCGACGACCGTGGTGGTGGCGCCGTCGCCGGTGCGGTAGCTGACCAGGGAGTAGCCCTCGCCGGCCGGGTAGCAGGCGGCGGCGCCGGGCGGGCCGTTCAGCACCAGGCCGCCGACGTACGCGCTGCCGGCCCGCGTGGCGGCGGGCAGCGCGCACCCGGGCTCGCGGGAGCGCACCCGCGACGGCTCGCGCTCGGTGCTCGTGCCGGGGGCCAGCACGTCGAGGCCGGGCAGGTCGCCGACGATCAGCCGGTCGCCGGGGATTTCGGCGAGCCGGTGCTCGTCGAGGTAGGTCAGGTCGGTGACCAGCAGCAGCCGGCCGCCGCCCGCGGCCTTGGCGGCGGCCGCCTCGACCGAGTCGACCCGGTCGACCTGGACACCCCGCGCCCGCAGCAGCTCCGCCAGCGCCTTCGACCCGGCGAGCGAGCTGTCGGCGGGGTCGAGGAAGCGCGAGGGGCCCCGCTGCGGGCCGAGCAGCACCGCGGCCACCGCGACCAGGACGACGACCAGGCCCAGCACGATGATCACGCGGCTCGCCCGCCAGGTGGAGCGGGCGGTGGGGGAGGTGGCGGCGGACGGCCCGGCGGCCCCCGGCGCGGAGGTCGCGACCGGAGTGGCGACCGGGGTGGCGACCGGGGTGGCGACCGGGGCGGTGGCCGGGGTGGTGTTCGTGCTCGGCGCGCTGCCGGCCGCGGCCGGCTCGGAGTTCCAGACGCTCACGACGGCCCGCCTCCCACGGCGAGCGGGACGGGCCGCGCCTGGCGCAGCCGCTCGTCCAGGTCGCTCATCGCCTGGTACGCGGCCTGCGTGCCGGGCACGCCGCCGTAGCTGACGTCGTCGAACGAGCGCGCGGCGGCGGCCAGCTCGGCGGCGAAGCCGGGCAGCGCCCTGCCCGCCTCGGCGGCCAGCTCGTCGGCCGTGCGGCCGGGCATGCCGTCCACCAGCGCGCGTTCCTCCAGGTCGCGGGCGATGGCGCGGAGGCGTTCGCGGATGGCCTGCGTCCAGTCGCCCTCGGCGGCCAGGCGCTCGGCGGCCCTGCGGTGCTCGGCGGCGTTGAGCAGGCGCTCGCCGTAGAGGCCGCCGGGGGCCATGGCGTTCCGCCGGGCGGTCCTGCGCAGCCGCCAGCCGACCAGCAGGATCACGCCCAGGATGATGAGCGTGATCACGACCGCGGCGATGATCCCGCCGGCCGGGCCGCCGCCCGTCACGGCGTCGGTCAGGTCACCGATGAACTGGACCAGACGCCGGTAGAGCTGGTCGAACAGGGATTCCTTCTCGTATCCGGGCTTGAGGAGCTCCTCGGCCGCCTTGCGCGCCGCCTCCTCCCGGCCGACCGGGCTCACGACCTGGCTGAGTTGGACGGGTGCCAGAGGTCGTCGGCGGAGGCGTGCACCCAACCCTGGCGCTGCTGCTCGATCGCCGCGGTCTGCAGCACGAGGTCGAACGCCTCGCCGCGCATGCGCCGGTCGGCGTAGAGCAGGCCGGAGACGCCGGCCTGGAAGGGGTAGGAGAACATCGCGCTCAGCGTCGCGCCGGCGGCGATGAACACCGCCGCCACCACGGCCGAGCCGGGCGAGCCGGCGCCGAGCATGCCGATCAGCGTCCCGCCGAACGAGAACGGCACCGACAGCACCCCCGCCACCAGGCCGACCAGCAGCGACGTCAGCAGCAGGATGCCGAGCACCCGCCAGAAGTCGCCGGTCACCAGGTGCCACGAGCGCCGCATCGCGTCGATCGGCCCCCTGCCCTCCAGCACCACGGCGGGCGCGGCGAACGCGAAGCGCGTGGTGATGAACAGGTAGTACGGGATGAACAGCAGGACGAACAGCCCCATCACGCCGATGATCAGCCCGGCGCCCTCGGAGGAGGAGACGTTCATCGCCAGCGCCACCACGACCAGCGTGACGACGATCAGGGGAATGACCATCATGGCGGCCATCAGCCCGACGACCCCGAACAGCGCCGGGAGCCGGCCCTTGCTGAGGTGCCAGGCCTCGGCGGCGGTGATGTTGCCGCCGAAGACGGCCCGGCCGAGGATGCGCGTCAGCACGCCGGTCAGCACCGTGACCACGACGAACTGGATCGCGTACGAGACCAGCATGCCGCCGTACTGGGCGACGATGCCGTAGAAGCTGTCGAGGCCGGCGGAGGCGGCCTGCGGGTCGTTGATGATGTCGCCCATCGAGCCGAGCATCACCGCCTGTCCCACGGCCAGCGGCACCGCGCCGAGCAGGGCGGCGACGGCGGACAGGCCGAGCACGGCCTTGGGGTTGGACCTGATCAGCTTGATCGTGCCGTCGAGGATGTCGCCGAGCCCCAGCGGCCGCAGCGGGATGATGCCGGGCCGCAGCGCGGGCGGCGGCATGTAGCCGTAGCCGGGCTGCTGGTAGCCGCCCTGCTGGTAGCCGCCCTGCTGGTAGCCGCCCTGCTGGTAGCCGGGCTGCTGATATCCGGGCTGCTGATATCCGGGCTGGGGGTAGCCGGGTTGCGGATGACCGGACTGCGGGTGGCCCGGCTGGGGGTAGGGTTGCTGAGGCCCCGGCGGGCCGTAGGGCGGCGGCTGGGGGGCTTCGCCCTGCGGCTCGTACGGTTGGCCGTACGGCGTCTGCGTGGGCGATCCCGGCGCGGTCCACGGTGAAGCCTGCGGGGCGCTGTAGGGCGGGGGCTGTTCGGCAGACCAGCCTGGGGGCGTCTCGGGCGTGCGTCCGTGACCGTCTGACATATCCCAATCCTGGCACGCTGGGCGGGTGGCTGGTGTCACCGAGGCGATTCGCCGGCTCATCTTGCCCTCATTTATCGGCGAAACGGGGCAAGGAAGGCAGCCGGGGATGGCCGAAAGTCGCTCCGTTACCGCAGACTGGGTTTGTGGTTGCCGGGGGAACCTAAAATTCGCCTTTCGCAGGGCTCATGTCCCACACATGGGCCGACCAAGGGTAACCTTCAGCGATCGTGCGGGTATGTCCCACAATGCGTAGAACGAATGAGGGGCCATGAAAGGTCGCGTGCTGGTCGTCGACGACGACGCCGCTCTCGCCGAGATGCTCGGCATCGTGTTGCGCGGAGAAGGCTTCGAGCCGTCCTTCGTCTCCGACGGCGACAAGGCCCTCGACGCGTTCCGGGATACACGCCCGGACCTTGTCCTGCTCGACCTGATGCTGCCGGGCGCCGACGGCATCGACGTGGCGCGCAGGATCAGGGCGGAGTCGGGGGTGCCGATCGTGATGCTCACCGCCAAGAGCGACACGATCGACGTCGTGCTCGGGCTGGAGTCCGGCGCCGACGACTACATCGTCAAGCCGTTCAAGCCCAAGGAACTCGTGGCGCGGGTGCGGGCGCGGCTGCGCCGCACCGACGAGCCGACGCCGGAGATCCTGCAGATCGGCGACATCACCATCGACGTGGCCGGCCACTCGGTCAAGCGCGGCGAGGAGACGATCAACCTCACGCCGCTGGAGTTCGACCTGCTCGTCGCCCTGGCCCGCAAGCCGCGCCAGGTCTTCACCCGCGAGGTCCTGCTGGAGCAGGTCTGGGGCTACCGGCACGCCGCCGACACCCGGCTGGTGAACGTGCACGTGCAGCGGCTCCGCGCCAAGATCGAGAAGGACCCCGAGCACCCCGAGATCGTCGTGACGGTCCGCGGCGTGGGCTACAAAGCCGGCCCCGCCTAGCCTTCGCCCCGCCCCGCCATGCCCCCGACCAGAAAAGCCCGCCGACGGACGATCCGCCAGATTCTCGGCGGCGTCCGCCGGAGGGTGCGCCGTGCGGCGAGCCGGGTGCGCAGCGTGTGGCGGCGCTCGCTCCAGCTTCAGGTGGTCACCAGCACACTGGTGATCTCCGTGACCGTCGTGGTCGTCCTCGGCACGTTCCTGTCCGACGAGATCAACCGGTCCGTGGTCGCGAGCAGCCAGCAGTCGTCGCTCAACGAGGCGTACGCCGACCGGCTGCAGATCGCCGACGCGCTGATCCCGCCCTCCGACGACGGCGGCAAGGCCCCCGAAACCGACCAGAAGGTCAACCCGCTCGACGAGGTCATGGACACCGTCACCGGGTCGGGCGAGGACGGCTCCAAGAAGCGCTACGACGTTCTCATACTCAACGAGGCCAAGCCCGGCATGTCGCGGGCCTCGGGCCGGGTGGTGCAGGCCGACGTGCCCGCCTCGCTCCGCCAGCGCCTGCAGAAGTACATGAACCGGGAAGAGTACGGCAAGACCGAGGCCCAGATCGAGTCGATCAGGTTCGCCGGGCAGAGCCAGGCCACGCTGACGTTCGTGGTCGGCGGCGTCGTGCACGAGCCCACGACCGGCGAGGACTACCAGGTCTACCACTTCTTCCCGTTCAGCGAGGAAGAGCAGCTGCTGTCCAACGTCCGGCTGGCCATCGTCGTGGTGGGGCTCGGGCTCGTGCTGCTGCTGGCCGCCATCGCGTACCTGGTCGCGCGGCAGGTCGTCACGCCCGTGCGGCTGGCCCGCCAGGCCGCCGAACGCCTGGCCGCCGGCAAGCTGGACGAACGCCTCAAGGTGCGCGGCGAGGACGACCTGGCCCGCCTGGCGAACTCGTTCAACGAGATGGCCGCCAACCTGGCGCTCAAGATCCACCAGCTGGAGGAGCTGTCGCAGGTCCAGCGCCAGTTCGTCTCCGACGTCTCCCACGAGCTGCGCACGCCGCTGACCACCGTCCGCATGGCCGCCGACCTGCTGTACGACGCCCGCGAGGACTTCGACCCCATGGCCGCCCGCTCGGCCGAGCTGATGCAGGCCCAGCTCGAACGGTTCGAGTCGATGCTGGCCGACCTGCTGGAGATCAGCCGCTACGACGCCGGCGCCGCCACGCTCGACGTCGACTCCGTGGACATGCGCGACGTCGTCCACCGGGCCATCGCCGATTCCGAGGCGCTGGCCGAGCGCCACTCCACCCGCTTCGACATCCGCCTGCCGCACGAGCCGTGCATGGTCGAGGTCGACAACCGCCGCGTCGAGCGCATCCTGCGCAACCTGCTGTTCAACGCCATCGAGCACGGCGAGGGCAGGGAGATCGTGGTGACCGTGGGGGCCGACCGGGACGCCGTCGCCGTCGCCGTGCGCGACCACGGGATCGGGCTCAAGCCGGGCGAGGAGACGATGGTCTTCGACCGGTTCTGGCGGGCCGACCCGTCCAGGGCCAGGACCATCGGCGGCACCGGGCTCGGCCTGGCCATCTCCCGCGAGGACGCCACGCTGCACGGCGGCTGGCTGCAGGCGTGGGGGCAGCCGGGCGAGGGCTCACAGTTCCGCCTCACGCTGCCCAGGCTGGCCGGGGCCGACCTGAAGGGTTCGCCGCTGTCGCTCGTGCCGCCCGAGATCGAGATGCGGCGCACCTGGCGCAGCCACATGACGCCGGTGCTGCTCCCGGCCTCGGGGGACGGAGGCGGCCATGAGGAGGACTAGACGGGTGGGCGCCGCGGTCGCCCTCGCCGCGGCCGTGGCCTGCGCGGGCTCGGGGTGCACCGTGATCCCGGTGAGCGGGCCGTACACGGTGAGCGACACCGGGGGCGGCGATCCGCTGAACAAGCCGTTCCAGCGCATGATCGCCGTCCCGCCGCGCGACGACTGGAACCCCGAGTTCCTCATCAGGGGGCTCCAGGCGGCCATGGCGGCCTACCCCGACGACCCCACCGTGCTGGCCAGGTACCTGACGCCCAAGGCCCAGGCCAAGTGGAAGGCGTCCGGGCCGGTGACGGTGATCGAGGACGCGTTCCAGGTGGAGCCCCCGGGGGAGGGCGACGAGGCGGAGACGTACGGGCTCAAGGGCAAGCAGGTCGCCCGCATCGACCCCGACGACGCGTACGTGCCGCTGTCGGGGAACGCGCCCGAGCGGCTGTTCGTGCTGAAGAAGGACGCCCGCGGCGTCTACCGGGTCGACGACCTGCCCGACGGGCTGCTGCTCACCAAGTCCGACGTGGCGCGGGCGTACCGGCTGACCAACCTGTACTACCTCAACAGCGCCCGCGAGCGCCTGGTCGTCGACCGGGTGTGCCTGCGGCTCAAGCCGACCGAGACCTTCGCCCTGACCATCGTCAAGCGGCTGCTCAAGGGGCCGAGCGGCGCGCTGCGCGGCGCCGTGGGCACCGTCTTCCCCGAGGGCACGCAGGTCGAGTCGGTCGGCACCGGCGACGAGCGCGTCCTGATCAACTTCTCGGGCCCGCTCCTGCCGCTCGACCTGGGTGAGAAGGCCGCCCTGGTGGCGCAGCTCAAGTACAGCCTGACCAGCAACAAGGTCGCCAACAGCCGCACCATCGAGGTGCAGGTCGACGGCGAGCAGTACTGGACCGAGCCGCCCAACCTGGAGGCCCACTGGCTGGAGAACGGCGGCGGCACGCCGTACTACACCAGCAAGGGGTCCGTGCACGTCATGAGCAACGAGGGCCCCGGCGTCGCCGTGTCCGGGCCGGCGGGGGAGGGGAACACCGACTTCAAGGCGTTCGCGCTGTCCACGCAGCAGACCGGCGCGATCGTCGCGGCGCGCACCTCCACCGGCATCTCGATCGCCGGGCTCACCCCCGAGGGCCGCTGGCAGCAGGTCGTCGAGGGCGCCGACCTCACCGACCCCACCTGGCGCCGCGACGGCTCCCTGTGGACGTTCGACCAGCACAACAAGGTGGTCCTGCGGTACGACCCCAACGGCGGGCGCGGCCCCGAGCGCGTCTCCGCCCCCGGGCTCGACGGCCTCGACGTCACCGCGTTCCGGATCGCCAGGGACGGCGTGCGGGTGGCCCTGCGCACCGGCAAGAACACCGTGCAGCTCGGGGCGCTGAGCGAGGGGCTCAACGGGCCCATGCTCGGCAACCTCCAGACGTTGACCTCGACGGAGGTCGAGTACGAGATCGAGGACATCGCCTGGGAGGACGACGAGCACCTGCTCGTCCTCATCAAGAGCAAGGCCGGGCAGATCCTGAACGAGATCGACATCGGCGACGGCGAGACCATCGGGATCCCGCTGAAGGACCGGCTGGCGGGTGTGACGGCGCTGAACGGGCGGGTGCTCGCGGAGGCGAGCACCGAGAAGGGCCCCAAGATCATCGAGCTCAACCAGGACCGCCAGGGCTGGACCAGCAAGATCGAACCCAACGCCAAGAACCCGTTCTTCCCCCTGGGCTGAACCCGCCCCCGGACCGCCTTCCGCCTGGAAAGGCGTCCCGTCTTTCGCCTGGGCTCGGGGGCGCATGGTCCTCCGCCTGGACTCGGAGGGCGTCCTCTTTCGCCTGGGCTCGGGGTGCGTCCCCGGAAGGGTCCGCCGCCTGGACGCGGAAGGTGTCCTCTTTCGCCTGGGTTTGGTCGTCCCTGGGGTGGTCCTTCGCCTGGACTGCCAGGGGCCTCCGGATCGGAGTCGGGGAACTGTCGGCGGTGGGGGGCATGCTGGGGGGCGTGTTGGCGGGGGTGCTTGATGTGTTTCTGCCGCAGTCCTGCGTGGGCTGCGGGCGTGCCGGGGCGCGGTGTTGCGCCGGGTGCGCGGCCGGGATGGCGGTCGCGCCCGCCAGGCGCGGGCCTGAGCCGGGCCCGCCCGGCCTGCCCGAGTGCTGGTCGGCCACGCCGTACGAGGGCGCGGCCCGCGCGGCGATCCTGGCGTACAAGGAGCGGGGGGCGGTGGGGCTGGCCGGCGTGCTGGCGCAGGTGCTGGCGTTCACCGTGCTCACGGCGCTGGGCGCGGCGGCCGGGGCCGGGGCGGGGTGGGCGCGGGGGCCGTTCGCCGTCGTGCCGGTGCCGAGCGCGAACAGGGCGCTGCGGGTCCGTGGCCACGATCCCATGGGCCGGGTGGCGGTGCTCGTCGCCCGTCATCTGGTCGCGTCCGGCGTGCGGGCCGAGCCGTGGGCGGCGCTGCGGCAGGCGCGGCGGGTGGCCGACCAGGCGGGCCTGAGCTCCACCCAGCGCGCCGCGAACCTCGCCGGGTCCCTCTGTGTGGCCAAGCGCGCGAAAGGCCCTCCAGCGCCGTCTGCGGTGCTGCTGGACGACGTCGTGACCACCGGCGCCTCGCTCACCGAAGCCGCGCGAGCACTGCGCGCCGCCGGTCTGCGGGCGCCGATGGCGGCCACCGTCGCCGCGACACGCCGAAGATCTTGAAACTGCTCGGCATCACTGTCGGTAAAGAAAGATCCAATTCTTGGGGGCGTCTTGAAGGGGGGATGTCTCTTCCCGGGAACAAGAAGCGGCACAGCTCAGGCGGCCGGAAGCCGCGTGGCCGCAGGGGTTGGCGACCGCCGGCGCCAGGGTCATTCGGACGCCCGGAACTCCGGGAAAATCACGGAAAGTGATCCTTTGGCCGAGCCTCCGGCTGACATTCGCCCAGGATGCGGATAGCGTTCTGACATGGCACCCGTCCGGGTCCGTGGTTGCGCAGAGCCGGTGTCCCCGGCTCTGCTAGCCGAGGCCAGCCGCAGGCAAAACGGTCCACGTAAGGCGACTCTTTGTCGACCGATCACGGTGCGGCTTAGGGGTAAGTCCTGCCTTCCCGAGGGTCCAGATGTCCCTCGCCAGAAGAGAAGGGCAGTAGTGGCAACAGAGCTGCGAAATCCTCAGCAGGCGAATGTGGGGTCGAAGACCAGGTCGGCCGGACGGGTGCCACCCGAGATCCCGGTGACGTCGTGGCGGAAGAGGGTAGCGGTGACAGAGAGGCGGACAGGAAACCCCGTCCGGTACGCACATCGTCGGGCGCTCTTGCTCAGTCGTTAGACGAAGGGGGGCTGTTGCATGGACATCATCGTCAAGGGTCGGCACACAGGAGTGAGTGACCGGTTCCGAGACCAGGTGACGACCAAGCTGGCCAGGATCGAACGTCTGGACAACAAACTCATCCGAGTCGATGTGGAGGTGTCCAAAGAACGCAACCCTCGCCTCGCCGACCAGCGCGAGCGCGTCGAACTCACCATCCATTCGAAAGGCCCGGCCATCCGCGCCGAAGCCTCGGCCGACGACCGGTTCGTAGCCCTCGACCTCGCCCTCGACAAGCTGGAAGGCCGCCTCCGCCGGCTGGCCGACCGGCGCAAGGTCCATCACGGCAACCACTGCCCGCCCTCGGTGGCGGAGCTCACCGCGACGCTCCCTGACGTCGCCGGCACGCCGTCCCGGGGAACCAAGCCCGTCCCCGAGCCGGCCGAGTCCTACGAGGACCTGCCGGTGCAGGAGGACAAGCTCGACGACGACATCGTCCCGATCGAGATGGACGGCGACGGCCCGCTCGTCGTGCGGGAGAAGTTCCACAGAGCGGAACCCATGACCATCGACCAGGCCATGCTCGAGATGGAACTGGTCGGGCACGACTTCTACCTGTTCCGTGACAAGGAGAGCGGCCTGCCGAGCGTGGTCTACAACCGGCGCGGGTACAACTACGGCGTGTTGCGGCTCGTAGAGCCCTGATCGCACACCGGAAGATCTTCTCGACCACCCGAGGACCGTGCCATACGTGCCATCATGGCGGTCCGACGGCTCTGGCCCCCCGACGAGGAGGAGACGTGAGCGAGCTCAGTCAGGTTCAGATGAGCGAGCGAAGCGAGGGTACTGACGGGACAACCGCCATGCGGACCGCCGCTACGGCCCCGACCGGGCGTGACAGCGGAGCGGCCGTCCGATGAGCAGGTTCCCCGTGAGCAAGGCAGGCGCGAGCCGGACCGAGGAGGGCTCGTGACCGAGTCCGGCGAGGTCCGCACGGCAGACAGCGAGCCGATCCGCGTGCTGATCGTTGACGATCACGAGCTGATCCGGCGAAGCCTGGCGTTGACGCTGGCCGCGGAGCCCGACATCGAGGTGGTCGGTGAGGCGAGCGACGGGCAGGAGGCGGTCGAACTGGCCGATCGCCTCATGCCCGACGTCGCGCTGATGGACGTGCGCATGCCCCGGCAGGACGGGATCGAGGCGACCAGGAGCATCAGGGCCTCGGTCCCGAGCACCCGCATCATCATGCTGACGGTGAGCGACGAGGAGGAGGACCTCTTCGAGGCCATCAAGGCCGGCGCCACCGGCTACCTGCTGAAGGACGTGCAGATCAACGACGTGCCCGCCGCGGTGCGGGGCGTGCACGAGGGCCAGTCCTTAATCAACCCGGCGATGGCCGCCAAGCTCATCAGCGAGTTCGCGAACATGAGCCGCAAGGAGGCCGAACGCCCGCCGCAGCTCCCCGTGCCCCGGCTGACCGACCGCGAGATGGAGGTCCTGCGCCTGGTCGCCAAGGGCATGAACAACCGCGAGATCGCCAAGCAGCTGTTCATCTCCGAGAACACGGTGAAGAACCACGTCCGCAACATCCTCGACAAGCTTCAGCTGCACTCGCGGATGGAAGCGGTGGTCTACGCGGTACGCGAACGCATGCTGGAGATCACATGACCCCGGCGCGGGCCCGCGCGCGCGAACCCGTCCTCCGGGTCCTCCGGGGCATCCGGGGACGGTGAGCCGGCGGGATCGCCGCCCCTCGTCCCCTGTTCCCCTTCTCCGGCCGTGGCGGGCGCGGCCTTAGCGCCGGCCCGCCGGTGACCTACGGCCGGGGCGCGGTCAGGAGGTGGGCGAGCTCCGGAGGGTCGGTGCGCTCGACGCGGACGGCGTCGCAGCCCACCCAGTCGGCGGCCGACCACAGGGCGTCGCGCAGGGCGTCGGCCCACTTGGCCGGGGACAGGCCGGGCTCCAGGTGGACCTGGCGGGCCACCAGGGTGGTGCCCTCGCGGGCCGGGTCGACCCGGCCGATCAGGCGGCCCCCGGCCAGCACCGGCATCGTGAAGTAGCCGTGGACGCGCTTCTCCTTGGGCACGTAGAGCTCAAGCTGGTACTTGAAGCCGAAGACACGCTCGGTGCGGCCGCGGTGCCAGATCAGCGAGTCGAACGGCGACAGCAGCGTCGTGCGGTGGCGGCCGCGCGGCTCGGACTCCAGCGCCTGCGGATCGGCCCACGCGTTGGCCTGGCCCTTCTTGGCCGGCCAGCCCGCCACCTTGACCGGCACCAGCCCGGCGGCGCCGCTGAGCAGGGCCTGGTCGAGCATCGCCGCGTACTTGCCCTTGAGCCGCAGGAAGTCGAGCAGGTCGGTACGGTTGGCCACCCCGAGCGACCGGCCCGCGATGGCGGCCAGCAGGACGACGCACTCCTCGTCGGGCAGGTCGTCGGCCAGCAGGTCGGCGGGCACGACGCGCTCGGTCAGGTCGTAGACGCGGCGCCAGCCGACGCGGCGCACGCAGGTGATCTCGCCGATGTCGAGCAGCCACTCCAGCCCGATCTTGGAGTCGGACCAGTCCCACCACGGGCCGCCGTTCTTGGCGCCGCCGACGTCGGACGTCGTGAGCGGGCCCGAGTCGCGCACCTGCTGCAGCAGCTTGTCGACGCTGTCGGGCACCTCGTGCCAGCGGTAGCGCCGGTCGCGGTAGGCGCGGCGCCGGAAGGCGTAGAGCGGCCAGTGCTCGATGGGCAGGATGCAGGCGGCGTGACACCAGTACTCGAAGCTCTGGGCGGGATCGTGCCAGTAGGCGCGCTCGACCGTGGGCCTGCCCACCGCGCCCAGGCGCGCGTAGGCGACCAGCTCGTGGGAGCGGGCCAGGACGGAGATCGTGTCGAGCTGTACGGCGCCGAGCCGGCGCAGCATGCCGCGCACCCCGCCCTTGCGCGCGTCGGCGCCGATGAGCCCCTGGGCGCGCAGGATGACCCGGCGCGCCTCGTCGGCGGTCAGGTCGGTCACGTTCGTCATGCGGCGGACCCCGGGAGGCTTTGGGGGACGGTAGAGCTATCCATGGGAGGAATTTAGCGGCGCCCACCGACAGAATCGGGCCGCTCCCCGGCATGTGCCGGCCCGGGAGAGACGCGCCGGGCGAGGGGCAGGAGGGCCGGGGCGACACGCCGATGTACCGGGGTTGGGGAATTGGATGCCGAGAACAAAGAGTCCAGGAGGGGCCGGGCATGCGAACGGCGGGCGCCCGGTCCGCCGGGGCCCGCCGTGTGCCGGGTGGGTCAGCGGTGGTCTTCGGCCCGCATGCCGACGCGGGGCGCGTCGATCACCACGTCCGTGAAGATGTCGAAGACGAGGGCGAGGATGCCGCCGACGACGAACAGGCCGGCGCCGATCCAGACCAGCGTCCAGTTGTCGGCCGTCAGCCCGAAGCCGGCCACGATGGTGCCCACCACCATGACAGTCACGGCCAGCCACGAGGAGGCGCGGCCGCCGTGGCTGCCGAGATTCTCCGTGTGCTCGGACTTCTTCCCCTCAACCATGACTAATCCTTCCTTTGCCGGATATCCCGCTATTGGTGCGAACCGGCGCTCAACCGGCATACCCTCTGCCTTGACCCCATTCTCCCAGACGTGTCCGGCGCCCTCGTCGTCACGGTGGCTGTGTCTGGTTGCGGAACCGCCTACGATGGCAACCGGGGAAGTTTGTCTCGGCCTCTCCTCCTGGCGGCGCCGCCGGGGTAGACCTGCGAGGAGCTTTACATAAAGTGGCAGCCATTCTCGACAAGATCCTACGTGCCGGCGAAGGCAAGACTCTGCGCAAGCTCAAGCGGATCGCCGATCAGGTCAACTCCATCGAGGACGACTTCACGAGCCTGTCCGACGCGGAGTTGCGCGCGCTGACCGACGAGTTCAAGCAGCGTTACGCCGACGGCGAGAGTCTCGACGACCTGCTTCCCGAGGCGTTCGCGACCGTCCGCGAGGCGGCCCGCCGCGTCCTCGGCCAGCGGCACTTCGACGTGCAGATCATGGGCGGCGCCAACCTCCACCTGGGCAACATCTCCGAGATGCGCACCGGTGAGGGCAAGACCCTGACCTGTACGTTGCCCGCCTATCTCAACGCCCTGTCCGGCAAGGGCGTCCACGTGGTCACGGTCAACGACTACCTGGCCAAGCGCGACGCCGAGACCATGGGCCGCGTGCACCGCTTCCTCGGGCTGGAGGTCGGCTGCATCGTGTCCGGGCAGGCGCCCGACGAGCGTCGCAAGCAGTACGAGGCCGACATCACGTACGGCACCAACAACGAGTTCGGCTTCGACTACCTCCGCGACAACATGGCCTGGTCGCTGGAGGAGTGCGTCCAGCGCGGCCACAACTTCGCGGTCGTCGACGAGGTCGACTCGATCCTCATCGACGAGGCCCGCACGCCGCTGATCATCTCCGGCCCCGGCGAGCAGTCGGGCAAGTGGTACAGCGAGTTCGCCAAGATCGTTCCCCGGCTGCGCAAGGGCGTCGAGGCGAAGAACCCGGGCGAGGAGAGCACCGGCGACTACATCGTCGACGAGAAGAAGCGCACGGTCGGCGTCCTGGAGGCCGGCGTCGAGAAGGTCGAGGACTGGCTCGGCATCGACAACCTCTACAAGCCCGAGCACACCCACCTGGTCGGCTTCCTGAACAACGCGCTCAAGGCGAAAGAGCTGTTCAAGAAGGACAAGGACTACATCGTCGCCGACGGCGAGGTGCTCATCGTCGACGAGTTCACCGGCCGCGTGCTGCACGGCCGGCGCTACAACGAGGGCATGCACCAGGCCATCGAGGCCAAGGAAGGCGTGAAGATCAAGGACGAGAACCAGACTCTCGCCACGGTCACCCTCCAGAACTACTTCCGCCTCTACGCCAAGCTGTCCGGCATGACCGGCACGGCCGCCACCGAGGCCAACGAGTTCCACCAGACGTACAAGCTGGGCGTCGTCCCGATCCCGACCAACCGGCCGATGGTCCGCAAGGACCAGCCGGACGTCGTCTACAAGACCGAGGACGCCAAGTTCAACGCGGTCGTCGAGGACATCAAGGAGCGTTACGAGGCCGGTCAGCCGGTCCTCGTGGGCACCACGTCGGTGGAGAAGTCCGAGCGGCTGTCCAAGGCGCTCAAGCGGCGCGGCGTGCCGCACGAGGTGCTCAACGCGAAGAACCACGCGCGTGAGGCGTCGATCATCGCCGAGGCGGGCCGCAAGGGCGCCGTCACCGTCGCCACGAACATGGCCGGTCGAGGCACCGACATCATGCTCGGCGGCAACTCCGAGTTCCGCGCCGACCTCGAGCTGCGCCAGCGCGGCCTCGACCCGGTCGAGACGCCGGAGGAGTACGAGAAGGCCTACCCCGAGGCGCTGGAGAAGGCCAGGGCGGCCGTCAAGGCCGAGCACGACGAGGTCACCCAGCTCGGCGGCCTCTACGTCCTCGGCACCGAGCGGCACGAGTCGCGCCGCATCGACAACCAGCTCCGCGGCCGTTCCGGCCGTCAGGGCGACCCCGGCGAGTCGCGCTTCTACCTCTCGCTCGGCGACGACCTCATGCGCCTGTTCAACGCGGCCAGGGTCGAGCTGATCATGAACAGGCTGAGCATCCCCGACGACCAGCCGATCGAGTCGGGCATCGTCTCCAAGGCCATCGCCTCCGCCCAGCACCAGGTCGAGCAGCAGAACTTCGAGATCCGCAAGGAAGTTCTGAAGTACGACGAGGTCATGAACCGGCAGCGCAAGGTGATCTACTCCGAGCGCCGCCGCGTGCTGGAGGGCGCCGACCTGCACGACCAGGTGCGCGGCTTCATCGGCGACGTGATCGACGGCTACGTCGCGGGCGCCACCTCCGAGGGCTTCGCCGAGGAGTGGGACCTCGACCGGCTGTGGAAGGCGTTCGGCGAGCTCTACCCGGTCACGGTCACCATCGACAACCTCGTCGAGGAGGCCGGCGGCCGCGAGGAGCTGACCGCCGAGTTCATCTCCGAGAAGATCAAGGCCGACGCCCTGGAGGCGTACGCCAGGCGCGAGGAGCAGCTCGGGGCGGAGGCCACGCGCAACTTCGAGCGTCAGGTCATCCTGTCGGTGCTCGACCGCAAGTGGCGCGAGCACCTCTACGAGATGGACTACCTGCGCGAGGGCATCGGCATGCGGGCCTACGCGCAGAAGGACCCGCAGATCGAGTACCAGCGCGAGGGCTTCGAGATGTTCTCCGCGATGCTGGAGGGCATCAAGGAGGACTCCGTCGGCTTCCTGTTCAACCTTGAGGTCGAGGTGCAGGAGAACCCGATCGTCGAGGAGGAGGACGCCGCGGTCACCGAGACGCGGTCGATCATCTCCACCGCCCTGCGCGCGCCGCAGCGGCCGACCGAGCTGGAGTACTCCGCCCCCGGCGAGCAGGGCGACGTCGAGCACACGCGGGTGCGCACCACGTCGGCCGAGCGGGCCGCGTACGGGAACGTCGAGCGCAACGCGCCCTGCCCCTGCGGGTCGGGCAAGAAGTACAAGCGCTGCCACGGCGACCCGAAGAACGCCGTCTGACCCGCTGAGGCGGGCCTGAGCGGGCCCCCGTCCCCCTGCGCGAGCGGGAGGGCGGGGGCTTCGTCGTTCGCGCGCGGGGCGGCTAGGGGGCCTGCGGGGCGGGGGGCTCGTGGCCGGGGGTGGGGATGTTCAGGCGGCGGATCAGGAACGCGAAGATCAGGTAATAGAGAACGAAATACAGCAGCCCGAACCCGATGATCAGTCCGAGCCGGTGGGTGTTCGATTTGCTGGCGTTCAGCAGCAGGTCTATGGCCCCGCCGGAGAAGGTGAAGCCGAGCCGCGCGCCCAATTCCGCCATGAGCGCCATCGACAGCCCGGTCAGCAGGGCGTGCACCACGAAAAGCACCGGCGCGACGAAAATGAAGGCGAATTCCAGCGGTTCGGTTATGCCGGTGATGAATGCCGTCAGCCCGGCCGACAACATGATGCCGCCGACGGACTTGCGGCGTTCCGGCGGGGCCGCCCGCCACATGGCGATGGCGGCCCCGAGCAGCCCGAACATCATGACGGGGAAGAAGCCGGTCATGAAGATGCCGGCGCCCTGCTCGCCGGCGAAGTAGCAGTTCAGGTCGCCGGCGGCGTCCCGGGTGGCGCCGTTCACGCCGGCGTGGCACTCGGGCAGGGTGAACCAGACGATGGTGTTGAGGAAGTGGTGCAGGCCGACGGGGATCAGCAGGCGGTTGGCCACGCCGTAGATGCCGGTGCCCACGGTGCCGTGGGCCGAGAGCCAGTCGCCGACGCCGGAGAGCCAGTCGCCCACCGGCCGCCAGACCAGCCCGAACACGACGCCGAGCAGCAGGGCGGCGACGGCGGTGATGATCGGGACCGAGCGGCGTCCGCCGAAGAAGGCCAGCCACGGGGGCGGCTTCAGCCGGTAGAAGCGCTGCCAGAGCAGCGCCGCGGTGATGCCGATGACGATGCCCCCGAGCACGCCGGTGGGGTTCTGGGCCCCCAGGTTGAGCATCGGCCCCTGAGGGGTGGTGACGACGACCTTGTCGTAGACCGCGCCGTGGCCCGCGTCATAGAAGAGCGTACGGCTGACGCGGTCGAACACCAGGTAGCCGACCAGGGCGGCCAGGGCGGTGGAGCCGTCGGACTTGCGGGCGAACCCGATCGCGACGCCGATCGCGAACAGGACGGGCAGGTTGTCGAACAGGGCGCCCCCGGCCGCGGCCAGGACGTTGGCGACGGGCAGCATCCAGGGCAGGAGGCCGCCGAGGCCGTCCTTGCCGAGCAGGTCGTCCTGGCCGAAGCGGAAGAGCAGGCCGGCGGCGGGCAGCACGGCGATGGGCATCATGAGCGAGCGGCCGATACGCTGCAGCACCGCGAAGGTCGCCGACCAGGGCGACGCGCCCATGGTCCTCACCCCCGCTCGGTGGTCCGTCAGCGGGGGAATGCCAGGTTCCTACCACGGCGGGCGTGGCGGAAAACGGCCGCTAGGTCTCGCCGGAGTCGAGGTCGGGCTCGGGTTCCCGGCCCGGCGTCATGATGTCGAACCTGCGGATGAGGAAGGTGAACACGACGTAGTACACGACGCCGTAGATCAGGCCGAGCAGCAGGATGCCGGGCAGGTTCTGGGTGTTGGACTTGCTGGCGTTCAGCAGCATGTCGAGCAGGCCGGCGGAGAAGCCGAAGCCGAGCTGCCCGCCGATGAGCGTGGTGAGCGCCATCGCCAGGCCGGTCAGGACGGCGTGCGCGACCAGCAGCGCGGGCGCGACGAAGATGAACGCGAACTCGATCGGCTCGGTGATGCCGGTGACGAACGAGGCCAGCCCGGCCGAGAGCATGATGCCGCCCACCGTGGCCCGGCGGTGCGGGGGCGCGGCCCGCCACATGGCCAGGGCGGCGGCGGGCAGGGCGAACATCATGACGGGGAAGAAGCCGGCCATGAACTGGCCGGAGTGCGGTGCGCCGCCGAAGTAGCAGTTCCAGTCGCCGCCCAGCACGTGCCCGCCCACCTCGCACTGCGGCACGACGTACCAGACGACCGAGTTCACGAAGTGGTGCAGGCCGAGCGGGATGAGCAGGCGGTTGATCAGGCCGTAGATGCCGGTGCCGATCGGGCCGATGGCGGCCAGGGCCTCGCCGGCGTGCCGGATCCACTCGCCGAGAACCGGCCAGAGCCAGCCGAACAGCACGCCGAGGAGCAGCGCGACGATGGAGGTGATGATCGGCACGAACCGGCGTCCGCCGAAGAAGGCCAGCCACGGCGGCAGCTTGATGCGGTGGAAGCGCTGCCACAGCAGCGCGGTGACCAGGCCCATCACGATGCCGCCGAGCACCTTGGTGGGGTTCTGCATGCCGTAGTTGATGACTTCTTTGATGCCCTGGTCCTGGACCTGGCGGATGGCCACGGTGTCGCGGATGTCGGAGCCGAAGAACATCACCTTGGTCACCCGGTCGAACACCAGGTAGCCGACGACGGCCGCGAGCGCCGTGGTGCCGTCGGCCTTGCGGGCGAAGCCGATGGCCACGCCCACCGCGAACAGCAGCGGCAGGTTCTGGAACAGCGCGTCCCCGGCCGCGGCCAGCACCTCGGCGACCTGGCTCATCCACGCGAACCCGGGCACGTCGGCCAGGCCGCCGGGGGCCGGGCCGTTGGAGCCCAGCATGTCGGCCTGCCCGAACCGGAAGAGCAGCGCGGCCGCGGGCAGGGCCGCGATGGGCAGCATCAGCGAGCGGCCCAGCCGCTGGAGCACGTTCATCACGCGTGCGAACGGCGAAGGCCGGGCGGCGGCGGTGGTCTCGTTCACCGGGCGTTCCTCCGGGGGGTGGGAGTCAGGCGTCCGCCGGGCAGGCCGTCCGGGCCCGGCGGAGTGGCCCTAGCCCCGTCTAACGGGCATTTCGAGGATGGTCCGCAGCTGGTAGCGGTCAGCGCGGTAGGTGGACACGCCGAGTTCCGCGCAGACGCCGCCGGAGAAGGACCTGCGCTGGAGCAGCAGCACGGCGCCGCCGCGGGGCAGCTTCAGCAGGTCGGCGTCGCTCGGGTCGGCGATGCCGCCGTCGATGGTGAGCTCGCCGGCGTCCATGACCAGCCCGTAGCGGCTCTCCAGCAGCTCGTACAGCGATTTGTCCGACAGGTCGTCATCGGCCAGGTCGGGGGCGAGCTTGACCGGGATGTGAGCCCGTTCGATGGACAGCGGCTCGCCGTCGGCCGTGCGCAGGCGTTCGATGAAGTGCACTTCCTCACCCGGCTGGATCCCCAGTTCCTTGGCCAGGTGGGCGCTGGCCCGCACGATGCGGCGGTCGAGGTCGCGCGAGCCCGGGATCATCCCGCGCGCCCTCATGTCGTCGGTGAACGACGTGAGCTGCAACGCCAGCTCGATCTTGGGCCTGGCCACGAACGTGCCCTTGCCCGGCACGCGGTGCAGGCGGCCCTCGGAGACCAGGTGGTCGACGGCCTGCCGTACGGTCATCCTGGACAGGCCGAACCGCTGGCAGAGCTCCCGCTCGGACGGGATGGCCGCGCCGATGCTGAGCTCGTTGCTGTCAATGAGGTCCAGCAGGATCTCGCGAAGCTGGAAGTACTTGGGCACCGGGCTATCCGGATCGATGTGCGCCACGGATCCTCCCCTCGATCGGCAAAGAAGAAATCTGGATCTGGTGGTGCGGCAGTCTATGGGCAGATTTCTTGTTTGGTGGCCATGGGCTATGGTTCGTACTGGTCTAGTCCGGACTAGACCACATGTCGCGAAAGACGGTCAAGTCCGACACCGTATGAATCGAGGGATGAGCTCAGGATGACCACCAAGATGCGCAGTGAGATCGCCGAGCAGCCGGAAGCGCTGCGGGCCACGCTCGACGCCCTGCTCCCCAGGGTGGGCGAGGTGAAGGCGGTGGGCGAGCAGACTCGCCAGCTGCTGTTCATCGCGCGTGGAACCTCCGACAACGCCGCAGTCTACGGCCGCTACCTGGTCGAGTCCCACGCGGGCCGGATGGGCGCGCTGGCGGCGCCGTCCATCGCGACGACCTACCGGCGCAAGCTCGACCTCGACGGCGTGCTGGCCGTCGCGATCTCCCAGTCGGGCCGGACGGAGGAGATCGTCGAGACCCTGGCCTGGGCCAAGGACTGCGGCGCGAAGACGGTCGGCATCACCAACGGCGGCGAGGACAGCCCGCTCGCCCAGGCGGCCGACGTCGCGCTGTGCACGCTGGCCGGCGAGGAGAAGGCCGTCCCGGCGACCAAGACCTACACCACGCAGCTCGCCGCGCTGGGCGTGCTCGCGCTGGGCCTGGGCGCCGACGTGGACGCCGAGGACCTGCGGCGGGTGCCCGACGCGGTGGAGAAGCTGATCGCCGAGCCGGGCGACCTGGACGCGGTCGTCGAAGGGCTGCTGGACAAGCCGGGCGTGGTGGTGTCCGGCCGCGGGCTCGCCTTCTCCACGGCCCTGGAGACCGCGCTCAAGCTCAAGGAGGCCTGCTACCTGCACGCCATGGGCCTGTCCTACGCCGACCTGCTGCACGGCCCGATCGCCGTCGTCGACGCCGACACCCCGGCGCTGCTGGTGGCCGCCGAGAACAGCCCCACGCTGTCCGGCACGGTGGCCCTGGCCGAGCGGGTCGTGGCGGCGGGCGCGGCGGCGTACACGATCGGCGGCGGCGACGCGCTCGCGCAGGCCGGCACGGCCGCGCTGAACGGCCCCGACCTGCCCGAATGGGTGGCGCCGATGGGCCTGATCATCCCCGGCCAGCTCCTCACCGAAGCGCTGGCCCGGCGCCTCGGCATCGACCCCGACTCGCCGCGCGGCCTCAACAAGGTCACGCAGACGGACTGAGCGAGGCGCCTCGTTTAGCCTGGTCACGGAGTTGGAACGAGGGAGGACCGGATGGCGGCGGATGTGAATGCGATCATCGCCGGTCTCGGCGGTGCCGACAACATCATCGAGATCGAGCCCTGCATCACCCGGTTGCGCACCGAAGTGCACGACGCGTCCAAGGTCGACCAGGCCGCTCTCAAGGCGGCGGGGGCGCACGGCGTGATGGCCGCGGGGAACGTGGTCCAGGTCGTCGTGGGGCCCGAGGCGGACACGATCGCCAGCGACATCGAGGACATCATCGGCTAAGGGCGAGACCATGACGACTGTTCTCGCCCCGGTCGAGGGGGCGGCTGTGGGGTTGGCCGCCGTGCCCGATCCGGTCTTCTCCGCGGGCATGGTGGGACCGGGAACGGCGATCGACCCGCTGCGGGGGCCCGGCAAGGCCGTAGCCCCCATAGCGGGAAAAATTATGAAACTGCATCCGCATGCCTACGTCATCGTGGGGGACGACGGCAGGGGCGTGCTGGTGCACCTGGGCATCGACACGGTCCAGCTCAAGGGGAAGGGGTTCCAGCTGCTGGCGGCCGAGGGCGACAGGGTCAGCGCGGGGCAGCCCGTGGTGGCGTGGGACCCGTCCGTCGTCGAGGCCGGCGGACGGTCCCCGGTCTGCCCCGTCGTGGCCCTGGACGCCCTCTCGGAGTCGGTGACCGGCATCGTCCAGGGGGCGGTGCACGTGGGGGACGAGCTGTTCACATGGACGTAGACAGCGTCGGCGCGGTCCCCGAGACCGGCGTGCGACGCCTCGGCGGCACGGCCGTACCGGCAGAAGACGTCACAATAGGCGTGCCCCCAGCCACGCCGGCGCCCGCCCCGACCGCGAGCGGCCGGCCGCCATTCACGCAAGGGTCCAGCTGGTCTGGACCGGGTACAGAAGGAGAGGCTCATGGGTGAGCGCAAGGTCACGGTCGCGGCGGAGGTGGGTCTGCACGCCCGTCCCGCGGCGACGTTCGTGAAACGGGCCCAGCTGGCCCCGATGGACATCAGCGTCGCCAAGGCCAGCGGCGGCGGGGCCCCGGTCAACGGCAAGAGCATCCTCGCCATCATGGCGCTCGACGTCCGGCAGGGCGAGACCGTCGTGATCACGGCGGAGGGCGACGGCTCCGAGGAGATCCTGGACGAACTGGCCACGATCGCCGGAGCGCCATGAACCTGCGGGGGGTTGGGGTCAGCCCGGGAATCGGGCACGGCCCCGCGTACGTTCTGACCGCCTCTGTGCCCGAACCCCCCGAGGGCAGCACCTACACCGGTGAGGCGGAGCAGGAGAAGGAGCGGGCCGCGGCCGCGCTCTCCCAGGTCGCGGGCGAGCTTGAGGCCCGCGGCAACCAGGCGGGCGGCGAGGCCGGGGAGATCCTCAAGGCCCAGGCGCTGATGGCCGAGGACCCCGGTCTGGTGGTGAAGGTCAGGACCCTCATCGACCGGGGCCTCGCCGCTCCCCGGGCGGTCTTCGAGGCGTTCACGAAGTACCGGGACGTGCTCAGCGGGGCCGGCGGCTACCTGGGCGAGCGGGCCGCCGACCTCGACGACATCAGGGACCGGGTGATCGCCCAGCTGACCGGGCACCCGATGCCGGGGCTGCCGGCCGCCCCCGAGGTGCCGTACGTGCTGGTCGCGACCGACCTGGCGCCCGCCGACACGGCCCTGCTGTCCCGGCGGGACGTGGCCGGGTTCGTCACCGAGCAGGGCGGGCCCACGAGCCACACCGCGATCATGGCCCGGGCGATGGGCGTGCCCGCCGTGGTCGCCTGCCCGGGGGCGACCGGCATCCCCGCCGGCGTCCCGGTCCTGGTGGACGGCACGACGGGCGAGGTGAGCCTGGAGCCGTCCGACGACCACGTGGCCGGGGCGCGGGACGCGGCGGCGGCGAAGCAGGCGGCGATCGGCGCGGCCAAGGGGCCGGGCCGGACCGCCGACGGGCACGCGGTGCCGCTGCTGGCCAACGTCGCCGGTCCCGCCGAGCTGGCGGAGGCGCTGGCCGCGGGGGCGGAGGGCGTCGGGCTCTACCGGACCGAGTTCCTCTTCCTCGACCGGGCCGAGGCCCCCGCCGTCGAGGAGCAGCAGCGTGCCTACCGGGCGGCGCTGGAGGCCGTGCCCGGCGCCACCGTGGTCGTGCGCACGCTCGACGCGGGCGCCGACAAGCCGCTGCGGTTCCTGCCCGCCCCCGCCGAGCCGAACCCGGCGCTGGGGGAGCGCGGGCTGCGCCTGTTCCGGCGCTTTCCCGAGGTGATGGACGCGCAGTTGCGCGCGCTGGCGGCGGCGGCCGAGGACGCGCCGGCCGAGCTGCTGGTGATGGCGCCCATGGTGGCCACGGCCGAGGAGGCCAGATGGTTCGCCGACGCCTGCCGGGCGCGCGGGTTGGCCAAGGTGGGCGTCATGATCGAGATCCCGTCGGCGGCGCTGCGGGCCGGGCAGCTGGCCGGGGTGGTGGACTTCGTCTCGCTCGGCACCAACGACCTGGCCCAGTACGCCTTCGCCGCCGACCGCCAGCTCGGCACGGTGAGCGGGCTCCAGGACCCGTGGCAGCCGGCGCTGCTCGACCTGATCGCCATGTCCTGCGGCCACGGCAAGCCGGTGGGCATCTGCGGTGAGGCGGCCGCCGATCCGGCTCTGGCGTGCGTGCTGGTCGGGCTGGGGGCGACCACGCTGTCGATGGGGGCGGGGGCGCTGGGGGCCGTACGGGCGGCGCTGGCCGCGCACACGCTGGAGCAGTGCAGGCTGGCGGCGCGCAACGCGCGGGCCCAGGTCACGGCGGCGAACGCGCGCGCGGTCGCGCGCACCCACCTGCCGGGGCTCGCGGCGCTGGGGTTGTGAACGGGCCGTTTTCGGGTCGCCGGACTCGTGCGGGCCGCGGCATGGATACCTTGGAAGGCATGTTCAGACGGATCGGCCCGGCAGGGCTCCTGGTGTTGGCGCTGACCGCGTGCGGCGGCGGCGGTGGCGCCCCGGCGAGCGCGGCCCCGGCGGGCGACGGGGCCACCCCCGCCGCCACCCCCGCGGGCAGCACGACCCCGCAGAGCCCGCCCCAGGCCGCGTCCGACCCGGTGCTGCGGGCGCTGCGGCGGATGACGCTGGAGGAGAAGGTCGGCCAGCTGTTCATGCCCGTCCTTTACGGCACCGCCGCCGACACCGTCTCCGGCGAGAACCAGGCCCGCTACGGCGTCCAGACCCCGGCCAAGGTGATCGCCCGCTACCACCTGGGCGGCGTGATCCTCTTCCCGGCGAACGTCAAGTCCACGGCCCAGGTCGTCCAGCTCACCAACGGTCTGCAGGAGGCGTCGAAGAAGGTCCCGCTGCTGGTCGGCACCGACCAGGAGAACGGCCTGGTCTCCCGCATGTCCGCGCTGATGACCGACTTCCCGGGCGCGGCCGAGATCGGCGCCACGAAGGACCCGGCGAACTCCAGGGCCGTGGCCAGGGCGACCGGCGAGGAGCTGCGGGCGCTCGGGGTCAACCTCGACTTCGCGCCCGTCGCCGACGTCAACGTCAACCCGCGGAACCCGGTCATCGGCAGGCGGGCCTACGGCGACGACCCGTCCGCGGTGGCGAAGATGGTCGCGGCGGCGGTCAAGGGCTTCGGCGACGCCAAGGTGGCGGCCACGGCCAAACACTTCCCGGGCCACGGCGACACGTCCGTCGACAGCCACACCGGCCTGCCGGTGATCAAGCACACCATGGCCCAGTGGGAGAGGATCGACGCGCCGCCGTTCAGGGCCGCCGTCGGCGCCGGGGTCGACGCCGTGATGAGCGCCCACATCGTCTTCCCCAAGCTCGACCCGTCGGGCGACCCGGCGACGTTGTCCAAGCCCATCCTGACCGGTCTGCTACGGCAGAAGCTCGGCTTCAAGGGCGTGATCTCCACCGACGCGCTCAACATGGAGGGCGTGCGCAAGAAGTACGGCGACGGCGAGGTGGCGGTGCGCGCCGTGCTGGCCGGGGCCGACCTGCTGCTCATGCCGTACGACCTGGGCAAGGCGTACCAGGCGGTGCTGGCGGCGGTGAAGGCGGGGCGCGTCTCCGAGGACCGGCTCGACCAGTCGGTGGTCCGGCTGCTCAGGCTCAAGCAGAAGAGGGGCCTGCTGTCGGCGGCGCCCGTCGCGTCGGCGCAGCAGGCGGCCGGCGTGCTGCGCTCGCCCGAGCACCGCAGGCTGGCCGCCAAGGTGCGGGCCGCGGGGTAGGCGCGAAGACCGATTCGCGGGGTTCTATCCTAGAACCGGATTCGCGCGAGGAGGCGGTCGTGGTCGCAGGGGTGCTCATCGACTGGGGTGGCGTGCTCACGACCAGCCTGACGGACTCCATCGCCCGGTGGCTCGCGGCCGACCGGATCGACGCCGAGCACTACCGTTCGGTGATGCGCGAGCTGGTCGACCACGCCTACCGGGGCGGCGAGGGGCAGAACGTCGTGCACGCGCTCGAACGCGGCGAGCTCGACGGCCCGGCCTTCGAGCGCGACCTGGCCGCGCGGCTGCTCACCGTGGACGGCGTGCCGCCGGTGGCCGAGGGGCTGCTGGAGCGCATGTTCGCGGGCTTCGAACGGGTTGACGCCATGTACGACATGCTCCGCGACGTACGGAAAAATGGTGTTAAGACGTGTTTGTTGTCTAACTCCTGGTCGAACAGCTACCCCCGCCACGAATGGGACGGCCTCTTCGACGCGGTCGTGATCTCCGGCGAGGTCGGCATGCGCAAGCCCGAGGAACGCATCTTCCGGCACGCCCTCGACCAGGTCGGACTGCCCGGCGAGCAGTGCGTCTTCATCGACGACATCGAGGCCAACATCCTGGCCGCCCGCGCGCTCGGCATCACCGGCATCCACCACCGCGACGCCGACACGACCCTCACAGAGCTGGAGACCGTACTCCGGCTCACGCTGCGACGGGCATGATGGTGCCCTTGCGATTTCGGAAAGGTTCGTGATGCGCGTCTATCTGCCGTGCACCCTCCCCGCCCTCGCCCGCGCGGTCGAGGCGGGGGAGCTGGGTCCGGCCCCCCTGACCGGTTACGCGGTGACCCCCGCGCTGACCGAGTGGTACGCCTCGGGCGACACCGAGGAACTGGAGTACGTCGCGCTGACCGAGGCGGCCCGCGCCTCGCTGCGCATGCTGGCCGCCGACCGCGCCGACGGCGTGCCCGCCGCGCACCGGCGGGTGGTGGTCGCCGCCGAGGTGCCCGACGGCTCGGTCTCGGCCGGCGTCGACCTGGAGGAGCGGGCCCGCGTGCGCCTGGCCGCGGCCGTCCCGATGGCCAAGGTGGCCGCGGTGCACGTCGACGACCACGACGCCGTCGGCGACGTCGAGGCCGCCGTCGAGGCGCTGCCCGCCGCCGACGACGGCGACGACGACGCCCGCTTCACGGTCGACGGCGCCGAGGCCCACGAGCTGATGTGGTACGCCACCCAGGAGATCCCGGACCTGCTGGGTTCATAGGATCGTCACCCTTGTCGAATAAGCTTGCTGGGACATGACAAAACACATCATCTGGGATTGGAACGGGACGCTCTTCCACGACGTCGAGGCCGTCGTCGGCGCCACCAACGCCCTGTTCAAGCCGTACGCGCTGCCTGAGCTGACCGCCGACGGGTTCCGCGCGGTCTACACCCGCCCCATCTGGGTCGCCTACGAGCGGCTGCTCGGCAGGCCGCTGGCCGAGGGGGAGTGGGAGCTGCTGGACGACGGGTTCCACGAGCACTACTTCAGGCTCAGCGCCGCCTGCGGGCTGGCCCCCGACGCCGAGGTGGTGCTCGCCGGCTGGGCCGGCACCCAGTCGCTGTGCTCGATGGCCCCCCACGCCCATCTCGTGCCGATCGTCGAGTCCTTCGGCATCACCCGGCACTTCACCCGGATCGACGGGCTGGTCGGCACCACGGGCGGCGAGAAGGCCGTGCACATGACGGCCCACATCCAGGCCCTCGACCTCGACCCCGGCGAGGTCCTGGTGATCGGCGACAGCGTCGACGACGGGCTCGCCGCGCGGCACGTGGGGGCGCGGGCGGTGCTCTACACCGGCGGCATGACCACGCGGGCCGAGCTGGAGGGCACCGGCCTGCCCGTGGTGGACACGCTCGCCCAGGCGCTTCAGTACGCCTGAGGGGGATATGCCGGATCCGCCGGGGGGCAGCCCCCGGCCGGGCCGGGGCCGTACCCTTGCCGGGAACCCCTCAGGAGGTCGCCATCAACCGCCTTGTGCTCTGGAACGTCGATCTCACCCTGGTCGACGTCGCCATCGTGACCCGGGACGCCTACGCCGAGGCGTTCCGCGCCGTGACCGGCCGGCCGCTGGTCAAGCTCGTGCCGCCGCTCGGCCGTCCCGACTCCGAGATCGTCTTCGAGACGCTGGCCGTCAACGGCATCGCGGCCGAGGACGACCACCTGCCCAGGTTCCTGGCCGCGCTCGCCCTCGCCTTCGCCGACCGGCGCGGCCGGCTGGCCAAGGAGGGCCGGATGATGCCGGGGGCCAAGGACGCGCTGAAGTCGGTGGCCCGGCTCGACGGCGTCGTGCAGACGGTGCTGACCGGCACGATCAAAGGCAACGCCGTGCACAAGCTCAAGGCGTTCGGGCTGGACAGGTACGTCGACTTCGAGCTCGGCGGCTACGGCGAGGAGGTCTACCCCAAGGCGACGCTGCTGCAGGTCGCGCAGGGGAGGGCCAAGCAGCGGCTGGGCACGCCGTTCACGGCGGCCAACACGGTGGTGATCGGCGACTCCACGCGCGACGTGCAGGCCGCCAGGATCGGCGGGGCCGCCGTGATCGGGGTCGCCTCGGGGCGGTCGACGGCCGCCGAGCTGCGCGAGGCGGGCGCCGACCTGGTGCTGCCCGACCTGTCGGACGCCTCGGAGGTGGTGGCCGCGGTGGCCGGCCTGACCTCCCCGCTGGACCGCAAGGCCGGCTGACGCGCCTCTGTGCGGCGCGTCAGGGCAGGGCGGCGAGGAAGCGGGCGGCGACGGGGGCCGCCACGGCCGAGCCGGCGCCGCCGCCCTCCACGATCACCGCGAACGCCAGGTCCCCCTTGTAGCCGATGAACCACGAGTGCGCGGGCGGCTCCTTGCCCGAGCCGTACTCGGCCGTCCCGGTCTTGCCCGCGGTGCCCGCCGGGAAGTGCGCGCCCTTGGCGGTGCCGTCCGTGACGACGGCGGGCATGAGCTTGCGCAGGGCCGACACCACGCCCCGCTCCAGCGGGCGCGGACGGTCGTCGGAGGCCATCTCCTTGGACACGATCCGCGGCGGGATCCAGGCGCCCGAGGCGATGGCGGCGGCGACGGAGGCCATGTTGAGCGGGCTGGCCAGCACCCGGCCCTGGCCGATGGAGGCCGAGGCGAGGTCGGTGTCGTCCTTGGGGTCGGGGAACTCGGCCCGCACGGCCGGCACGCCCGGCTTGATCGGGACGCCGAAGCCGAAGCTCCTGGCCACCTCGGCCAGCCTGCCGCCGTTCAGCTCGGCCACGCTCATCTCGCCGAACGTCGTGTTGCACGAGTGCGCGAAGGCGTCCTTGAAGGAGAGCGTGCCGTAGTCCTTGAAGCCGGCGTTGTGGAAGGGGAAGCCGCCGATGTTCTTCTCGGCCGGGCAGGTGACCGTCCTGCCGGGCTCGACCCCGTCCGCGACCAGCGCCGAGGCCGTCACGACCTTGAACGTCGAGCCGGGCGGGTACTTGCCGAGCAGCGCCCGGTTGAAGCCGCCGGGCTTGTTGACCACGGCCAGGATCTCGGCGGTCGAGGCGCGCAGCGCCACCAGCGAGGCCGGCTTGGTGACGCCTTCCAGCGCCGCGGCCCCCGCCGCGTGCACCTTCAGGTCGATCGTGGTGCTGAACGGCTTGGTGCCGCCCGGCTTGGCCAGCGTCTCGACCAGCTCGTCGCCCTGGTAGAGGCCGATGATCGAGTCGCCGCCCAGGTCGAAGCGGTCGGGGTAGGTCTGCTTGATGCCCTCGACCAGCTGCTGCACCGAGCCGGGGGCGTCCGCGCCGCCGATCTCGGTGCCGTCGGCGGCCAGCACGCGGGTGGAGTCGCGCTTCTGGGCGACCAGGCGCAGCGAGAGGCCCTTCCTGAGCTTGGGGTGGATGGTCGCGGGGGTCCAGGCGACCTTCCAGGCGCCGTCCCGCTCGACCAGCTTGAGCCGGCTGCCGTACGTCCAGTCCCGGGGGCCGGTCAGCCTGACGATGAAGTCCAGGTAGCCGTCGTCGTCCGGGCCGTTGTCGGCGAAGGGACCGGTCGAGCGGTAGCGGGCGAAGGCGGCCTGGTCGATCTTGAGGTCGGAGCGGAACCGCCGGTGCCAGGACTCGAAGTCGGCGGGCGGGTCGGCGACGAGCCCGCGCATCTTCGCATAATCCTGGACGGACCAGGCCGCGAGGTATTCGTCGGTCGTCTGCTCGGGTGAGCCCTTCGTGCGCAACAGCCAGACCGCGGCCCCCGCCGCCACGATCAGCACGACAAGGACGGCCAGGACCAGCGGCCACCTGCGCCGCCGTCCGCGACGTGGTCCCTCCGGCCGGGCGCGCCCGTACAGTGTCCCCGTTTGTGATGCCATGGCCCGAGAACACCAGAGCCGGAAGAGTCCCGTCCAATATTGATATGACGGTCTTATGGATATAAATCTGGATATAGTGGCTGGTCATGGACTTGGTCCGGCATCTCCGCTACTTCGTCGTCGTGGCGGAGGAACTGCACTTCGGGAACGCCGCGATCCGCCTCGGCATGGCGCAGCCGCCGCTCAGCCAGCGCATCAAACGTCTGGAGGAGGAGCTCGGCGTGCAGCTCTTCGACCGCTCCGCCCGGCAGGTACGCCTGACCGAGGCCGGCCGGCTGCTGCTCGGCGAGTCCCGCGAGATCGTCGCCCGGGTCGAGCGGCTGCGCGAGCTGGCCCGCCACGGCGACGGCGGCGTGCTCAAGATCGGGGTGCCGCCCGACCTGGCCGCCTCCGTGATCGCCGCCCTGGTCGCGGGCTTCCGCGCGGTCAATCCGGACGTACGGCTCGTCCCCGTCGAGAACTGGACGGCCGACCAGGTGTCCGCCCTGGCCGGGGGCACGATCGACGTCGGGCTCGTCCGCCATCCGGTCGCCGCCCCCGGCCTGGACTTCGGCCAGGTGCTCGTCCAGCCCCTGGGCGTGCTGCTGGCTGAGGACGACCCGCTGGCCGCGGCCGGCGAGGTGCACCTGACCGATCTGGCCGGGCGCGAGCTGCTGATGCCGCCCAAGGAGGGCGAGCCGGGCTGGCACGCCGAGACGCTGGCCGAGTGCCGCCGGCACGGGTACGTGCCCGGCCAGGTGCACCAGGGCGCCGGGCTCGGCCTGGTGCTCGCCGGTCAGGCGGTGGCGTTCGGGCCCGGGGCGGACGTCCCTGGGCTGGCCTGGCGGCCGCTGCTAGGCTCGCCGATCGCGTGCCGGGTCTCCACGGCCTGGCGCGCGGCGACGGGCCCGAAGCAGGACTGGGTCGCCGGGTTCTCGGACGTCGCCGTACGCACGTTGAAGGAGAGCGCCGGGATGACCGACGAGGGCGCCGCGCCCGCGCGGCGGATCAGCCGGAGGCCGGGGATGGTGGCATGAGCGATCCCGACTACGCGGCGCTGTTCCGGCTGGCCGGGGTGACGGGCTGGCTGCACGCCCGCGACATCGACTCCGGACGGGAGTCCGGCCACGGCGCCGACGAGCCGATGCCCCTGGCGTCGGTGTACAAGCTGCCGCTGCTGGTCGAGTTCTGCCGGCAGGCCGACGCCGGGCGGCTGGACGCGACGGCCCCGACGACCGTGACGTCCGGCCAGCGGGTCTCGGGGCCCACGGGCCTGTCGGCCATGCTCGACGACGTGACGATGTCGCTGCGCGACCTGGCGTACCTGATGATGGCGGTGAGCGACAACACCTCCGCCGACGTGCTGCTCGACCGGGTGGGCATGGACAACGTCAACGCCATGCTGGACGCCTTCGGCCTCGACGGCACCCGGATGCGGCAGAGCGGCCGCGACCTGTACGAGACCATGGAGCTGGACACCGGCCACGGGTGGCCGTACCTGGATCCCGACGACATCTCCCGCATGCGGGCGCTCGACCCCGCGCACACCAACCGCAGCACCCCGCGCGAGATGACCCGCCTGCTCTCCATGATCTGGCGGGACGAGGCCGCCTCGCCGCAGTCGTGCTCCTGGATGCGCGGCGTGCTCAACATGCAGGTGTGGCCCCACCGGCTGGCCTCGGGCTTCCCGTACGACGACGTCGAGGTGGGCGGCAAGACCGGGTCGCTGCCGACGCTGCGCACCGAGGTCGGCGTGGTCGAGTACCCCGACGGCGGCCGGTACGCGGTGGCGGTGTTCACCCGCTCGTTCAGCACGGCGGTCATCCAGCCGCGCGCGGACGCGGTGATCGGCACCGCCGCCCGTATGGCGGTGGACCACCTACGGAGGTAGCAAGTTATGGGGGAGGTCAGGTATGACTTTCCACCTGACGGGCGACAGGATGGGGCACATGGTTGCTGAAGGTGCGCTTCTCTGGGAACCGACCGGCGAGGTCGTGTCCGCCGCCAAGCTGACCCGCTACCTGGAGTGGCTGGGGCGGTCCGGCGCGAGCTACGAGGAGGTGTGGCAGTGGTCCGTCGACCGTCCTGAGGAGTTCTGGACGTCGATCTGGGACTACTTCGACGTCGTCGGGGAGCGCGGCGACGGGCCGGTGTTGTCGGGGGAGATGCCGGGCGCGACGTGGTTCGCGGGCGCCGAGGTCAACTACGCCGAGAACGCGTTGCGGCGCACCGAGGGCACCGCCCTGGTCTTCGTCTCCGAGGACGGCGCCCGCCAGGAGCTGACCCACGCCGAGCTGCGCGACGAGGTGGCCCGCGTCCGCACCGGCCTGGCCAGGCTCGGCGTCACCAGGGGCGACCGCGTGGCCGGCTACCTGCCCAACATCCCGCAGGCCCTGATCGCCTTCCTCGCCACGGCCTCGCTCGGCGCCGTCTGGTCGGCCGGCTCGCCCGACTTCGGGGTGCCGAGCATCGTCGACCGGTTCCGGCAGATCGAGCCCAAGGTGCTCATCGCGGTCGACGGCTACCACTACAACGGCAAGACCTACGACCGTTCCGACGCTGTGAACGAGATCGCCGCCGAGCTGCCCACGCTGCGCGCCACCGTCTGGATCCCCTACCTGTCGGCGGCCGGCGAGGGGCGCGCCCCCCAGCAGGCCGAGCCGGCCGCCGCGCACACCCGTTCGGTGCCGCACGGCGAGGTCATCGGCTGGGAGGCGCTGCGGGCCGAGGCGGGGCCGCTGGAGTTCGAGCGGGTGCCGTTCGGCCATCCGCTGTGGATCCTCTACTCCAGCGGCACGACCGGGCTGCCCAAGCCGATCGTGCACGGGCACGGCGGCGTGCTGCTGGAGCACCTCAAGTCGCTCGCCTTCCACCAGGACCTGGGCGAGGGCGATGTGTTCTTCTGGTACACCACCACGGGCTGGATGATGTGGAACTACCTCGTCGGCGCCCTGCTGGTGGGGGCCACGCCGGTGCTCTACGACGGTTCGGCCACGCATCCCTCGCCCGCCGCGCTCTGGCGGATCGCCGCCTCGGAGAAGGTGACGTACTTCGGGGTGGGGGCGCCGTACATCATGGCCTCGCTGAAGGCCGGGCTGCATCCGGACGGGCTGGAGCGGCTGCGCGGCATCGGCTCGACCGGCTCGCCGCTGCCGCCCGAGGGCTTCGCCTGGGTCGCCGCCGAGCTGCCCGGCACGCCGATCGGGTCGTTCTCCGGCGGCACCGACGTGTGCACGGGGTTCGTCGGGGCCACGATGCTCCACCCGATCAGGGCGGGGATCATCCCGTGCCGGTCGCTGGGGGCCAAGGTGGAGTCGTACGACCCCAAGGGCGAGCCGGTGGTCGGCGAGGTGGGCGAGCTGGTGCTGACCCGGCCGATGCCCTCGATGCCGGTGATGTTCTGGAACGACCCCGACGGGCGGCGCTACTTCGACAGCTACTTCGACGTCTACCCGGGCGTGTGGCGGCACGGCGACTGGATCAAGATCAACGAGGACGGCAGCTGCGTCATCTACGGCCGCTCCGACTCGACGCTCAACCGCGGCGGCGTGCGCATGGGCACCAGCGAGTTCTACCGGGTCGTGGAGCGGTTCGACGAGATCGCCGACAGCCTCGTGATCGACACCGGGCAGCTCGGCCAGGAGGGCAGCCTGCTGCTCTACGTCACCCTCGCCGAGGGCGCCGAGCTCGGCGAGGGGCTCGAACGCGCCCTGTGCGCGGCCCTGCGCCAGGAACTGTCGCCCCGGCACGTGCCGAACGAGATCCGCGTCGTGCCCGGCATCCCCCGGACGTTGTCCGGCAAGAAGCTGGAGGTGCCGGTGCGCAAGATCCTGCTCGGCACGCCCGTCGAGGAGGCGGCCAACCCCGACGCCATGGCCAACCCGGAGGTGCTGCGGCACTTCAGGCCGTGACGGCGAGGGCTCAGGACTCCAGCCCGAACAGCGGCAGGCAGGCGTCGAGGTTGCGGATCTCGACGTCGGGGGACGGCGACCAGTCCTCGCGGGTCATGCGGAAGCGCCGGGTGACGACCGGCTCGCCCTTGCGCGCGTGAACGGTAACGCCGTCCTCGCGGTAGCCGAGCTTCCTGGTCACCGCCAGGGAGGGGTGGTTGTCCTCGAACGCCTCCGTCACGGCGTGCCGCGCGCCGAGGCCGGCGAAGGCGAGGTGCAGGACGGCCCTGCGCATCTCCGTGCCGATGCCGCGGCCCTGGAACCGCCGGCCCAGCCAGGAGCCCGTCTTGACCTCGCGGGTGACGGGAAAGCCGGTCGCCATGACGCCCTGGGTGCCGACGACCTGGCCCTCGTGCACCACGACCAGCTCCAGCGACCAGTCGTCGGCGGTGAACCCGGCCCAGTTGCGGAAGTGGTACTGCACCGTACGGCGGGCCCGCTCGGCCGGGGCCGCCTCGGTCCACGGGAACATGAACGGCATGAAACCGGCCTCGTGGATGCCCTCGGCCGCCCGGTCGGCCAGGTCGTCGAGGTCGTCGAGCGTGGGGTGCCGCAGTTCGAGCCGCGGCGTGGTGATGGAGAGCTCAAAGAGCGGCCAGTTACGCATATTCCGGCATACTTCCAGGCGTACCCCGGCGTGCGCGACTCGTTTTTTGCCCGGTCCCGAGCTTTCCTGGAAAGGTTTTGCGGAACGGTGCGCGTTCCGGGTGTCGCCTTGGTTAAGGTTGGGGCTGTTCGGAGGGGTGAACAGAGGCCGGGCGGGTGAACGCGCAGCTCGCTCCCCGGCCTCTGGAGAAAAGGCGGATGCGTCCATGGCGCATCCGCCTTTTCTTGTTCCGCTGATTTCGCGCGTGTCTCGCCTCGGTCCATGCTTGCTAAAGGTTTGACCGTGCCGTCGCATAAAAGCGATATGCCGGTTTTTAGCGGGATTTACCGGTGTCGTGAATTGTCGGCGATCTGGGTAGGCGTTGACCTATGATCACAAAGGTTCGGAGAGCGGTTGTTTTCGCCGCTCTCGGGTGTGGTGGGCTTCCCTTCCTGGCCGGTACGCCCGCCGTGGCGGACACGCCGGACAAGGCGGACAGGGCGCACGCGGCGGACGCGGCGGACATGGTTGACATAGAAGACAGGGCGTACCGGCCAGACAGAGTGGACCGGACGGACGGGGTGGACCGCGCGGAACGGGTGGACCGGCCGGAAAGGGCGGACCGGGCGGTCAAGGCGGTGCCCGGCGGGGAGATCGTGCTGCGGCCGGGCGACCGCGGCGAGACCGTCAGGCGCCTCCAGGAGCGGCTGCACCGGAACGGCTACTACTACGGCAGGCTCAACGGCGTCTACGACGAGCAGACCAAGTTCGGCGTGTGGGCCTTCCAGAAGCACCGGCACCTGCGTCCGCAGGGTGCGGTCGGGCCGGAGGTGTGGCGGGCCTTCGACCGTCCGGTGCGGATGAAGCCGCTGGTGCCGCGCGGCGAGGCGGACCGGATCGAGATCAACCTGCGCTACCAGCTGCTCATCGTCTACCGTCACCGCCGCCCGGCGCTCATCTCGCACGTCTCGACGGGCGCGCGGGTGAACTACTGCGAGAACGGTCATTGCGGCAACGCGATCACCCCGACCGGCGACTTCCACGTCACCAGCCGCGCGCCGGGCTGGACCGAGGGCCCGCTCGGCACGATGTACGACTCGCTCTACTTCGTCGGGGGCATCGCCATGCACGGCTCGTCGAAGGTGCCGCTGCGGCCCGCCTCGCACGGCTGCGTCCGCCTGCCGCTGCCCACCTCGAAGCGGCTGTTCGACATGGTGCAGGTCGGCGAGCCGGTCTATGTGCGGGAGAAGTAGGTCAGACGCCTTGCGGCAGGCGGAACAGCCGGTCGGGGTCGTAGGTGGCCTTCACCTCGGCCAGGCGGGCGGCGTTGGGGCCGTAGTAGGCGCCGCGCCAGCCGGTCAGGTCGGGGTCGACGTAGTTCACGTAGGCGTGCTCGCCGAAGTGCGGGGTCAGCTCGCCGTGCAGCCGGCGCAGCCACGTCCGGTCCGTGCCCTTCGCGTAGTACTGCACGCTGTAGAGCGCGGCCCGGTGCGGGAACGCCGTGGCCGCCGGCCTGACCCGGCCCACCGCGCCGCCGAGCGCGTCCAGCAGCACGGCGTGCCGTCCGCCGCTCGCCACCCCGTCCACCAGGCGGCGCACGCCGTCGGCGGGGAGCTCGGCGTAGGCCAGGTGCGACTTGGCGGCGAACGCCTCCCGCCGCGGCAGGCGGCACTGCGCCACGGACCGTGACGCGCATCCCGCCATGATCATCATGGCCTCCCGGTACGACGTCGTCCGCACCGACCTCGACGACGGCGCGCCGACCCGCGCGACCAGCGGGGCGAGCAGGCGGTCCAGCGACGCCTTCGTGCCCTCGTACGTGCCGACGAGGAGCACGTCCAGGTCGCGTTCCTCGCGCGCCAGGTGCAGCGAGGACCACAGCTCGTCCGGCGCGGACGGCGCCCACGACTGCCAGGCGCGCACCGCGGCCCCGGCCCTGGACCACGGCCAGTGCAGGAAGAACACGGTCAGGTCGCGCGTGGCGTGGGTGCGGAAGGTGAAGGAGACCGCGACGCCGACGTTGCCGCCGCCACCGCCGCGGCAGGCCCAGTAGAGGCCGGAGTGGTGGGTGGCGTCCGCCGTCAGCAGGCGGCCGTCGGCCGTGACCACGCGTACGGACTCCAGGGTGTCGCAGGTCAGGCCGTACTTCCTGGACACCACCCCGATGCCGCCGCCCAGCGCCAGCCCGGCGATCCCGACCGTGGGGCACGAGCCCGCGGGGATGCTCACGCCGTGCCTGGCCAGCCCGTCGTAGACGTCGACCAGCTTGGCGCCCGCCCCGATCGTGGCCCGTCCGGCGGCGTAGGCGACCGTGTTCATCCGGGACACGTCGATGACCAGGCCGGTCCCGGTGGACCAGCCCGCGTAGGAGTGGCCGCCGGAGCGTGGGGTGACCGCGACGCCGCTCGCGCGCGCGAAGGCCAGGCACGCCGAGACGTCCGCCGGGCTCGCGCAGTAGGCCACCCCGCCCGGCCTGATCCGGTCGTAGGCCGGGTTGACCAGGCGGCGGGCGGCGTCGTACCCGGAGTCGCCGGGCAGCACCAGCGTGCCGGCGAGCCGCCCGCGCAGCCGCGCCCAGTCCGGGGGCGGCGCCGACCGCCGCGCGTCGGCGGCCAGCGCCAGCGGCGCGAGCGCGGTGAGGTGGAGAAAGTCGCGGCGGTCCATGGGCGTCCCCCGTCGGTCGTGTCGAACCGATCGATGAGACGCCTGGCCCTTCGGACAAGTTCGTCACAACTACATCACTACCGACATCACCCCGCTGTCCCGCCAAATCCGAAAATGTTGGTACTGGCCGCCACCCGCGTCAGCCCGGGAGCCTTCCGCAGCACGCCGTCCTTGACCAGCCGCAGCGGCGACGTGGGCGGCTTCGGCGCCTCCCCGCTCGTCTGGACGATCCGCAGGGCCAGCGCCGGGCACATCTCGACCGCCCGCCGCGCGTCCTTGACCATCCACCCCGGCACGTTCCGGAACGACGGGAACCCGTAGTCGTCCAGGTCCACGAACTCCGGCAGCAGGTGCGCGCACAGGCCGTGCCCCTGGCAGCGGGTCCAGTCCACCTCCAGCCGGTACTCGGGCTCCACCTCCGGCTCGGGCATCGGCAGCACGCCGCGCACCGGCCGGCCGCACGAGCCGTGCTCCAGGTGCAGCGCGATCTCGCTCTCGAACGCGTCCAGCGCCGACAGCACGAACTTGGCCGTGCCGTCGGGATGGAAGCACGCGCCACGCCGCTCGACGGCCCGCACGCACCGGCGCACGGCGTCCACGGAGCCCGTGCCCTCGGCGATCGCGCACAGGGCACGCGCCACGTCGGGCAACCCCAGACGGCAGGGTCCGCACTGCCCGGCCGACTCGGCGGCCAGGTACGAGGCCACCCTGGCCGCCTCGCCCAGCGGGCAGGTGGCGTCACCGAGCGGCACGACGATCCCCGCGCCCAGCGTGGCGCCGGCCAGCTTCATGCCCTCCCGCGAGATCACCGCCGACCCGGCCACCTCGGCCGACAGCCACGCGCCGTGGTAGCCGCCGACCAGCACACCGTCCCCGGCCTCGGCCTCGCACAACGCGAGCACGTCGGCCAGCAGGACGCCGGTCGGCGCCTCGATCACCGCGCCGTTGGCCGCGCCGCCGCTCACCGTGAGCAGGATCGTGCCGGGCTCCTTGCTGGTGCCCACCTCGGCGTACTTGTGGGGGCCGTACTCGGCCAGCAGCGCGAACTGGGCAAAGGTCTCGGTGTTGGACAGCAGGGTCGGCAGCCCGTCCACGCCGCTCGTCGCGGCCCGCCGCTTCCTTCCCGGCGGGATGGCCTCCTCGCCGTTCACGCCGCGGACGAGCGCACCGCCCTCCCCGCTGATGAACCTCTCCGCCAGCCCGACCACCCGGATCGGGATGCGGCTCTCCGAACCGCCCGACACGTTCGCGGCCCGGCGTTCGGCCACGGCCGCCGCCACGGACGACTCGGCCACCTCGCCCTCGACCGTGGCCACCACCACCTCGCGGGCGCCCAGCGCCTCCGCCGCCAGGATGGCGCCGTCCAGCACGAGGTGGGGGGTGCGGGTGAGCAGCATGGCGTCCTTGGAGCTGGCCGGCTCGCCCTCGGCGCCGTTGACCAGCACCACGCTCTCGCCCGTGCCCGCCGCGTCGGCCACGGCCCGCAGCTTGCGGGCGAACGGGAAGGCGGCGCCGCCCCGTCCGCGCATGTCGACCTCGTTCACCATGGAGATGAGCTCGGCCAGCTCGCGCGGCCGCGGCTCGCCGTGCAGCGTCCGGTGCGCGGGCAGGTCGAGCCGCCGGCAGTGGTCGAGCCCGGCGGTCAGCCGCGCCGGGCCCATCCGCAGCACGCGCGGCACCCGGTGCGGGATCACGACCGGCTCCCCGAGGTCGCGCCGCGCGGGCTCATCCGGCCTCCCGGTACCTGCGCCGCGCGTCGGCCAGGCTCACCGGCGCGTCGGCCGCCGCCGTCGCCGCCGCTGTGGCCGCGGCCGTCGCCCGCGGCCGCTCGACGGGCACGTCCGCCGCCACCCCGGCCGTCACGGCGGGCGCCTCGACCCTCTCCGGTACGACGGGCGGCCTGCGCAGCGTGGCCAGCACCCGCACGATCAGCGCGGACCCGACCGCGGCCAGGCACGCCACGTACGACCAGGCCACCCAGCCGGCTGGCGACCGGCCCGCCGTCAGCCCGTGCATGATCGCGATGGGCCAGGCCAGGTAGGCGGCCGAGTGCAGCAGCCGCCACAACCACGGCGTGCCCCGCACGGCGAAGCGGCCACGGAGCATCCCCGTGGCCACCGCCACGACCATCAGGTCGAAGGCGAGCGCGCCGAACCCCACGTAGATCCCGGCGACCGGCACGACCGCCGCGCCCGGCGGCGCGTGTCCCAGGCTGATCATGAGGACGATGTGCGTGACCAGGTAGGCGAGCCCGATGAGGGCGGTGGCGCGGTGCGCGAGCTGGGCCCTGACCCGGTTGGGCGGGGACAGGAACACGCGTTCGGTGGTGACCAGGCCGAGCGCGACCGTCGCGGTCAGCAGCACCAGGGCGAACACGCCCGCGTAGAACTCTAGGAAACTCACTCCGCGGCCGAGCAGCGCGACGCCGCGTTCTGTCCTGGCCAGCGCGAACACCGACAACAGGACGGCCGTCAACGAGGCGCTCGCCCCCAGCCGGACGTTCCTGGTGTCCAGCTTGGTGGGGGCGTGCCGGGGGTGTCGTCTGTGGAGCATCTATTTCCCTCCAAGGTCGGGTGAGGGTACGACTCGGAAGGCTGATGGGGACGTGTCAGCAGCGGCGACCCCGGTTGATGCACGAGACGACGAACTGCATCAGCCGTTCGGGCATGACGTTGGCGAAGTCCGCGTGGTCGGTGACCGGGTTGTGCTTCTGTTCAGGGAACGCGTCCACGGCGAACGACGGACCCTGTGGAACTGTGTAGGCGAGGAGCATGCGCAGTTGCGGAATCGCCGTGGTGCCTTGCGGACAAGCGCCGTTCTGCCCGGGGAAGACCACGTGCGTGCGGTGATTGGCGCTGTCGGTGTTCTGACCGTCCCAGCAGCTGGGGAAATCCAGAATACGAAGAACCTGACTTCCGCGCGGGCAAAGCGGATATTTATCGGGACTTATGCGATTTGTGAATCCTGTGCAGCTCCAGCGGGCGCGGGCGTTCGCGGCGCCGTTCGTGCCTGCCTTGGCGTCGCCGGTGATCAGGCGCAGGAACCTCGGCATCGCGACGACCCTGGAGGTCGCGTTGCCCCGGAACTGCAGGCTCACCGTGCCGGCACGGATCACCCGGCCCACGTTGCCGTCGGGGTCCTGGGTGTTCGCGTCCACTTTGCGGTCGCGCAGAACTGGCCAGAAGTAAGTGGATTTATCCCCTAGGCGGCAGGTGGTTCCGGCGGCGGCCAAACTCTCGTCGGTGGAGAAGCCGTCCGTGGACAGGTTGCCGACGTAATCGTGGAGGTGATGGGCGCCGTTGCTCACGCCGGGGGCCACGATGAAATTGTCGGGGTTGTTGTGACCATTGCGATTGGTGCCGCATTGTGCGACGAATGTGCCGCGTGAGCCGTTCCTGCCGATGCCGGCGTCGAGCCGCAGGGGCTGGACCTGGCGGATGTCCACGAAGTCGGTGACGAACGGGCCGAGGTCCTTGCAGTCGTCGTCCTGGGAGGCCGTCGGGGAGGGGGAGGCGGTCCGGGTCGGCCGGCCACGCCGGTCCTGCGACTGGTCACCGGGGTCCTGCGGGTTCTGAGGGTTCTGGGGGTCCTGCGGGTCCTGGGGGTTCTGGGGGTCTTGGGGGTCCTGCGGATCTTGGGGGTCCTGGGGCGCGGCCGTGGGGGTGCGGGGGGAGCGGTTGCGGCGGAACAGGGCGTCGCCGGAGTCGTCCGGCTCGGGCGACTGCGCCGGGTCGCGCAGCACGATCCCGCTGCCCTGCACCTGCTGATCCCCGCCCTGCCCCTGCCGGTCCGGCGCCTGCTGATCCGGGACCTGCTGGTCCGGGACCTGCTGGTCGGGCCTTTGCCGTTCTGGGGCCTGCTGGTCGGGCGCCTGCTCGTCAGGCACTTGCTGGTCCGGCGCCTGCTCGTCCGGGGCCTGCTGGTCGGGGGCGCGGTCGCGCTGGCGGCGGGGGGCGTCCTGGCTCGCCTGGGCCGGGTCGCAGTGGTCGGCCCGCGCCGGGGCCACGCCGATGACGGCGGCGGACACCAGGCCGCCCGCCGCCACGGCAAGAGCGGTCATGGCCGCGGCCATGCGCCCGGTTCTCATGGTTGTCAGCCGTTGCATGGTGGGAGGTACGCGGGCTTACACCATCAGGTTCACCCATGACCGGAGATAGTTAGAAATAACTGGAGTTATCGGAGTGGCTGCCGGACCGATAACGAAGGTGTAAAGATGTGCCCCGTGCTAGGTCACCTCGACGGCAGGTTCGAGAGTGCGGATGCCGAGGCGGAACATCGCATCGCGGTGCTCTACCAGGAGTTCGGCGGCCCTCTGCTGCGCCACGTACGCAAATCGACCGGAAACGATCTGCAATGGGCCGAGGACGTCGTCCAGGAGACGCTGGTCAGGGCCTGGCGAAACTCGGCAAGACTGCAATGGGAACCGAGCCTTTTATGGGCGTGGCTGCTGACAGTGGCCCGCCGCATCGTCATCGACGGACGCCGACGGAAGAGCGCCCGGCCTCACGAGGTCGAGCCGCCCGAAGTCGACCAGATGTCGGTGCCGGACGGCTCCGAGCGCGCGCTGTCGGCGATCGTCGTCGCGGACGCGCTGCGCAGCCTGTCCGCCGAACACCGAGAAGTCATTGAGCAGACCTACCTCCGAGACCGTACGATAAGTGAAGCGGCGGAGATTCTGGGGATTCCGCCGGGCACGGTGAAGTCCCGGCTCTACTACGGCATCCGGGCTCTCCGCGAACAGCTGCGTGACAAGGGGGTAGCCGGCTGATGCACGACGGGGTGGCCGCCTACGTCCTCGGCGTCCTCGACGAGGAGGAGCACGAGGCGTTCGAACGCCACCTCGACGCGTGCGAGCGGTGCCAGGCCGAGCTCATGGAGCTGGCCGAGCTTCCCGACCGGCTCGACGATCTCAAGACCGCCCCCTCGGCCTCCGGCGACGATCCCCCCATGTCGATGTCACGTTGACGTCTATGCCCTTTTCGGGTGATATCGGTACGGCGAGGCACACGCCCGGAATCAGGGCCGGGCGGTCAGGGGGAGGTGTTCGGTGGGCATCGACGGTGATGCGCCCGTTCCCCCCGCGCCGGCGGTCCGGCGAGGAAGGCGACCCGCTGTCGCCCATCTCCCCGGACGTACCCGTCTGCACTACTTCCCCTCGCTATGGGAACTAAGAGCCTGGCTATGAACAGCCATGGCAAACCCTCACAAAGGAGTGAGAGCGAAATGCCGCTCGACGAGGCCAAGGATGAGCTGCTGCAAAGAGCCGCGGAAAGTTGCGCGGTCGGCAGCGAGCACATGAGCGCGGAGGAGGCCCTCTCCTTCCTGCGGTTCTACTACCGCCATGTCGCACCCGAGGACCTGCTCGACCGCAACCCCGTCGACGTGTACGGCCCGGCGATGTCCCAGCGGCAGCTCGCCGAGGTACGCCCCCAGGGCCGGGCCGTGGTCCGCGCCTACACCCCCACACTGGAGGAGAACGGCTGGGACCCGGGGCACTCGGTCGTCGAGGTGGTCACCGACGACATGCCGTTCCTCGTCGACTCGGTCACCATGGAGCTCGACCGGCAGGACATCGGCACCCACCTCGTGGTCCACCCCCAGATGCGGGTGCGCCGCGACATGACGGGCCGGCTGCTCGGCCGCGGCCAGGAGGACGTCACCGGCCAGATGCTGGTCGAGTCGTGGATCCACATCGAGATCGACCGTCAGGCCGACCCCGCGGTGCTCAGGCGCGTCGAGGCCGACCTGCAGCGGGTGCTCGCCGACGTGCGGTACGCGGTCGAGGACTTCAGGAAGATGCGGGCCCTGGCCGTCCAGACGGCCGAAGACCTGAGCATGAACCCGCCGCCGCTGGAGCCCGCCGAGGTCGAGGACAGCCTCGACCTGCTGCGCTGGCTCGCCGACGGGCACTTCACGTTCCTCGGCTACCGCGAGTACCGGCTGGAGCACACCGACCAGGGCGAGATGCTGAAGGCCCTGCCCGGGGCCGCGCTCGGCATCCTGCGCGACGACAAGGTGGGCTCCGACAGCTTCTCCGCGCTGCCCGCGGAGGTGCGCGCCAAGGCCCGCGAGAAGCAGCTCGTGATCATCACCAAGGCCAACAGCCGGGCCACCGTCCACCGCGCGACCTACCTCGACTACATCGGGGTCAAGCTGTTCTCGCCCGAGGGCGAGGTGATCGGGGAGCGCCGTTTCCTGGGCCTGTTCACGCACGTGGCCTACAACGAGTCGATCTCCAGGATCCCCGTGCTGCGGCGCAAGCTGGCCGAGGTGCTCAACGCCGCCGGCCACGCGCCCGACAGCCACGACGGCAAGGACCTGATCGAGATCCTGGAGACGTTCCCGCGCGACGAGCTGTTCCAGACCTCGGTCGCCCAGCTCCTGCCGATCGCGCTCGGCGTGCTGCGGCTGCGCGAGCGCAAGCAGGTCAAGCTGTTCCTGCGGCGCGACGACTACGGCCGGTACATCTCCTGCCTGATCTACTTGCCCCGCGACCGCTACACCACCAAGGTGCGGCTGAAGATGCAGGAGGTGCTGCTCAAGGCGCTCGGCGGCCGGTCGCTCGACTACAGCGCGATGATCGGCGAGTCCGTGCTGGCCCGGCTGCACGTGGTCGTGCGCGGCGAGCGCGGCAAGCAGCTCCCCGCGCCGAGCGTCGACGTGGAGGAGCTGGAGGCGCGCCTGGCCGCGCTCACCCGCTCCTGGGAGGACGACCTGGCCACCGCCCTCGACGAGATGACCTCCGAGGAGGAGGCCCCCGGGCTGGCCAGGAGGTACGTCTCCGCCTTCCCCGAGGGGTACAAGGCCGACTTCCCGCCCAAGGTCGCCGTGGTCGACCTGCGCCGCCTGGAGCAGCTGGTCGCCGACGGCGAGGAGGTGGCGATCAACCTCTACGAGCCGTACGACGCCTCCGAGGGCGAGCGGCGGCTGAAGATCTACAAGGTAGGCTCGCCGATCTCCCTGTCGGAGGCGCTGCCCCTGATCCAGCGGCTCGGCGTCGAGGTCGTGGACGAGCGGCCGTACGAGATCGACCGCGACGGCGACGCGAGCACCAAGAACGCCTGGATCTACGACTTCGGCCTGCGCTACACCCCCTCCGGCGAGGTGGACAGGAACGACTTCAAGCGGCTCTTCCAGGACGGACTGAGCGCCCTGTGGCAGGGCCGCGTCCAGGCCGACAACTTCAACGCCCTCATCCTGCGGGCGGGCCTGACCTGGGAGCAGGTCGAGATCCTGCGGGTCTACGCCAAGTACCTGCGGCAGGCCGGCAGCACGTTCTCGCAGCTCTACATGGAACGCGTGCTGCTGGGCAACGTGCGGCTGGCCCGGCTGCTGGTCCGCCTGTTCGAGGCCAAGCTCGACCCGAGGCGCGGCGACGACGTGCGGGTCGACCTCGTGGACGCGCTCAACGAGGAGATCCTGGGCGCCCTCGACGAGGTGGCCTCCCTCGACGAGGACCGCATCCTGCGGGCCTACCTGGAGATGATCCAGGCGACCCTGCGCACCAACTACTTCCAGACGGTCGACGGGCAGCGCAAGCCGTACATCTCGCTGAAGGTCGACCCGCAGGCGATCAGCGTGCTGCCGCTGCCGCGGCCGAAGTACGAGATCTTCGTGTACTCGCCCCGCGTCGAGGGCGTGCACCTGCGCTTCGGCAAGGTCGCCCGCGGCGGCCTGCGCTGGTCCGACCGCATGGAGGACTTCAGGACGGAGATCCTCGGCCTGGTCAAGGCGCAGATGGTGAAGAACACCGTCATCGTGCCCACCGGGTCCAAGGGCGGGTTCGTGGTGAAGCAGCCGCCCGCCTCCGGCACCCGCGAGGACGTGCTGGCCGAGGGCGTGGCCTGCTACCGGATGTTCATCTCCGGCCTGCTGGACATCACCGACAACCTGGTCGACGGCAAGGTCGTGCCGCCCCCGGACGTGGTCAGGCACGACGGCGACGACACCTACCTCGTCGTCGCCGCCGACAAGGGCACCGCCACCTTCTCCGACATCGCCAACAGCGTGGCCAAGGAGTACGGCTTCTGGCTCGGCGACGCCTTCGCCTCCGGCGGCTCGGTCGGCTACGACCACAAGGCCATGGGCATCACCGCCCGCGGCGCCTGGGAGTCGGTCAAGTACCACTTCCGCACCATGGGCGTGGACGTGCAGACCACCGACTTCACCGTGGCCGGCATCGGCGACATGTCCGGCGACGTGTTCGGCAACGGCATGCTGCTCTCCCAGCACATCCGGCTGGTGGCCGCCTTCGACCACCGGCACGTCTTCATCGACCCGTCGCCCGACGCGGCCCGCTCGTTCGCCGAGCGGCAGCGCCTGTTCGACCTGCCGCGCAGCTCCTGGGACGACTACGACCCCTCGCTGATCTCCGCCGGCGGCGGCGTGTTCCCGCGTACGGCCAAGTCGATCCAGATCACCCCGCAGATGCGCGAGGCGCTGGGCATCGAGGCGGGCGTCAGCTCGCTGGCCCCCAACGACCTGATCAGCGCCATCCTGCGGGCCCCCGTCGACCTGCTGTGGAACGGCGGCATCGGCACCTACGTCAAGGCCGGCTCGGAGTCCCACGCCGACGTCGGCGACAAGGCCAACGACATGCTCCGGGTGGACGCCGGCGACCTGCGCTGCAAGGTCATCGGCGAGGGCGGCAACCTGGGCTTCACCCAGCTCGCCCGCATCGAGTTCGCCCTGAACGGCGGCCTGGTCAACACCGACTTCATCGACAACTCGGCCGGCGTGGACACCTCCGACCACGAGGTGAACATCAAGATCCTGCTCGACCAGGTCGTGCGCGACGGCGAGCTGACCGACAAGCAGCGCAACCAGGTCTTCACGTCGATGACCGACGAGGTCGCCGACCTGGTGCTGCGCGACAACCACGCCCAGAACGTGGTGCTCGACGCGACCCGCGCCCAGGCGGTCGACATGCTCCACATCCACGCCCGCTACCTGCGCAAGCTCGAACGCGACGGGCTGGTCAACCGGGAGCTGGAGTTCCTGCCCTCGGACAAGACGCTGGCCGAGCGGCGGCAGGCCAGGCTCGGGCTGACCGCGCCGGAGTTCTCGGTCCTGCTGGCCTACACCAAGCTGGTGGCCGACGCCGAGGTGCTGGGCTCCGAGCTGCCCGACGACCCGTACCTGGCCTCCTGGCTGGTGTCGTACTTCCCGTCGGACCTGCGCGAGCGGTTCCGGACGTACATGGACGCCCATCCGCTGCGGCGCGAGATCATCACGACCTGCGTGGTGAACGAGCTGGTCAACGCCATGGGCACCACGTTCATGTTCCGCTTCGCGGAGGAGACCGGCGCCTCCACGTCGGACATCGTGCGGGCGTACCTGGTGGCGCGGGAGGTCTTCGACCTGCCGAGCTTCTACCGGGCCGTGGAGGCCCTGGACAACGAGGTCGACACCGCCACCCAGATCGCCATGCTGCTGGAGGGCCGCAAGCTGGTCGAGCGCGGCACCCGCTGGCTGCTGGTCAACCGGCGTCCGCCGCTCGACCTGGCCGGGTCGGTCGGCTTCTTCCTCAAGGGCGTCAACGGGCTGTCCGCGCACATCCCCAAGCTGCTCACCGGGCCCGACCTGGCCGCCTACGAGGAGCGCCGCGACTCCTTCGTGGCCCGCGGGGTGCCGCAGGAGCTGGCCGAGCGGGTGGCCGCGATGGTGCCCGCGTACTCGACCCTGGACCTGGTCGAGGTGGCGTCCCTGACGGGCCGTCCGGTGAACGAGGTGGCGGAGGTCTACTTCGACCTGGCCGACCGCCTGCAGCTGGCCCGCCTGCGCGAACGCGTCGTCGCCCTGCCCAGGGACAACCGGTGGAACTCCATCGCCCGCTCGGCGCTGCGCGACGACCTGTACGCCGCGCACGCCTCGCTGACCCGCGACGTGCTGGCCCACAGCACGTCCGGCCTGCCGCCCGAGGAGCGGCTGGCCCGGTGGACCGACGGCAACGCGGCCGCCGTGGGACGCGCCCGCCAGACGCTGTCGGAGATCTGGGAGAGCGACCACTTCGACCTGGCGACGCTCTCGGTGGCCCTGCGCGCGATCCGCACGCTGGTGGCCGCCAGCAACCTGCCTCACACGGAGGCGTAGGAACCGCCCGGAGGGGCCCTCACTCGCCGCTGGCGCGGGTGAGGGCTCCGTCGTGGGCGACGACCCGGGCGGCGGCCGGGGCCGACAGCGGGGGCACCGCCGTGGCGTACTGGTGGACCTCGGTGAGCTTGAGGCTGCGGCGCACCGACGAGGTCGAGATGGCCCAGCCCGCCTCCGGCGGCACCGGGATGATGTAGGTGTTGTTGGCGACGGTGCGGGTCGAGGTGTTGCGCGACAGCGAGTACTGGATCAGCGCGCCGCCGTCGGCCGTGCGCAGCGCGTAGACCGGCCAGTTGTCGGCGCTGAAGATCGAGTCGTAGCTGAACCCGTCCTTCTTGGCCTTCTCGCGGTCGGTGGCGATCTGCTTGGCGACGTCCGTCGTGTACGGCCCGTCGGCGAGCAGGCCCGCCGTCATCCCGGCCGCCCCGGTCTCGGCCACGCTGGCGTGCACCGGGCCCATGTACTGGGGGCTGATCGTGACGGTCTTGTCGTCGGGCGTCAGGGCGGTGGCGTAGCCGTCGGCGTCGAGCCGCACCCGCGGCAGCTCCTGGCCCGGCAGCAGTTGCGCGGCCGAGCTGAGCAGCCAGTCGTCGCCGCTCTTGGCGAACGTCAGCAGCGTCGGCTGCCCGTTGCGCGTGGCCAGCGCGCTGAACCAGGGCGCCCGCTCGCCCTGGGCGAACCTGGGCACGTAGAGGGTCGGCGAGCCCCAGGAGTAGCGCGGCGGGCGGTCGCCGGTGGACTCGAAGGCGGCCTGCGTGAGCGCCAGCTGCCCGTCGCGGACCAGGTCGGTGCCGAGGAACAGCCGCCCCGTCACGGGGCTCTCCACGCGCAGCACGTCGTCGGTGGGCAGGATCTCGGCGACCGCCTCGGCCGCCTCCTGACGCGTGACGGCGGGCGGCGGCGCGCTGGGCGAGGGGCTCGCCGCGCCGGTGGCGCCCGCCTTTCCCTGGGGCACCGCCGGGGACGTCTGAGCAGGGCCTGTGCACGCGGTCGCCGCGGCCAGCACGCCGACGGCGAGCGCCAGCATCTTCCCCCGACCGTATGCACGCACCTCGCCATGTTATTCGGGCACGCGAGGGTCGCGTACCCTAGGGAGACGTGGCAGGCATCGATCCGGCAGAAGAGATCAACGAGCTCGCGAACACGCTCCGCAGCATCCAGGACGTGCTCGACCTCGACGCGATGCGCAAGCAGATCGAGGAGCTGGAGCAGCAGGTTGCCGCCCCAGACCTGTGGGACGACCCCGAGCAGGCGCAGAAGGTCACGAGCAAGCTCTCCCATCTCCAGGGCGAGCTCAACCGCGTCGAGGGCGTCGCACGCCGTCTCGACGACCTGAAGGTGCTCTACGAGCTCGCGGCCGAGGAAGGCGACGACGACACGCGCCTCGAGGCCGACAAGGAGCTGGAGTCACTCAAGACCGACATCGGCGCCCTTGAGGTGCGCACGCTCCTGTCGGGCGAGTACGACGCCCGCGAGGCGCTCGTCACCATCAACTCCCAGGCAGGTGGCGTCGACGCCGCCGACTGGGCCGAGATGCTGCTGCGCATGTACCTGCGGTGGGCCGAGCGCAAGGGCTACTCCACCGAGGTCTACGACACCTCCTACGCGGAGGAGGCCGGCATCAAGTCGGCCACGTTCACCATCAAGGCCCCCTACGCCTACGGCACGCTGCGCGGCGAGCACGGCACCCACCGGCTGGTCCGCATCAGCCCGTTCGACAACCAGGGCCGCCGCCAGACCTCGTTCGCGGGCGTCGACATCGTGCCGGTCGTCGAGCAGACCGACCACATCGACATCAACGAAGACGACCTGCGGATCGACGTCTACCGGTCCTCGGGCCCCGGCGGCCAGGGCGTCAACACCACCGACTCGGCGGTGCGCATCACCCACCTGCCCACCGGCATCGTGGTCTCCTGCCAGAACGAGCGCTCCCAGCTCCAGAACCGCGCCTCGGCCATGAACGTGCTCCAGGCCAAGCTGCTGGAGCGCAAGCGGCAGGAGGAGGCGGAGAAGATGTCGGAGCTGCGTGGCGCGACCACCACGTCGTGGGGCACGCAGATCCGCAACTACGTGCTGCACCCGTACCAGATCGTGAAGGACCTGCGCACGGGCACGGAGGCGGGCAACCCGTCGGCGGTGCTCGACGGCGACCTCGACGGGTTCATCGAGTCGGAGATCCGCTGGATGCGCAGGGCGGAGTCAGGCACCGACTAGGTGCCTGAGCACCAGCGTCGCGAAGAGCAGCACGAGGAGCAGGACGACGACGAGGGCGGGTGACAGTCCGGCGAAGCCGTGATTGTGCATCCGCTCCCTGTTGGCTCGGCAGAGGGGGCAGCGGCCCTCGATCACGGGGTGGGCGCACTGCGCGCATACGAGGTGTTCACAACTCATGACAGCCCCAAGTCTAGCCGCACAATCGTTTTGTTTCCGTTATGGACGTTCCATGCCAGTCTTCCCCCTAGACTGTCGTCTGGCCAATCGGAACGTCGATCATCAGTAAAGAAGGCGCCCCCGATCGGCCGGCGGCGGGAAATGGGCATGTGCCACCCTCGCTTCCGTCCTGACCCCTAGACTGGCATGCCGTGATGCTCTCGTGATCCATTTCGATAATGTCACCAAGGTCTACGCGAACCAGAACCGGCCCGCTCTCGACCACGTCTCCGTCGACGTGGACAAGGGCGAGTTCGTGTTCCTCGTCGGCCCTTCGGGGTCAGGCAAGTCCACGTTCCTGCGTCTGGTCCTGAAGGAGGAGCGGCCCAACTCCGGGGCGATTCACGTCGCCGGCAAGGATCTGGCCCGCCTCTCCAACTTCAAGGTGCCTCACCTGCGCCGCCGCATCGGCTGCGTCTTCCAGGACTTCAGGTTGCTCCCGAACAAGAACGTCTACGAGAACGTGGCGTTCGCCCTAGAGGTGATCGGCAAGCCCCGGCGGTTCATCCGCAAGGTCGTGCCCGAGGTCATCGAGCTGGTCGGCCTGGAGGGCAAGGCCCATCGCATGCCCGACGAGCTGTCCGGCGGCGAGCAGCAGCGGGTCGCCATGGCCCGCGCGTTCGTCAACCGGCCGATGATCCTGCTGGCCGACGAGCCCACGGGCAACATCGACCCCGCGACGAGCATCGGCATCATGAAGGTGCTCGACCGCATCAACCGAACTGGCACCACGGTCGTCATGGCCACGCACGACGCGGCCATCGTGGACTCCATGCGCAAACGCGTCGTCGAGCTGGAGGACGGGAAGATCGTCCGTGACCAGTCGCGTGGCGTGTACGGCCAGGCGTACTGACAGGGAGCGGCAGACACAACATGCGGGCGAACTTCATCTTCTCCGAGGTCTGGATCGGCCTCCGTCGCAACCTGACCATGACGATCGCGGTCGTCATCACCGTGGCAGTCGGCATGGCGATGCTGGGCGTCGGCCTGATGATCAACGCCCAGGTCTCCATGCTCAAGTCCTTCTGGTTCGACAAGGTCGAGATCTCGGTCTTCCTGTGCACCAAGGGCACCGCGATCCCCGAGTGCAACGGCAAGGCCGTCACGCCGGCCCAGACGAAGGCGTTGAAGACCCGTCTTGAGAGCCTCCAGGGCGTCAAGGAGGTCTTCTACGAGGACCAGAGCACGGCGTACGAGAACTTCAAGACGGCCTACCAGGCCAGCCCGACGCTCGTCCAGGCCACCAGGGTCGAGGACATGCCGCAGTCGTTCCGCGTGAAGCTGGTCGACCCCGACAACTACCAGCCGGTGATCGACGCCGTGAAGGGCCAGCCGGGCGTGTCCCAGGTGATGGACCACAAGCAGCTCATCGGCAAGTTCTTCGACCTGCTCGACAAGCTGTCCTTCTACGCGCTGGCCGTCGCCATCGTGCTGGTGCTGGCCGCGGCGCTGCTGATCGGCAACACGGTGCGGTTGTCGGCGTTCAACCGGCGCCGGGAGACGGGGATCATGCGCCTGGTGGGCGCCTCGAACCTCTACATCCAGCTGCCGTTCGTCATGGAAGGCGTGATCGCCGGTCTGATCGGCGGCGTCTTCGCGGCCATCATCCTGATCGTGACGAAGGTCCTGCTGTTCGAGGAGATCGCCGGCTACTTCGGCAGCGGCATGGCCCAGCTCGGCTGGGACGCGGTGGCCCAGACCATCACGCTCACCATGGCCATCGGCGTCGTGATCTGTGTGCTGGCCTCGTTCGTGACGCTCCGCCGATACCTCAGGGTGTGAGGAATCGCCGGTAAGGTCGAAGCATGCCACGTGAGACCGGGCGGAAGGTCATCGCCCAGAACAAGCGGGCCCGGCACGACTACCACCTTGAGGACACCTTCGAGGCGGGGCTCGTGCTCCAGGGCACGGAGGTGAAGTCGCTCCGCGAGGGCCGCGCCTCGCTCGTCGACGGCTACGCCAGCATCGACGGCGGCGAAGCGTGGCTGCTCAACGTGCACATCCCCGAGTACACGCAGGGCACGTGGACCAACCACGCCGCCCGCCGCAAGCGCAAGTTGCTGCTGCACCGCAAGGAGATCGAGAAGCTGGCCGCCATCACCAAGGAGGGCGGCCTCACGATCATCCCCACGCTCCTGTACTTCCAGGACGGCCGGGCCAAGGTCGAGATCGCCGTCGCCCGGGGCAAGAAGGACTGGGACAAGCGGCAGTCGCTGGCCGAGCAGCAGGCCAAGCGGGAGATGGCGCGGGCCCTGCGGCACCGCAACCGATGAGAGCGGCGGCACTCTAACCGATGACACGCGCGCGCCGCACCCTTGCCGCGACCGTCACCCTGGCGGTCGCGAGCATGACGCTGACCGGCTGCTTCGAGGAGTCCTCGCCGCACGACGCGGTGCGCGACTTCCTCGTGGGCTGGCAGTCCGAGGACTACGCCCTGGCCGCGGGCCGCACCGACGGCGACCCCGCCAAGGTGGGCAAGGCCCTGGCCAACGCCAAGCTGGAGCTCGACGCGGCCTCGTTCCGCTTCAAGATCAAGAGCGTGAGCGTGAACGGCGAGGAGTCCAAGGCCGACTTCCGCGCCGAGGTCGACCTGGGGGAGAACACCCCGCTCTGGGCGTACGACGGCTCGCTGCCGCTGCACCTGGTCGACGGCAGCTGGAAGGTGCGCTGGTCGCCGTCGGTGCTGCATCCGCAGCTCAAGGAGGGCCAGCGGTTCGCGGTCGAGACCAACCCCAAGCCGCGCCAGCCGGTGGTCGACCGGGCCGACGACCCCCTGCAGAACGAGCTCTACGTCTACGTCGTGGGCGTGGTGCCGTCCGCGCTGGGCGACCGGGCCGAGGGCGTCGTGGCCAAGCTGTCGAAGATCACCGGCTACGCCCAGGACCGGCTGCTGAGCCGGATCAGGTCCTCGCCGCCCGACAAGTTCGTGCCGCTGGTCACGTTCGGGCGCTCGCGTTACCTGTCGATGAAGTCGGAGCTGGCCGGCATCTCCGGCATCCAGACCGACCCGCAGCCGCAGCCCATCGACCCGGCCGCCCCCAAGCAGATCGTCGGCAAGGTCAGCGCGCTCACCCCCGAGGACGAGCAGAAGCTCGGCGGCCCCCAGCGGGCCGGCGACTCGATCGGCCAGAGCGGCCTGCAGCAGGCGTACCAGGACTATCTGACCGGCTCCACCGAGACCAAGGTGATCACCCTCGATCTCAAGACCGGCCGGCAGGTGGCCAAGCTGCAGGAGTGGCCGGGGCGTCAGAACGTCTCGGTCAAGACCACGATCGACAGCCGCGCCCAGGCGGCGGCCGAGCGGGCGGTGGCCGAGACGGCCACCAGCGCGCTGGTGGCCGTGCAGCGCGACACCGGCCAGATCCTCGCGGTCGGCACCAGCGGGCTCAACCAGGAGAAGGACGCGCTGGCGGGCAGGTTCCCCGCGGGCACGGCCTTCTCGATCGTGGCGGCCGACGCGCTGATCAAGAGCGGCGTCAGCACCAAGCAGCGGCTGGCCTGCCCGGCCGAGCGCACGGTGGGCGGCGCCAAGTTCGTGCACACCAGCCAGGCCGCCGGGGTCACGTCGTCGGCCACGTTCCAGGACAACTTCGCCAAGGGCTGCGTGACCGCGCTGGCCTCGCTGGCCCGCCGGGCCAGCGCCGGCGGCCTGGCCGCGAGCGCCAAGGCGTTCGGCATCGGCCAGCCGTGGCGGCTGCCGCTGAAGTCGTTCAGCGGGGCGATGCCCGAACTGTCCAGCGACGCCGACAAGGCCAGGGCCATCGCGGGCCAGACCGTCGAGGTCAGCCCGCTGTCGATGGCGCTGGTCGCGGCGGCCGTGGGGTCGGGCACCTGGCGGCCGCCGGTGCTCGTGACCTCGCCCACGTCGCCCGATCCGGCGGCGGAGGTCGTCCCGGCCAAGCAGCCGGACGCCGTCCCGATGGATCCGAAGGTGCGCACCGCGCTGACCGCGATGATGCGCGCCGGGGCGATCGGCAGCCCCGCCCAGGCGGGCCGGGGCAGGGTCTACGGCGTGCGCGCGACGGCGGGCACCCAGGACAAGCCCATGACCTGGTTCGTCGGCTGGCAGGGAGACGTGGCGATCGCCGTCCTGGCCAAGAACTACGACGCGGCGGCCGTCGCGGGCAGCTTCTTCTCAGGCCTTCGTGACCCTGCGTGAAAATCTTGTGACGGCGAGCAACCTTCCGTGGCCGTGACTGCGTCTTACTTAATGACTGGGCCCGCTCGGGGGGTTGCGGACTCAGTCGCCGTGATGAGATCAGGACTTCATCTCGGGGGAAGTCCTGCCGTCCGGACCGGCTCGACCCTGCCGGTCGGCCCCCGGGAGCGCGTGCTGCTGTGCCACGCTCCCGGGGGTTTCGCCATGCTGGAATTAAGTTGGCGTTGGGGGCGTTGTCCCCTGTAGATTCAGTGTTGCTCGTCTCTGCGTGATGATCAGCGTGAGGCGTGTTGACAACTGCACAGGGGGTGACTGGCTTCGACTTCGATCTTGCAAGCCAGGTGAAGCGGGCCGAGGACTGCGGACATAACCTCGTTAATCCTGTGACCGCAAAACAATAAGTGCCAATTCCAAGCGCACTGAGGTCGGCCAGGGTTCCCTGGCCCTCGCTGCCTAAGTAGCGAAACCTCTGTCAGCCCGGGAGCGCCTTCGGCCCGGTGTCTGGCATCGTTAGAAGGCTCAACCGATCGACCCGGCCACGGGGGAGATCGGGAAATCAAACAGTGGCTGAGCCCGTCGGCGACTCGCCTGCGTGATCGCCGGGGCTGAGAAAAGCACAGCAGGCTGCGCCCGGAGAAGCCCTGACTTGGGGTTGAAGGACGCGGGTTCGATTCCCGCCACCTCCACGTGATCAAGAGCCTCCGACCTGCCGATTACTCGGCGGGTCGGAGGCTTTTCGCTGTCCAGGGGCGTGCGCGTCCGAGGTTCTCAGAACGTGCGCAGCCAGTGGCGGAGGCGGTCGAGGGCGGTGCGCGGCTCCGACGGGGGCAGGAGGCGGCGCAGCTCGTCGTCGGTGGCGGGGCGGGCGTCGAGCGCGGCCTGGCGCAGCGGCTCCGCGTCCACCCGCAGGCCGCCGAGCACCTGGACGGTCACCGTGCCGCGACGCACCGCGTAACCGTGCGTGTCCTCGCGGCGGACGTAGGTGAGGCCGGAGCCGGCCGGGGTGCACTTGCGGGCGAGATGACAGAAGTCGTCGTCGGCCTGGCTCACGGACAACGTGATGTGGACGCTCTGGCCGCCGTTGCCGGTGTGGTCGGCGGGCGTGTAGACCTGGCCCGGCGGGATGCCCATGAGCTGGGGGGTGTAGCCCGGGACGCGCGCCGCGTAGTAGTCGCCGGTCTGTTCCTGGACGCCCAGTTCGCGGGCGGTGGCCGGGCGCAGGCTCCGGGCGGCCGACCGGAGCAGGTCGCGGGGGACGGCGGTGCTGCCCACCACCGTGACGTACCGGCGGCCCACCCGCACCTGGTAGCCGTGCTCGACCGCGCCCTGCCGGTGCACCAGGCCGCCGGGCTCGGCCGTGCAGGATCCGGTCGGCAGGTCGGCGTCCTGCGCGGTGGGCTGGCCGCACACGGCGGCGCCCGGCAGGAGCCGGTCGTGGGCGACGATCCTGACGTACCGGTCGGGCGGGACGGCGGCCGGGTCCGCCGGAGTGAAGCCGGAGCCGCCCAGCCCGCCGCCGTAGTCCCGGTCGTCGGGCCGGTAGCCGGGGACGGCGACCACGTACGCGCTCTCCCGGTGGAGGTCGCCCGCCGCCAGGCGTGCCTCCAGGTCGTCCGGCGGCTCCTGGCGCAGCACGGCCACGCCCGCCCCCAGGAGCGCCACGCTCAGCCCGAGCGCGACCCCGCTGCAGCGCCACCCGCGCAGCAGCGTCCCGGCCACCAGGGCGTACGGAACGCCGCCGAGCACGGCCGCCAGGAGCATGTCGCGGCTCACCCCGAGGCCGGCGACGTCGATCACCGCCCAGCCGAGGGCCCAGCCGGCGCTTCCCAGGCCCAGCACCAGCAGCGCCCACAGGAGCCGGCCGCCGCGCGTCGCGCCGAGGACGGACACGCCGCGGGTGGCCCTGATCACGATGACCAGGTAGCCGAGCAGGGCCGCCACGCCCACTGCGGCGGCGGCCAGGAGCACCGCCTCGTCGCCGGCGAACAGCACGGCCAGCAGCACCAGCCACGCCGTCGGCAGGAAGACCGATCCGGCCGCCCAGGCGGCGACGAGCTGGGCCAGGACCAGCAGCGGCTTCGACGCGACCCCGCCGGGTGGACGGTCGGTCCCGATGTCCGTCAGGTTTTGCCGCTGCATTTGACGATCGCCGGGCGGCGCGGGTTCGGTCAACGGGACGGTTCGACGATCGTCTTGATGTGCTGGTTGCGCATGTTGATGAGGTGGGTCATGTGGCGGCGCAGGACCAGCAGCTCGGCCAGGCGGCCCAGGGGGCCGGCGGGGGCGGCGAAGTCGACGACGTCGGTCATGAGGGTGGCGCCCGCGTGCGGAGCCGCCTCGAAGCGGTGTTCGTGCCGCCAGTGGCGGAACGGCCCGGACACCTGCTCGTCCACGAAGTACGCGGGCCGTTCCCAGGCGCTGATCGTGGAGGTCAGCCGCCAGGTGCGGCCGAAGTGCCGGGCCTGCCAGGTGACCTGGTCGCCGAGGCCGAGCAGGCCCGTGGTGACGCCCGCGACGGCACGTTCCGACGAGCCGGCCATGGACGCGGTGTGGGTCTCGACCGACAGCGACGTGTCGAAGAGCACGTCGGGGGGAGCGAAGACCAGGGTCACGGTCTCGAAACGTGCCATGGCGGCATCTTAGGGATCCCCGTGGGCGCGGGGCCGAGGGGGCCGGGCTAGTGGGCGCAGCCGGCGTACTCGTCCAGGCGCCGGAACATGGCGGCCAGCATGAGCGGGAACATGGCGACGTGCGCGACGAGCATCAGGACGCCGCCGTCGATGACGCCGAGCCAGAGCAGCGGATAGAGCGGCACGATCGGGACGAACATCGCCGCGCACATCTCCAGCGTCGCCGGCCAGCGGTGGCCGCGGAAGCGCATCCACACGGCCATGCCCACCGACATGTCGACGGCCATGATCAGGTACGCGAGCTCCGGCGACTCGTCGTGGGAGACGGAGAGGCCGACGGCCGACTGGAGGGCGCCGAGCGCGAACATGCCGACGAACATGGCGACGATCATCTCCACGTAGTGGAGGGCGAACTTCGACCAGCGGCGTCCGGCCGCAGAGGGGGTCGCGGGTGCAGGGGGCGTCGGTGTCATGGCTCCGACTGTGGCCGGGCGGGGGGACGGGGACGAGGGGGCGAATCCATACATGTCCGGAAACTTGGGTTCTTGGTCTTGTGGACCTACAGTCGTGCCATGGAGTACCGGCGGGTCGTGGTCGTCGCCTACGAGGCGGCCGAGCTGCTCGACATCGCGTGCGTCAGCTCGACGCTGGAGAACGCGAACTGGCACGGCGCCTCACCGTACTACCAGGTACGGCTGGCCACCCCCGGCGGTCACCCGGTGACCACCGCCGGCGCGCTCGTGCTGCAGGCCCAGCTCACGCTGGAGCGGATCACCGGGCCGCTCGACACGCTCATCGTCTCCGGCGGCACCGGCCACGTGGACGCCGCGGCGAACCCGCTGGTCGTCGGCCATGTCCGCAGGCTGGCGCGGGAGAGCAGGCGGGTCGCGTCGGTGTGCACCGGCGCGTACGTGCTGGCCGCCGCCGGCCTGCTCGACGGCAGGCGCGCCACCACCCACTGGCGGGAGGCGGCCGACATGGCCGCCCGCTACCCGCGCGTCACAGTGGACCCGGCCCCGATCTTCGTCCGCGACGGCGAGGTGGCCACGTCCGCGGGGGTCACCGCCGCGCTCGACCTGACGCTCGCCCTGGTCGAGGAGGACAACGGCGCCGAACTGGCCAGGACGGTGGCCCGCGGCATGGTCACCTACCTGCAACGGCCGGGCAACCAGGCCCAGATGAGCATGTTCGTCAGCCCTCCGGCGCCCGCCGACGGCCTGGTCAGGCGGATCGTCGAGCACATCAGCGCGAACCTGGCCGCCGACCTCACCGCGGCCACGCTGGCCGCCGCGGCGGGCGTCAGCGAACGCCATCTCACCCGGCTGTTCCTCAGGCATCTGGGGCAGACGCCGGGCCGGTTCGTGCGGCGGGCCCGTACCGAGGGGGCGGCTCAGCTGCTGGCCTCGACCTTGTTGCCCATGTCCGCGATCGCCGCACGCTGCGGGTTCGGGACGGCCGAGACGCTGCGCCAGGCGTTCGTGGACCGGTACGGCATCCCGCCCTCCCGCTACCGGCTGACCCAGTCGTCCGCGACCGGCTGATCGCCGTTTGTCCCGCCCGAAATGGGCAATCCGGGCTAGTGTGTCTGACTTGATCCTTTTCTGAGCATTAAGGTGATCAGCAGATGCGAAAGACGATCGTGCTCGTCGGGGCGGCCGTCGTCCTGTCCGGGTGTGGCATGTCGCCCGGCGGGCAGCCGCAGACCGCCGCCAAGGACGTGACCACCACCGCCCCCGCGCCGCAGCAGACACCCGCGCAGACGGCGCCGCCGCAGGCGGACGTGGTCATCGCCAGTCGTGAGGCCAAGGTCGGCTCCGGCGACGAGTACGGCAAGGCCCGCGTCGAGATCACCGCCCTGCTGCGCCAGGGGAAGACCGTCACCCTCAACTGGACGATCACCGCCATCGAGGGCAAGATCAACGTGCACAACGGCCTGGGCGGCGGCGGCTTCGACTACACGGTCTCCAACGTCTCCCTGATCGACCCGGTGAACGCCAAGCGTTACCGCGTCGCCCGCAACGGCACCGCCGCCGACGCCACCTGCGTGTGCTCCGGCACGCAGGGCCAGTTCCTGGAGGCGGGGGAGTCCAGCACGCTGTACGCGGTCTTCGCCGCCCCGCCGCCGGAGGTCACCAAGGTCAACGTCGAGATGCCGATGCTGGGCGTGCTCACCGATGTTCCGCTCTCTTAGCCTCGCGCTGGCCCTCGTGCTGACGCCCACGCCTGCCCCGGTCCCGTCCGACGCCGCCGGGCCGGTGGAGGACCTGGTGCTGCCGGTCGAGGACATCGTCGGCGAGGTCGAGTCCATGGACGGCGCGCAGAGCGAGACCAGGCAGGGCCGCGAGGTGACGGTCGCGCTGACCAGCGACGTGCTGTTCGCGCTGGACAAGTGGCGGCTCACGCCCAAGGCCAGGAAACGGCTGGCGGACGTGGCCGCGAAGGTCGAGGCGGAGGGCGCGGGCGGCGTCGTCAGGATCGAGGGGCACACGGACGACCAGGGGAGCGACGCGTACAACCTGTCGTTGTCGCGGCGGCGGGCGCAGGCCGTGCGCACGGCCCTGGAGAGCCTGCTCGGCGGCGGGAACGTGACCCTCCAGGCGGCCGGATACGGCGAGACGCGGCCCAAGCTGCCCAACCTGGTCGAGGGCAAGCCGGTGGAGCGGAACCGGGCGAAGAACCGGCGCGTGGAGATCGTCTTCACGGCCCGGCAGTGAGGGATCGGCCCGGCAGGGTCACGCCGGCCCGGCGGTGACGCGGCGGCCCGGTCGGGCCGTCACTCGGCCTTGAGCTCGCCGAGGGTCACCGTGACGGTCTGGGTGCCGCCGTCGGGGCGCAGGATCTCGACCTTGACCTGGTCGCCGGGCTTGAAGGCGGTGATCTCCTCCGACAGCGCGGCCATGGTCGTGGTCTTCTTGCCGTTGATCGAGAGGATCACGTCACCGGCCCGGATCCCGGCCTTCTCCGCGCCCCCGCCCTTCTCCACGCTCGCCACGCCCACACCGCTCGGCTGCCCGGTGGCGCCGATGACCGTGCTGCCGCGGATGCCGAGCGCGGCCCGGTGGCTGTTGGTGACCTTGCCGTTCTTGACGATCTGGGCCGCGATGTCGGTGGCCGTGTTGCTCGGGATCGCGAACCCGATGCCGGGCGCGGCCCCGCCGCCGAGCTGAGGGTCGGTGGCGGCGAGGGTCGGGATGCCGATGACCTCGCCGGCCAGGTTCACCAGCGCGCCGCCGCTGTTGCCGGGGTTGATCGCGGCGGAGGTCTGGATCGCGCCGCTGATGGTGGCGCCCGGCGACTCGGGGCTCTGGGGCTCGCTGACGGTACGGCCGAGCGCCGAGACGATCCCGTTCGTGACGCTGCCCGACAGGCCCAGCGGGTTGCCCATGGCCAGGACGATCTGGCCCACCCGCAGCTTGCCCGAGTCGCCGAACCTGGCCGGGCGCAGCCCGTCGGGCCGATCGACCTTGATCACCGCCAGGTCGCCGGCGCCGAACGCCTTGACCAGCTTGGCCGGGCGGGGTGCGCCGCCGGTGGCGATCGTGACGTTCATCTCGGTCGCCTCGCCGACCACGTGGGCGTTGGTGACGATGTGACCCGCCGTGTCGTAGACGATGCCGGAGCCGAGGCCCACCTTGGTGTTGATCTGCACGATCGACGGCAGGACGTCCGTGATGACCCGCTCGTACGCGCTCTCCAGCGACTGTGGCGCGCTCCCCGGCGCCTCCGCGGAGGCGGTCGGGGAGCCCGGCGTGGTCGTGGCCGGGCTCGCGGTGGCCGTGGAGGTCGACGCCGGGACGGACGGGGACCGCCCGCAGGCGGTGAGCAGTACGACGGCTGCCAGTCCGGCGACGATCTCCCTCATGGGGAGGTCTCTGCCCAGCTCAGCGAGAAAGATACGCCTCCCGGACGTCCCGTCTGCTGAGTTTGCCCGTCGGGGTGCGCGGCAGCGACTCTTGGTACTCGATCACCCGGGGGTGTTTCATCCTGGCCAGCCGGGGCGCGCAGTGCCGCAGCAGCTCGGCGGTCAGCTCCGCGCCGCCCGTCACGCCCGGCACGGGCTGGACCAGCGCCACGACCTTGTGCCCCCACTCGGGGTCGGGCACGCCGATCACCGCCACGTCGGCCACCGACGGATGTTCGAGCAGCGCGGCCTCGATCTCGGCGGGATAGATGTTGACGCCGCCCGAGATGATCAGGTCGGTCCTGCGGTCCAGCAGGAACAGGTAGCCGTCGGCGTCGAGGTAGCCGATGTCGCCGGGGGTGTAGGCGGCGCCGCGCATGGCCGAGGCGGTCTTGACGGGGTCGCCGTGGTACTCGAAGCGGTTGATGCCGCCGATGTAGACCGTCCCGGGCTCGCCGGGGGCCGCCTCCTGGCCGTCGTCGCCGATGATCGTGAAGGCCATGCCGTCGAGGGCCCTGCCGACCGTGCCCGGCCTCTCCAGCCACTCCTGGGACGACACCATCGTCGCCACCGCCGCCTCCGTCGAGCCGTAGTACTCCCATAGGACGGGACCGAGCCAGTCGATCATCGCCTGCTTGGTGGCGGGCGGGCAGGGGGCGGCGCCGTGGTAGAGGTGAGTGAGGGAGGACAGGTCGTAATTCTTCCGGTCCGGCACGGCGAGCAGCCAGTGGAACATCGTGGGGACCATGAACGCGTTCGTCACCCGGTGCCGTTCGATCAGCGCCAGCGCCTCGGTGGCGTCGAACCGCTCCGGCGCCACGATCGAGTGGCCGAACTGCAGCGCCATCATCGCCTGGCCGTAGGGGGCCGAGTGGTAGAGCTGCGAGCACACCAGGTGCACCCCGTCGGACGGCAGGCCGAAGTGCCGCCAGCTCTTGCGCATCAGGATGGGGTGGAGGTCCTCGGGCGTGAGGTCGAGCAGCCGGCGGCGCACGCCCTTGGGGCGGCCCGTGGTGCCGGAGGTGTAGAGCATCATCGAGCCGGCCCGGCGGTGCTCGGGCGCGGTGCCGGGCCGGCCGTCGGTCAGGTCGGCGACCGTGAGCGCGCCGGGGGAGACGACGACGTCGGCGCCGCAGTCGGCGACGATGTAGTCGATCTCCTCGGCCGTGAAGTGCCAGTTGACCGGCACCAGGTAGGCGCCGATCTGGTAGGTGGCCAGCATCATGGTGAGGGCGTCGAGCCCGTTCTTCAGCACGGTCACCACGGCGCCGCCCGGCCGGATGCCCCGCGCGACCAGGCCGTGGGAGGCCCTGTTGGCGCGGGCGAGCAGCTCGCCGTAGGTCGCGCCGTCGTCGCCGAGCAGGGCGGGACGGTCCGGGTCGGCGGCCGCGATCTCGTAGAAACCCCTCATGTCCGCAGACCATACAGAATTAGATTCTGCTGGGGGAATAGAGGAATTATCCCGCTCTTCGGTGACGTAACCTCAAGGCCATGGCGGACGTCGGCGACGAGAGATCAGCACAGGACACCCAACCTTTTCGCAAGGTCGTCGTGCCGCCTGCCGAGCAAGTCGTGCCGCCTGCGGAGCAGACGGTCAAGATCCCGCGCCCGCCGCGGCCGGGTGCGTCCCAGCCGGTCCGGCCGACTCCACAGCCGCCCTCCGGCCCCCAGCCTCAGCCTGGCCCGCAGTCGCCATCTGGTCCGCAGCCGCCGTCCGGTCCTCAGCCTCTGTCCGGTCCGCAGCCTCAGTCCGGTCCGCAGCCGCGTCCCTACCCCGGGCCGCCCTCGGGTCCGCAGGCGCGTCCGCAGCCTCCGTCCGGGCCGCAGGGACGCCCGCCGCACCCGCCGCAGTCTCCGGGCGGGAACCAGCAGCTCCAAGGCGCCGGCCGGCAGGGGCCGGGACAGGCGCAGGGCCCGGGCCCGGGGGTCGCGCAAGGGGCGGGGCAAGGGGCGGGGCAAGGGCTCGCACAAGGAACAAGGCCAGGGCCTGCGCAAGGGCCTGTGCAAGGCCCAGGGCCTGTGCAAGGCCCAGGGTCTGTGCAAGGGCCGGGATCTGTGCAAGGGCCGGGGGCTGCGCAGGGGCCGGGGCAGGTCAACGCGCAAGGGCCAGTGCCAGGGTCTGCGCAGGGGCCGGGGCAGGTGCACGCGCAAGGGCCTGGGCTTGTGCAAGGGCCGGGGCAGCGGCCGGGGCCGGGGAAGGCGTCGCAGCATCAGCCCGTGCAGGTGTGGCCGCCGGGAGCGCCCAGGTCGCCGCAGCCTCAGCCCCAGCCGGGCGCCGCCGGTTCCGTGACGCCGCTCGTCACCAAGCCGCACAAGCGTGGCATCGGGGACATCCCCATCCGCGCGATCTATCTCGCGGGCGCCATCCTCGTCACCGTCACGGCGGTGCTGCTGATCTTCGTCGTGTTCTCCGGCGACGTGCCCTCGACCGGCGACCCCGCCGGGACGACGGTCTCCGTCGCCCCCGTGCCGGCCGCGACCGCCACCCCGACCGCCTCCCCGACCCCCAGCGAGACGCCGGTCGTGCTCCCCTCGGTGCCGGCGAGCAAGGCGTTCCCCACGTTGCCGGGCAAGGCGTCCGTGGTGAGCGGGATCATCTCCGACAAGACGAGCGGCATCAGCTACCCGCGCCTGGCCGCGCCCTGGGACGCCAAGTCGTTCGCGCCGTTCACCGTCGCCCAGCGCATCGGCAAGGTGGCGGTGCCGCACACCGTGATCGCCTCGGCCATGTTCCCCGGCGACGCCCCGGACAAGAAGCCCTCCAAGGACGCCGACTACCGCGAGATGGCCGTCCGCGCGGCCCGCTGGGCGCTGCGCACGCAGTATCCGGCGGGCGCCCAGCTGACCTCCTGGACCGGGTCCGCGAAGGTGCCGGTCGGCAAGGGCTGGTCGCTGGGCTACAAGGTCACCTACGTCTCGGGCGGCAAGACCGAGACCGCCCAGGCCGTGGTGACGGTCGTCGAGGTGGGCAAGACCAAGCCGGCGATGTTGCTGGCCTCGATCCCCGAGAAGAACAAGGCGCGATGGGCTGATTTGAAGACACTCGTCCAGCAGGTGCGGCCCCTCTAGGCCAGAAGCATGCTCTAGAATATGGTTCTGGGCATCGGGCACTGTCTTTGACCTGGCTGGAGGATGAGCAATGGCGATCGGATTGAGCGAGGAGCACGAGGCGCTCCGCGACTCGGTGAGCGGCTGGGCCGAGCGGAACATCCCCTCGGAGCTGCTGCGGTCCGGGTCGGACGAACGTCCGCCCTTCTGGCCGGGGCTGGCCGAGCAGGGGCTGCTCGGCCTGCACCTGCCCGAGGAGTCCGGCGGCTCGGGCTACGGGCTGCTGGAGGCGGCCGTCGCCGTCGAGGCGCTGGCCGAGAAGCTCGCCCCCGGCCCGTACGTGCCGACCGTGCTGGCCAGTGCGGTCATCCACGCCTCCAAGCGGCACGACCTGCTCGAAGCCCTGGCCGACGGCACGCTGACGGGCGCCGTCGCGCTGTCCGGCTCGCTCACCGGCTCCCGTGCCGACGACGGCTCCCTGGTCGTGTCCGGCACGGCCGACCCGGTGCTGGCCGGCTCGCTGGCCGACGTGCTGGTGCTGCCGGTGACCACGTCCGAGGGCGAGGAGTGGATCGCCGTCGACGCCTCGGCCGTCACCGTCACGCCGGTCCGGTCGCTCGACCTGACCCGGCCGGTGGCCAAGGTGGAGCTGTCGGAGGCGCGCGTGCCCGCCGAGCGCGTGCTCGACGGCGTGGAGAGCCCCGACGTGCTCAACCTGGCCGCGATCCTGCTCGGGGCCGAGGCCGCCGGGCTGGCGTCCTGGTGCGTCACGGCCGCCGCCGCCTACGCCAAGGTGCGCGAGCAGTTCGGCCGGCCGATCGGCCAGTTCCAGGGCATCAAGCACAAGATCTCCCGGATGCTCGTCGCGCTTGAGCAGGCCCGCGCCACCGTCTGGGACGCCACCAGGGCCGAGGGCCGCGAGCTGGAGTACGCCGCCGCCGTCGCCGGGGTGATGGCCCCCGACGCGGCCGTCCAGTGCGCCAAGGACGCGATCCAGACGTTCGGCGGCATCGGCTACACCTTCGAGCACGACGTGCACCTCTACTACCGGCGCGCCCTCACCCTGCGCGCCCTGCTCGGCTCGTCGGCCGAGTGGGCCGCCTCGGTGACCGCGCTCGCCCTGCAGGGCGTCGGCCGGGAGATGGAGATCGACCTGCCCGAGGGCGCCGAGGAGCTGCGCGAGGGCATCCGCGCGGAGATCGCCGAGATCGCCCGCCTTGAGGGCCAGGAGCAGAAGCGGGCGCTCGCCGACCGCGGGTTCGTCATGCCCCACCTGCCCCGGCCGTGGGGCCGCGCGGCCAAGCCGCTGGAGCAGGTGCTCATCGCCCAGGAGCTCAAGGCCGCCAAGGTCAGGCTGCCCGCGATGATCATCGGGGCCTGGGTGGTGCCGTCCATCGCCGTGTACGGCACGCCCGAGCAGCAGGAACGTTTCCTGCCCAAGACGCTCAGCGGCGAGATGATCTGGTGCCAGCTCTTCTCCGAGCCGGGCGCCGGGTCCGACCTGGCCTCGCTGCAGATGAAGGCGGAGAAGGTCGAGGGCGGCTGGCGGCTCAACGGCCAGAAGATCTGGACGTCGGTCGCGCACGTGGCCGAATGGGGCATCTGCATCGCCCGCAACTCCTCCGAGGGCACCAAGCACGAGGGCATCACGTACTTCCTGGTGGACATGAAGGCGCCCGGCGTCACGGTCCGGCCGCTGACCGAGATGACCGGCGAGAACCTGTTCAACGAGGTCTTCCTTGACGACGTCTTCGTCCCGGACGACCTGGTCGTGGGCGAGGTCGGCGACGGCTGGAAGGTCGCCCGCAACACGCTGTCCAACGAGCGCGTCTCGCTGTCGTCCGGATCGGGCGGCACCGGCGCGTCCGTGCCCGACCTGCTCGGGCTGATCGGCCGGCTCGGGCGCGAGCTCACGCCGGCCGAGGAGCAGGAGGTGGCCGGGGTCGTGTGCGAGGGGCACTCGATCAACGCGCTGTCGCTGCGGGTCACGCTCAAGCAGCTGGCCGGGAACGAGCCGGGCGCCGACGCCTCCGTACGGAAGCTGCTGTCCACCTCGCACGCCCAGCACGTCTCCGAGACGGCCGTGGGCCTGCTCGGCGCCCAGGCCGTGGTGGCCGCCGACATGAAGCTCGGCGACGCCGGCTACTGGAACCGGGCGGTGCTCGCGACCAGGGCCATGACCATCTACGGCGGCACCACCGAGGTGCAGCTCAACATCATCGGCGAGCGCATGCTGGGGCTGCCCCGGGACCCCGAGCCCGGTAAGTAACACATGTGAGGCGTCGGCGGCTAATCTCCCTTGTGCCCGGACTGCCGGTCCTGGCACGAGGGAGAGGCGGTGTCACGGTGCGCGAAGGCCGTGCGGGCCGCTGGGGGCCGGCGGCGCTGGGGCTGGGGCTGGCCGTGCTGGCGCTCGGCCCGGCGCTGGGCTGGGGGCTGGTGCTCCGGTACGACCTGCTCTTCGTGCCCGATCCGCCCCTGTGGCCCGACCGCGGCGGCTTCCCCCGGGCGGTGCCCAGCGACCTGGTCGTGGCGCTGCTGTCCAGGGCGTTGCCCGTGGAGATCGTGCAGAAGGCGGCCCTGGTCGCCGTGTTCGTGCTGGCCGCGACCGGGGCGGCGGCGCTGGTGCCGCCGGAGCGCAGGCTCGCCCGGCTCGTGGCCGCCGCGTTCTACGCCTGGAACCTCTACCTCGCCCAGCGGCTCATGCTCGGCCAGTGGGCCCTGCTCCTGGGCGTGGCCGGGCTTCCGTGGGCGATCCGCGCGCTCACGCGGGAGCCCCCCGGAGGGTTCGCGCGGTTCGGGCGGCTGGGGGTGGCGTTGCTGCCGGCGGCGGTGGGCGGGTTCCAGGCGATGCTGGTGTCCTGGCTCACCCTGATGCCGATCGCCGTCGCCCGGCGCAGGGTGCCGGTCGCCGCCGGGGTGCTGGTCGCGTACAGCCTGCCGTGGGCGGTGCCCGCGCTCGGCTCGGGCGCGGTGACCGACCCGGCGGGCGTGGAGGCGTTCGCGGCCCGCGCCGACGGGCCCTTCGGCGTGCTGGGCAGCCTGCTCTCGCTCGGCGGCATCTGGAACGCCGAGGCCGGGCTGCCGGGCCAGGAGGCGTGGTGGACGGCGACCGCCCGGCTCCTCCTGGTCCTCGCCGGCCTGTACGGCTACGCCCGCCTCCGAGCGGCCCCCGAGCGGCCCGCCTGGTGGGGCGGCCTGGCGGTGGCGGCGGCCGCCGGGTTCTGCGTCGCCGGGCTGGGCGCCTTCCAGCCGGGACGGGACGCGCTCAAGTGGCTCATCGCCCTGTGGCCCGGGTTCGGGCCGCTGCGCGACGGCCAGGTGTACCTGGCCCCGCTGGCCCTGCTGACGGCGGTCGGCCTGGCCTCGGTCCTGAGGTCGGGCGCGTTCGCGCTGGTCGGGGTGCTGGCCCCGGTGCTGGCCCTGCCGACGTTCGCGCTGGGCGCGTTCGGCCGGCTGGCGGCGGTGACGTACCCGGCGGAATGGACGGCGGTCCAGCGGATCGTGGACGGCGACCCCGCGCCGGGCGCGCTGGTGTCGCTGCCGTGGGGCGCCCACCGGGCCTTCGCCTGGAACGGCGGCCGGGTGGTGCTCGACCCGGCGACCAAGCTGTTCCGGCGCCGGGTGCTCTGGGACGACACGTTGCTCGTCGGCCTGCCCGGCGGCGGCCGGCTGCGGGTGCGCGGCGAGGACCCGCTGAACCGCATCGCCGGTGACCTGCTGGCCGCGGGCGCCTACGGCGACCTGCCCGCCAGGTATCTCCTCATGGCCGCGGGCGAGAACGGGTTCCCGTCCGCGCCGCCCGGCTGGCGAACGGTTTTCGACGGCGAAGAGCTGCGCTTGCTGCGGCGTTGACCGGCTGTTTCATGATGTACCGGAGGGTAACTTGCTTTATCACGGTTTGACCAATGTTATGGATTCAAGACGAAACACGTTCTAGTCTCGGCACACCGCGTCACCGGAAGGAAGGGAGAGCTTCGTGTTGCGACTTCTCGTGGCCCTGGCGATAGGAGCCCTGCTGGCGGTCGGAGCCTCCGTCGCGGTGGTCAACGTGGCCTCACCGTCGCTCACCCCGCCCAACCAGCCGCTCTACAACTACGGCACCAGGTGATCCATCCCGCTTGACGCGGGGCCATGCACAGCGAGCACGGAGTGTGGCTCCGCCATGCCCGCATGCCCGCCGACGAGGAGTGATGGTGGTCTTTACCGGTGAGCGCAAGGCGGACACGGCACGGCTGATCGACCCGCGGACCAGCGACGCGACGGCGGGAGAGCGGCCACTCGCGGGCGTCCGCGTGGCGATGCTCAACTTCCGCGAACCCTGCCAGTCCACGGCCGGCGGCGCCGAGGAGTACGCCTGGCAGGTCAGCCGGTTCCTGCTGACCCAGGGGGCCTCGGTCGTGTTCGTCACCGGCCGCCAGCGCGGGCAGCGGCGCGCCGAGGTGCTCGACGGCGTCGACCTGCGCAGGATGGGCAACCCGTACCTCGTCTACCTGCTGGTCCCGCTCTGGCTGCTGATCCACCGGCGGCGCGTGGACGTCGTCATCGACACCATGAACGGCATCCCCTTCTTCTCCCCGCTCGTCGTCCGCCGCCGCACGCCCGTGATCAGCCTCGTGCACCACGTCCACGACCGGCAGTTCCACGCCTTCCTGCCCGCCTGGCTGGCCCGGATCGGGTGCTTCGTGGAGGGCGAGGTGGCCCGGCTGGTCTACCGGCGCTGCCTGACGGTCACCGTCTCGGAGTCGTCGAGGCGCGACCTGGCCACGAAGTTGCGCTGGCTCGCGCCGGTCACCGTCGTGCCCAACGGCTGCGCCGAGCCCGTGCGGAGCGAGCCGCCGGCCCCCGTGGGCGAGCCCGCCCTCGTGTACGCCGGCCGCCTGATCGGCCACAAGCGCATCGAGCGCGTCGTGGACCTGGCCGCCGAGCTCGGCGACGCCTGGCCGGGCCTGCGGGTGCACGTCGTGGGCCGCGGCCCCGAGCACGACGCCCTGGCCGCCCGGATCTCCGGCCGGGGCCTGGACGGCCGGGTCGAGCTGCACGGCTTCCTGCCCGAATCGCGCAAGAACGCCCTGCTGGCCGCCGCCCGGCTCAACGTGACGGCCTCGGAGTTCGAGGGCTGGGGGCTGACCGTGATCGAGGCCGCCGCGCTCGGCGTGCCGACCGTGGCCTACGACGTGGCCGGGCTGCGCGACTCCGTGCGGGACGGCGTCACCGGCTGGCTCGTCCGGGACGGCGAGAGCCTGGCCGAGGTGACCGCCCGCGCGCTGGAGGAGCTGGCCGACCCGCGGCGGCGGGCGGAGGTGGCCGCGGCCTGCCGCGCCTGGGCCGGGGAATTTACGTGGGCCCGAACTGGGGCTAACATGACCGGACTTATCCTGGCGAAACTCCAAGATTGCGGCGGAGCCCCTCAGTGACCCAAGCCTCGCCTGGACCCCCGGGGGAACGCGGGGACTCCACCGTCGAGAGCTACGAGGCCCGGATCAGGCACAGGCTGCGGTTGCTCGCCTCCTGTCTGCTGCTCGGCGCCATCGCGTTCAACACCTCGACCGAGAAGATCATCCCCGAGACGAAGCTCGACATGGCGGTCAACCCGCTGGGCTTCCTCGGCCGGGCGCTGCACCTGTGGGACGGCGCCTACTTCGGCCACCTGCAGAACCAGGCGTACGGCTACCTGTTCCCGATGGGCCCGTTCTACGCGATCTTCCTCAAGCTGGGCATGGAGTCGTGGGCCGTCCAGCGGCTGTGGATGTCGCTCGTGCTGTGCGTCGCCTTCCTCGGCGTGGTCCAGCTCGCCCGCGCGTTCGGCGTCGGCGGCCCGCACACCCGCGTCCTGGCCGGCTTCGTGTACGCGCTCGCGCCGCACGCCCAGGCGCTCATCGGCATCAACTCCTCGGAGTTCCTGCCCAGCGCCGTGCTGCCGTGGATCCTGCTCCCGCTGGTCAAGGGGGCCAAGGGCGAGCTGACGCCGCGCCGGGCGGCCGCGCTGTCGGCGTTCGCCTTCCTCTTCTGCGGCGGCGTCAACGCGGTGGCCGAGGCGGCCGTGCTCGTGGTGCCGATGGTCTACCTGCTGACCAGGCGCGGCGGGCCGGTCAAGCGCCGCCTGATCGCCTGGTGGCTGCCGCTGGTCGCGCTCGCCTCGCTGTGGTGGGTCGTCCCGCTGCTCACGCTCGGCGGCTACATCTTCTCCTTCCTGCCCTACATCGAGACCGCCACCGCGACGACCGGCGTGACGTCGCTGGTCAACGCGCTGCGCGGCACGTCGAGCTGGCTCAGCTTCCTGACCGTGGACGGCCAGACCTGGCTGCCCGACGCCCACCAGCAGTCCACCGTCCCGTGGCTGATCGTGGTCACCGCCGCCGTGGCCGCGCTCGGCCTGGCCGGGCTCACCCTGCGCCGGCTGCCCGAGCGGCCGTTCCTGCTGATCAGCCTGCTGTGCGGGATCGCCATCATCACCACCGGCCATCCCGGTACGCCGCACGAGCAGCTCATGGTCGGGCTGCTCGACGGCCCGCTCGCCGCCTTCCGCAACCTGCACAAGTTCGACGCGCTGATCAGGCTGCCCGTCGCGCTCGGCCTCGCCGGGCTGCTCTCACTGGCCCGCCCGCGCCTGCGCACGCCCCTGACCGTGCTGGCCGCCGGGCTCGTGACCCTGTCGGGCCTGCCCGTCCTGTACGCCGGTCTCGCCCCCGCCGGCGGCTTCACCGCCATCCCCGACTACTGGCGGCAGGCCATCACCTGGCTCAACCGCAACGCCGGCGACGGCATGGTGCTGGCCGTGCCGGGCGCCAAACGCGGCGAGTACCTGTGGGGCCGTCCCCTGGACGAGCCGCTGCAGGCGCTCTCGCAGGCCCGCTGGGCCACGCACACGATCGTGCCGTGGGGCTCGGCCGGCATCTCGCGGCTCATGGCCGCCGTGGACGACCGCCTGGCCACCGGCAAGGGCTCGCCGGGGCTGTCCGCCACGCTGCGCCGGATGGGGGTGTCGTACCTGGTCGTCCGGAACGACCTGGACCGGGCGACGATCGGCACGGCCTGGCCGGTCCGGGTGCACCAGGCGCTGGAGGACTCGCCCGGCGTCTCGCTCGTGGCCCAGATGGGGCTGGGCGTCGGCATCGCCCAGTACGGCCGGGCCGCCGCCTGGCTGGACCAGCCCTACCCGGCCGTCGAGATCTACCGCGTGGCCGGCGCCGCGCCGCTGGTCGGCACCGTGGACGCCACCCGCCCGCTGCGCGTCGGCGGCGCGCCGGAGTCCGTGCTCTCCCTGGCCGAGCAGGGCCTCCTGGACGACGACCGGCCCGTCCTGCTCAACGACGACGCGGGCGTGGTCAAGGTGCCCGCGCACGACACGATCCTGACCGACACGCTGCGCCGCAGGGAGGTCGCCTTCGCCGACCTGCGCCGCAACGCCAGCGCCACGCTCACCGCCGACGAGCCCCTGCGCGGCAGCTCGCCCTCCAACGACCTGCTCGACCCCGGCTGGGCGCGGTACGTCTCCACGGCGGGCCTCACCGGCGTCGCGAGCGTCACCGCCTCCAGCTCCGAGGCCGACGTCGGCGCCGCGGCGAACAGCCGCGAGCCCGGCCACCAGCCCTTCGCCGCCCTGGACGGCGACCGGCGCACGAGCTGGCGCTCCACCGGCTGGAACGGCGCCGTCGGCGAGTGGCTGGAGGTGACCTTCGCCGAGCCGCTGACGATCCCCACGATCCAGGTGGCGTTCGAGAACTCGCCGATCGGGCCGCCGCCCAGCGAGGTCGTCGTGGAGACCGGCGCCGGCTCGCTGCGCCAGAAGGTGCGCGCGACCGCCGACCCGCAGGAGCTGGCCGTGCCGAAGGGGCCGGTCGATCGGCTGCGGGTGAAGGTCGTCGCCACCGCGTACGAACCGGCGAGCCGCCTCGGCGGCCGGGTCGGCATCACCGAGCTCGCCATCCCCGGCGTCCGGCCCGGACGCTCGATCGTCGTGCCCGACCCGCGCGAGGACACCGGCGAGCCGGCCACGGTCGCGGTGGCCAGGACCGGCGACGTGCCCGGCTGCGTCCGCGGCTCGGCCGCCTGGAGCTGCGCCAAGGGCCACGAGGTGCTGGGCGACGACGGCAACGGCTTCGACCGCTCCTTCGTCACCGGCAAGGACGGCGCGTACGGCATCTCGGGCCGCGCCACGGTCACCGACCGCGCGACGATCGAACGCCTCAGCACGCTGCCCGGCGACTCCCTGAGCGTGCGCGCCTCCTCCACCGCGGTGGACAGCGGCGCGGCGGGCGGCCGCTGGGCCTTCGACGGCGACCCGAAGACGGCCTGGTTCGCCGACCCGCTCGACCCCAGGCCCACGCTGAACGTCGAGCTGGCCCGCGAGACGAAGCTGTCGCAGATCCGCGTCATCACGCCCGACTCCTACCTCGGCGCCCCTCCCGTCCGGGTGACGATCCGCGCGGAGGGCGGCGTCCGGCAGAGCTGGGTCGGCACGGACGGGCTCGTCCGCTTCCCGGAGATGAAGGCCAGGAAGATCGCGCTGGAGTTCGGCGCGTCCGGCGGCCGGCCGATCGAGATCAGCGACGTGGCCTTCCCCGGCGTGCGGCCGCTCGGCGCGCTGACCGGCTTCAAGCTCACGCTGCCGTGCGGCTTCGGGCCGACGCTCACCGTCGACGGCAACGAGGTGCACACCGCCGTCACCGGCGGCACCCTGCACGACGTGGTCACCGGCCGGCCGGTGACCTTCGAGACCTGCGAGCGGCTGCAGCTCGTGGCCGGTCCGACCCGGCTGTCGGTGCGGCCGGGGGAGTCGTACCGGGTCGAGTCGGCGGTCGTGCGGCACGAGCCGGGCAGCCCCGCGGCCGGGCCCACCGTCATGCGGCGCACGCCGGTCACCACGTGGGCGGCCGGCGAGCGGGTCGTCCAGGTGAACGTCCAGGACGACGCCTACCTGGTGGTCAACGAGAACTTCAACACCGGCTGGAAGGCCACGCTGGGGGCCGCGGCGCTCAAGCCGGTCCGGCTCGACGGCTGGCGGCAGGCCTGGTTCCTGCCCGCCTTCACGGCCGGGACGGTGACGCTCACCTACGAGCCGGACGAGCCGTACCGGGCGGGGCTGGCCGCGGGCGGGGCGCTGGCGCTGCTCGTCGCCGGGCTGGCCCTGGTGGGCAGGGGCCGGCCGGGACGCCATCTGGCGCCCGTCCTGGCCGCCCGGCCGCGGGTCCGGCACGTCGCGGTGTTCGCCGTCGCGCTCGGCTACTGGGTCGGCGGGCCGGCGGGGGCGGGCGTGGCCGGGGTGGCGTTCGTGCTGGGCGCCTGGTCGCGGCCGCTGCGGGAGGCCGAGCACCTGCGCGGGCGACGGCGCTGGACCCTGCTGCTCGGGCCGCCCGGCGGGCTCGCGCTCTACCTGGCCGCCACGGTCGCGGTCGCGCTCGGCGCGGGCGGCCTGTGGGCGCAGCTGCTCTGCCTGCCGCTGCTCGGCCAGCTCCTCGTCGAGGTGGCGGCCAGGCGCGCGCCGGCCCGGCAGACCACCGTACCGATCACCGTCGCCGCAGGCGGCCCGACCATGACGAGTGTTCCGTGACCGACACGATCAAGCCGCGGGCGGGGACCGTCATCACGGTTCCCGGCCCGGTGGCGCGCGCCGCCCGGTGGGCCCGCCGCCACGGCGTCCTGCTGGCCGGGCTCGTGCTCGTCGCCGCCGCGGTGGCGGGCAAGGCGGCCGTCGTCCAGGAGGCGTACTTCAAGGAGGACGACTACGAGTTCGTGGCCAGGGCGATGGAGAGCGACCTGTCCTTCGACTACCTGACCCGGATCCACTTCGGCCAGTTCATGCCGGGCGGCTTCCTGGTGGCCTGGCTGGTCTCCCGGCTGCACCCCTTCGACTGGGGCTGGGCGGCCGGCACCGTGCTGGCGCTGCACGCCCTGGCCGCCCTGGGCGTGCTGCGCATGCTGCGGGTGGTCTTCGGCAGGCGGCCGGCGACGCTCGTGCCGCTGCTGGTCTTCCTGCTCGCGCCGGTGACCGTGCCCGCGCTGGCCTGGTGGGCGGCCGGGCTCAACACCGTCTTCCTCCAGGTCGCGCTGCCCATGGCGGTCGCCTCGCACTGGCACCACCTGCGGACGGGCCGGCTGCGGCACGCCGTGGCCGCGGCGCTGTGGGTGCTGGTCGGGCTGCTGGGCTTCGTCAAGGGGTTCGCGCTGCCGCTGCTGCTGTTCGCCCTCACCGCGATCTACCACGGCGGCCTGCGCGCCGCGCTGCGCCGTCACCTGGCCGCCTGGGCCATGTACGGCACCGTGCTGGTGGCCTTCGGCGCGCTCTACGTCCAGCGGTCTTCGTCGGCGCCCAGCACCGGGGCGCTGCCGATCTTCGACCAGGCCCTCGGCTTCCTGTGGGAGCTGCTGGGCAAGACGTTCGCCACCACCGTGCTCGGCGGGCCGTGGCGGTGGTTCGCGGGCGGCGACTGGGGGGTGGCCTCGCCGCCGCTGCCGCTGGTCATCGCCTCCCTGGTCGTCCTGGCCGCGCTGGTGGTGATCACCAGCCGGTACCGCAGGCGGGCGGTCCTGGCCTGGGCCACGCTGCTGGGCTACCTGCTGGTCGCGGACGCGCTGCCGGTGTTGTGGGGACGCGTCCACCTGCTGGGCTCGTTCGTCGGCACCGACACCCGGTACGTCGCCGACGCCGTCCCGCTGCTCGCGCTGGTCGTGGGCCTGGTGCTGCTGCCGCTGCGCGGCGAGGAGGAGCCGTACCGCAGGGCGCTGCCGGCGCGGGAGCGGGTGACCGGGGCGGCCGGCGCGACGCTCGGGCTGTTCGCGGGCGCGTCGCTGGTCACGGTGACGCTCTTCGCCGGGTACCTGGGGGCCGAGCGGCGGCACGACTACATCGAGACCGCCCGCGCCGAGCTGGCCAGGGCGGCCCCCGACAGCGTGATCTACGACCGGCTGGTGCCGACGGAGGTGCTGCCCGACTCGTACCGGACCTACAGCCTGACCTCGCGGGTGCTGGGCGCGCTGGCCACGCCCGCGCTCAGGGCCAGGATGCAGGCGCCGCCCGCCGCGCTCGACGGCCTGGTCTTCGACGACCAGGGCCGCCTGCGGCCGGTGGACGTGCAGGGCATCCCGCTCGTGCCCACGACCCGCGACCGGTGCTGGCCGGTGACCGGCGGGACCGTCCAGGTGCCGCTGGACAACCGCGTCACCCGCGTCGAGGGCACCCTGGTCAGGCTGGGGTACGCGGCCCGGTCCGACACGACGGTCACCCTGTGGATGGGCGACCGCGCCACCGACCTAAAGCTGCGCGCGGGCTTCGGCCGGGTCTTCCTGCTGGCCGTGCCGGGCGCGGACCGGATCGTCGTGCACGACGTGCCGCCCGGCCTGTGCCTGGGCGACGTGACGCCGGGACAGGCGGTGCCCCGGCCGTGACCGCCCCGAGCCGAAGGAGCCTCGCGCTGGTGCTGGCCGCCGTGGGGGCCTTCCTGCTGACGCTCATCCCGCTGAGCCGCCTGTACGTCTACGACCGGGTGCTCAAGGCCCCCCTGGAACAGCAGAGCATGACCAGGGCGACCGCCGAGTCGGCCACGTACGTGGACCCGGCGACCATGCGGCAGACGACCGGCGACCTGGTCCAGACCCGGTGGCTGATCGGCGACGTGCTGGCCGGCGACGACGACCGCGCGGTGTGGGGCGAGTCGGTCTCCCTGGCCACCCGCGACGGCCACCGCCTGGACTACCACGAGCGCCGCCTGGCCTTCGACCGGCGTACCGGCGAGATCGTGAACTGCTGCGGCGAGTACCTGGACGAGGACGTCTCCGTCCGGCAGAGCGGGCAGGCCTTCCGCTGGCCGTTCAACGCGGAGCGCCGCGACTACCCGCTGTTCGACCTGCGCCTGCGCCGCCCGGTCACGGCCGTCTTCGACGGGGTCGAGCGGGTGCGCGGCGTCGAGACCTACCGCTACGTCCAGCGCACGCCGCGCCGGCTCGTGCCGGGCGAGACGCCGCCGCTGCCGCGCCGCCTGCTCGGCCTGCCCGGCAAGGGCGACATCGGCCTCGGCCGCTACGCCGAGATCCGGCGCACGTACTGGGTCGAACCGGTCAGCGGCCTGCCGGTCAGGACGCTGGAGGAGGTGACCGAGACGCTGGTCACCGCGGACGGCCGGGGCCGCCTGACCGCCCTCGACGCGGACTTCCGCACCGCCGAGCCGGACGTCGTCGCGGCCCTGGCGACGGCGGCCGCCTACAAGCGCTGGATCCTGCTGCTCGGCACGGTGGCGCCGGTCGGCGGCGGCCTGCTCGGCGCGGGCTGCGTGGCGGCCGCCGTGTGGTTGTCGCGGCGGCGCTCACCTGCGGCGCAGGACGAGGAGCAGGTTCCAGGTGACCAGCTCGCGGATGCCAGGTAGGTGGACGACGTGCCTGGCCCAGCGTGGATGGTAGCGGGGGATCGCGTCGAGGACCTCCACGTCGCGCCTCCTGCGGGCCCAGGCCAGCGGCTTGGCCACGCCGATGGCGTACATGCTCTCGCCGAAGACGTTCTTGGGCGGTTTGCCGTGGGTGCGGGCGTAGCGGCGGGCCGCGTAGTGGCCGCCGAGGTAGTGCCAGGGGGAGGTCTCGTGGCCGCCCCACGGCGAGAACCAGATCGTGTACGACAGGTAGACCACGCCGCCCGGCCGGGTCACCCGGACCATCTCGTCGGCCATCCGCAGCGGGTCGGGCACGTGCTCCAGCACGTTGGAGGAGAAGCACACGTCCACCGAGCCGGTGGCGAGCGGCAGGTCGAGCGCGCTGCCGAGCACGGCGTCGCGGGGCGGCACGCCGTCGCGCAGGCGCATCTCACCGGCGTCGCAGTCGACGCACAGCGGCCGCGCGCCGACCGCGCGCAGGGCGTCGGCGAAGTAGCCGGGACCGCCGCCGATGTCGGCCACGGTCGCGCCGGCCAGGTCGGTGTAGGTGGCGAGCTGGGCCACCGTGTCCCTGGCCAGGGTGCCGTAGAAGAAGTCGGGGTCGCTCTGCTCCAGACGGAAGGCGCGCAGCAACCGGACGGATCTGCCGAGATCCGCTCGGAACGGTTCGGTGTCCACGGCGCGGAGCTTACTGCAGTGGAGGGATACGTCCATGGCTGAAGACGTCAAGCGAGCCGAGCCCTTCCAGATCACCATCCCGGCGGTGCGCACCGGGCCGGTCATCGGCGTGGGCCTGCTGATCGTGCTGATCTCGCTGGTGTTCCGGGCGAGCCTGCTCAGCAAGGCCTACTTCGTCGAGGACGACTTCCTCTTCGTGGCCGGGGCCGGCGACAGCGGGCCGACCTGGGAGTACCTGATGAGGGTGCACAAGGGGCACCTCATGCCGGGCGCGCTCGGCCTGGTGTGGCTGCTCACGTCGGTGGCGCCGTACAGCTGGGCGCTGGTGTCGTTCGTGACCGTCGCGATCCAGGGGGCGGCCTCGGTCATGTTCCTGGTGCTGCTGCGGCGGCTGTTCGGCGACCGGGCGGCGGTGCTCGCCGCGCTGACCGTCTACGCGTTCGCGCCGCTCACCGTGCCCGCCATGAGCTGGTGGTCGGCCGCGCTCAACGCCGTGCCGCTGCAGCTCGCGCTGATCGCGGCGCTGGCCGCGCACGTCAGGTACGTACGCGAGGGCAAGGGCCGCTGGCGGGCCCTGGCCTGGACCGCCGTCGGGATGGCCTTCTCCACCAAGGGGGTGTTCATCCCGTTCGTGGTGCTCGGTGTCAGCAGCGCCTACCTCGGGCGTGGCCTGTGGGCCCGCGCCCTGCTCGCCGAGCTGCGCAGGCCCGTCTGGTGGGCGCACGGCCTGCTGCTGGCCGGGTACGCGCTGCTCTACTGGCTGCGCCGCGACACCGCCGGGGCCGACGCGCTGACCGGCCCGAAGGCCGAGGTGGTGCCGGGGCTGCTGCGCAGGCTGCTGGGCGAGACGTTCCCGACGGGGGCGGTCGGCGGCCCGCTGCGCTGGGGCGGCGTCACCTCGACCGGCGGGCTGGCCGACCCGGCCCCGGTGACCGTGGTCGTGGCGTGGGCGGTGCTCGCCGCGCTGGTCGTGGCCACCTGCGTGTACCGCAGGCGGGCCTGGCGGGCGTGGGCGATCCTGGCGGCCTACGTGGTGGTCGCCGACGCGGTGCCCACCGTGATCGCGCGGGCCACCGCCTGGGACCTGGTCGGCGCCGAGACCCGGTACGTCGCCGACGCCGCCGTGCTCTTCGCGCTCTGCCTGGCGCTGGCCGTCATGCCGGTGGAGGACGAGCCCGACGTCCTACGCCGGCCGGTGCCGGCGAGCCTGCCGGCCGTCGGCGGCGCGCTGACCGCCGTCTTCCTCGTCGTGTCGCTGATCTCGATCAACACCTTCGGCGACACGCTCACCGGCGACCGGGTCAGGACGTACCTGGAGAACGCGAAGGCCTCGCTGGCCGCGGCGGCGGGGGAGGCCGACATCTACCCCCGTCCCGTGCCGCCGGAGATCGTCCTGCCGTGGAACGGGGAGCGCCGGATGACCTCGTACGTGCTGGCGCCGCTGGCCGACGACGCGACCAGGGAGCGCATGCGCGACCCGCGGCCGTCGGCGGAGCCGTACGTGCTGGACGACACGGGCAAGCTCGTCCCGGTGGGCCGGGTGGTGCCGTTCTTCGACGCGGTCAAGGGCCGCAAGTGCTACCCGGCGGGCAAGGAGTTCCCCGTCGAGTCCTTCGGCGGGCCCGGCGTGGTGGTGGCCATGTCGTACGTCAGCCCGCGGCCCGTGCAGGTCGTGGTGGAGGTCGGCGAGGCCCAGCGGGCGGCCACGCTGCCCGCGACCGGCGCCATGGGCGCGCTGTTCTACGTGCCGCACGACGGGCCGGGCAAGGGCATGCGGATCACCGCGGCCGGGGCGCAGGGTCAGGCGTTCTGCCTCAGGGCGGTGGCCTTCGGCGAGCCGGGCCCGGCGGCGCGCTGAGGCAGCAGGCGGATCAGCCGCCTGGCCGGCTCCTCCACGTAGCGGTGGGTGAGCCCGGCCATGGCGACCGTGACGGCGGTGACGGCGACCAGGTTGACCAGGAGGTTGCCGGTCCACGGCCGCTGGCCGGTGAAGTCGTACCAGAGGTAGAGGATGACGAACTGCCACAGGAAGACGCCGTAGGAGATCTGGCCCAGGTAGCTCATCACCCGGCCGCCGAGCAGCTCGTGCACCCGCGTGGGCCGTCCGGCCGCCAGCGCGGCCGGGGCGACCAGGCAGAAGGCGACGAGCGTGTAGAGGCCCTGCTCGGTGAACGCGGTCCAGATGCTGCCCAGGCCGACCGCGCGCGGCCCGGTGAGCGGCGTGGCGGCGATGAGGTAGGCCAGGCCCGCGATGACCCACAACGTGCCCCAGGAGGAGGCCAGCGCGGCGCTCAGCCGCCGTGCGCGGCCGTCCTCGGCCCTGGCCCAGACGGTCAGCACGGCCAGCGCCATGCCGGGCACGAAGAACGTCCAGGAGCGCGGCAGCCACACGTTCATCCAGGGCCGGTAGTCGGGGAAGTACTCGAAGACCGTGTACACGTAGGACAGCGCGCCGAAGACGGCCAGGCCGATGAGCAGCCGCCGTCCCCTGGTCCGCAGGTCGGGGTCGCCGCGCAGGGCGAACCTGCGCAGCACCGCCGCCATCAGCGGGAGCGTGAGGTAGAAGGTCAGCTCGACCGCGAGGCTCCACATCTGGCCGAGCCCCTTGGGGCCGAGGCCGTACCACCAGGGGGTGATGTCGTAGGTGTGCACGAGGAACAACATCTGCGCCCACGTCCAGGGGTCGGCGCGGTGGGCGTCGCCCCACAGCAGCAGCGCCACGGCGACCACCAGCCAGTACGCCGGCATGATCCGGAAGAAGCGTTTCCACAGGTAGCGGCGGGTGTCCGGGGTGCGGTCGCTGAGCAGCGCCTGGGCCGCCCACGGCCGGTACAGCAGCAGGCCGGAGAGCGTGAAGAAGATCGGCACGCCGATCTCGCCCCTGGACAGCACGCCGCCCAGGAACCCCGGGTCCAGCGCCGTCCCCGCCTCCATGGACACGTGGAACAGCAGGACGGCGAAGGCGGCCACGGCGCGCACGCCGTCGAGCGAGGTCTGGTGTCCTGAGACCACCGGCACCCCGCCCGAAGTAGAACCTGTTTCGGTCACGTTTCCGCATCCCTGGTGACGTCGGTCACTCGTCGCAATAACATACCGGCGAGTAGGTAGTTCGTTTCAGTACTTAACCACCCAAACAGGCGTCAGTGCACCTGCGCACATGGAGGGTCCATGAACCGGGTCGTCGTTGGCAGCGTCCTCATCGCCGTCGGGGCATTCCTCATCGTTCTGGCTCCCCTGGTGCGTCTCCAGGTCGCGCCCGCCTTCATGGCCGCCAAGGGCGACCAGTACAGCATCAGCAAGCTGCACGCGACGGGCGCCCAGTACTTCAGCATCCCGGACGGCAAGGTGCTGACCGCCGACCTCGACATCATCGTCACCACCCGCGGCGACGTGAAGGAGGCCAACGACGACCGCGTCGTCTGGGACGAGTTCACCGCCGTCAACGACGTCACCAACAGCAAGCCGGGCATCAACTTCAGCGAGCGGCGCAGCGCCTTCGACAAGCGCTCCGGCGTCGGCCTCAACTGCTGCGGCGCCAGCATCGACAAGGCCCCGGTGCAGCTCCAGGGCCAGATCTACAAGTTCCCGTTCGACGTGGAGAAGAAGACCTACCAGGTGTTCAACGCCAGCGCGGGCAAGGCGTTCGACGCCAGGTTCGTCGGCGAGGAGCAGGTCAACGGGCTGGCCACGTACAAGTTCGAGCAGACCGTCCCCGAGACCAGGACGCAGACGCTGAACGCGCCCGCCGCCTGGTTCGGCATGGGCACCTCGGGCGACGTGCAGCTGAACCGGTTCTACTCCGGCACCGTCACCTACTGGATCGAGCCCACCACCGGCGCGCCCGTCAAGCAGGAGCAGGTGCGCAACGAGGTGCTCAAGAGCCAGGACGGCATCGAGCGCTCCAAGGCGTTCGTGGCCACCGCCAAGATGACCGACGACACGGTCAAGGGCCTGGTCGACAGCGCCGCCGAGGGCAAGAGCCAGATCAACCTGATCAGGACCACGCTGCCGATCGTGCTCGGCGTGGTCGGGGTCGTCCTGCTCCTGGGCGGGCTGCTGCTCGCCCTGCGCGGCCGCCGGTCCGCATGAGCCAGGGCGTGGTCGCCCGGCCCTGGTCGCCCGCGCCCGTGCTGGCCCTGGTCAGGGCGGCCCGGCCGCGCCAGTGGCTGAAGAACCTGCTCGTCCTGGCCGCCCCCATGGCGGCCGGGGTGCTCGGGCAGCCGGGCCGCCTGCTCGCGGCGCTGCTCGTCCTGGCCGCCTTCTGCCTGGCCGCCAGCGGCTCCTACCTGCTGAACGACGCCTCCGACGTGGAGGCCGACCGGCTGCACCCGCGCAAGCGCCGCCGGGCCGTCGCCTCCGGCGCGGTGTCGGTGCGCACGGCCCGGGTGGCGGGCGTCGTCCTGCTGGTCCTCGCGCCCGCGGTCGCCGGGCTCACCGGCGGCTGGCAGTCGCCCGCGGTCGTCGCCGGGTACGTCGCCCTGACCCTGGCCTACACGACCTGGCTCAAGCACCAGGAGGTCGTGGACCTCATCGCGGTCGCCGGCTGCCACGTGATCAGGGCCTACGCCGGAGCCGTCGCCGTCGGGGTGCCGGTGACCGGCTGGTTCCTGGTGGTCGTCTCGCTGGCCGCGCTGCAGCTGGTGGCCGGCAAGCGCGAGGCCGAGCTGCGGGCGCGGGGCGTGTCGGGGACGCGGGCCACGCTGGCCGCCTACCCGGCCGCGTACCTGACGCACGTACGGATCATGGCGTCCGGGGCGATGATCGTCACGTACTGCCTGTGGGCGCTGAACGCGCACGAGAACGTGTTCTACGGGCTCAGCATCGTCCCGTTCCTGCTCCTCGTGCTCCGGCACAACCTGCTGGTCGAGCGGGGCGGCGGCGAGGAGCCCGAGGAACTGGTGATCCGCGACCGGCCCACCCTCGTCTTCGCCGCCGCGCTGGTCGTCCTGGTGGGGCTCGGGATCTACGCGTGAGCACGTTCCTCACCGGCTGGGGCCGCACCTCGCCCACCCCCGCCGTCCTGCGCCGCCCGCGCTCCCTGGACGAGCTGCGCGACCTGGTCGTGGCCGCGCCGGGCCGCGGCGTCGTCGCCCGCGGGCTCGGCCGCTCGTACGGCGACGCCGCCCAGAACGCCGGCGGCCTCGTCCTCGACTGCACCGGCCTGGACGCCTGGAGCTTCGACGAGCGCACCGGCGTGGTGACCGCGGCGGGCGGGGTCAGCCTGCACGAGGTGATGACGGAGCTGGTGCCCCGCGGCTGGTTCGTGCCCGTGAGCCCCGGGACCAGGCACGTCACGGTCGGCGGGGCCGTCGCGGCCGACGTGCACGGCAAGAACCACCACCGCGACTCCTCCTTCGGCGCGCACGTGCGCTCGCTCACCCTGGTGACCGCCGACGGCGCCGCCAGGGTGCTGCGCCCCGGCGATCCGCTCTTCCGGGCGACCGTCGGCGGCATGGGCCTGACCGGGGTGGTGGCCGAGGCGACGTTCGGCTGCGTGCCGGTCGAGTCGTCCCGGATGCGGGTGGACGTCCGGCGCACCGCCGACCTCGACGAGACGCTCGACGTCATGGCCCGCACCGACGACCGCTACCGCTACACGGTGGCCTGGATCGACCTGCTCGCCCGCGGCCGCCGGATGGGCCGCAGCGTCCTGACCAGGGGCGACCACGCGCCGCGCGACGCGGAGAAGGCGCCGCCGGCCTTCGCGCCGCGCGCCCGGCTGCACGCGCCGCCGTGGGCGCCGGACGGGCTGCTCAACGGGCTCAGCGTGCGCGCCTTCAACGAGATCTGGTACCGCAAGGCGCCCGCGAGCGCGACCGTCACGCAGGGCATCGCGCCGTTCTTCCACCCGCTCGACTTCGTCGAGGGCTGGAACCGCATGTACGGCCCGCGCGGCTTCGTGCAGTACCAGTTCGTGGTGCCGTTCGGCGCGGAGGAGACGTTGCGCGGCATCGTCGGGTCGTTGTCGGCGCACGGGACGGTGTCCTTCCTGACCGTGCTCAAGCGGTTCGGACCCGGTTCGGGGGGGTTCCTGTCCTTCCCCGTGCCCGGCTGGACCCTGGCCCTGGACATCCCGGCCGGTCAGCGCGGCCTGAGCGGGCTCCTGCGCGGCTTCGACGAGCGCGTCGCGCAGGCCGCAGGACGGGTGTACCTGGCCAAGGACGCCCGGCTGCGCGCCGACATGATGGCGGCGATGTACCCCGAACTGGAACGATGGCGGAGCATCAGGGACGAGGCCGACCCGGAGGGCCTGTTCCGCTCGGACCTGTCCAGGAGACTACGACTGTGACCACCACTTCTGACGCGAGCCGGGCGGCCGCCGCTCCGGGGCGGGGGGCGTCGTGAGGAACGCGCTCGGGGCCGTGGACAGCGTGCTGCTGCTGGGCGGGCGGAGCGAGATCGGCCTGGAGATCGTCCGGCTGCTGGTCGGGCTGGGCGCGACCAGGGTCGTGCTGGCCGCCAGGGGCGAGCTCACGCCGCCCGCGGACCTCGCCGCCGAGGTGCACGTCCTGCCGTTCGACGCGCTCGACGTGGGGTCGCACGCCGCCGTCCTGGCCAGGGCTGTGGAGCTGGTGGGCGACCTCGACGTGGTGATCTCCGCGTTCGGCGTGCTCGGCAGCCAGGACGACTACGACGCCGACCCGGCCGCCGCCGCCGAGGCCGTCGCGGTCAACTACGGCGGCCACGTCTCGGTGGACCTGCACGCCGCCAGGGTCCTGCGCGAGCAGGGGCACGGCACCCTCGTGGTGCTCTCGTCGGTCGCCGGGGCCCGGGTGCGCAAGGCCAACTTCGTCTACGGCTCGGCCAAGGCCGGGCTCGACGGGTTCGCGCAGGGGCTCGGCGACGCGCTGCACGGGTCGGGCGCGCGCGTGCTGATCGTCCGGCCGGGCTTCGTGATCGGCCGGATGACGAAGGGCCTGCCCCCGGCGCCGCTGTCCTCGACGCCCCGCCAGGTGGCCCTGGCCACCGTGCGCGCGCTGCGCGAGGGCGCGTCGTCCGTGTGGGTGCCGCGGGCGCTCGGCCCGGCGTTCGGCCTGCTGCGCCTGCTGCCGCGGCCGCTCTGGCGGCGGCTGCCGCGCTAGAACGCGTTCCAAGTCGGAAGCCTACCGACGAAAGGTTCTAGAGTAGAACACGTTGCAGTTCGGCTGCGGGGCGGCTTATCGTCGGGCCATGCGGACACGGGTCACGGACATGTTCGGAATCGAGCTCCCGATCTTCGCCTTCAGCCACTGCAGGGACGTGGTCGCCGCGGTCAGCCGCGCGGGCGGCATGGGAGTGCTCGGCGCGCTCTACTTCACCCCGGAAGAGCTCGAAATGGAGCTCAAGTGGATCGACGACCACGTCGACGGCAAACCGTACGGCGTGGACGTGGTCATGCCCGCCTCCTACGAGGGCGCCGACTTCGCCCCCGAGGAGCTGGTCGGCCGGCTGCAGGCGATGATCCCCGAGGGACACCGCGCGTTCGTCGAGACCCTGCTCGGCAGGCACGGCGTGCCGCCCCTGACGTCCGACGCCGACCCCGGCCGGGTGCTGCTCGGCTGGACCGACGCCACCGCGCGTCCCCAGGTCGAGGTCGCGCTCCGCCATCCCATCGCCCTGCTGGCCAACGCCCTCGGGCCGCCCCCGGCCGACGTCGTGGACCTCGCCCACCGGCACGGCGTCAAGGTCGCCGCCCTCGCCTCGACCCCGCGGCACGCGCTCAAGCAGGTCGAGGTCGGCGTGGACGTCGTCGTCGCCCAGGGCACCGAGGCCGGCGGCCACACCGGCGAGATCTCGACCATGGTGCTCATCCCCCAGGTGGTGGACGCCGTGGACGTCCCCGTTCTCGCGGCGGGCGGCATCGGGAACGGCCGGCAGATGGCGGCCGGCATGGCGCTGGGCGCGGAGGGCGTCTGGACCGGCTCACTCTGGCTCACCGTCGAGGAGGCCGACACCCCCGAGATGGCGCGACGCCGCATCCTGGAGGCCACCTCGCGCGACACCGTGCGCTCCCGGAGCTGGACCGGCAAGCCCGCCCGCCTGCTCAGGAACGAGTGGACCGAGGCGTGGGAGTCGCAGGAGTCGCCGGGCACGCTGCCGATGCCGCTGCAGTTCATGCTCGTCTCGGACGCCCTGCGCCGGATCGGCCGCTCGGACGCCTCGGAGCTGGCCACCTTCCCCGCCGGGCAGGTCATCGGCCTGACCAACCAGGTGCGCTCGACGAAGGACGTGGTGTTCGGGCTCGTGGAGGAGTACGCGGAGGCCCTGGAACGCCTCGACCGCATCACCCGGGACTGATCGCCCGGCTGTTGCCGCATCCGGGCGGGACGACCCCGGCGGCGTCCGTGCGCACCTGGTGACGACGGTCCTCGGCGGCCTGCGGGACTGACTCCTTCCCGCAGGCCGCGGCTCCCCACCGGCTTCCCGGGAGCTCTCGGTCAGCTCTCGGTCAGCCGAACATGCCGGGGACGTAGTCGCCCGCGGGCTGCTGGATGATGACGTTCACCCGGTTGAAGGTGTTGATCAGGGCGATCAGGCACACCAGCGCCCCGAGCTGCTCCTCGTCGTAGTGCTTGGCGGCGTTCGCCCAGACCTCGTCCGGGACGCCGCCGGCGCCGTCGGCGATGCGGGTGCCCTGCTCGGCCAGCTCCAGGGCGGCCCGCTCGGCCTCGGTGAACACCTTGGCCTCCCGCCAGGCGGCGACCAGGTTGAGCCGGACCGAGGTCTCGCCGGCGTGCGCGGCGTCCTTGGTGTGCATGTCGGTGCAGAAGCCGCAGCCGTTGATCTGGCTGGCCCGGATTTTCACCAGCTCCTGCGTGGCGTGGGGCAGGCCCGAGTCCATAATGACCTTGTTGGTGCCGATGAGGTGCTTCATGACCTTGGCCGCGACCTGGTTCTCGAAGAGGTTGAGACGGGCTTCCATGACGCGCTCCTTGTCGTCGTCGACTGCTTCCACCTCTCGGACGGGGCAGCCGGACGGGATGTGACAGGAACGGATGTGACGTGCGTCTCTCCTCCCGGCGAGTGGTCAGCGGCCTTCGTAGCGGGCCGGGCGCTTCTCGCGGAAGGCCCGGGTACCCTCCTTGGCGTCCTCCGAGCCGATCACCGGCCAGCCCAGCTCGTCCGACACCTTCAGGGCCTCGGGCTCCGGCATGCCCAGGGTGTCCCGGTACGTCCGCAGAATGGCCTGGACCGCCAGCGGCCCGGAAGCGGCGATGTCCGCCGCCAGCTCCCGGGCCGTCTCCAGCGCCCGTCCGTCCGGCACGACCCGGTTGACCAGCCCCATCGCCAGGGCCTCGGCGGCGGTCACGGAACGGCCGGTGAGCAGCAGGTCCATGGCGTGGCAGTACGGGATCTGGCGGGGCAGCCGGACCGCGCAGCCGCCCATGGGGAAGAGTGCGCGTTTGGCCTCGAACAGCCCCAGGGTGGCCGATTCCGCCACCACCCTGAGGTCGGTCCCGACCAGCAGCTCCGTGCCGCCGGCGACCGCGTACCCCTCGACAGCGCTGATGATCGGCTTTGTCGGCAAGTCCTCCCTCAGAAGCCCTTTCCAGTGAAAATTCGCGATCTGGGCGGCTCTTGCCTGAACCTCGGGATCGGTCGAGGGTTGGCCCATGGCCTTGAGGTCGGCCCCGGCGCAGAACGTGCCCTCCGCCCCGGTCAGGATCGCGACCCGGATCGAGGGCTCGGCCGACGCGTACGCCCACGCCGAGGCCAGCCCGATCAGCATGTCCGAGGAGAGGGCGTTGCGGGCCTCCGGCCGGTTCATCGTGACGGTCAGGACGTGGCCGTCGCGTTCCACCCGGCAGTGCGGGGTGCTGATCGGCAGAAGCTCCATGTACGCCTCCCAAGTCCCAGAAGCTACTGAATCAAGCGCTTGCTACGAACTTTACCCGCGGGATACGCTCCCCACAGCAAACGAGAACAAGTTCCTGTTTTGCTACGCCTGAGCTGAGGAGATCAGATGGGCACGCTCGGTTTCTGGAGGCTGGCGCAGGCGGATCCCGGGTGGATCGCGGCCGTCGACCCCGACGGCACGGAGCACCGCGCGGGTGACCTCCTGGCCCGTTCGAACCGCCTCGTCCACGGGTTACGCGAGCTCGGCCTGGAGCCGGGCGACGGGATCTGCGGCCTGGTCCCGAACGGCGCGGACGGCCTCGTCCTCTATCTGGCCGCGCTCCAGGCCGGCTGGTACTACACGCCGATCAACTGGCACCTCACCGGCCCGGAGATCGGCTACATCGTGTCCGACAGCGAGGCGAAGGCGTTCTTCGTCCACCCTCGCTTCCTCCAGGAGGGCGCCAGGGGAGCCGAGGCGATCGAGCCGCACCGCCGCTTCCTCCTCGGGGACGGCGGCCAGGACGGCTTCCGCCCGGCGAGCGAGCTGACCGCCGGGCAACCGGACACCGCGCCGCCCGGCCGCACGGCCGGCGCCACCATGCACTACACCTCGGGCACCACCGGCCGGCCCAAGGGCGTCAGGCGCACGCTGAGCGGCCTCGACCCCGACGACGGCGCCGAGCTGATGACCTTCCTGCTCGGCCTGTTCGGCATCACGGCCGGGCCGCCCAACGCGCACCTGGTCACCTCGCCCAGCTACCACACCGCCGTCACCCAGTTCGGCGGCAGCGCCCTGCACATGGGACACACCCTCGTCTACATGGACAGATGGGACGCCGAGGAGACGCTCCGGCTGTGCGAGCGTTACCGCGTCACGAACTCCCACATGGTTCCCACGCACTTCAAGCGCCTGCTCGCGCTCCCCGAGGCCACCAGGGCCAAGTACGACCTGTCCTCGCTCAAGTGGATGATCCACGCCGCCGCCCCCTGCCCGGTCCCGGTCAAATGGGCGATGTTCGAGTGGTGGGGCGACTGCATCTACGAGTACTACGCGGCCACCGAGGGCGGCGGCACCCTGGCCACACCCGAGGGCTGGAAGGCGCACCCGGGCACGGTCGGCTCCGCCTGGCCGATCAGCGAGCTGCTGATCGCGGACGACGAGGGCGAACCCGTACCGACCGGCACCCCCGGGACGATCTACATGAAGATGATGGGCGTGCCCTTCGAGTACAAGGGCGACCCCGACAAGACCGCCGCGAACCGGCTCAAGGACTACTTCACGGTCGGCGACATCGGATACCTGGACGAGGACGGCTTCCTCTTCCTCTGCGACCGCAAGGCCGACATGATCATCTCCGGCGGGACGAACATCTACCCGGCCGAGATCGAGAACGAGCTCATGATCCACCCCAAGGTCGCCGACGTGGCCGTGTTCGGCATCCCGGACGACGACTGGGGCGAGCAGATCAAGGCCGTCGTCGAGCCCGCGCCGGGCGTCGCGCCGGGGCCCGAGCTCGCGGCCGAGCTGATCGCCTCGCTGGAGGGCCGCCTGGCCCGGATGAAGTGGCCCAAGAGCGTCGACTTCATCGCCGAGATGCCCCGCGAGCCCAACGGCAAGCTGCTCAAGCGCAAGCTCCGCGCACCGTACTGGGAGGGTCACGACCGTGCCATCTGACGATCCGCTGGTCGCCCAGCACGTCCTGGAGTTCCCCGGCGGCTACACCCGCACGACCGGGCCGGTGATCGGGCGCTTCCTCACCGAGTTGCGCGGCCGCCGCATCGTCGGAGTGCGCACGAAAGAGGGCAAGGTGCTCGTGCCGCCCCTCGAATACGACCCGGCCACCGGCGACCCCGTCACCTCCGAGTACGTCGAGGTCGGCCCGGCCGGCACGGTGACCTCCTGGGCCTGGGTGCCCGAGCCCCTGCAGAACCACCCGCTCGACCGGCCCTTCGCCTGGGCCACGATCCTGCTCGACGGCGCCGACACCGCGCTCGTGCACGCCGTCGCCGCCGACGACCCCAAGGCGCTGTCGAAGGGCACCCGGGTCTGGCCGGTGTGGCGCGACCGGCCCACGGGCCACATCACCGACATCGCCCACTTCGCGCCCGAGGTCACGAAGATCGTGTCCAACGTGCGGGCCGAGTACCGCCTCCAGGCGGGCGGCTCGCTCCGCGTCTTCCTGGAGGGCGTCGAGCGCGGCGTCTTCCTCGGCGGACGCTGCGAGCAGTGCGACCAGGTGTACGTGCCGTACCGGATGTCCTGCCCCCAGTGCGGAGGTCTCATCCCGGAGACGCTCGAACTCCCCGACACCGGGACGATCACCACGTTCGCCATCAACAACCTGCCGGATCCGCGCGCGCCGGAAGTGCCGTTCGTCTCCGCCTACATCCTGCTCGACCACGCCGACATCCCCATGATCGCCCTGATCGGCGGCGTGCCCGCGCACGAGGTGCGCCAGGGCATGCGGGTCAGGGCCGTCTGGGTGCCCGAGGAGGAGCGGAGCAAGTCCATGGCGAACATCCGCTGGTTCGCCCCCACCGGCGAGCCCGACGTGGAGCTGTCATGAGAGAGGTCGCGATCGTCGCGTTCGCGCAGACCGTCCACACCGACCACGACACCGGGCTCACCGAGCCCGAGCTGATCCTGCCCGTGATCAGCGAGGTCAAGGAGCGGACCGGGCTGACCAGGTTCGGCTTCACCTGCTCGGGGAGCTGCGACTACCTGGCCGGGGCGCCGTTCTCGTTCGTCAGCGCCCTGGACGCGCTCGGCGCCTGGCCGCCCATCTCCGAGAGCCACGTCGAGATGGACGGCGCCTGGGCCCTGTACGAGGCGTGGGTCCGCCTCCAGCACGGCGACATCGACTCGGCCCTGGTCTACGGATTCGGCAAGTCGTCGCTCGGCGACCTGCGCACCATCACGACCCTCCAGCTCGACCCCTACTACCTGGAACCCCTCGGCCTCGACCAGCTCTCCCTGGCCGCGCTCCAGGCGAACGCGCTCGACGCGGACCGGAAGCAGCTCGACGAGATCGTCCGCAGGTCAAGGGCGGACGGCAGGAGCAACCCGTACGCGCTCGACCTGCCCGAACCGGACGGCGCGGAAGTCGCGGTCGAACCCCTCAGGAAGACGGACGTGCCGCCCGTCACGGACGGCGCGGCGGCGATCGTGCTGGCCACGGCGGAACTGGCCGGACGGCTCACCAGCCGCCCCGCCTTCGTCAAGGGCATCGCCCACCGCATCGAGCCCCACTACCTGGGCATGCGGGACCTGGCCAGGTCGGCCTCCGCGGCCGACGCCGCACGGGCCGCCGGCGTCGGCAAGGGCCCGGTCGAGGTGGCCGAGCTGCACGCCCAGTTCCCGCACGAGGAGCTCATCCTGCGCGAGGCGCTCGAACTGGGCGGCGACACGCTGATCAACCCGTCCGGCGGCCCGCTCGCCGCCAACCCCGTCATGGCCACGGGGCTCATCCGCATCGGCGAGGCCGCGCGGCGCATCCTCGACGGCGGCGCCGGCCGCACCGTCGGGCACGCCGCCGGCGGCCCCTGCCTGCAGCACAACCTCGTCACGGTCCTGGAGGCGTGAATCATGGGCAACCGCTGCGCGGTGATCGGGGTCGGGCAGACGCACTACACCACCAAGCGCAGGGACGTCTCCATCGCGGGCCTGGTCCGCGAGGCGGCGCTGCGGGCCCTGGAGGACGCCGGGCTGACGTTCAAGGACATCGACGCCGTCGTGGTCGGCAAGGCGCCCGACCTGTTCGAGGGCGTGATGATGCCCGAGGCGTACCTCGCCGACGCGCTCGGCGCGGCGGGCAAGCCGATGATGCGGGTGCACACCGCGGGCAGCGTCGGCGGCTCGACGGCGCTGGTCGGCGCGAGCCTGATCCAGGGCGGCGTGCACGAGCGGGTGCTCGTGGTGGCCTTCGAGAAGCAGTCGGAGTCCAACGCCACCTGGGCGCTGTCCACGCACCTGCCCTTCAGCGCGTCGCTCGTGGTCGGCGCGGGCGGCTACTTCGCGCCGCACATCCGCGAGTACATGCGCAGGTCCGGCGCGCCCGGCCACATCGGCACGCTGGTCGCCGTCAAGGACCGGCTCAACGCCCTGAAGAACCCCTACGCCCACCTCAGGATCCCCGGCATCGACCAGAAGATGGTCGAGTCCACGCCGATGCTCTGGGAGCCGATCCGCTACCTGGAGACCTGCCCGTCCAGCGACGGCGCGTGCGCGATGGTCCTGGCCGCCGAGCACAAGGTCACCGGCACCCCCGCCTGGGTGCACGGCACCGCCATGCGCTCGGAGCCCATCTTCCGGGCCGGCCGCGACACCGTCAGCCCCCAGGGCGGCAAGGACTGCGCCGCCGACGTCTACCGCCAGGCCGGCGTCACCGACCCGCGCCGCGAGATCGACGTCGCCGAGGTGTACGTGCCCTTCTCCTGGTACGAGCCGATGTGGCTGGAGAACCTGGGATTCGCGGCGGAGGGCGAGGGCTGGAAGCTGACCGAGTCCGGCGCCACGGCCCTCGACGGCGACATCCCGTGGAACGCCTCCGGCGGCGTGCTGTCCAGCAACCCCATCGGGGCCTCGGGGCTGATCAGGTTCGCCGAGGCCGCGCTCCAGGTGCGCGGCCAGGCCGGCGAGCACCAGGTGGACGGCGCCCGCACGGCGCTCGGCCACGCCTACGGCGGCGGAGCCCAGTTCTTCGCGATGTGGATCGTCGGACGGGAGAGACCCTGATGGAGTTCAACCACGCGGACCTGTTCGAAGCACTCGCCGACGCGATCGGGGACCGCACCGCCGTCATCTGCGGCGACCGCCGGCGCACCTACGCCGAGCTGGACGCCGAGGCCAACCGGCTCGCCCACTACCTCGCGGGCCTGGGCGTGCGGCCGGGCCAGCACGTCGGGCTGCACCTGTACAACGGCGTGGAGTACCTGGCCGGGCTGCTGGCCGCGCTCAAGATCCGGGCCGTGCCGATCAACGTCAACTACCGGTACGTCGAGGCCGAGCTGCTCTACCTCTACCAGGACGCCGACCTGCGCGCGCTGGTCTACGACGTCGAGTTCGACCCCCGCGTGGCCGCCGTCGCGCACCAGGCGCCGCTGCTGGAGCACCTGATCGCGGTCGGCGGCGAGTCGTCGATCGCCTCGGCGGTGCCGTACCAGGCGGCGCTGGAGCGCGGCAGGCCGGAACGCGGCTTCGCCCCGCGCACCGGCCAGGACGTCTACATCATCTACACCGGCGGCACCACCGGCATGCCCAAGGGCGCGATGTGGCACGTCGAGGACCTGTTCATGGCCTTCGGCGGCGGCAACCCGTACGGCGACCCGCGCACCACCCCGCAGGAGGTCGTCGACGAGGCCGTCAAGGCCACCCCCATGATCATGATGGCCACCTCGCCGCTCATGCACGGCGCCGCGCAGATGGCCACCTTCATCAGCTGGTGGGCGGGCGGGACGATGGTGCTCGTCCCCAAGTTCGACGCCGGCGAGGTGTGGCGGGCGGTCGAGCGCGAGCGCGTGCTCACCATGAGCATCACGGGCGACGCCATGGCCAGGCCGCTGGCCGAGGCGCTGGAGACGGGCACGTACGACCTGTCGTCGCTGTTCGTCGTCAGCTCCACCGGCGCGATCCTGAGCGGCGCGGTCCGCGACCGGCTCCAGGGCCTGCTGCCCGACGTCATGATCGTGGACAGCTTCGGCTCGACGGAGTCCGGCTACACCGCCTCCGCGCTGCCCGGCTCCACGCCCGAGACCGGGCTGCGCTACCAGCCCAACCCGTCGGCCAGGATCAGCGTCCTGGACGAGCGGGGACGTCCCGTTCCGCCGGGTTCGGGGCAGATGGGGACGGTGGCCAGGTCCGGGCGGGTGGCGTTCGGCTACTACAACGACCCGGACAAGTCGGCGCGCACGTTCGTCACCGACCCCGACGGCACCCGCTGGCTGCTCACCGGCGACCTGGCGACCGTGGACGCCGACGGCACCGTGCACGTGTTCGGCCGCGGCTCGCAGTGCATCAACACCGGCGGCGAGAAGGTCTTCCCCGAGGAGGTCGAGGCCGTGCTCAAGGGCCATCCGGCGGTGTTCGACGCGGTGGTGACCGGCGTGCCGGACGACCGGTGGGGGAGCAGGGTGGCGGCCGTGGTCGAGCCGCGTCCCGGCGTCGAGGTGACCGCCGCCGAGCTGGACGCCCACTGCCGGGCGTCGTTGTCGGGGTACAAGGTGCCGCGTTCGTACGCGTTCGTGAAGGAGATGGTCCGCTCGCCCGCCGGCAAGGCCGACTACCGCTGGGCCAGGGAAACCGCCGAGGCCGCCACCACCTGACCTGCTCCTGTGCGGCGTCGTCGCTCGCGGGCTCCGGCCGGTCGGCGGGCTACGTCGTGCGCAGTTCGGCCGCCACCTGGGCCGCCTCCTCGCGCCTGCCGGACTTCTCCAGCAGCCGCAGCCGGCCGCGCAGCACGTCGCGCAGCAGCTCGGTGAGCTCGCCGGTCCCGGCGTTCGGGGCGGTGCCGCCGGCGGTCAGGAGGCCGCGCAGCAGGCCGTGCGCGACGCGGAGCGCGGTGTCGGCCGCGTCGTCCCTGCCCAGCTCCTGCTGGCAGAAGCCGAGCCGGGCATGGGCGACGGCGGCGGCCGGCTCGTCGTCGATGACCTGGGCGCCGCGATGGAAGACCAGGCTCGCCTCCAGCGCCCGGCCCGACTCCATGAGCGCGTCGCCCAGCATGAGCATGGCGCGGGACAGGACGCCGCCGAGCAGGGGGTTCGCGGGGGCGTGGCGTTCCAGCGCGGCGACGGCCTCGCGCAGCGGCCCCACCGCCGCCGCCGGCTGCTCACGCAGCCGGAGCGCGGCGGCCAGCGTCAGCCCGGCGCCCGCCCGGCTGACGTGCAGCGCCTCGGCGTTCATGCCCGTGGTCAGCAGCTCGTCGTAGATCGCGATGGCCTCGCGGGCCCGCTGCTCGGCCTCCGCCGCCGCGCCGGGCCGCAGCAGGGGCAGCAGCTCCGAGCTCTGCGCCAGCGAATCGGCCAGGATCGCCCGGTACGTCAGCTCGCCCGGCGACCGCCTGGCCAGCCGGATCAGCTCCTCGGCCAGCGCGCCCGCCTCCCGCGCCTCGCCCAGCATCATGTGGCACCTGACCAGGCGCTGGGTGGCCAGGGCATGCCTGAGCGTGCGCGGCGGCAGGCCGGTGACGGCGATCCTGGCGTACTCGGCGGCCTCCTCCGGACGCCCGGCGGCCAGCAGGTCGTCGGCGACCGTCCCGGCCACCTCGGCCGCCGCCGCGGGCCGGGCGAGCCGGACGTGCAGGCGCATGGCCTCCACCAAATGCGCCAGCGCCTCCTGCGTCCGGCCGGACGCGCGCAACACCAGCCCGCGCACCTGGAGCGCCTGCGCGCGCACGCCGAGCAGCCCGGCCTCGCCGCCCCGCGCCTCGGCGGCGCGTTCCTGCTCGGCCAGCGACCAGGTCACCGCCTCCAGCGCGGCCTGGGGGCGGTCGAGGGCGGCCAGAGCGGCGCCGAGCTGGGCGTACGTGACGGCGGCGACGGCGGGCTCGTCCAGCTCGTCGCAGAGGTCGGCGGCGCGTTCCGAGTGGGCCAGCGCCTCCACCGGCCGCCCGGCCTCCAACAGCCTGACCGCGTACCTGTTCAGCGTGTCGGCCAGCGCCCTCCCGTCCTCGGACAACAGGTCCACGGCCTGCTCAAGGACGGTCAGGTCGGCGTCGCCGAGCGCGGCCAGCGCCAGGCCCAGGGAATGCCGGTGCCGGACGTCGAACGCGGCCAGCCCCTTGAGGACGCGTACGGCCGGAGCCGCCGTCGCGCCGCCGAGCATGAGGCAGTGGCCGAACCGCTCGTGCAGCAGCGGGTTCTCGCTGACCGGGGCCTCGCGCTCCAACGCCTCGGCGAACGCCGTCAGCAGCGGCAGCAGCCTGGCCGCCGTCCTCGGGGTGGCCGCGCGCAGGTGGGCGGACAGCTCGTCCACGGCCGTGGTGAGCACGTCGGGGGGCGGCATCGGGCGTACCCGGAGGATCTGGGCGTACAGGTCGGTTCCGGCGGACGGGCCGTGGCCGGTCACGCGGAGCCGGGCCAGCCGGGCCAGCGCCCGCACGTGCACGCCGGCCAGGTCCCGGGTGAGCGGGCCCTCCTCGGCCATCAGAGCGACGCCCTTGGCCAGCTCGGCGGCGGCGAGGTCGCGTTCGTCCAGGTCGGCGTGGCACAGGCCGCTGAGCTCCAGGCAGGTGGCGGTGAGCAGACGGGTGCGCTCGGGCGGCTCGGGCACGAGGATGTCCAGCGCGCGGGTGACCGATTGGAGCGCTCCTGCCACGTTCCCGGCGGCCAGCCGGAGGCCCGCGTGCAGCCGCAGCGCCCCCGCGAGCACGACCGGGGACTCCAGCCGCTCGGCCACCAGCCCCTCGCACACCGCGACCAGCCGCTCCGCCTCGCCGTCGGCGGCCTCCAGGCGGCCCGTGGCCTCCAGCGCCACGACCTCCAGGACGAGCAACTTGGCCAGCTCCTGCTGCACCACGAAGCTGACCTCGGCCTGCGGCCCGCACGCCTCAACAGCACCCCGCAAATACGGCACCGCCTCCGAATACCGCCCCAACCCCACAAGCGCCCGCCCAACCGCCCCCACAACGGCCCCACCCACCACCGCCCCACCCACCACCGCCCCGCGGCCCCCAGCCCGCTCGGCACCCCCGCCGCTCACGCCCGTGCCGCTCACGCCCGAGCCGCCCAGGCCCGCGTTGTCCAGGTCCGTGCCGCTCATGCCCCCGCTGCCCGCGCCCGCGCCACCTGCGCCGTTCGCGCCATTCCCGTCGTCGGGGTCGTCAGGTGTCGCGTGGCGTCGTAGCAGGTCGGCGGCTTGGGTTGCGAGGTGGAGGCCGTCGCGGGGGCGTCCGGTCTCGGCCCAGGCGCGGGCCAGTGCTGCCTGGGCGGCGGCGTACGCTCGCACCCGCGCGATCTGCGGCCCGTCCGGGGTCTGCGGCCTGTCCGCGGTTTGCGGTCCGTTGGGGACGTGCGGTCCTTCCCCTGCTCCAGGCCCTCCCACGACCTGTGGACCTTCCAGGACCGCAGGGTCGTCGGCGGACGCAGGGCTGTCCGCGGGCTCCAGGGCGGCGCGGCGTTCGATGAGGGTTCGTTCGGCTCTGGCCACATCGGGTGGCGGGGTGATCAGGTTGGTCATCCAGGGCTGTTCGGGTTCTCCGGCCGTGGCGGCGGTGGGATCGGTCGTCGACTCCTGCCAGGCTCGGATCTCCTCCCGGTGTCGCCGGTAGGACGCGTCTTCGGTGCTCAGGGCGTCGTACAGAGCGGCCGCGGCCTCCGCATGGGCTCGGGCGTCGGCGGGGCGGTCGAGTTCGGCCAGGCAGAGGGCGAGCAGGTGTCCGGAGCGGGCCCTGACGGCCGTGTGCGGTTCGTCCAGTTCGGCGGCGAGGATCGCGGCGTCCTGGAGCGGGTCGAGCGCGTCGCGGGGGCGCGCGTCGGTCAGCAGCAGTTCGCCCAGGTCGAGGAGCTGGACGGTCAGGGCCGGGCGGTGCTCGTCGGGTTCGAGCGCGACCAGCGAGCGCAGGTTCCGCACCGCCTCGGCGGCGAACCGCTCGGCCGGGTCCAGGTCGTCCAGCGCGCGGTGCAGCCCGGCCAGCAGGCCCGCGGCCTCGGCCAGCATCAGCCGCAGGCCCGGCTCCTCGTCCGCCAGGCCGCGCAGCCGTACGACGGCCTCTGCGGCGGGAGCGACGGCCTCGGCCGCCCTGCCATGTGCTCCGAGCCATCCGGCCAGCAGGCACAACCGCTGAGCCAGATCCCTGTCGGTCGGCGCCGCGCCCGCCACGGCGGCGGTCGCCGCGACGGCAAGACAGGCGGCCAACTCGGGCAACGCCCCCGGCTCGGGGCCGGAAAAGGCAAATGGCGGGACAGGCGCGGGGGGCTGGGGCGGGGGAGCGAGGGTGGGGCTTGTGGGGGAGGCGTGCGCTGTGAGGACGTCGGTCAGGGCCGTGGCGACCTCGCCGGCACCGCCCGCCGCCGCGAACGCCTCCACCGCCTCGGCCGTCCGCCCCGAGTCCAGCAGCGCGCACGCCAGGTTGTGGTACGCCTGCCCGGCCCGTCCCGCGTACCGGGGGTCGTCCTCGGACAGGATGCGGAACCGGGTCGCCGCCTCCTGGGCGGGCCGGAGCGCGCTGCCGGACTCGCCCGCGAGCAGCAGGCACGCCCCCAGGACGAACAGCGCCTCCGCCTGCCCGGCCGCCTCCTCGTACGGGGGAGCGGCCGCGAAGATCTCCACGGCCTCGGCGGCGGCCACCACCGCCTCACCCACCCGGCCCACGGCCGACAACCGGGACGACAGCCGGGCCAGCGCCGCCGCCAGCGCGGTCCGCCTGCCACCTGCACGGAAGTGCCGTACGGCCAGCTCGGCCAGCGTCACCTCAAGGGCCCGCAACCCGAGCGGCGGCCCAGCAAGGGAAGGGCCCCACGCATCCGCCTGCGCGTCCACCGGCGCGCCGAAGGGCAGCGCGGCCACCGCCGCGGTCGTCGCCCGGTCGGCCGGCAGTTGCGTGAGCGCGGCGTTGAGCAGGTCGCCGAGCCGGGTGGCGGGGTTCGCCGCCGCCTCCGCGACCAGCGCCCCTATCCTGGACGTCACCAGCGAACGCAGCGCCCGCCCCACCTCCGCCCGATCCGCCCCCAGGCGGAGCACGTCGAGCAGGCGTGCCAGGTGCCCGGTCGTCCGCCGCTCGTGGTCGTGCACGGCCAGGACCAGCGCGTCCAGGCCCTCGGTCTCGGCGAGCGCCTGCTCGGCCACCAGGTCCGGCCCGAGCGGGCACAGCCGGTCCACGCCGGGGAAGACGCGTCCCAGCCAGTCGGCGACGACCGCCGCGGCCTGCGGGTCGTCGTGCAGGGCGGGCACGGCCGACAGCAGGCCGGGCAGCTCGGCGGGGGTGGGGGCGGTGAGCGTGAGCAGGGCGACGGACTGCCGGGCGGTGGTCTCGTCCACCTGGGCGCGGCCGGCGGGCCAGACGGTGGCCCACTGGTCGCGTTCGCGGTCGAGGAAGCGGCTGAGCAGCTCCTCGCCGACGGTCACCACCGCGCGCGCCCGGGTTACGCTCCGGCCGCCGGGACGGAAGGCGTTCCAGGACGTCCCGGGGCGGGGCTCGGGCGCCGTCCGGTAGGGCGGGGCGCCGATCCCGCCGCCGGGCAGGGCGTCCGGGACGGTGGGCGCGGGCAGCACCTCCGTCTCGCCGCCGCGCAGCCGCAGCAGGGCGGCCAGGTGGACGCGGAGCGGCAGGCCGTACTCGGGGTCGTCCAGGCGCGGGGGCGTGGGGAGCGCGGCCCGGCTCGGCGCGAACGCCTTCATCGCCGTGAACGCGTGCTCGGTGCGCTCGTTCAGGGTGAGCGGGTCCTGGTTGAGCTGCACGGTCGTGGTGTTGAGCCGGCGCAGCCAGCCGCCCGCCGCCGTGTCCAGCCGCCGCCACCACTCCGCCTCGCCGGGCTCGCGGGCCAGCAGCAACACCCGTACGCGGGGGTTGTGCCCGTGCTTGGCCAGCCGCCGTACCAGCTCGCCCACCAGCGGAGCGGACGGCTCCGGCGACTCCACGACCACCAGCGAGGGCCGCACCGCCTCCAGCGACAGCGCCGCGCGCCCGGACAGGGCGGCGAGCGCGGCGTCCAGGGTCAGGAAACCGGCGTCCCAGCCGGCTTCCCGCAGTTCCTCGCACAGCTCCCCGGCCAGCCGGGTACGGCCCGTGCCGCTGCGCCCGGTCACCACCGCGACCGACAGCGCGGCCGGCTCCCCGGCCCAGGCCCGCAGGGCGGCGAGCTGCCCGTCCCGCCCGGAGTACGGCACCACGGCGTGCCGCGGCAGCAGCAGCCGCCAGTCCGGGCAGTCGGACGGCAACGGCTCCCGCGCCGGCAGCAGCAGCCCGGACAGGACCACCCGCCCGTCACCGGCGGAGACGCGCTCCAGGGAGCCCGGCGCAGCGCCGGTCAGCTCGCGGAACCGGTCGTCGCCCAGCAGCACGCCCACGGGCACCGCGTCGAGCCGCCCACGGGCGTGCCCGGCGGCCGAGGCCGTGACGACGGCGGCGACCTGCCCGGCGGGCTCGGCCAGCAGCGCGGCCCCGGTCAGGCCCGCCCACACCTCCATGGGGGGCGGCGGGCCGGGCACGTCCATGCTGAGCGTCCGCGACGCCGGGCCCGTGGGGGCGGCGGCGGTTCCGGACAGCACCCGGACGTCCCTGAACCCCGACCGCCGCCGGGCCCGCGGGAACCCCATGGCCAGGCACGGCACCCGTTCCCCGGACAAGGCGGCCCACCGGAGGTGCCCGATGCCGGGCACGTCGGCCCAGGGCGGTCCGGGCACCCGCAGCAGCACCGCGCCGTGCCCGCGCCAGACCTGCTCGGCCGCCGCCCACCGGGACGACCACGGCGGGCGCACCTGGCAGGGCGCCCCGGGGTCCACCACGAGGGACGCGGTCAGCACGAGATCCGTGCCGATCACATGGCCGGTCCCGGTCACGCCGACCACGTCGTCGTGACCCGAGTAGACCTCGACGACTCGTTCGAGGCCGAGGCGGTGCGGTGGCGCGTCCATGGGTCCGCCTAGCTGCTACGTCCCGGCTTTTCGTCCCCCGATCGATCTCACTATCGCATTAAGAGCGGGAAATTTCGCGGCTTGTCATGCCTTCTCGGTTGTGAGCCACGCGGCCAGCCCGAGGTAGACCAGGCCGCTGCCCACGTCGAGCCGCCGCCGCGCCCGTACGGACCCGCGCAGCCGTCCGGCCACCGCCGACGACAGCAGCGCGTACGCGCCGTCGCTGACCATCCCGAGCACCAGCCACAAACCGCCGAGCAGGAGGATCTGCGGCCCCACCGGCCCCGCCGACGGGTCGGTGAACGGCGGCAGGAACGCCAGGAAGAACACGGCCGTCTTCGGGTTGAGCACGTTGACCACGAACCCCTCCCAGAACAGCCGCCGCCTGGACTGCACCTTCAGCTCGACGACCTCCTCGGACTCCCCGCCGCGCTTCATCAGCTTGCGCAGGCCGAGCCAGAGCAGGTACGCCACGCTCACGTACTTGACGATCGTGAAGGCGGTCGCCGAGGCCGCGATCAGCGCGCTGATGCCGACGGCAGCCGCGCCGACGTGGACCAGGGAGCCGGCGTGCACGCCCAGCACCGAGACGAACCCGGCGGAGCGGCCCTGGGAGACGCTGCGGGTGACGATGTAGAGCACCGCGGGGCCGGGGACGAGGAGCAGTCCCAGCGTGACCCCGCAGAACAGCGCGATATGCGTGATGTCCGGCATGTGCTCATGGTAAAGACACCGTCAACGGCTTTCCTCAAGCCCGTCACATGGACGCCGTCAACGGCCTTCGGCGGCGGGCGGCAGGCTCGCGCCGAGCGCTTCGAGCAGGGCGCCGGTGGCCGGCGGGTGCGGCGGCTCGCCGTAGACGGCGGCGTAGACGTGCCTGGTGGAGCCGGGCACCTGGGTCGCCGCGACCTCGGGGTTGCGGTGGGCGCTGAGCGCCAGGCCGGGCAGCACGGTCAGGCCCATGCCGGCCGCCACGAGCGCCTGCACGGCCACGATGTCGTCGCTGGTGAAGGAGATGCGCGGCTCGAACCCGGCCTTGGCGCAGATGTCGAGCAGGTGGCTGCGGCAGCGGTCGCAGCCGGCGATCCAGGGGGAGCCGGCGTGGTCGGCCAGCTCGCCGCCGGGTTCGGGGGAGACCAGGTAGCTGGGGTCGTCGAGGAGGTGGATCAGGTGCAGGCCGGCGTCCTCGGGGGCGGTGTCGTCGTACCGGAACATGACGGCGACGTCGACGCGGCCGGCGCGCAGCAGCCTGAGGGCCTCGGGCGGCTCGGTCTCGGTGAGCTCCAGCCGCAGCCCGGGATGGGCGGCCGACAGGCGGCGGACGGCGGACGGGATGAACGTGCCGAGCGCCGACGGGAAGGCGGCCAGCCGGACGCGGCCCTCCCGCAGGCCCACGTGGGCGGCCAGCTCCTCGGCGGTGGCGTCGATCCGGCCGATGATGTCGGCGGCGCGGTCGGCCAGCAGCCGGCCCGCCTCGGTCAGCCGGATGCCGCGCCCCACCCGCTGGACGAGCTTGGCGCCGGTCTCGGCCTCCAGCCGGGCCAGGTGGTGGCTGATGGACGGCTGGGAATAGTGCAGCTCCTTGGCGGCCGCGGTGAGCGACCCCTTGCGGGCCACCGCGACGAGGACGCGGAGCCGGGCGACGTCGAGCATTCATCAATCGTATCTATCAATAGGCCAGAAGACTTCTGTTGGACCTATCGATCGCCATGGGCCACCGTAGAGAGGGAGGACAAATTGCCACATTCCCCCTAGGAGGACGCCGTGAACATGGTCGCGACCACCACCAGGCCAGGGCTCGACGTTCTGGTGTCCGGCATCTCCGAGATCGTGGCGAGGAAGCTCGGCGGCCGCGAGACCGCCTTCGCCGTCGCCGACCTGCTGCGCGACCGGCTGCCCGGCATGGACATCCTCACGCCCGAGGAACGCCTCGGCACGCCCGACCGCTATGCCTCCCACCTGCTGCACGCCCAGGACGAGTTCTCGATCGTGGCCGTGGTGTGGCGTCCCGGCCAGTACACGGTGATCCACGACCACGTGTCGTGGTGCACGTTCGGCATCCTCAGCGGCATCGAGCACGAGACGCTCTACCGCGACATGGGCGACCACCTGCTGGAGATCGGGCGCGCCGACAACCGGCCGGGCGAGGTCAGCGGCTTCGCCCCGCCCGGCGACATCCACATGGTGCTCAACACCAGCGACGAGGTCGGGGTGTCGCTGCACGTGTACGGCGCCGACGTCGGCAAGCTGGGCAGCAGCGTGCGCCGCGTCTACGAGCTGCCGGTGCGCTGAGCCCGCCTCACCTGATGCGGCCGTGGAGCAGCTCCACCAGGGTCTGGTGGGTCTGCTCGATCGGCCGCTCGGGGTAGAGGGCGCGGCGTTCGATGGCGACCGTCAGGACCATGCCGAACAGGGCGGTCGCCGCCGTCTCCACGTCGAGGTCGGCGCGGATCTCGCCGCTCGCCGCCGCCCTGCGCAGCACGCCCGCGTACACGCCGAGCGCGCTCTCGCGCAGCCGCGCCACCGCCTCCTGCCAGGCGGTGCGCCACATCTCGGCCAGCAACACCCGGGCGAACGGGCCGTGCTCCTCGAAGAAGCGCAGCTGGCCGAGCACCACCGAGTCGAGGGCGGCCACGCCGCTCTCGCCGGTGTCGGCGGCGGCCAGCGCGCCCGCCAGCCGCTCGATCGAGTGCTCCAGCAGCGCGGAGAACAGGCCCTCCTTGCTGCCGAAGTTGTAGAACACGGTGCCCTTGGCCACCCCGGCGCGCTCGGCGATCGCGTCGACCGTGGTGGCCGCGTAGCCCTGCTCGGCGATCAGCTCGACCGCCGCCGTGAACACCTTCGCCCGGGTGTCCTGCCTGCTCACAGCGACAGCTCGGGGTGCAGGCGCTTCATGGACCAGACGCGGCCCCGCTCCACCGCGAGGGTGGTCAGCGCGAGCCCGAGCACGAGGAATGCGGACAGCACGCCGCAAGCCTGCCACACCACGGTCAGATCGCCGCCACTGATCAGCCTGCGCAGCGCCGAGACGACCCAGCTCATCGGCAGCCACGGCGAGATCGTCTGGAAGAACCCGGGCGAGGTCTCGATCGGATACGTCCCCGCCGCCGAGGTGAGCTGGAGCATCAGCAGCGCCAGCCCCACCACCCGGCCGGGCGGCCCGAGCAGCGCGTTGACCGCCTGCACCACCGCCAGGAACGCGGCCGCCGCCAGCAGCAGCAGCCCGATCACCCCGAGCCAGTGGGCCGCCTCCAGGCCGAGCGCGAACCGCAGCACCGCCGCCAGCACGCCGACCTGGGCCGCGCCCAGCGCCACCGCGGGCAGCCAGCCGGCCAGCGCGATGCGCACCGCGCCCTGGGTCCCGGCCAGCCGTCGCTGGTTCAGCGGCTTGAGCACCATGAAGGTGATCATCGCGCCCACCCACAGCGCCAGCGGCAGGAAGAACGGCGCGAAGCCGGTGCCGTAGTTGGGGACCTCGTTGTCGACCGTCTTGGCCAGCCGCACCGGGTCGCTCATCACGTCGGCGCGGGCGGCCCGCTGCTGGGCGTCGTAGTCGGGGATCTTCTCCGCGCCCTCGCCGAGCCCGCCCGCCAGGTCCTTCGAGCCCTTGGCGAGCTGGTCCATGCCCTTGTCCACCTGGCCCGCGCCGTCGTGCAGCCGGCCGACCCCGGTGCGCAGGGTGCTCGCGCCGTCGCTGAGCTTGACCAGCCCGCCGCCGAGCTGCCCGAGGCCGCTGGTGACCTGGGCCGAGCCGTCGTGCAGCTTGGTCGCGCCCTGGTAGAGGGCGCCCGCGCCGGTGCCGGCCTTGGCCAGGCTCGCGTCCACGGTCGCCGCGCCGGCGGCCAGCTTGGCCAGGCCGTCGTCCAGGGCGTTCACCTGGGTCCTGACCTGGTCGACCTTGGGGCCGATCTGCGGGGCCACGGACGCGATCTTCCTGGCGTTCCTGGCCAGCTCGCGGGCCTGGGCGGACAGGGCGGAGGCGCCGCCCGTGCCGCCGGTGCCGCCGGTGCCCGCCGAGCCGGCCTGCTCGGCGGCGCGTTCTGCGGCGTTCGCCGCGCTGCGCAGCAGGGAGCGCACCTCGGGGTCGGCGTCCGCGCCGAGGCGGTCGAGCGCGGCCTGGGCCTGGGAGGCGGCCTCGCGGGCGCTGCCCGCCGCGCGGGTCGCGCCGGCGCCCGTGCCGGAGCCGTCCGCCAGCCGGTCGGCGGCGTCGGCCACCTGCTCGGCGGCGTCGGCGACCTTCGGGCCCCACTCGTTCAGCACCGGCACGTACTTGTCGGCGAGCTGGTTGACCGCGCGCGTCTGGGTGTGGACCTGGTCGGCCGCCTTCCGGGTGCCCTTCCGCAGCTCGGAGGTGCCCTCGCTGCGGAGCTTGCGCAGGCCGTCGCGCAGCTCGCCGATGGCCTGCTGCGCCTTGCCGATGCCGCCGGTGACCTGGGCCGAGCCGTTCCGCAGCTTGCCGGTGGCGGTGTTGGCGCTGTTCAGGCCGACGGAGAGCTGCTGGGCGCCGTTCTCGGCGGTGCCGAGGCCGGAGTTGAGCCGGGAGACGCCGTCGCCGGCCTTGACCGCGCCGTCGTGCAGCTTGCCGGCGCCGTCGGCGGCCTCGGTGGTGGCCTCGTGGATGTCGCCGATCGAGACGAAGACCTTGTCGAAGTAGTCGTGGATGGCCGTGCGCTCGGCGGCGGCGCGCACCTCGTTGAAGACCGCGTCGGAGATGCTGCCGACGATGTAGCTGCGGCCGGTGTCCACGCGCAGGCCGAGCTGGGCGGGGGTGGGGGTCGCCGTGTCGTCGGACGGCGAGGCCAGGCGGGCGCTGAAGTCGGCGGGCACGGTGAGCGACAGGTAGTAGCTGCCGTCGGCGACACCGTCGGCCGCCTGCCGGGGCGTGGCCTCGTGCCAGGCGAACGTCCGGCGCTTGCGCAGCTCGTCGGCCAGGTCCTGGCCCGCGTGCAGGGTCTTGCCGTCGACCGTGGCCGGGCGGTCCTCCATGACCAGCGCGACGGGGACCCGGTCGAGGTTGCCCTGGGGGTCCCAGAACGACCACAGGTACAGTCCGGCGTACAGCAGCGGCAGCACGATCACCGCCGCCAGCGCAGCCCGGGTCAACCGGGACCGCAGCATGCCCTTCATCACAGCTCCACGAGGTGGTCGTAGCGGGCGGGCGGGCGCACGCAGCTCGCGACCAAGGCCGTGCCGAGACCGGCGCCGAGGTCGCGCAGGAGGTCCCAGAGCGCTCGTACGCGGTCGTCGGGCAGGCCCGCGTCCACGTTGTCGGCGAGGATCACCGCGGGCTCGTCCAGCAGGGCCAGGGCGACGCCGAGGCGCACCTGCTGCTCGCGGTCCAGCTCGCTCACCGGCGTCGTGTCCGGCGCCGCGAGCCCCGCCCGCTTCAGGACTTCCTGGTACGGCTTGCGCCTGCGCTCGCGCAGGTGCTCCTTGACCGTCAGCGCTCTATCGAGATCCGTGACGCCGTCGACCAGCGCGAGCGCCGCCGCCTTGCGGATGGCCCGCGGCCTGGTGTGCCCGGCGACGGAGAGCGTGCCCGTCGTCGGCCTCATCCGCCCGGCCAGCGTGAGCAGCAGGCTCGTCCGCCCGCTGCCCGCCGGCCCGGCGACCGCCGTGAGCGTCCCGGGGCCCGCCTTCAGCGAGACCGCCGGGTACACCCCCTCGATCGACAAGCCCTCCGCGACGATCACCACAACCCCATCTCTTGAACTGACTGGTCAGTACAAAAGATTACCTCGTGATGGGGTGCGTCACGCTGTGAGATACGCCTCGAACCGCTCGGCCAGCTCCTTCGGGCGCGACAGCATGACCATGTGACTGCCCCCGATCTCGTCGGGCATGACACCGAGTCGTTCCCGGACCACCCGCCGCATGAACTCGGGCGGGAAGAACCGGTCGTCCCGGCAGAGCAGGAAGCGCGTCGGCACGTCGGGCCACGCCGCGCCCGGCCACGGCTCGACGGACGACTTCTCCGCCTGCGGACGCCCCCGCGACAACCCCTCCTGCGCCAGCTCCTCCGGGACGTCGTGCATGAACTCGGCGATCGTGTCCAAGCCCTCGGCGCCCTGGTAGCCGGTGTTGGCCCACCACTCGCCCGGCGGCTCGCCCGGCGCCGGGATCATGGCCGTGACCAGCACGATCAGCTTGACGGGCAGGCGGTCGCAGACCAGCGGAGCGACGAAGCCGCCCCACGAGTGGGCCACCACGACCAGCTCGTCCGCCTCGCCGACGGCCCGCGCCACCGTGTCGGCGTAGTCGGCCAGGCCGGCCGACTCGTCCTCGATCGGCAGGTCGACGGCCACCGTGCGGTGGCCCCGGGCGCGCAGCTCGGCCTCGACCAGGTGCCAGTCCCAGGCGGAGCTGCCGCCGCCGTGGATCAGCGCGAACGTCGCCACCCGCCTCACCCCCGCGCCGTCGTGCCGGAAACGCCCCGCGATGCCTTGCTCATGGCTGCTGCTCCCCTCGTCGTGTCCCTGTTCCCGACGCAGTATGGCGAGCGCCTGCGACAGAAAAATCTCGCAACATTTATTGCGCAATTTTCCTTTCGCATCTAGCGTGAGAGCATGGCAAGCCACGATCGGCCCCGCGTCCAGGACGTCGGCACGCTCAAGGCGCTGGCGCACCCGCTGCGCATGAAGCTGTACCGCGCGCTCAAGGTCGCCGAGCTGGCGACCGCCTCGCAGCTCGCCGAGCAGGTGGACGAGGCGGTCTCCCTGGTCAGCTACCACCTGCGCAAGCTGGCCTCGCACGGCCTCATCGAGGAGACGCAGGGCGGCCGGGGGGACGCCCGGGAGCGCTGGTGGCGGACGTCGGCGGAGAGCTTCTCCACCCGCAACTCCGACTTCCGCGACAGCCCCGAGGGCGTCGTGGTCCACCAGACGCTGTCCCGCCTGCACGCCCGCCAGCTCGCCGAGATGTACGACGCCTACCTCGACGCGCAGTGGGCCTGGAGCGAAGCCTGGCAGGACTCGTCCTTCGGGTCGGAGTTCCTGCTGTCGCTGACCGCGGAGGAGTTGCGCGACCTCAGGCAGGAGATCGACGACGTGGTCGCGAAGTGGACGGCCCGCGGCAGGGCGGCCGGCGAGGCGGGTGACACCGAGGGCCGCGAGAACGTGGCCGTGCACCTGTACGGGTTCCCGTTCACGACGTGAGGAGAGAGCAGGATGAATCCCGACTTATACCTACTTGTCGAGCGAGTACGCGGGCAAGAGCTGCGCGCCGCCGCCCGGACACCCCGGCGAACGGGCCGGACACACCCGGGGACGGTCGCCCGCGCCTGGGAACGACGGCTGGGCTGGGCCCTGGTGGAGACCGGCCTGCGCCTGGTCAGCCGCGGCACGACCAAGCAGACACCACGCCTGGCGGACCACCACGCCTGACCCGCCCGGCGCAAGCCGCCAAGCCTCCGCCGCCTGGGCCGCCGGGCGTTCTAAGCCGGAGCGGTCCCGTTCAACCCCTTCAGGACCGCGCGTTCGACCGGCGTCGGCGCGGTGCCGGTGAGGTCGAGCAGGCCGGTGGGCATCAGCGGCGGCTGGGCCATGAACCGCGGCACGGTGCCGCGATGCGGCTGGGCCGCGTGGATCAGGAACGGGTGGCACAGGAAGACGTCGCCGGGGGAGCCGGTGACGCTGACCTCGCGGCGCCCCTCGCTGAGCGGCACGGCCTCCCCGCACAGCGGGAACCATTCACGCCCTTCGTCCCCGGAATCGGCGAGCAGGGCGGGCACGTCCAGATGTGAGCCGACGCGTACCCGGGTGGGGGCGTCGTCGGGGCCGACCTCGGAGAACAGGAACAGCATGAGGAGGGCCCGGCCGCGCGAGCGCAGGCTCACCCGGTACTCGCCGGCGTCACCGGCGAAGCTCGCCTCCAGGTGCCAGCCGTCGTCGCCCGGCTCCTCGTCGCTGGGGAAACGCAGCGGGAAGGTGCCGAGGCCCATGGGCGCGGTCCACCGCCCGGCGCCCACGAGCTGGTCGTAGGCCTCGTGCAGCGCCGGCGTGTTGGCCGCCGCGCGGAACGGCGGGGTCGCCATCCAGCCCAGCCGCACGACCGGCTGGGTCCAGCCCGACGGGTCGTCGGGGTCGCAGCCGCTGGCCGCCCACAGCTCGGCCCGGCACTGCTCGGCCGTCTCCCGGGGCACCGCGCCGGGCAGCCGGACGAACCCGTCCTCGACGAACGACTCGACCTGCTCGTCGGTCAACATGCGCAGCCCCTCCTGGCGATTTCCGCGGAACGTCGTGCAGCCTGACGAACGGCGGCCAGGAAGGGCAACGCAATTTCCGCCCGAGGGCGAGGCCCCGAGGGACGCGGCTCAGACGCCGAGCGCCGACGGCAGGCTCAGCTCCTGCAGGAACAGCGCCTCGGCGGTGGCCACCCGGCGCAGCTCCTCAAGGTCGACCCGCTCGTTGGGGGCGTGGATGGCGGCGTCCTCGTCCTCGGCGCCGAACAGCAGGATCTCGGCCGCCGGGTACTGCTTGAGCAGCGTGTTCACCAGCGGGATCGACCCGCCCGCGCCCACGTCGCGCGGCGGGCGGCCGAACGCGCGCTCCATCGCCCGGTTGAGCGCCGCCCGCGCCTTGCCGCCGGAGTCGGCCTGGAAGCCGGACCCGACGGTGAAGTCGTCGAACGACACCTGCACGCCCCACGGCGCCACCTGGCGCAGGAACTCCACCACGGCGTTGACCGTGGTCTTCGGGTCGCCGGACGGAGGCACCCGGACGGTCACCCGGGCCCGCGCCGCAGGCTGGACCGCGTTCACGGCGCCCGACACGGTCGGCACGTCGAGGCCCGTGACGGTGATGGCGTACGAGGCCCACAGCCGGTCGGCCAGCGAGCCGGAGCCGACCAGCGACACGCCGTCCGCCACGCCGGCGGTCTTCCTGAACTCCTCCTCCGAGGGCCCCTGGCCGAGGAAGCTGCCGCGCGGCAGGCCGGGCACCCGGATGTCGCCGTTCTCGTCGTGCAGCGCGGTCAGCATGCGCATCAGGGCGGCCAGCGCGTCGGGGGCGGCGCCGCCGAACGAGCCGCTGTGCACGGCCTCGCGCAGCGTGCGCACCTCGATGGTGAAGGCCGCCATGCCGCGCAGCGACGTCGTGACCGCCGGGTCGCCGACGCGCGGGTTGCCGGTGTCGGCGACCACGATGGCGTCGGCCCGCAGCAGTTCGGGGTTGCGCTCGACGAACGCCTCCAGGCGCTCGCCCGCGTACTCCTCCTGGCCCTCGATGATGACCTTGATGCCCACCGGGAACCGGCCCTGGAAGGCGCGCAGCGCGGCGATGTGGGAGATGATGCCCGACTTGTCGTCGGCGCAGCCGCGGCCGTACAGCTTGCCGTCGATCAGGGTGGGCTCGAACGGCGGCGTGCGCCAGGCGGCCAGGTCGCCGGCGGGCTGCACGTCGTAGTGCGCGTACAGCAGGACGGTGGGCGCGCCGGGAGGGGCCGGGGCCTCGCCGTAGATCGCGGGGAAGCTGCCTTCGACGGCGACCTGCTGGACGTGCGGCAGGCCCGCCGAGCGCACGAGCTCCTCCGTCGCCGCCGCGGCGGCGTAGACCGGCTCCTCCGGGTGCCCGGGGAAGGCCACGGAGGGAATGGAGGCGAGCCGCTTGAGCTCCTCGATGGCTCGGGGCATCGCGGCGGCGACGGCGCTCTCGATCTGGTCAGGAGTCACGGGACGGTCCCCCGGGGGTCGTTCTGGGCAGTTTGGTCTCATTGGATCACAGAAGGTTCCACAGTATGGAAACGGACATGACCCGCGCGTTAATCTACCTGCGGATTTCGTTGCGGTTACACAACGGTTCTGCGGATCTCGATTTTCTTGCATAGTGCTGCGACCGATTCGCTTGGCAAACCGCAGGTGAAGATGCACACTGTGGAGAGTTCGACACGAGGGAAGATAACCATGACGCAGCCGGAAAACGACGTCCTGAAGGCCGCGCAGGACAACCTGTGGTTGCACTTCACGAGGCACAGCGCCTACCAGGAGAACGAGATCCCGACCATCGTGCGCGGTGAGGGGTCCTATATCTACGACATCCACGGCAAGCGTTACCTCGACGGCCTGGCCGGGCTGTTCGTCGTCCAGGTCGGACACGGGCGTGGCGAGCTGGCCGAGGCCGCCGCCAAGCAGGCCCAGGAGCTGGCCTTCTTCCCGTTGTGGTCCTACTCGCACCCCAAGGCGGCCGAGCTGGCCGCCCGCCTGGCCGAGCAGGCGCCGGGCGAGCTGAACCGGGTCTTCTTCACCACCGGCGGCGGCGAGGCCGTCGAGACCGCGTGGAAGCTGGCCAAGCAGTACTACAAGCTCGTCGGCAAGCCGCTCAAGCACAAGGTCATCAGCCGCCAGATCGCCTACCACGGCACCCCTCAGGGCGCCCTGTCGATCACCGGCATCCCGGCGTTCAAGCAGATGTTCGAGCCCCTCGTGCCCGGCTCGGTGCGCGTTCCGAACACGAACTACTACCGCGCCGACGAGATCAGCGGCATCCCCGGCATGTCGCCGGAGGAATACGGCATCTGGGCGGCCGACCGCGTGGCCCGCGCCATCGAGATGGAGGGCCCCGACACGGTGGCCGCCGTCTTCGCCGAGCCCGTCCAGAACGCCGGCGGCTGCTTCCCGCCGCCCCCCGGCTACTTCCAGCGCCTGCGCGAGATCTGCGACGAGTACGACGTGCTGCTCGTCTCCGACGAGGTCATCTGCGCCTTCGGCCGCCTCGGCACCATGTTCGGCGGCCAGAAGTTCGACTACGTGCCCGACATCATCACCTGCGCCAAGGGCCTGACCAGCGGCTACTCGCCCATCGGCGCCATGATCGCGCACGAGCGGCTGTTCGAGCCGTTCAAGCAGGGCGACAACATGTTCGCCCATGGCTACACCTTCGGCGGTCACCCCGTGTCGGCCGCCGTGGCCCTCGCCAACCTCGACATCTTCGAGCGCGAGGACCTGCTCGGCCACGTCACCAAGAACGAGCCCCTCTTCCAGGCCACCCTCGACGACCTGCGCGACCTGCCGATCGTCGGCGACGTGCGGGGCTCGGGCTACTTCTGGGGCATCGAGCTGGTCAAGGACAAGGCCACCAAGGAGACGTTCAACGCCGAGGAGTCCGAGCGGTTGCTGCGCGGATTCCTGTCCAAGGCGCTGTTCGACGCCGGACTCTACTGCCGGGCGGACGACCGCGGCGACCCCGTGATCCAGCTCGCGCCCCCGCTGATCGCGGGGCAGAGGGAGTTCGACGAGATCGGATCCATCCTGCGGGGTGTGCTCTCGGAAGCGTGGGCGCGCCTCTAACACCCTCCCCACCCGGTACGACGAAGTGCCGGTCTCCGAAAGGATCCCTACGATGAAGATCGGCGTCCCTGCCGAGGTCAAGAACCACGAATACCGTGTGGCGGTCACCCCCGCCGGTGTTCACGAGCTGGTGCGGAACGGTCACGACGTCACCGTCCAGCGGGGTGCCGGCCTCGGCTCACACATCACCGACGAGGAGTACCTCGCCGCGGGCGCGAAGATCCTCGACAACGCCGACGCCGTCTGGGCCGGGGCGGACATGGTCCTGAAGGTCAAGGAGCCCATCGCCGAGGAGTACCACCGCCTGCGCGAGGGCCTGGTCCTGTTCACCTACCTGCACCTGGCCGCCTCCCGCCCGTGCACCGACGCCCTGCTCGCCGCCAGGACGACCGGCATCGCGTACGAGACCGTGCAGGTGGGCCACACGCTGCCGCTGCTCGCCCCGATGTCGGAGGTCGCGGGCCGGCTCGCGCCGCAGGTGGGCGCCTACAACCTCATGCGCTTCAACGGCGGCCGCGGCGTGCTGCCCGGCGGGGTGCCCGGCGTGGCCCCGGCCAAGGTCGTCGTCATCGGCGGCGGCGTCTCGGGCCTCAACGCGGCGCAGATCGCCGTCGGCATGGGCGCGGACGTGACCGTGCTCGACACCAACATCGACCGGCTCCGCCAGATCGACGCCATCTACCAGGGCCGGCTCAAGACCCTCGTGTCCACCTCGTACGCGATCGAGCGCGAGGTCCTGCAGGCCGACCTGGTCATCGGCGCGGTGCTGATCCCCGGCGCCAAGGCCCCGACGCTGGTCTCCAACGACCTGGTCGCGCGGATGAAGCCGGGCTCGGTGCTCGTGGACATCGCCATCGACCAGGGCGGCTGCTTCGAGGACTCGCGGCCGACCACGCACGCCGAGCCGACGTACACGGTGCACAAGTCGATCTTCTACTGCGTGGCCAACATGCCGGGCTCGGTGGCCAACACCTCCACCTACGCCCTGACCAACGCGACGCTCCCGTACGCGGTCAAGCTGGCCAACCTGGGCTGGCGCGACGCGCTGAAGGCCGATCAGGGCCTCGCGGGCGGCCTGAACACCCATGACGGCCTGCTCACCAACGAGCCGGTCGCCCAGGCGCTGGGGCTGGCGTACACGCCGGTCGCCGACGTTCTCTGATGCTCCTCCAGGGGCGCGGCCGGCGGTCGCGCCCCTAACACACGCCCAGACGGCGCCGCAGGTCACGGGCGGTGGCGAGAACGTGCTGGATCTCGCCCGTGCCCGGCCACGGCGCGCTGCCGGGGCGCAGCAGCGTGCCGCGCACCGACGCCAGGTGCTCGACCGCGCTGCGGTGCACCCCGCTCCGCTCCACCAGCCAGCCGATCACGTCGGAGTGGTCGTGCAGCGGCCTGGTCACCAGGTCCCAGGTGCCCAGCACCTCCGTCAGGTCGGGCACCGACAGCGGCACGCCGCCCCTGCGGCCGGTGGCCGCCGCCGCCAGCTCCGCGCGGGCGGCCAGCTCGGGCTCGGCGGTGCGCGCCCACGCCTGCGGCGGCGGGTCGGCCAGCCACTCCTCGGCCTCGCCCAGCTCGCCGGCCACCGTCAGCAGCCCGCCCAGCTCGACCGCCGCGCCGTGGTGGCCCGCCCGCGCCGCCTGGCGGAACCAGTGGCGGCCGCCGGCCAGGTCGCCGAACTCGGCGATCAGCAGCAGGCCGTAGTTGAAGGCGGACTCGGCGTCGCCGCCCGCCGCCGCCCTGCCGAACCAGTGGCTGGCCGCCGGGGTGTCGCCGAGCTCCACGCAGACGAACCCGGCCATGCGCTGGTCCTCCAGCCGCCCGGCGGCGGCCGCCCGCTCGTACCAGGCGCGGGCCGTACGCAGGTCGCCGCGGGACAGGGCGATGGCGCCGAGCCGGGAGGCGGCGCCCGGGTGCTCGTTCTTGGCGGCCAGCCGGTAGTAGGCCTCGGCGCCCTCGGGGTCGCGGCTGGCGTGCAGGTAGAGGCCCATGCAGTGGGCGGAGTCGGCGTGGCCGCCCCTGGCGGCGTACTCCCACCAGCGCACGGTCTCCTCGTCCTCGCCGGCGGAGTAGGCCAGGAAGCCGAGGTCGTGGGCCGAGGCCATGTCGCCGTCGTCGGCCGCCCTGCGGTGCCACTCGCGGGCCACGCCGGTCTCGCCGGTGTCCTCGCACAGCAGCGCCAGCCGGCGGGCCGCGGCGCGCGACCCGGCCAGGGCCGAGCGTTCGAACCAGGCCCGCGCGGCGCCGGCGTCGCCGCGCTGTTCGAGCAGGAGCGTGGCCAGGTTGGCGGCGGCCTCCGCGTCGCCGGTGGCCGCGGCGGTCTCGTACCAGATGACCGCCTCCTCCAGGCTGCCGTGCTTCTCGTGCCAGACGCCCAGGTTGTACGCGCTGTCGACGTTGCCGCCCGCGGCCGCCAGCTCCCACCAGAGCCGGGCCGCCGCGCGGTCGCCGCGCTGGGCGTAGAGCTTGCCGAGCCGGTGGGCCGCCTGGGCGTCGCCCTGCTGCGCGGCCACCAGCAACTCCGGCTCGTCACCCACCCGTGGCGCCGGAACGGCCGGCGTCGCCACCTCTCCCTGCCACCAGGCCATGGCGACAGAGTGGCACGTGATCATACGATCGCGAACCGTAATTGCCGACAACGGACCTAGGAGAACCTGATGAACCCGGAATACATCCCCATCCCGCACACGTAACGCAGCGAGCCGGGGCGGTGGGGCGGCAGCCGTACGGTGGCGGGCAGGGCCACGTCGCGCCCGTCGATGGTGACGGTGCCCGTGCAGCCCGGATCGACCAGTTTGAAGATGACCTCGACCGGTACGTTCGCCGGGACGGACACGGCGGCGGGCCGGTAGCCCTCGCGGGTGGCGTAGACCGTGACGGTCCGGGCGGCGGGCCCCGCGGCGGCCGGTGCGTCCGCACCCGTCCAGCCGCCCAGGTTGAGCCCGGCCACGACGGTCCAGAGCCCGGCGGCGACGGCGACGACCCCGGCGAACCTGGCCAGCCGGGTGCGGGAGATCCGCCGCAGCACGTAACCGAGCAGCGCGAACGCCGGTGCCGTGCCGACCACGAACCCCGCCATGGCCGCCGCGCCCGACAGCGGCGAGCCGCTGGAGACGGCGAGCATCTCCATGCCGATCGTCACCCCGCAGGGCACGAGGACGGTGGCCGCCCCCAGCAGCGGCGCCTTGTATCCGGAGGGCCGGACGGGCTCGGCGCACGCGTGCCGCCCGCCGCGCATGAGCCGGATCGCGAACACGATCACGACGCAGCCGGCCGCGACCAGGAGCACGGCCCGCGCCCGCGGCGGCAGGCCGACCGCCGAGCCGAGCAGCCCGAGCAGCGCCCCCACCAGCGTGTACGCCGCCAGCCGGCCGGCCAGGAACCAGGCCACCAGCGCCGGGTCGCGGCCGGGGCGGTGGCCGACCAGGCCCACGAGCAGCCCGCCCTGGGCGGCCGTGCACGAGGCGGTGCCCGCCACCAGCCCGGCTGCCACGCCCCCGGCGAACAGGGTGACCGCCTCCACGCTCAGCCCTCCCCGCTCGCGCGCGATGCTTTCGGGGGAAACGTAACGCGGCAGGCTGGATGCGGCCAGTGACAGTTCTTGTACCCTTAGTGATGTTTAGGTGGTTGCGCCCTTGAGCACGGACATCTTCTCGAAGAACTCGTCGTCGCCCATCTCGCCGCGGGCGTACCGTTCGGCCAGGATCTGCTCCGCCGACGCGGTGGGCCGGTCGGGGACGGCCGCCGGGCGACGCCCCCACCAGCCCTTGCGGCGGGCGGTGACGGCGAGCGCGATGAGCGCGACCCAGAACAGGCCCCAGAAGACCGGGAAGACCGGCCAGAGATGCGGATGCATGACTTCCTCCTTCGTCCTGCCTCCAGGGTCCGCCTTGGCACGGCGCGGCGAATCGCCCCCCGGGAGCCGCCGCCGCTGCGCCCCGGGGAGTGCTCGGGCGGGCCCGGCGTACGCCTGAGGAGGTAGCGCGCCGGCGCGTTTCATCGTCCGAAGGACGGGTGTGACTCAGGGCCGCCGGGCCTCGATGAGGAACCTGGACGAATGGGCGATGAACGGGCCTTCGGCCTCGATGAGGTCGTGCAGCTCGCGAAGTTTGTCGCCGTAGCGGGCGACCGAGAAGCCCGGCACGATCCAGATCACCTTGCGCAGGAAGTAGATCACCGCGCCGATGTCGCGGAACTCCATGCGCAGCCGCTCGGCCCGCAGGTCGACCACCTCCAGCCCGGCCGCCTCCGCCTCCGCCACGGCCTGGCGCGGGTCGCGGGCCGAGCCGTCCTGCGGGCCCATGAAGAACTCGGTCAGCTCGAACACGCTGCGCGGGCCGACCTGCTGCGAGAAGTACGCGCCTCCCGGACGCAGCACCCGGGCGATCTCCGCCCACCAGGTAGCCACCGGATGGCGGCTGACCACGAGGTCGAAGACGCCGTCGCGGAACGGCAGGCGCGGCTCGTCGTCGTCGGCCACCACGTACGCGCCGCGCGGGCGCAGCCGGGCGGCGGCCAGCGCCAGGTTGGGCGGCCACGACTCGGTCGCCACCGTCACCTTCGGCAGGGTGGGCAGCCCGGCCAGGATCTCCCCGCCGCCGGTCTGGACGTCGAGCGCCGCCCGCGCCCCCGCCATCCGCCCGGCCAGCAGGCGGGAGTAGCCCCACGAGGGCCGCTCCTCGGTGGCCCGGCCCTCCAGCCAGGAGAAGTCCCAGCCGGCCACGGACACCGTGTCGGCCTCCTCGACCAGGTCATCGTATGTACGCCGCATCCTCCGACCATGTCAGCGTCCCGGCCGCGGCTTCAACCGGATTTCTCCCGTGTCGCCGATCAGGCGACCCGGGCGCGGACGGCCGCCCGGTCGATGCCGAGCTGGTCGATCAGCCGGGCCACCGGGTCGTGGCGGTCGCGCTCCAGGAGGGCGAGCAGGAGGTGGCGGGGCGCCTGCGGCCTGGTCTTCCGCCGGGTGGCCCCGATGGCGGCGTTGATCACCGCACGGGCGCTCGACGTGAGCGCGGTGCCGGGGACCGGCGGATGCCGGCGGGGCGTCGCGCGCGGGGCCTGGCCGAGGTCGAGGCCGATCGAGCGCAGCGCCTCGCGGTCGAGCTCGTCGAGCGCGGCACGCGCCCCGGCCAGGTCGACGCCGAGCGCCCGCGCCGGCTCGGCGGCCGGATCGTGCAGCAGGCCGAGCAGCAGGTGCTCGGTGCCGAGCCGCCGGTCGCCGCGCTGTCTGGCCTCGTCGAGCGCCGCGCTGACGACGGCCGCGAAGGGGCTCTTCTCCTTGCCGAACATGGCGATCCTCACTTTCCGTATCTGGCGTGCACGGACTGCCGCGACATGCCGAGCGCGTCGCCGATCTGTTCCCAGGTCCAGCCCTGCTCCCTGGCCGCCGCCACCGACGCCGCCTCGACCTGCTCGGCCAGCCGGTGCAGCGCGCCCACCGCCCGCAGGCCGAGGGCGGGGTCGTTCGACCTGATGCGTTGAGACAGCTCTTCCATGTCCACGCTGTCAGGCTAGATTGACAGGCGGGAATTTGTCAATCTAGCCTGACAGGCATGGACGATGTGATGATCGTGGGAGCGGGCGCGGTCGGGCTCATGCTTGCGGGCGAGCTGGCGCTGGCCGGATCACGCCCGATCGTGCTGGACAAACGCCCGGAGCCCAGCGAGCTGCCCAAGGCCAACGGGCTCGCCGGGCAGATCGTGGAGCTGCTCGGCCACCGCGGCCTGCTCGGCGTCCTCGCCGAGGGCAGCGGCTTCGCCGGCCCCGCCCCGGGGTTCCCGTTCGGGCAGGTGCCGCTGCGCTTCGCCGGGCACGACGACATGCCGCTGCGGCTGCTGCTGATCCAGCAGCCCCGGCTGGAACGGCTGCTGACCGAGCGGGCCGTCCGGCTCGGGACCGAGATCAGGCGCGGCCACGAGGTCCTCGGGCTGGCCCAGGACGAGGAGGGCGTCACGCTGGAGCTGTCCACCGGCCGGGCCCGCGCCCGGTACGTGGTCGGCTGCGACGGCGGGCACAGCACCGTCCGCGCCCTGGCGGGCATCGGCTTCCCCGGCACCACCGACGACGAGGTGCTGCGGCTCGGCCACTTCGCCTGCGACGAACTGGGGCCGTTCCAGGCGCCGCGGGTCGAGGGCCTGGAAGCCGGCTGGAACCGCACCCCGGCCGGCCGCCTGCTGCTCACCTCGCTGCGGCCCGGCGTGCTCATCGCGGGCGTGCGCGAGCGCGGCACGCTGCCCGGCGGCCCGGTGACCCCGGACGACTTCCGCGCGGCCGTACGCCGGGTGATCGGGCGGGACCTGCCGCTGGGCGAGCCGATCTGGCTGTCCGGCACGGTCGCCCAGGCCCGGCTCGCCGAGCGTTACCGGGCCGGGCGGGTGTTCCTGGCCGGGGACGCCGCCCACCTGTTCCCGGCCGGCGGGTCGGCGCTCAACGTCGGCCTGACGGAGGCGGCCAACCTGGCCTGGAAGCTGGCCGCCGTGCTGCTCGGACGGGTGCCCGCCGGGCTGCTCGACACCTACGAGGAGGAGCGCCGTCCGGTGGCCGCGCGCTCGCTCGCCCAGACCCGCGCCCAGGCGGCGCTGGAACGGGCCCCCGGCGAGGACGGCGACGCCCTGCGCGAGCTGCTCGCCGAGCTGTTCGCCGACGAGCAGCCGCTGCGCCGGCTCGCCGCGCTCCTGCACGGCTCCGACGCCCGCTACCCGCCCGCGCGCGGGCTGGAGCACCCGCATCCGCTCGCCGGCCGGTTCCTCCCCGACCTGCCGCTCAGCACGGCGGCGGGGGAGCAGCGGGCCGCCGGGCTGCTGCGGGCCGGACGCCCGGTGCTGCTCGACCTCCGCGACGACCCGGCCCCGTCGCTCTCCGGCGGCCCCGGCGGCGGGCCGGACCCGAGGTTCCCCGGCGAGCCCGGCGGCGGGCCGGACTCGGTGCTGCCCGGGGGCGGCTGGATCGACGTGGTGCGGGCGCGGTGCGCCGAGCCGCCCGCCGACGTGCTGCTCGTCCGCCCCGACGGGTACGTGGCCTGGGCCGGGACCGGCGGCCTGGCCGAGGCCGCGCGGGCGTGGTTCGGCGCGGGACCGGCCGCCGTCAGAGCCAGCCCGGCTTGACCAGGCCCGACTCGTAGGCGATGACCACGAGCTGGGCGCGGTCGCGGGCGTGCAGCTTCATCATGGCCCGGCTGACGTGGGTCTTGGCCGTGGCCGGCGACATGAACAGCTTGGCGGCGATCTCGTCGTTGGTCATGCCCGTGCCGACCAGGGAGAGCACTTCGCGCTCGCGTTCGGTGAGCTGGTCGAGGCCCTGGGTGGCGACCGGCTCCTTGGCGCGGGAGGCGTACTCGGCGATCAGCCGCCGGGTCACGCTCGGCGACAGCAGAGCCTCGCCCGCCGCCACCACCCGCACGGCCTGGATGAGCTCGGCCGGCTCGGTGTCCTTGACCAGGAAGCCGGACGCGCCGCCGCGCAGCGCCTCGAAGACGTACTCGTCCAGCTCGAAGGTGGTCAGGATGATGATGTGCGGTCCGGGCGGCATCAGGCGGGTGGCGGTCAGGCCGTCGGTGCCGGGCATGCGGATGTCCATCAGCACGACGTCCGGGGCGTGCTCGCCGGCCAGGCGCACCGCCTCCGCGCCGTCGGCCGCCTCGGCCACCACGGTCATGTCGGGCTGGGCGTCCAGCAGGGCCTTGAAGCCCGCCCGGACCAGCGCCTGGTCGTCGGCGAGCAACACCTTGATCACGTTGGGTTCTCCTCGGGTAGGGGCAGACGGGCCTCGACCTGGAAGCCGCCGCCCGACGGGCCGGCGACGAGCGTGCCGCCCAGGGCGGAGGCGCGCTCGCGCATGCCGGGGATGCCGTTGCCGCTGCCTTCCTCCGACAGCACGGCGGGCTTGGTCGCCCCCGTGTCGGCGACCACGATGACCAGCTCCTCGGCGCCGTACTCCAGGCGCACCGACACCCGCGAGCCGGGCGCGTGACGGGCGGCGTTGGTGAGCGACTCCTGCACGATCCGGTACGCGGCCCGCTCGACCTGCGGCGGCAGCGGCCGCGACCCCACCCGCCGGAGCGAGACCTCCATCCCCGAACGCTGGACGAGGTCGTCGAGCCGGTCGAGCCCGGCCGTCGGAGAGCGCGGGGCGCCGTCGCGCAGCACGTTGAGCACCGAGCGCATCTCGCCGAGCACTTCCTTGGACGCCGTCTTGATCGTGGCCAGGGCCGAGCGGGCCTGCTCGGGGTTGGCGTCGATGAGGTGCAGCGCGGTACTGGCCTGCACGTGGATGAGCGAGATGTTGTGCGCGAGCACGTCGTGCAGCTCCTGGGCCATGGTCAGGCGCTCCTCGCTGGCCTGCCGCCTGGCCTCCTCCTCCGCGACGCGCTCGCGCTCGGCCTGGCGTTCCCTGACGATCCTGACCAGCTCGGCCACGACCATGAACAGCAGGATGAACGCCAGGATCGCCACGCTGTGGAACAGGTCGCGGTTGCCCACCCACCAGGCGTAGCTGAGGAGCGAGGCCACCGTCATGGTCGCCATCGTCCAGGCCATCAGCCGTCTGCCGCCCGTGACCAGGAGGAACAGCAGGACGCCCGGGCTGAGGAAGGCGGGGCCGTAGGCGTAGCCGCCGATGAGGAACAGGTCCATCGCGGCGAGGGCGACGGAGACCGTCAGCAGCGGGAACCGTCTGCGGAAGAGGATGGTCAGCGGCCCGATCAGCAGCAACGCGTACGCGTAGGGGTCGAGCGGCTCCCTCAGGAGGCGCTGCTGGCCCCACGTCGCGCCTTGGGCGATCACCAATTGGGCGACCGCCACGATGAGGGCGAGATAAGGGTCGAAACCGGACTTCCAGCGCACGCCTCCACGCTAGGCCACCCGCGGCGCGCACGACATCATCCCCTTGTCCGAGGGGGCCCTACCACGACGGGCGTAGCTGGGTCATCGTGGACACCATGCGCCGTGTGATCTTCTCCGCAGCAGCAGTCCTCATCTCACTCCTGCCCGCCGCGCCCGCGTCGGCGGGCCCCCAGCAGAAGGCCCCGGTCGCCGAGGGGTACGGAGGCGCCGTCGCCACCGTCGATCTCGACGCCAGCAAGGCCGCGATCTCCGTGCTGAGACGCGGGGGCAACGCCGTCGACGCGGCCGTGGCCGCCGGAGCCGTGCTCGGGGTGACCGAGCCGTACTCGGCCGGCCTGACCGGCGGCGGCTTCATGGTGTTGTACGACGCGAAGCAGCGCAAGGTCGTCACCATCGACGGCCGCGAGACCGCCCCGCGCGCGATGACCGCGTCCAGCTTCGAGGGCATCCCGTTCGACGAGGGCGTCACCAGCGGCCTGTCGGCGGGCGTGCCCGGCACGCTGGCGCACTGGGACCTGGCCCTGCGCCGGTTCGGCACCCTCTCGCTCGGCCAGGCGCTCCAGCCCGCCATCGAGGTGGCCTCGCGCGGCTTCGTCGTGGACCAGACGTTCCACGACCAGACCGCCGCGAACGCCGACCGCTTCAAGGACATCACCTCGACGGCCCGGCTCTACCTGCCGAACGGCGCCCCGCCACCGGTCGGCTCGGTGTTCAGGAACCCGGAGCTGGCGAACACGTACCGGGAACTGGCCCGGCGCGGCCCCGGCTGGCTGTACGGCGGCCGGCTCGGCGCGGAGATCGTCGCCACCGTGAAGAAGCCGCCGGTCACCCCCGGCAGCACCCGCAACGTCAGGCCCGGCCTGATGGAGCTGTCGGACCTGCGGGACTACCGCGCCCTCCTGCGCGAGCCCACCAAGATCTCCTACAACGGCATGGACGTCTACGGCATGGCCCCGCCGTCCTCGGGCGGCTCGACCGTCGGCGAGGCGCTCAACATCCTCGAAGCCCTGCCCAAGGTGGGCCTGCACGAGTACCTGGAGGCGTCCAGGCTGGCCTTCGCCGACCGCAACGCCTACGTCGGCGACCTCCCCGGCGTGCCGCTGCGCGAGCTGCTGTCCGACGGGTTCGCCAAGGAGCGGGCCTGCCTGATCGGCGACAGGGCCCTGACCAGCCCGGTCGCCCCCGGCAGCCCCGACGGCACGTACGGCGCCTGCGCCACCCCGACCGGCAGCGCGACCCCGATCGCGGACGAGGGGCCGGAGACCACGCACCTGGTCGTCGCCGACCGCTGGGGCAACGTGGTCGCCTACAACCTCACCATCGAGTCGACCGGCGGCAACGGCATCGTGGTGCCGGGCCGCGGCGTGCTGCTCAACAACGAGCTGACCGACTTCACCTTCGGCCCCGCCCCCGGCGACCCCAACCTGCCCGGCCCCGGCAAGCGGCCGCGCTCGTCGATGGCGCCCACGCTGGTGTTCGACCACGGCAGGCCGGTGCTGGCCGCGGGCTCGCCGGGCGGCTCGACGATCATCACCACCGTGCTGCAGATCCTGGTCAACCGGTACGAATTCGGCATGAGCCTGCCCGACGCCCTCGCCGCGCCGCGGGCCACGCAGCGCAACACCGCCCAGACGCAGGCCGAGCAGGCGTTCCTCGACAAGTACCGGACCGAGCTGGAGGCCAAGGGGCACGGCTTCGTGCTGAACCCCGAGATCGGCGCGGCCACGGCGCTGGAACTGCGCGGCCACGGCCTGGTCCAGGCCGTCGCCGAGCCCGTACGGCGGGGCGGCGGCAGCGCCCTGGTCGTCGACCCGCGCTGAGCGCGCACGGCGGCGGCCCCCTCGCGGGGCCGCCGCCACTCGCCGGCTTGACTCCGGCATGAGGGAATGTTTGCCCAGGTCACGGGGTTGTAAAGGGCATCGCGACGCGCCATGCCGCCGGGCGGCAACCGCCTGCCGCAGCTCATCAGCCGCCGTCGCGGCATCCGACAGACACCCGTGGGCGGCTCCGGCCTGCCCTCAGGAGGAACCCCGTGAAGCCGAACGTCAAGAAGCTGTGCGCGAGCGCCCTGCTGGCCGCCACCGCCGCCGTGTCGGGCCTCGGCCTGACGTCCGCCCCCGCCCACGCCGACGGCCTCACCTACGGCCAGGACGTCTCCCACTACCAGCCGGACCACGACTGGGCCGCCAGCGGCGCCGCGTTCGGCATCGTCAAGGCCACCGAGGGCGCCACCCGCGTGGACGCCTCCTTCGCCCGCCACTGGGCCGATTTGGGCGCGAAGGGCAAGGTGCGGGGCGCCTACCACTACGGGCACCCGTCGAACGACCCGATCGCCGAGGCGGACCACTTCCTGTCCGTGGTCGGCCGGCAGCCGGCCGCCAAGGGCGACCTGCTCGCGCTCGACCTGGAGACCTCCGACGGCCGGTCCGTGACCGAGGTGAACGCCTGGGCCAAGAAGTGGCTGGCGCACGTCCAGGCCAGGACCGGCGTCACGCCGCTGTTCTACAGCGGCTGGAACTTCGCCGACGAGTACGGCCACGGCCTCCAGCGGTACCCGCTGTGGGTGGCCCGCTACGGCAAGGGCCCCGGCCAGGTGACCGCCCCCGCCGACTGGAAGACCTGGACCATCCACCAGTACGCCGACGCGCCGGTGGACCAGAACGTCTCCGCGCTCACCCCCGTCCAGCTCAAGGCGCTGGGCCGCAGGTGACCCGCCGTCCTCAGTAGATGAGCTCGTACGCCTCCGGCCGCACCTTCCGCGTACGGGCCCAGTACTCGAAGGTGAAGCCCGGCCAGATCGTCCGGTTCACTCCGTGCTCGTCCAGATACCAGGAGCGGCAGCCGCCCGCGTTCCACACGAGCGGGTCCAGGCGCGCGTGCAGCCGGCGGTTGAAGGCGTCCTGGGCGTCCTTCCTGACGTCCAGCGCCCTGGCCTGGGTCCTGGAGAGCAGGCGCAGGCACTCGATGACGTAGCGGACCTGCGACTCGATCATGAAGACGACCGAGTTGTGCCCGAGGCCGGTGTTCGGGCCGAGCAGGAAGAACAGGTTCGGGAAGCCGGTGGTGGTGATGCCGTGGTAGGTCTCGATGCCGTTCTGCCAGGCGTCCTGGATCTTCAGGCCGTTCCGGCCGGTGATGCGCTGGTCCTGGAGGGCCTCCACGACCTTGAAGCCGGTGCCGTAGACGATCACGTCGGCCGGGTGCTCCGCGCCGGTCGTGGTGACGATCGAGCGGGGCCGGATCTCGGCGATGGCGTCGGTGACGAGGGTGACGTCCGGCCTGGTCAGGGCCGGGTAGTAGTCGCTGGAGACGAGCACGCGCTTGCAGCCGATGGTGTAGTCGGGCGTCAGCCTGCGGCGCAGGCCGGGATCGGGTACCTGCGCCGCCAGGTGCTTGAGCGCCAGCACCTCGTGCGCCTTCATCAGCCGCGGGTGCACCGCGAAGCCGAGCGCCCGGCTCTCCAGCGCCCAGTAGATGGCCCCGCGCAGGGCCCGCGCCATGCCGGGCAGGGCCAGGACGCGCCGGGCGGCGGGGGAGAAGGCGAAGTCGGGCTTGGGATGGATCCACGGCGGCGTGCGCTGGAAGACGGTCAGCTCGCGCACCCGGGGGGCGAGCTGGGGGACGAACTGGACGGCGGAGGCGCCGGTGCCGACGACGGCGACGCGCTTGCCGGTCAGGTCGACCGAGTGGTCCCATTCGGCGGAGTGGAAGGAGGGGCCGGCGAAGGATTCCCTCCCCACGATTTCCGGAAATTTCGGGATGTGGAGGGCGCCGATGCCGGAAACGATGGCGTTCGTCCGCATGGTTGTGCCGTCGTCCGTGGTGACCGTCCAGTTCCTGCGGTCGTCGTCGTACTCCAGGGACGTGACGTGCTTGTTGTAGCGGATGTGGGGGGTCACTCCGTACTTGTCCGCGCACGTGCGCACGTAGTCCCGGATCTCGGCCTGCGGGGCGAACATCCGCGACCAGCCGGGGTTCAGCTCGTACGAGTAGGAGTACATGTGCGACGGCACGTCGCACGCGCATCCGGGGTAGGTGTTGTCCCGCCAGGTGCCACCGAGGTCGGCGGCCTTCTCCAGGATCACGAAGTCGTGGTAGCCCGCCTCCTTGAGCTTGATCGCCATGCCGATCCCGGCGAAGCCGGTGCCGATGATCACCAATCCTGGCTCAGCCACTGAACCTCCTGAACTCCGCGTGGGCGGGCGAGCCGGCGATGTGGTCCAGCGCCTGGCGCAGGTCGCCCTCCCGGCTCGGACGGAAGCCGGGCCGCAGGTACTGCGGCGCCTCCCGGCGCGGCTTGATGTCCGGTGTATTGGACATGTCGTCCAATGTAGTCAGTCGCCAGCCGCCGGTCCAGTCCGGACGGGAAGCGCCTCAGGGTGTGCGGAGACGGCAAAGACCCGCCACGGCGTCGGGGCGGGTGGGGTGTCCGTATGCGGTTGGGTGCTAGCGGAGCAGCAGGAAGGCGGCGACGCCGATGATCACGATCACCAAGGCGACCGCGAGGATCGGCAGCAGCGGCGACTTCTTGGGGGCCGCCGCCTCCTCCTGCTCCTGGCGCTGCGCGAAGGCGCGGAACTGCTGGGTGTTGCCCGCGGGATCGATATGCTGGTCAGACATGGCCAGCAGCCTAGCGCGATGGCATGGTCCATTTGCACCCCTTTGCCACTACCTATAGGCATGGGCTGATGAGGGGACCACTCCACCTGGCGGATAGCTTTGAGGCATGCTCCGGACCCTGCTCTCACCCCGCGTCGTGGGGCTGCATCTGCTGACGATCGGGGTCCTCGTCGCGTTCATCCTGCTCGGCCGCTGGCAGCTCGGCGTGTTCCAGGACTCCGGCAGGCCGCACGCGGCCGTCGATCCGGCTCCCGTGGGGGTCGCCACGCTGGCCCAGGTGGGCGGGCAGATGGAGGGCGAGGCCGTCGGCCGCAGGGTCGCCGCCGAGGGCACGTACGAGGCCGACCGGCAGCTCCTGGTCGCCGACCGGCGGCCCGACGTCGACGCCCCCGGCGGCAACGTCTCGCGCGGCCACGGCTACTGGGTGCTCACGCCGATCCGGCTCGACGACGGCACGCTGATGCCGGTCGTGCGCGGCTGGGCGGCCAACGCGGACGATCCGGGCGTCGCCGCCGTGCCGCAGGGCCGGGTCACGGTGCACGGGCGGCTGCGGGGCCAGCAGGGCACCGACAGCGTCCAGCGGCGGGCCGAGGGGCTGCCTCCTGGGCAGGTGCAGACCGTGTCCACCGGAGAGCTGATCAACCTGTGGACCGGCCAGAAGCTGCGGACCGGGTTCATGGTGGCGCAGCCGCCGTCCGGCTCGCTCACACAGGTGAAGATCCGGCCGCCGGAGGTCGGTGGCACGCTGACCTGGCGTAACCTGGCTTATGCCGCAAACTGGTGGATCTTCGCAGGATTCGCCGTCTTCATGTGGTTCCACTTCGTACGCGACGCCGTACGGGCGGATCGGGACCGCGACAAGTCCCCCGAGATGGTTCTGGAAGGTTAACGGTGGAATCGGCTCTCAAGCCCTTCCGGGTGCTCGCCTACGTGGTCGGCGTCATGCTGCTCATCCTGTGCGTCGCGATGGTGCTGCGCTACGGCTTCGGCGCCGCCGAGCTGTCGAAGATCGTCGCGCCCATCCACGGCGGCCTGTACATGATCTACCTCATCACCGTCATGAACCTGGGCATGAAGGCGCGCTGGAGCTGGCCGTACATGCTCGGGGTCATGCTCGGCGGCACGGTCCCGTTCCTGTCGTTCTACGTGGAGCGCAGGGTGCACGGCCGGGTGCGGTCGGAGCTGAGCGCGGCGAGGGCCTGACGACCCCCGCCGCGGCCCGCGGGCCTCAGCCGCCGATCCCGCGCCTGCGGGCCCGCTTGAGCCGCTCGCGCTGCGACGGGTCGAGCATGAGGTAGCCGACCACCGGCGCCGCGACCGCGCCGAGCACCACCAGCAGGGTGATCCAGCCCGGCAAGAAGATCAGCGAGAGCAGAACCGCGGCGCCTGCGCCGATGACGTACTTCTGAACTGGCGACATCCCTGGCTTCCTCCGAACGCGGAGCCCGTGCCCCGCCTCTCCCACATTCTGCGTCGCCCGTCCAACGAGTGGACCCGTGCCTGAGGTTCCATGACGCGATGTATCTCAATCGTTGCGGGACCAGAGGGTGAGGTGGATCGAGCCGTATGTGCGCGTCTGTCCCGGTGCGAGCGTTCTTTTGAGGGTGCGGTAACGCTCGTCGTCGGCGTACTTCGTCCCGATCCTGGGGGAGATGAGCCAGACCCGGTTCACGCCCTTCAGGGCCGCGTCCAGTTCGGCGGCCGTGCGCGGGCCGGGCGCGCCGGGCGCGCGGGTGAGGTCCGTCAGGCGGTCGTACGGGCCGCCGTACACGGCCACGAACAGCCGGAAGCGCTGCGGCACGAACAGCACCCGGTCGCCCGGACGTTCCTCCGCGGCCAGCGTGGCGGCCAGCGTGCGCAGGTCGTCGGGACGCGCGGCGGGCTGCCTCATCGCCGCCTGCGCGGGAAACACGAGCACGGCGAACAGCGCCAGGACGGCGACCGGCACGGCCCGCCACCGCACCCCGGCCAGGCCGATCCCGGCGAGCACCGCGAGCAGCGGAACCGCGAAGAGCACGTAACGCGGATGGTAGACGGGCTGGACCTGGGAGATCGCGAACGACAGCGCCACCGGCAGCACCGCCCACACCGTCACGGCCGGGGCGCGTACGGCTCCCCACAGCGCGGCGGCGAACAGCACGACCGCGCCCGCCCCCCGCGACCTCGCCGGGGAAGGCGGCCAGCTCGGCCCAGCCGGGGGTCCTGAGCCAGAACACCTGGGCGTCCCGCTGACCGGCGGCCAGGACGAGCAGCGGCACGAGCGCCGCTCCCGCCGCCCCGACCGCCGCCGACGACCGCACGACGGCGGGCATCGGGTTCGCGGTGAGCCCGCGGCGGAGGGCGGGCAGCCAGGCGGTGAGCAGGTGGGCGGGGACGAGCAGCAGGGCGTACAGGTGCAGCCAGCCGAGCAGCGCCACGCTCGCGCCGTAGGCCGCGCAGACCCCCGCGCCGGGACGGTCGAGCAGCTTGACCAGGAGCCACGTGGCCAGCACGGCGACCGCGCTCACCAGGGCGTACGAGCGGGCCTCCTGGGCGTACCGGGCCGCGATGGGGGTGAGGGCGTACAGCAGACCGGCGTACACGCCGGCGGGGGTGCCGGCCAGGCGGCGGCCCAGGGCCGCGACCCCGAGCGCGGCGGCCGTGAAGGCGAGCACCGAGGGCAGCCGGACGGCGATCTCCGGCGGCCAGGGAAGCGCGGCGAAGGGCCGCATGAGCAGGTAGTAGAGGGCGTGGACGGCGTCGAGGTCGGCGAGGAAACGACGCAGCTCGCCGAACGGCATGCGCGCGACCAACGCGCTGACCGACTCGTCCCGCCACAACGACGGCCCCGAGAGCCCCCAGGACCCGGCCGCCGCGGCGACGGCCGCGGGCACGACCGGCCACCACCGGCCGGCGTCCCGCGTGGCGGCGTCGACGGGACGCGGCAGGACGGGCACGCGGGTCATCGGCGCGGGCCCATGACCGCCCGCAGCTCGTGCCGGAGAACTTCGGGGGCGGGACGGTCGGCCGGATTGCCGGACAGCAGGCGCACCAGGACGGGAGCCAGCGCCCCGGCCCGCGCCAGCGACGCCCCCGGCGCGGGCGGCACCCCCTCCACGGCCATGAACAGGGTGGCCCCCAGGGACCACAGGTCGGCGGCCGGGCTCGCCACCCCCTCCGGAGCCGTGTACGCCGGGACCGTGCCCGACCGCAGCGGCGCGACCAGCGTGGCCCGCCCCTGGTCGGAGATGAGCACGCCGCTCGGCTGCACCGCCCCGTGCCGGCCGCCCATGGCCTGGAGCTGGTCGAGCAGCGCGAGCCCGATCTCGGCCACCTCGGCGGGCGGGAGCGGTCCAAGGGCGCGGACGACCTGGTCGAGCGGCTGGTCGAGAGCCAGTCTCTCCAGCGTCTCGCGGACCACCTCCACCGGCGGCGACCCGGCGGGATGCAGCATGGCGCGGATCAGCGACCGCAGCGGGTCGGCGCCCTCGGCGGGCACCTGGCCGGGCGGGCGGCCCTCGACGGCGAAGTGCAGCGTGGCCGCCAGCGACCACAGGTCGGCCGAGGGCCGCATGCTGAGGCTCGGCACCCCGAACCCGGTGAGCACCGCCCTCCCGGTGCTGGTCAGCAGCACGTTCCCGGGGCTGACCTGCCCATGGACGATCCCGGCCGCGTGCGCCACGGACAGCGCCGACAACACGCAGACGCCCATCCTGGCCACCTGGACGACGGGCAGCGGCTGCCGCGCGCGTACGGCCTGCTCCAGCGACACCCCCGAGACGAACTCCATGACCAGCCAGGGCACCCGGTCCTCGACCAGCACGCCGAGCACCCGGGCGATCGAGGCGTGCCGCAGCCCCGCGGCCCTGCGCGCCTCGTGCAGCGCGGACTCGCGCAGTTCGGGCGGGATGCGCAGCTCCCTGACCGCGACGTCGCGGTGTTCCGTCTCGTCGAAGGCCAGCCGTACGGACCCCGCGCCCAGGGGGTTGAGCAGCCGGTAGCGCCCGGCCAGCTTCCTGGTCTCAGCCATGTCGAGTGCACGATAGCGCTCGCCCGGCCCGCCCGGCCATCACGCGGTCCGGCCGGTCAGCCACGCCTCGTGGGCGTCGTGCAGTCTGCTCCAGAGCCGCTCCTCGTCCTGGTCGGTCAGGTCGTCGAAGGTCAGCGAGAAGACGTCGGCGAGCGCCGCGAAGTAGTCGCGCGCCGTGTCCAGGGTGATCGAGTGGCTCCCGGCGCCGACGCGGGTCAGGACGAGCCCGCGCAGCGTGTCCACGCCCGAGGCGTCGCGTCTCTGCACGACGGCGGTGCGCACGAACCCGGACGACGGTGACGTCGACAAATGATTGTGCATATCAGCGAAGGCGGACATCTCTGTCGGGGTCCGCTCGAAATCCATCCCCACGAACGAACCGCTCGGGTCATGGTCGAACCGCCACCCGCCGGGCGCGACCTGCGACGGCCGCAGGACGTACGTGAACGGCCCCTGCCGGTACGCGCCCGCGACCAGCGGCAGCGGCTCGTGCACGCCGTCCCCGAGGCCGAGGTCGGCCAGCCACTCGCCGCCCGGGTTGTCCACGCTCGGCAGGCCGCGCACGGTCAGCACCAGGTGGTTGCCGGTGACGCCGGGCTCGCTGCCGGGGTTCTGCACGCCGCCGACGTGCCTGGTGACGTCGTAGCCGAGGCTCCTGATCAGCTCGGAGAAGGCGCCGTTCAGGTGGTAGCAGTAGCCGCCGCGGCCCCTGATGATGCGCTCGGCGGACTCGACGGGATCGAGGGAGGTGGGGCGGCCGAGCCAGATCTCCAGCGCCTCGTAGGCGACCTTCTCGACGTGCGCGACGTGGAGGGCGCGCAGGCCCTCGGCGCTCGCGGGGGCGTCTATCAGGTGGGACAGGCCCAGACGGCTGAGGTAGCCAGCGGTGTTCACGCGGCAAGTCTGCACCAGATGTGCACAAATTATGGAGTGTCGTCTGCACAGCGCACTTCTAGGCTTTCGTACGTGGCAGAGCAGCGGCGCGTCCTCGTGGTCGAGGACGATGTGACGATCGCCCTGGCCGTCCGGAACAGGCTGGCCGCCGAGGGCTTCGACGTCCGGGTGGCGGGCGACGGGCAGGACGCCCTCGTCCAGTACGGGAAGGCGGAGCCCGACCTGGTGATCCTCGACCGGCTGTTGCCCGGTCTGGACGGGCTGGAGGTGTGCCGCAGGATGCAGGCGGCGCGCCCGGTGCCCGTCCTCATGCTGACCGCGCTCGGCGAGGAGACCGACGTGCTGGTCGGGCTGGGGGTGGGGGCCGACGACTACCTGGCCAAGCCGTTCAGCATGCGCGAGCTGGTGGCCAGGATCCACGCGCTGCTGCGCCGGGTCGAGCGGGCCGCCCAGCTCGCCGTCGAGGACACGGTGATCAGGGTGGGCGAGGTGGAGATCGACACGGCCGCGCGCCGGGTGTTCGTGGGCGGGATCGAGGCCCAGCTCACCAGGACCGAGTTCGACCTGCTGCGGCGGCTGGCCGAGCGGCCCGGGCAGGTGTTCGAGCGCGACCGGCTGCTGTCGGACGTGTGGGGCTTCTCCGAGGCCGCCGCGACCAGGACCGTGGACAGCCACGTTCGCGCGCTGCGCCGCAAGCTCGGCTCCGACGTGGTGCGCACCGTCCACGGCGTGGGCTACGCCCTGGTCCGGCAATGAGGCCGCTCGACTTCCTCGGCCGCATCAAGGTCAAGCTCGGCATCGTCATCGTGCTGGCGGTGGGCACCGCGTTCGTGGTGAACGAGGTCGGGCTGAACGCCGGGTTCACCCGGGACGTCCGGATCGTGGTCGCGGTCATCCTCGCTCTGATCATGGTTCAGGTGCTGGCCATGGGCATGACCAAGCCGCTGCGCCAGATGGCCAGGGCCGCCCAGACGATCGCCAAGGGCAGCTACGGCCTGCGGGTCAGCGCCACCTCGCGGGACGAGGTGGGCGAGCTGGCCAGGGCGTTCAACGCGATGGCCGCCGACCTCGGCGAGGTGGACCGGCAGCGGCGCGAGCTCGTCGCGAACGTCAGCCACGAGCTGCGCACCCCCATCACCGGCCTGCGCGCGGTGCTGGAGAACGTCGTGGACGGCGTCTCCGCGCCCGACCCGGTCACCATGAGGACCGCGCTCGCCCAGACCGAACGGCTCGGCCGCCTGGTCGCCCAGCTCCTCGACCTGTCCAGGCTCGACTCCGGCGTCCGGCTGATCGAGCCCGAGGCCGTCGCGCTGGCGCCGCTGGTCGAGCAGGCCGTGCGGGAGGCGTCGATGGCCCGTGAGGACGTCACGATCGAGGCGTCGGCGCCCGCCGGGCTGGGGGTGCGGGCCGATCCCGACCTGCTGGCGCAGGTGCTGGCCAACCTGCTGGACAACGCCGTACGGCACAGCCCTCCCGGCGGCGTGGTGACGGTCGCGTGCGGCGCGGAACGGGACGGGGCTCGGCTGGTGGTGGCCGACCAGGGGCCGGGCATCCCGGCGGCGGCCCGGGGGCGGGTGTTCGAACGGTTCTCCCGGCTGGACGCGGGGCGCGCGGCCGACTCCGGGGGCGCGGGGCTGGGGCTGGCGATCGTCAAGGAGGTCGTGGAGCTGCACGGGGGGTCGATCCGCATCGACGACTGCGCGGGGTGCCGCATGGTCGTCGATCTACCAGGAAGGACGACGATGACCGACACACCGTTCGACACGGGGGCAAACCGGGTCCACGACGACCCCCTGAGAGACCCACTCCCCTTGGCCGACGCCCCCCACACCCCCGGCAGCCACGCCGCCCCGACCCCGGCGCCCCAGTCCACCACCCCGCCTCCCGGCACCCCGGCGCCCCAGGGCCCGACGGCGAACCAGGGCATGACGGCGGTTCCGGACCTGACGGTGGGGCACGGCGTCACGGCGGGCCCCGGGACGACGGCGGGTCAGGGCGTCCTGGCCGGTGCGGGAACGACGGTGGGTCAGGGCATCACGGCGGGCCAGGACGCGATGGCGGCTCAAGGCGCGACGGCGGCTCCGGTAGCGATGGCCGGTCAGGGCGCGACGGCGGAGGAGGGCGCGACAGCGGGGGAGGGCGCGGCGACCGGGGAGGGCGCGGCGGCGAGGGAGGGCGCGGCGGCCTCGGGAACGACGGCCCGGCCGACCACGGCGGAGGACACGCCGCCGCCCGCCCCTGCAACGACGGACCCCGGCCCGCTCGCGGCGTCCGGCACCCCCAGAGGGGGCGGCGTACCCGCAGGGCCCGGCGCCCTCGGAGGGTCTGGGGCTTCCACAGCGGCCAGCGCCACCACAGGGGTCGGCGTGCCCGTGGGGGCCGGTGCCACCGCAGGGGGCGGCGTATCGGCGTGGTCTGGGGCGTATGGGGCAGATGGTCCGGGGCAGCTCGGGGCGGTGGGGGCGGCTCCGGTGGCGGTAGGAAGCGGGGGGCTGGCCAGGATGGTCGGTGGCGGGGTCCTCGGGGTGATCGTCGGGTTCCTGGGCGGTCTGTTCGCGGCCGTGCTGGTCTCGATGACCGTCGGCGACGGCCTCGCGCTCGTCACCCTCGTCATGGTGACCGCCCTGGGCGGCGCGCTCGGCATGGCGCTGGGCGCGGGCTCAGCGCGCAGAACGGCGGCCTACCAGGCCGCCTACCAGACCGCCACGCAAGGTGCCGCCTACCAGACCACCACGCAGGCTGCCGCCTATCAGGGCGCCGCGCAACAGGGCGTTGCGCAACAGGGCGTCGCGCAACAGGGGGCGAGTCGGGCAGGGGGCGGGGGTGGGCAGGTGTACGTGCCGCCGCCGCTCTTTCCCAGGCCCGAGCTGCCCGCCGCGCCGCGCTGGCTGCTGCCGGCCGCCGCGGGCGCGGGTGTGTTCGCCGCCGTGGCGCTGCCCGACGCGCAGGTCGGGCTGGGGATCGTGCTCGTCGCCATGGTGCTCGGCGCGGCGGCGCTGCCGGCCGTGCTGCGCAGGATGACCCCCTGGACGCTGGCGTTCGGGCTGACGGCGTACTGGCTGATCTCCATGACGGCCGTGCGCGACGCGGACTGGCTGGTCGCGATCCTGCTCATGGCGGGGGCCGGGCTGGGCGCGCTGGCGGTGTCCGGGGCGGGGGCGGGCTGGCTGGGCGTGATCAGGGGCGGCATGTCCGTGGTGCTCGCGCTCGGCCCGGTGCCGTGGTTCCTCGCCGGGCCGTTGCGGAAGCTGACCGCCAGGCGGCGGATCCTGCCGGTGCTCGCGGGGCTCGGCATCACGGTCGTGCTGGTGCTGGTGTTCGGGCTGCTGTTCGCCTCGGCCGACGCGGTGTTCGCCTCGTACGTCGAGCGCCTGACCAGCACCCCGGCCTGGGCCGACTCGGCGCCTTCGCGGATCTTCGTCTTCGGGTTCGTCGCGGTGCTGCTGGCCGCCACGGTGCTGGTCGCGCTGCGGCCGGTGATCGACCCGGTCGGTCCTGAGCACAAGTTCGGCGTGAGCAGGAGCGTGTGGCTGGTTCCGCTGGTCGCGGTGAACCTGCTGTTCACGGCGTTCGTGGCGGTCCAGATCAGGGTGCTGTTCGGCGGCGACGGCTGGGTGCTGCGGACGGCGGGCCTGACCTACGCCGAGTACGCCAGGCAGGGGTTCTTCCAGCTCGTGGTGGTCAGCGTGTTCGTGCTGGGCATCGTCGCGGTGGCCGGGGGGCTGCTGCGGACCGAGCGCGGGGAGCGCTGGCTGCTGGCCGTCATGCTCGGCGTGCTGTGCGGGCTGACCCTGGTGGTGCTGGCCTCGGCCCTGCACCGGATGAGCCTCTACACCGACGCCTACGGCCTGTCCCGGCTGCGGATCTCGGTGCAGGCGACGGTGTGGTGGCTGGGCGCGCTGTTCGCGCTGGTGCTGCTGGCCGGGGCGGTACGCCTGGCGGGCCGCGGCTCCGGCTGGCTGCCGCGCACGATCGTCCTGGTCACCGGGCTCGGCCTGGGGGCGTTCGCGATGGTGAACCCCGATCTGCAGGTCGCGCAGACCCAGGTCGAGGTGCGCGGCGTGACCAACATGGACTCCGACTACCTGGGCGACCTCGGCGCGGAGGCCGTGCCCGCGCTCGACCGGCTGCCCGAGCCGCAGCGCAGTTGCGTGCTGGCCGACGTGGTCCGCGCCAACGGGCTCGACCGCCCCGACCCGTGGAACGGCTGGAACCTGGACCGCGCGCGGGCCAGGAACCTGCTGGCCGAGCGGCCCGTCGTCCGCTCGACCACGTGCCCATCGGCGTCCTCGCGCGGCTCTGATTGAATCTTGGTGTGAGGTTCGACGTAGTCATCAGCGGCGGCCGGGTGCTCGACGGCACGGGCGCGCCGCCGTACCGGGCGGATGTGGGCATCGCGGGCGACGAGGTCGCGGCGGTCGGCAGGCTGGGCGGCGCGCAGGCCGGGACGGTGATCGACGCGACCGGCCGGTTCGTCGCGCCGGGCTTCGTCGACTGCCACGCGCACGGCGACGCCGCCGTGTTCGACCCGGCCGTGCAGCTCGCAGCGTTGCGGCAGGGGGTGACCACGTTCGTCCTGGGACAGGATGGTCTGTCCTTCGCGCCGGGGTCGGCGGAGACCGTCGCCTACGCCTCCCGCTACTTCGCCGCCGTCAACGGCGTCCTGCACGAGGGCCCGCTGAGCGTGGCCGAGCTGCTCGACGGCTACGACCGCGCGGTGGCGCTGAACACGGCCTACCTGCTGCCGCACGGCACGATCCGCTACGACGTCCTCGGGCCCTCGCCGGAGCCGGCCTCGCGGGCGGAGCTGGCCGCGATGGTCGAGCGGGTCGAGCGCGGGCTGTCCGAGGGCGCGGTCGGGCTGTCCAGCGGGCTGGAGTACCTGCCGGGCCGCTACGCCGACGCCGCGGAGCTGGCCGCCCTGTGCGCGCCGCTCGGCGGCCTGCCGTACGTCACCCACATGCGGGCCTACGGCGCGAACGCCGGGGTCGGCATGGCGGAGGTCGTGGACATCGCCGGGCGTTCTGGCGCGGCCGTGCACGTCTCCCACCTGCACGGGCCGGCCGACGTGCTGCTGCCGCTGGTCGGCAAAGCCCACGACGCCGGCGTCGACCTCACCTTCGACACCTATCCCTACCTGCGCGGCAGCACGATCCTGGCCATGGTGGTGCTGCCGCCGTCCGTGCCGGGCGCCGACACCGGCGCGGCGCTGGAGATGATCGCCTCGCCCGAGCTGGACGACTGGTGGGCGGGGCTCGGCGAGGTCTACCCCCGGCTGACCGTCTCCCACGCGCCCGGCCTGGAATGGGCCGAAGGGCTCGCCCTGCCGGACGCCGCGGAGCGGGCCGGCATGACGCCCGCCGCGTTCTGCCGCCACCTGCTGGTGGCGACGCGGCTGGAGGCCGGGTGCGTCTCCGCGCGTCCCGACGAGGGCCCGGCGGGTGAGGAGTCCGTACGCCGGATCCTGCGCCATCCTTCCCACACCGGCGGCTCCGACGGCATCTACGTGGGCGGTCATCCGCATCCGCGCGGGTTCGGGGCCTTCGCCAGGTTCCTCGGCCGGCACGTCCGCGAGCTGGGCGACTGGACGTGGGAGCAGGCGGTCGTGCACCTGGCCTCCCACCCGGCCCGGCGGTTCGGCCTCGACCGGCGCGGGCTGGTACGCCCCGGACACGTCGCCGACCTGGTGGTGTTCGACCCGCTCACGGTGTCGGACCGGTCGACGTACGCCGATCCGCGCACCCCCGCGCACGGCGTGGACGACGTGCTCGTCTCCGGCGTACGGGTGCTGACCGGCGGCGAGCTGACCGGGGCCAATCCCGGACGGGCGCTTCGATCACGCTGATCCCGCCTGGGATAAGGTCAGACGCGGATAAAAGGGGGTGTCGTGCAGGTGATCCTTGGGCAGTCCGTCCTCGACGGCGAGCTCGGCTTTCCGCTGATGATCGTGCACCGCGACGCGCTGGAGCACAACGTGGCCACGATGGCGGCCTTCGCCCGCGACCACGGCATGGAGCTGGCTCCGCACGTCAAGACGCACATGTCGCCAGAGATCTCCGCGATGCAGCTCGAAGCGGGCGCCTGGGGGCTGACGGTCGCCACGACCCGGCAGGCCAGGATCGCCCGCGGCTACGGCGGCGACCGGCTCATGGTGGCCAACCAGGTCGTCGACACCGCCGGGCTGACCTGGGCCGCCGGAGAGCTCGACCGCGACCCCGCCTTCGAGTTCCTCAGCTTCGTCGACTCCGAGGCCGGGGTGGACATCCTCGCCCGGCACGCCTCGACCCGGCCGTTCCGGGTGCTGGTGGAGCTCGGGCACGAAGGCGGACGAGCCGGCTGCCGCACCCTCGACGAGCTGCTGAAGGTGGCCGCGTACGCGCAGGAGACGCCCGGCGTCGAGCTGGCCGGCGTCGCCGGGTACGAAGGGGCGCTGAAGAGCGCCGACGAGGTGCGGCGGTACCTGGGCGGGCTGCAGGAGGCCGTCGAGCACGTCCGCGTGCGCAACCCGATCCTGACGATCGGCGGCAGCCAGTGGTTCGACGTGATCGGGCGCGAGCTGGTCACCACGCACGCCAGGATCCTGCTGCGCAGCGGCGCGTACGTCACCCACGACGACGGCTACTACCGGGAGCGCACGCCGTTCAACCGGATGGAGGGCGAGCTGCGGCCGGCCCTTGAGGTGTGGGCGCACGTGTTGTCCACGCCCGAGCCGGGCCTCGCGATCGTGGGCATGGGCAAGCGCGACGCGCCCTACGACGAGGGCCTGCCGGTGCCGCGCCGCAGCGGCGTCACGATCACGAAGATGCAGGACCAGCACACCGTCGTCCGGGCCGACGGGCTCAAGCCGGGCGACCTGCTGGCCTTCGGGATCTCACATCCGTGCACCGCGTTCGACAAGTGGCGCGTGCTGCCGTTGGTGGACCGGGACTACCGTGTCGTCGGCACGATCCACACCGATTTCTAGGGAGATTCCGTGAAGAAAGAGCTCAAGACCACCGAGGGCGCCGCGCCGGTCGGGGCGTACTCCCAGGGGCTCGTGGTGGGCGACTTCGTCTTCACCTCCGGCATGGGCCCGCTCGACCCGCACACCGGCGAGATCGTCGGCGACGACGTGGCCGCCCAGACCCACCAGGTCATGAAGAACCTCGGGGCCATCCTCGCCGCCCACGGCCTCGGCTTCGACGACGTCGTCAAGTCGACGGTCCACCTCCAGAACGTGAAGGAGGACTTCGCCGCGTACAACGAGGTGTACAAGTCCTATTTCACCCAGCCGTACCCGGTGCGGACGACGGTGGGCTCGCAGCTCATGAACATCCTGGTGGAGATCGACTTCGTCGCGCACAAGAGCGCGTAAGGTCGGCACGTGGACAGTTCGGTATACGTCTTCGCCGAGGACCTGCACGGTGAGGGCGTCGAGCGGGTGCTCGACAGGATCAGCGCGTACGGCGTGGGCGGGGTCACGGTCGGAGCCGTCCACCACGCCGCGCGCGACGTCACCCCGCACGGACTGTCCCGGCTGACCGTCAGGCACGACGGCGCCCACTTCACCCCGCCGGCCGAGCTGTTCGACGGGCTCCGGCTCGCCCCCGTGCCCGGCCACGTCCACGCCCTCGACGGGCTGCGCGAGGCGTGCGCCGGGCGCGGCCTGAAGCTCCACGGCTGGACGGTCTTCCTGCGCAACGCCACGCTCGGCAACGAGCACCCCGACGTGACCGTGCGCGACTGCTTCGGCGACCGCGGCTCGCTCGTCGACCTGTGCCCGGCCCATCCCGACGTGCGCGCATACTCCGTCGCGCTGGCCAGGGCGGTGGCCCGGCTGGGCGTCGAGAGCGTGGTCGCCGAGGCGCTGCACTTCACGCCGGTCGAGCCGCAGCGCTCCTTCGTGCAGCTCGGCCCCATGGACACGTTCCTGTTCGGGCTCTGCTTCTGCGACTACTGCATGCGCCGGGCCACCGACCTGGGCGTGAACGCCGAGGTGGCGCGCGAGGAGTGCGCGCGGATCGTGGGCGGCGTCTTCGACGGCGACCCGGCCGCGCAGGGCGAGGTGACCAGGGCGGCGCTCACCGCCTACGCCGGGCCCGAGGTGGTGGCGTACGCGCGGGCGCGCTCGGAGACCGTCACCACGCTGGTCTCCGAGGTGTCGTCGGCGGTCGCGGAAGAGGGCTCCAAGCTGGTCTTCATCGACTCGACAGGGGCGGTGAAGGGCTATCGGGACGGCCTGCCGACGCCGGGCCTGGCCGCCCACGACGCCTGGCAGCTCGGCGTGGACCTGGTGGCGCTGGGCGACCTGGTGCCCGCCTTCGGCGTGCTGGCGTACGCGCGGGACGCGGCGCGGGTGGCCGACGACGTGGGCGCGTACCTGCGGTCGGTGGGCAAGGACCGCGAGGTGCGGGCGGTGCTGCGGCCCGGCTACCCCGACAGCGACTCGACCGACCGCCTGGTGGCCAAGGCCAGGGGCGCGAAGGCGGCGGGCGCGCTGGCGGTCGACTTCTACGCCTACGGTCTGGTGCCGCAGCCGGTGCTCGACCGCATCCCGGCCGCCCTCGCCGCCGCGGGCTGACCTCCCAGGCCCCCGATCACGCGCAGCCGCTCAGAAGGCGTCGAGCAGGGCCGAGACGGCCTGCTCGGCGAAGCCGCCGGGCAGCGGCAGGCCGCGGAAGACCGTGCGCATCCACACAGCCCCGGCCAGCAGATCCATGATCAGCAACGGGTCGGCCGACGCGCTCAGCTCGCCCCGCCGCACCGCCCGCTCGAACACCACGCGTTCCCGCGCGAACCGGTCGGCGAAGAACCGGCGGACGTCGAGCTCGGGATGGCGCACGGCGGCGGCCAGCGCCGCGACCGCGATGTCGCTGCCGGGCGGCTCGGTGAGCAGCCGCCCGACCTGCTCGACCAGCGCCACCAGGTCACCGCGGAACGACCCGGTGTCCGGCGGCTCGATCGCCAGCACGTCGGACTCGACCAGCGCGGCTCCCAGCAGCGCCGCCTTGGACGGCCACCACCGGTAGATGGTCGTCTTGTTGACCCCCGAGCGCTCGGCGACCCCCTCGACGGTGAGCCCGTCGTAGCCCTTCTCCGCGACCATCCACAGGGTCGCGTCGAAGATCTCCTGCTGCTTCCTCGGCGCCATAGGTCATTTTCTCCCGGCGAACGCCATGGCCACGCCGAGCCCCAGGTAGACGACGCCGCTGACGTACCGCAGCGCCTTGGCGCCCCTGGTCAGGCGGGTGCCGAGGGTGCCGGCGGTGAGGGCGTACACGACGTCGGAGACGAGCCCCAGGAGCAGCAGCGTCAGGCCGAACACGACGATCTGCAGCGCCGGCGAGCCGGCGTCGGGGTCCACGAAGTGCGGGAGGAAGGCCACGAAGAACAGCGCCACCTTGGGGTTGAGCACGTTGACCAGCACCCCTTCGAGGAACACCTTGGCCAGCGGCTGCACGGGCGGCGTCCCGGCCTGCGCGTCCTTGGCGGTGAAGGCGCGCACGCCGAGGTAGACGAGGTAGGCCACGCCGGCCCACTTGACGACCGCGAACAGCGTCGCCGACCGCGAGATCACGTACGAGAGCCCGGCCGCGGCGGCGGCGATGTGCACCAGCGTCCCGGTCTCCACGCCGAGCGCGCTGGCCAGCCCGGCGGCCCTGCCCTGGGCCAGGCCCCTGGCGGTGATGTAGAGGTGGTTGGGGCCGGGGACGAGCACCAGGGTGAGCGAGGCCGTCGCGAAGAGCACGAATGTCGTCAAGGAGATCACGAAAGAGCAGCGTAGAGCGGGTCCGGTTCGACGATGAGGGCCAATTCCGGGGCGGCCGGGCGGACCAATGGAATGTCACAGGCGCGTGGCACACTTGCTGGCGTGAACGGTCTTCTCGTCGGGCGCTCGGCCGAGCTGTCCAGGCTCGTGCGTGTGCTGGAGTCCGCGGCCGGCGGCACGGCCGGGGTCGCGCTCGTCGGCGGCGACGCGGGGATCGGCAAGACCCGCCTGGCCGGTGAGCTGGTCGCCGAGGCGCGCGAGCGCGGCTTCCACGTCATGGTCGGCCAGTGCGCCGAGCTGGGCGACGCGCTGCCCTACCTGCCGCTGGCCGACGCGCTGCGCGGGGCCGAGCCCGGCGTGCGCGAGGCCGTCGCCGCCCATCCCATGCTGGGCCAGCTCCTGCCGGGCCGGGAGAGCGGGGCGCCGTCGGCCGGGCTCACCCAGCAGCGGCTGTTCGGGTCGCTGCTCGGGCTGCTGGCCGACGTCCAGCCGGTGCTGTTCGTGATCGAAGACCTTCACTGGGCCGACCGCTCCACCCGCGACCTGCTGGTCTTCCTCAGCCGCATGCTCCAGAGCGAGCGCGTCTGCGTGGCCGGCACCTACCGCACCGACGACCTCCACCGCCGCCATCCGCTGCGCGCGGTGCTGGCCGAGCTGAAGCGGCTGCCGTCGGTGACGAACGTGGAGCTCGGCCCGCTGGAATCCGGCGAAATGTCGGACTATGTCACCACCCTGGGGCAGGTGGACGCGCAGGAGCTCGGGCTCATCGTCTCGCGCGCCGAGGGCAACCCGTTCTACGCCGAAGAGCTGTTCGCGGCCATGTCCGAGGGCGACAGCCTGCCCGACGGGCTGGCCAGCCTGCTGCTGTCGCGGGTCGAGGTGCTGTCCGAGGCCGGGCAGCGGGTGCTGCGCGCCGCCGCGGTGGCCGGCCGCCGGGTGGAGGACGACCTGCTGCGCGAGGTGGCGGGGCTGCCGCTGGCCGAGTTCGAGGAGGCGGTCAGGGAGATCGTCTCGCGCGGCCTGCTCAAGGTGCACGGCCACGGCTACGCCTTCCGCCACGCCCTGCTGCAGGAGGCCGTCTACACCGACCTGCTGCCCGGCGAGCGCACGCGGCTCCATGCCGACTTCGCCCGGCTGCTCACCTCGCCCGCCGAGCTGGCCCACCACCACCTCGCCAGCCACGACCTGGCCGGGGCGCTCGCCGCCTCGGCGCAGGCGGGCCGCGAGGCCGAACGACTGGGCGCGCCCGCCGAGGCCCACAACCACTACGACCAGGCGCTCGGCCTGTGGGACCGCGTCGAGGGCGCCGCCGGGCTGGCCGGAGAGAGCCGGGTCGCGCTGGCCTTCCGCAGCGCCGTCGCGGCGGCCGACAGCGGCGACAACCACCGGGCGGTCCACCGGCTGCGCGCGCTGCCCTCCACCTCCGAGGTCGAGGAGCGGCTGGCGTACTACCTCTACGAGACCAACGACCCGCCCGGCGCGATCGCGGCGGCCGAGCGCGCGGTCGAGAGCGCCGAAGACGAGCCGAGCCTGGCCCGTGCCCTCGCCACGCAGGCCCGCACGCTGCTGTGGACGCCGCGCCACCACGAGGTCGAGCCGCTGACCACGCGCGCCCTGGAGACGGCCCGCGCCTGCGGCGCCGTCGACGCCGAGGTGGGCGCGCTGCTCACGCTGGCCAGCTACGTCGAGCAGCGGGGCGACGTCGCCCGCGCCCATTCGCTGGTCGAGAGCGCCTCCGCCCGGGAGACCGGCGACCTGGCGATGGACCTGCGGGCCCGCTTCCACCACGCCCGCATCCACTACGAGCAGGGCCTGCTGGCCCAGGCCGCCGAGGTCGCCGACGACGGCATCAAGCTGGCCGTCCACACCGGCCTCAACTGGAGCACCTACGGCACCGACCTGCGCTTCCTGCGCCTGCTCATCCACTACGTCGCGGGCGAGTGGGACGCCGCGGAGGCGGTGGCCGCCGGGTTCGGCGCGCGGGTGGGCACGTTGTCGGAGGCCATCCTGTCGTCCTTCGCCCTGTTCATCGAGGTGGGGCGGGGGTTGCCCGCGGTCGAGGCGCGGCTGGGGTGGCTGCGCCCGTTCTGGCACGACCCGCTGGCGACGTACATGTCGCGCGGCATGGCCGCCGAGCACGCCCTGTGGAACGGCGACCCGGCCGCCGCGCTCGACCACGCCCACGCGGCCATGGCCACCCTCGACGAGGGCGAGTCGGGCACGTTGCGGCTGGCCGCCGTCAGCCTGTGGGCGATGGCCGAGCTGGGCACCACAGAGGGGGCCGACGACCTGCTGGTCCGCGCCCGGTTCGCCGCGACGAGCGGGCCGACCGGCGACGGCGGTCACCTCGGTCCCGAGGGGCAGGCGTGGGCGCTGCGGGTGGAGGCCGACTGGCACCGCCTCCACGGGCGGCTCGACGTCGAGTTGTGGCGCGGGGTGGTCGCGGCGTTCGACTTCGGCTTCGTCTACGAGGTGGCCAGGGCGCGCTGGCGGCTGGCCGAGGCGCTGCTCGCGGCCGGTGAGCGGGAGGCGGCGCAGCAGGAGTGGTCCCTCGCCAAGGAGGCGGCCGGCCGGCTGCGGGCCGCGCCGCTGGAGGCCGCGCTGCTGGAGTTCGGCAGGCGGGCCAGGTTCGGCGGCGGGCAGGCCGAGGGTGGGCTCACCGCGCGCGAGGTCGAGGTGTTGCGGCTGGTCGCCGAGGGGCTGACCAACAAGGAGATCGCCGGGCGGCTGTTCATCGCGCAGAAGACGGTGAGCGTGCACGTCTCCAACATCCTGGCCAAGCTGGAGGTCTCCACCCGTACCCAGGCGGCCGCCGCGGCCCGCGCGCAGGACCTCCTGTGATCGCCTGCTCCGGCTGCCGGGCCTCCTCGCCTGCGCTGCCGGAGCGGCCGAGGGCGGACAGGCAGGGGTGAGTCCGTACATCTGGGACGCCACGGGCGGCCATTTGGGACGAGGTTTGCGGTTCGCCTCGTAGCGTCCGAGATCGGGACCTCTCACCGGAGAGCGATGGCGGGCCCGGCCGGCTCGCGTCGACCCGTCCTGTCGTGACAGGTCGGCCCGATGCGCCGACCCGTCCTGCCTCGAAAAGGAGCAGTCTCATGCCTACTCTCGCCACGTCACTGCCCGCCCTGGCCGCCGCCGGGCTGACCGTACTGGCTCCGGCCGTCGTCCCGGGGGCCGCGCACGCCGCGGCCGCGATCTCCTGCACCGTGTCCGGGGAGGCGCAGTACATCCCCGGGGCGCAGCGGCTGCTGCACCTCGACCGTTCCGTCAGCCGCCGGGAGCCGTGGAACTGCGTCGACCACAGCGGCACGGGCGTCACCGCGGCCCGGCTCAGAGCCAGCTTCAACGGCGTGAACCCGAGCTGCGGCGGACGCACCGTCACCAGGGGACGCCCGGCCGGCGAGGGCAACGCCTTCGACCGCGTGTTCGGCGACCGCGACGCCGAGGACCGCAGCCTGTCCAACCGCATCGTCTACAACCGCGAGGGCCGCAGCCTGGCCGACCGCATCGTCCACGACCAGGACGAGCGCAACCTGGCCGACCGCGTCGTCTACGACCGGGAGCGCTGGGGGCAGTCCGACGGCGTCATCCGCGACCGCGCCGCCGCCGCCGGGACCGCCGCGCCCGGGGGCACCGGCACCGTCACCATCGACTGGACCATCAAGGGCGCCAGGCAGACCAGCAAGGCCAGCGCGCGCATCGTCGAGGTCGTGCGCGACACGGCCAAGGTGTCGGGGACGATCCAGTCCGGGCCGTTCAGGGGCAGGACGTTCACCGGCCGGTTCGACACCTACCTGCTCGGCGGTTCGGGCACGTGCGTCTCGGGCTCGTCCGGCAGCGTGCTGCACGCGGGCTTCAAGGGGCAGTTCAGCGTCGGCTGACCAGCCACCCCACCGGGCGCGACCGGCGCCTGGCCCCGTACGGGCGGCCAGTCCGCCGGTCCCGTCCGGCCGCGCCTCTTGGTAAGTTGTCCTGAGGTGTGCCGGGAAGTCTGGTCGGCGATTCTGTCGTCGATCTCGGAGTTCTCCTTGCAGGCTTTCCCGGGTGGTCCGCCATGACCGTCACCGCGTGGCTGGCGGTCGCCGTCTTCCTCGTCTCGTACACGCTGATCGCCACCGAGAAGGTCCACCGGGTCGCCGCGGCGCTCGGCGGCGCGGGGATCATGCTGGTGCTGCACGCCACCGACGGCGGCGCCGCCTTCTTCGACGAGCACACCGGCATCGACTGGAACGTCATCTTCCTGCTGCTCGGCATGATGGTCATCGTCGGCGTGCTGAAACAGACGGGCGTCTTCGAGTTCCTGGCCATCTGGGCCGCCAAACGGGCCAGGGGGCGCCCGTTCCGGCTCATGGTGCTGCTGATCCTGATCACCGCGGGCGCGTCGGCGCTGCTGGACAACGTGACCACCGTGCTGCTGATCGCGCCGGTGACGTTCCTGGTGTGCGAGCGGCTGGCGCTGCCGGTGGCGCCGTTCCTCATCGCCGAGGCGATGGCCTCCAACATCGGCGGCACCGCCACCCTGGTCGGTGACCCGCCCAACATCATCATCGCCAGCCGCGGCGGGCTGACCTTCAACGACTTCCTCGCGCACCTGGCCCCGCTGATCGTGGTGCTGCTCGTGGTCTTCATCGGGCTGTGCCGGGTGATGTTCCGCCGGTCGTTCCGCTACGACCCCGAGCTGGCGGCCGAGATCATGACGCTCGACGAGCGCGAGGCCATCGCCGACCGCAGGCTGCTGTGGCAGTCGCTGACCGTGCTCGCGGTGGTGATGGCGGCGTTCGTGCTGCATCCCGTGCTGCACTACGAGCCGTCGGTGGTGGCGCTGCTCGGCGCGGGCGTGCTGGTGGCGCTCACCAAGGTGACCACCGAGGAGGCGATCGCCGAGGTCGAGTGGCCCACGCTGGTGTTCTTCGCGGGGCTGTTCGTCATGGTCGGGGCGCTGGTGGAGACCGGGGTGATCGCCCAGGTCTCCCAGGCCGCCGCGCAGGCCACGCACGGCCGGCTCGGGCTGACCACGATGGTCCTGCTGTGGGCCTCGGCGGGCCTTTCCGCCATCGTCGACAACATCCCGTACGTGGCCACCATGAGCCCGATCGTCGCCGACCTCGTCCAGGCCAACGGCGGCGAGGGTCCGGCGCAGGTGTTGTGGTGGGCCCTGGCGCTCGGCGCCGACCTGGGCGGCAACGCCACCGCCGTGGGCGCGGCGGCGAACGTGGTCATCCTCGGCATCGCCGCCCGCAACGGCACCCCGATCAGCTTCTGGCAGTTCACGAAGTACGGCTTGATCGTCACCGCGACGACGGTCGCGCTGGCGACGCCGTACCTGTGGCTGCGTTACCTGGTGTGACGCAGCTCATGTCACACCCGGGGGCCCCAAAGGCTCTCAAAGGACATGATGCCTGGAATGACGGACGTTTTCCGCGGCCACAGGGAGCTGCTGTTCTCCATCGTCTACAACATGCTCGGCAGCGTCTCCGACACCGAGGACGTGCTCCAGGACACCTGGCTGGCCTGGTCGTCGCGGGACCCGGACGAGATCGGGAACCCGCGCGCCTACCTGGTGCGCATCGCCGTGAACCAGGCGCTCGCCCACCAGTCGGCGCTGCGCCGCCGCCGCGAGACCTACGTCGGGCCATGGCTGCCCGAACCCCTGGTCACCACGGCTGACAGGGCGGCCGACGGGGCGGCGGACGTGGTCCGGGGCGAGTCGGTGTCGCTGGCCCTGCTGGTGGTGCTGGAGACGCTTACCCCGCTGGAGCGGGCCGTGTTCGTCCTGCACGAGGTGTTCGCCTTCCAGCACACCGAGATCGCCGGCATGCTCGGCCGCAGCCCCGCCGCCGTGCGCCAGCTCGCGCACCGGGCCCGCGAGCACGTCCAGGCCCGGCGCCCGCGTTACCGGGTGGACGCGCGCGTCCAGCAGGAGGTGACCGAGCGGTTCGTGGCGGCGGCGTTCGGCGGCGACCTCGACGCGCTGATGGAGCTGCTGGCGCCGGAGGTGACCCTGTGGGCCGACGGCGGCGGCAAGTCCGTGGTGGGCGGGCCGCGTCCGGTCCGGGGCCGCGACAAGGTGGCCCGGCTGCTCGTCGCGCGCACCGCCCAGCCGATGGAGGGGCTGGACATCCAGTACCGGGAGACCAACGGGGACCCGTCGGCGGTGGTGTTCGTGGAGAACGCGCCGTTCGCCGTCATGGTCGTCGATCTGACCTCCGACGGGTCGCAGGTGCGCGACATCTACACGGTCGCGAACCCCGACAAGATCTCCCGGGTGCGCAGGGAGCCGGGAGCGGACCCGTCCTAGCCGACGGTCTCGGGCACCGGGCTCTCGACGGGCGCGGCGGCGGCGCGGGCCCGCAGGCCGAACGCGGTCACCAGCACGGCCGCCACCGCGACGGCCACCGGGACGGCCAGGGCGATCCGCAGCGAGTCCAGGGTCGGCGCGGCGCCGCCGCCGAGCGCGGCCACGTTCACGGCGGTGACCGCCGACAGGCCGAGCGCGGTGCCGAACTGCATCGCCGTGTAGAGCAGGCCGCCGGCCAGCCCCTGCCGGTCCTCCGCCACGCCCTCGGTCGCGGCCATGGTCAGCGGGCCGTAGGTCAGCGAGAAGGCCAGGCCGAGCAGGAGCATGGTGGGGAGCATGGCGGCGTACGTCCAGTCCGGGCCGACCGGCAGGAACAGCGCGTACGCCAGCGCCGACAGCACGATCCCGGCGAACAGCACGCGGGCGTTGCCGAACCTGTTCACCAGGCGCGGCGTGAGCGTGGGGGCCAGCACCGTGTCGATGCCGATCACCAGCATGGCCAGGCCGGTCTGCAGGGTGCTCCAGCCGCGCACCTCCTGCAGGTAGAGCGTGGCCAGGAACTGGAACCCGGCGAACGAGGCCAGGAAGAGCAGCGCGCCCAGGTTGGCCCGGACGAGCGGCCCCGAGCGCAGGATGTCCAGCCGGACCAGCGGGTTGGACGAGCGGCGTTCGATCAGCACGAACAGGGCGAGCAGCAGCAGCCCGGCGGCGAACGTCGCGACGGTGGCGCCGGAGCCGTCCGCGGGCGCCTCCAGGCGGACCACGCCGTACACGAGCAGCAACATCGAGCCGGTGATGGTCAGCGCCCCGGCCAGGTCGAACGAGCCCCGCACCCGTTCGCCGGAGTCCTTCACCAGTGGGACGGCGGCCAGCAGGATCACCGCCGACAGCACCACGGGGGCGAAGAACACCCAGCGCCAGCCGATCGAGGCCAGCAGGCCGCCGGCGACCAGGCCGAGCGAGAAGCCGCCCGCCGCGGTCCCGGCGTACACGCCGAGCGCCTTGGTGCGCTGCGGGCCCTCGGGGAAGTTGCCGGTGACCAGCGCCAGCCCGGCGGGCGCCATGAACGCGGCGGCGACCCCCGTGACGAACCGGGCGACCAGCAACATCCAGCCTTCGGTCGCCAGGCCGCCCAGGCCGGAGAAGAGCAGGAACACCGTCAGCCAGGTCAGGAACATGCGGCGGTGGCCGAGCAGGTCGGCGGCCCGGCCGCCCAGCAGCATGAACCCGCCGTAACCCAGCACGTACGCGCTCACCACGCCGCTGAGCGTGCCGGTGGACAGGCCGAGGTCGGCGCGGATCGACGGCAGCGCCACGTTGAGCATGGCCACGTCGATGCCTTCCAGGAAGACGGCCCCCGCCAGGACGAACAGCGCGCTCCACGCGCGCGCCCCCATGCGGGGGTGGTTCAAGGGAGACATGGTGCATTCCTTCCACAATGGTCGGTTCCTTCTTGTAACCAGCAGCATTTTTGGTCACCATAAGGAGCCATGGAAGACGGAACTTCGATGTCCCTCGGTCACTGCGGGGATACCGACTACGACGTGCTGCAATGGGACCAGCGGGAGGACTGCGAGGTCAGGCAGATCCTCGACCGGATCGCCGACAAGTGGTCGCTGCAGGTGATCGCGCTGCTCGACCGGCGCAGCCTGCGCTTCACCGAGCTGCGCCGCATGATCGACGGCGTGAGCCAGCGCATGCTCACCAGGACCCTGCGGCACCTGGAGCGCGACGGCCTGGTGAGCCGTACCGTCCACCCGACCGTGCCGCCGCGCGTGGACTACGCGCTGACGCCCCTCGGCGGCACGCTGCACGCCACCATCCGCGCCCTGGTCACCTGGACCGAGGAGCACCAGGGCGAGATCGCCACGGCCCGCGCCGCCTACGACGTGCGGGTGGCGGCCGAGCAGGCGGCGGCGGCCGAGGAGGAGGCCGGGCGGGAGGCCGTCGCGCGCGGCGTGCTCGCGGGCCTGCGCTGACCGACCTGGTGGAGGAGGCCGGCCGGTACGGGGATCAGCGCCGGGCGGCGGCGAACTCCCCGATGGTCACCGGACGTCGCCCGCCGACGCGCTCGATGCTCTCGGTGACCCGGTAGAGCGGGTGGTCGCCGGAGCCGATGAAGCGGAAGATCGCCCACAGGTGGCTCAGGTGCTCGACGGCGTACGGGTCGCGGTACACGTCGTGCGCCCGCCGCTCCCACTCCTCGGGAGGCAGGTCCGCGTAGCGCACGCCGAGGGCGTCGGCGGCCTCGGCGGCCGTCGCCATCTGGCCGGTCACCAGGCAGACCGGGTCGGCCGGCGCCGGGTCCAGCAGCAGGCCCGCGCCCACCCGCGCCACGTCGGCGGCGGCGACGAGCGGGAGCAGCGTGTCCGGCGGGCCCAGCGGGAGGGCCAGCTCGCCGTACGCGTCCGCCACGACGGCCAGGTTCTCGAAGAAGACCGCCGCGCGCAGGTGCACCGCGCCCACCCCGGCCCAGTCGAAGACCTGCTCCGACAGCCAGTGGCGGCGCATGCGCGGCGTCCCGGCCTCGGGCTGGGCGTCGAGCTGGGAGACCTCGACCACCCGCTCGACCCCCTCCTCCCTGGCCGCCGCCGCGAACGCGCCGGTCGCGTCGAGCAGCCCGGCCGTCACCGGATAGGTGAAGTACGCCCGCCGCACCCCGCGCATCGCGGGCCGCACGTCCCTGATCTCGCGCAGGTCGCCGACGACGACGTCCGCGCCGAGCTTGCGCAGCTCGCCGGCGCGCTCGTCGTCGGAGTGCACGAAGGCGCGCACGGCCTGGTCGCGCTGGAGCAGCTGTTCGGCGACCTGCCGGCCGGTGCCGCCCTGGGGGCCGCCGGCCGCGCCCGTGACCAGGATCATCGCCCGCTCCTTCCCGGCAGGGTGAGCCTGAGCAGCCCGAGCGCTTCGAGGTCGCGCAGGAACGGCTCGGCGGGGAACGCCTCGGCCGGGGCGAAGACGCCGGGCCCCGGCCCGTGCCCGGCGGCCAGCCGCACGGCGGCCTCGACCGACGCGAGCGCGCTGAGCCGCCACAGGTCGCGGCCGGTGATCCGGCCGGCCGCGCCGCCGTCCTCGGTGACGACCTGGACGGCCACGGTGAACTCCGAGCCCGCCCTGGTCTCCGGGTCGACGGCCTCGCCGGTGAACGCGCCCTCCTCCTCGAAGGTGTGCGCGGTGAGCTGCGCCTCGACCCAGCGGGCCGGCACGTGCCTGGGCACGGTGACGACCTCCGACGACGGGATCGGCGCGATCATCGTGCGCGGTCCGAGCGGCGGCGGGAAGGGGAAGACGGCGTTGCGCGGTTCGACGTACCCGACGTGCTGGGCGCCGTCGCTGTAGGTGATGCGGCGGGTGTCGGCGAACAGCAGCTCGGCGGTCTTGCGCGCGCCGGTGGTCAGCCGCCAGCCGGACACGGCGTACGCGCTGGTCACCCGGTCGATGCCGGTCAGCCCGGCGGACACGGCCGCGGCCAGCAGGTCGCCCATGCCGCCGTAGAAGCTCATGGCCGTGATCATCGTGATGCCCGCGGCCGCGGCGGGCTCGGACATGGCGTCGAACATCCACTTGGTGTGGTGCTGCTCAAGGGCGTGGTCGACGTAGTGGCAGCCGGACGCCGCCGCGGCGCGGGCCACGGGCCGGCCGGTGTCGGTGAAGGGCCCGGCGCAGTGGATCAGCACACCGGCCTCGGCGGTGAGGGCCCGCAGGGCGTCGGCGTCGTCGAGCGGGGCCTCGTGCACGCGGGCTCCGCCGAGCTCGTCGGAGACGTCCTTGAGCCGGGCGGCGTCGCGGCCCGCCAGGATCACCTCCAGGCCGCGGGCGCGTAATTCCGCCGCCACCAGGCGTCCGGTATGACCACTTGCTCCGTAGACGGCGATGGGTTCTGCGGACACGATCGGCCTCCGTGTTCCATACTTCTGGTACGTGATTCGAACATACGTACTAGGAGTATGGAAGTCAATGAGCCGCCGTACCCAGGCAGAACGCACGGACGAGACGACGGCGCGGCTGGTGGGCGCCGCGCGCCGGCTGTTCGGCGAGCACGGCTACGCCGACACCTCGATCGACGCCGTCGCCGCCCGCGCGGGGGTGACCAAGGGGGCCGCCTACCACCACTTCGGCGGCAAGCCGGCGCTGTTCCGGGCGGCGTTCACCGGCGAGCTGGCCGAGGTCGCGGCGGCCCTGGAGCACGCCGGGGCCCAGGAGGGCGACCCGCTGGCGGCGCTGCGCCGGGGCCTGCGCACCTTCCTGGAGCACTGCCTCGACCCGGGCTTCCGGCAGATCGTGCTGCTCGACGCGCCCTCGGTGCTGGGCTGGGAGACCGCCCGCGAGATCGAGTACGACCACCTGCTGCGCGTCCTGGCCGGCGGCCTGCGCCGGGCCGCCGAGGGCGGGCGGATCGCGGGCGGGAACGCGCCCGCCCGCGCGCAGCTCGTGTTCGGCGCGGTCTGCGAGGGCGGCATGCTGCTGGCCCGCTCCGCCGACCCGGACGCCGACCTGCCGCTGATCGCCGCCGAGCTGGACCGGTTGTTGTCGGCGCTGCGGCCGTCAGTGGCCGGTTGAGTGGCCGGTTGAGTGCCCGGTCCGGTGCCGGGGCGCGTGCGGCGGCGCGTGGCCCGGCGCCGCCGGGGTGGCCGCGGGGCCGGTCGAACCGGCGGGGGACTGGGGCGCGTTCTGCTTCACGGGCACGTACACGCGCACGGCCCCGGCGTCGCGGAAGGTGAAGGTCATGGGCACGGTGGCGGCGCGTACGCCGGTGACCGTGCCGAGCGGCTGCTCGCCCGCGCCCACAGGCTGGCCGGGCCGGATGTCGGCGGCGGCGCCGGAGAGCTGCACCGAGCCGCCGCCGTCGACGGTGATCTGCTGGAGCTGGTCGGGCTTGTGGCCGTCGTTGATCAGCACGGCGTAGAGGGTCTGCTCGGAGGCGGGCGAGGACGGGGTGGCCGCCTGGCCGGGAGCGGGCCGGAGGTAGGCGTTGCGCACGTGGATGACGCCCTTGGCGTCGGCGTTCGCGCCCTCGTTCTGCGGCAGGTGCTGCCCTGTGTCGTATCCGGTGTTCGTGCAGCCCGTGACGCCCAGGGCCAGGATCGCGGCACAGATGATGGGACGCTTCACGACGCCCTCCCCGTTCGATACTCGACGTCACCGTTCCGTTACCCGCGATGATGGAGGCGAACCCTTGAGAAAAGACCGATTTTCCTACCGGAAGTGTGGGAGAATGGAGTATGGGCTTGGACCGGACCCGCTCGCCGAGTGAGCGCGCCGAGACTCCGCTGACCGCCGCGATCATGGCGGGCCGCTGGATCCGCACCGCCGCCGTCGACGACGGCAGAGGCCGCCACTGGCGCGCCAACCCCGACCCCCGTGGCAGGTCGGCCGCCGCCGGCGACTCCGCCTCCCTGTACGCGGGCGCCGCCGGCATCGTGCTGTTCTTCCTGGAACTGGCCGCCGCCACCGGCCACGAGGCGTACCTGGACGACGCCCGCAGAGGCGCCCGCTACCTGGCCGCCACCTGGCGCGAACGCGCCGACCTGACCCTCTACCACGGCCTGACCGGCACGCTCGTCGCGCTGATCGAGGCCGGCTGGGCCTTCGGCGACGGCGTCTTCGAGGAGGAGGCCGTCGCGGTGGCCGACACGATCGTCCGCGCCGCGCGCCCGCTGGACGGCGGCCCCGGCTGGACGCGCGAGCCCGCCCAGCGCGGCGACGGCGGGATCGTGCTCGGGCTGCTCCAGGCCGCCGCCGCGCTCGGCGTGCGCGGCTACGAGGAGACGGCGGTGGCGGCGGGTGAGCGCATCGCCGGGCTCGCCGTGCCCGGCCATCGTTTCGGCGACTGCGCCGACCTGCCGCTCGACGCCGTCACCCCGGGCTTCCTGTCCGGCACGGCGGGCACCGCCTTCCTGCTGGCCAGGCTCTACGGCGTCACGGGCGAGCGGCGTTTCCTGGAGGCGGCCGCCCGCGGCGCGGGCTTCGTGCGCGAGGTGAGCGCGGTGGCGGGCAGGTGCGCCGTCGTCCCGCACCACGTGCCGCAGGGGCGCGAGCTGCACTACCTGGGCTTCTGTTCGGGCTCGGCGGGCGTGGCCCGGATGTTCTACGAGCTGTTCCGGGTCACCGGCGACCCCGGCCACCTCGACTGGGTCGAACGGCTCGCGCACGGCGTCGTCGAGAGCGGCGCCCCCCTCCGGCAGACCGACGGCTTCTGGAACGTGGCCTGCCAGTGTTGCGGCGCGGCCGGGCTGCTCGAACTGTTCGTCGGCCTGTGGGCGGCGACCGGCGACGAAAACCGCCTCGCGCAGGCCCAGGTGCTCGCCGGGCACCTCATCGGGCGCGGCGACAACCACGACGGCCAGGGGTTCCGCTGGTACCAGGCGTACCGGCGGCTGCGGCCGGGCGAGGTGAGCGCGGACACCGGGTACATGGTCGGCGCGGCCGGCATCGGGGCCGCCCTGCTCCACCTCGACGCCGCCATGCAGCCCCGGCAGGCGCGCCGGGTCATCCTGCTGCCGGACAACCCCTTCCCGGCGATCCCGGTGCCACCCGCCAAACTTCGCGATTCATCCCAATAGGTATTCCCTTTAAAACCAGTAGGGAATATTGACTTGAGGCTCGCGGCGGCCTAGCGTCGTTGGCATGAGCCAGGGCACTCTCCTGACCAGGCGCCCGCACGTGGACTTCGGCCACGTCGCCAGCGCGCAGTGTCGTTGATCACGGACCAGCAGCCGCCCGCCTTCCCCTGAGCGCACCAGCGTGGCCGACGCCGTCCACGCCTCCGCTGACGAACCCTCGCGTGCCCCCTTCCCGGCGCTCCCGGCCCGGCCGCCGGGAGCGGCGTGCGCACGCCCTCTCTCCCGTGAGGAGCCTTTCCGTGATCGCAAACAGACCCGTCCGCCCGTACCGAGCGGAGGCCGGCGCATGACCGACACCCTGCCCGACCAGCAGGCCGTCGGCGCCGACGTGTTCCGCCAGGCGCTCGCCGTGCACGCCAGCGGAGTGGTGGTGATCACCGCGCAGAGCGAGGGCATCCCCGTGGGGCTCACCGCCACCTCGTTCTCCTCGGTCAGCCTCGACCCGCCGCTCGTCTCCTTCTACGTGGACCAGTCCTCCACCACCTGGCCGTGGCTGCGGGGGGCCGACCACTTCGCGGTCAACATCCTGGCCAGCGACCAGGCCGAGCTGGCGGCGCGGTTCGCGCGCAAGGGGGTGGACAGGTTCGCCGCGCCCACGCGGTGGCGGGCGGGGCCGCTCGGCGCCCCGCTGCTCCAGGACGTCTCCGCCCACCTGATCTGCCTGCCGTACGAGACCGTCGAGGTCGGCGACCACGTGCTGGTCGTCGGCCTGGTGGCCGAGGCGGCCACGCACAACGCCGGCCGCCCGCTGCTCTACCACCAGGGCCGGTTCGGCCGCTTCCTACCCCACCAGGAGAACCTGTGACCGCCACCACCGGCACGCCGGTCTACGCCGGCCCGCTCGACCGCGTCGCCTACGGCCGCTACGGCCCCGGCCGCCTGCACCTGTCGGCCGGCTGGGACCGTCCGGTCTACCCCTTCCAGGACCGCGTCACCGCCGACGGCACCAGCGGATACCGCGCCGAGCCCGGCCGCTACCACGTCTATGCCGCCTGGACCTGCCCCTACGCCCAGCGCGTCGCGATCGTCCGCAAGCTCAAGCGCCTGGAGGACGTCGTCTCGCTGTCGTACGTGGACGACGAGCGCGACGGTCGGGGCTGGGCCTTCAGGGAGCGCAGGGGCCCGGACCCGGTCAACGGGTTCGCCTTCCTGGAGCAGGCCTACGACGCCACCGAGAAGGGCTACCCGGGCCACATCTCGGTGCCCGTGCTCTGGGACAGGGCGCGGCGCAGGATCGTCAGCAACAACTTCCCCGACATCACGATCGACCTGGCCACCCAGTTCGAGAAGTGGGCCGACACCTCGGTCGACCTCTATCCCGAGCACCTGCGCGGCGAGATCGACAAGCTGAACGCGTGGATCTACCACGACGTCAACACCGGCGTCACCCGGGTGGCCCCGGCCGGCACCGAGGCCGCCCGCGAGGAGGAGCGCCACCGCGTCGTCGCGGCCCTGGAACGCCTGGACGAACGCCTGGCCGAGCAGCGGTTCCTGACCGGCGACACGATCACCGAGGCGGACGTGCGGCTGTGGGTGACGCTGGTCAGGTTCGACGCGCTGCACAACCACGAGCACCTCATCAGCGAGCGCGAGCTGCCCGACTTCGAGCACCTCTGGGGCTACGCCCGCGACCTCTACCAGCGCCCGGCGTTCGGCGAGACCATCGAGGGCCTGCCCGCTGCCTGGGGCACGCCGCACGGGCGGGGCCGGTGACGCGCAAGAGGCAGGTGCACCTCGCCGCGCACTTCCCCGGCGTGAACAACACCACCGTCTGGGCCGACCCCCGGTCGGGCAGCCAGATCGACTTCGCCTCGTTCGTCCACCTCGCCAGGACGGCCGAGCGCGGCACGTTCGACTTCTTCTTCCTGGCCGAGGGGCTGCGGCTGCGCGAGCTCAAGGGCCGCATCCACGACCTGGACGTGGTCGGCAGGCCCGAGGCGCTGACCGTGCTCAGCGCCCTGGCCGCGGTGACCTCGCGGCTCGGGCTCGCCGGCACGGTCAACGCCACCTTCAACGAGCCGTACGAGCTGGCCAGGCGGCTGTCCACGCTCGACCACCTGAGCGAGGGCCGGGCCGCCTGGAACGTGGTGACCACCTCCGACGCCTTCACCGGCGAGAACTTCCGCCGCGGCGGCTTCCTCGACCCCGCCGACCGGTACCGCCGGGCCGAGGAGTTCGTCCGGCTGTCGCGCGAGTTGTGGAACTCCTGGCAGCCGGACGCCGTGCTCGCCGACCAGGGCGCGGGCCGCTTCCTGCGGGAGGGCGCGATCGGCACGGTCAGCCACCGGGGCAGGCACTTCACCGTCGAGGGCCGGTTCACGCTGCCGCGCTCCCCGCAGGGACACCCGGTGATCATCCAGGCCGGCGACTCGGACGACGGCCGCGAGTTCGCCGCCGCCCACGCAGACGTGGTCTTCACCCCGCACGGCGGGCTGGAGGACGGCAGGCGCTTCTCCGCCGACGTCAAGGGCCGCCTGGCCCGGTACGGCCGCCGGCCGCACCAGCTCAAGATCATGCCCGGCGTGACGTTCGCGCTGGGCGACACCGACGAGGAGGCCGCCGAGAACGCGGCCAGGATCCGGCGGCAGCAGGTCGGGCCGCAGACCGCGATCGCGTTCCTGGAGCAGGTGTGGGGGCGGGACATGTCGGCCTTCGACCCCGATGGACCGTTCCCCGACGTCGAGCCGGACCTGTCCCAAGGCGTCTCCCAGGGGCGGGTGCCGATCAAGGACCGCGCCGCGGTGGCGGCCAAATGGCGGGCGCTGGCCGCGGAGAAGGGGTTGAGCATCCGCGAGCTGGTGATCGAGGTCACCGGGCGGCAGACGTTCGTCGGCACCCCCGAGGGCGTGGCCCGGCAGATGGACGAGCACGTGCAGGCCGGCGCGGCCGACGGCTTCATCCTCGTCCCGCACCTGACCCCCGGCGGGCTGGACGAGTTCGTCGACCGGGTGGTGCCGGCGCTGCGCGAACGCGGCGTCTTCCGCACGGAGTACACCGGCACCACCCTGCGCGAGCACCTGGAGCTGTCATGACGCTGCACCTGGCCGTGGCCCTGGACGGCGCCGGCTGGCACCCCGCCGCCTGGCGCGCGGCCCCCGGCACGCGGCTCTTCTCGGCCGGTCACTGGGCGGGGCTGGTCGCCGAGGCCGAGCGCGGGCTGCTCGACTTCGTCACCATCGAGGACGCCCTGGGCCTGCAGTCCACCCGGCCCGACGGCCCCGACGACCGCACCGACCAGGTACGCGGCCGGTTCGACGCGGTGCTGCTCGCGGCCCGGCTGGCGCCGCTGACCACCCGGATCGGCCTGGTGCCGACGGCCACCACCACGCACACCGAGCCGTTCCACGTGGCCATCGGCATCGCCACGCTCGACCACGTCAGCGGCGGCCGGGCGGGCTGGCGGCCGCAGGTCTCGGCGCGGGCGAGCGAGGCGGCCCACTTCGGCCGCCGCCGGTTCGCCCCGCTCGACCAGGTGCTGAACCGGCCCGGCGGGGTGGACCTGTCGGCCGACCCGCACGTCCGCGCCCTGTTCGCCGAGGCCGCCGACGCCGTGGAGGTGGCCCGGCGGCTCTGGGACAGCTGGGAGGACGACGCCGAGATCAGGGACGTGGCCACCGGCCGGTTCGTCGACCGCGGCAAACTCCACCACATCGACTTCGAGGGCGGGTTCTTCTCGGTGCGGGGGCCGTCCATCACGCCCAGGTCGCCGCAGGGGCAGCCGGTGGTGGCCGCGCTGGCCCACGCGCGGCTGCCGTACGAGTTCGCGGCGGGCGGCGCGGACGTCGTCTTCGTCACGCCGCGCTCGGCCGAGCACGCGCGGGAGATCGTCCAGGAGGTCCGGGGGCTCTCCGGCGGCCTGCGGATCTTCGCCGACCTGCTGGTCTTCCTGGGCCCGGACGCGGCCCGGCGCAAGGCGCGGCTCGACGAGCTGGACGGGGCCGAACTGACCTCCGACGCGGCGATCTTCACCGGCGACGCCGGGCAGCTGGCCGGCCTGCTGCTGGAGTGGCGGCGGGCCGGGATCGAGGGCTTCCGGCTGCGGCCGGGGGCGCTGCCGTACGACCTGGAGCGGATCAGCCGGGAGCTGACGGCCGAGCTGCGCGGGCGCGGGGCCTTCAGGAGCGGGTACGAAGCCCGGACGTTACGCGGGCTGCTCGGCCTGCCGCGCCCGGCGAGCAGGTACGCGGAGGTGTCATGAAATTTCTGGGCATCACATTGATCGTCCACAGCGACGGCCGGTCACCCACGGAACGATTCCGCGAGGTCGTCGAGACCGCCGTGCTCTTCGAGGAACTGGGCTTCGACGGCTACGGCGTGGGCGAGCGGCACGAGCGGCCCTTCATCTCCTCCTCGCCCCCGGTCGTGCTCAGCCACATCGCCGCCAGAACGTCCAGGATCAGGCTGTTCACCGCGGTCACCACGCTGAGCCTGCTCGACCCGGTGCGCGCCTACGAGGACTACGCCACGCTCGACCACCTGTCCGGCGGCCGGCTCGAACTGATCGTCGGCAAGGGCAACGGCGCGGCGCAGGCCAGGCTCTTCCACGTCACCGCCGCGGACCAGTGGGAGCGCAACCGCGAGTCGTACGAGCTGTTCCGCCGCCTGTGGCGGGAGGACCGGGTCACCTGGCAGGGCCGCTTCCGCCCCGCGCTGACCGACGCCGAGACCTGGCCGCGCCCGCTGCAACGGCCGATCAGGGTCTGGCACGGCAGCGCCACCAGCAAGGAGTCGGTCGAGCTGGCCGCCCGCCACGGCGACCCGCTCTTCTCGGCCAACGTCACCAACCCCATCGAGCCCTACGCCGAGCTGATCGACCACTACCGCGAACGCTGGGCCCATCACGGCCACGACCCCGCCGACGCCCTGGTCGGGGCGGGCAGCGCGGGCTACTACGCGGCCCGCACCTCGCAACGGGCCCTGGCCGAGTACCGGCCGATCTACCAGGCCCGCCTGGAGACGTTCCGGCGGGCCGGCGTGCAGCCGGTCTTCCCCACCCTGGAGGACGCCGTCGAGCGCGGCTCGATCCTGGTCGGCAGCCCGCAGCAGATCATCGACAAGGTGCTGCGCTACCACAAGCGGTTCGGGCACGAGGTCATGCACCTGCCCGCCGACGCCGACGGCCTGACGCCGGGGCAGCACCGGGAGACGCTGGAGCTCTTCCAGACCGAGATCGCGCCGGCGCTGCGCGCGGAGATCCCCAGCCGTCCGTTCCCGGGGAGCGCGTCATGACCCTGTCCATCCTCGACCTGGCCCCCATCAGCTCGGGCGGCACCGCGGGTCAGGCGTTACGCGACACGATCGAGCTCGCCCGGCGCGCGGAGGAGTTCGGCTACGCCCGCTACTGGCTGGCCGAGCACCACTTCGCCCCGGGCGTGGCCGGCTCGGCCCCCGCCGTGCTGATCGGCCTGGTGGCGGCGGCCACCTCGACGATCAGGGTCGGCTCGGGAGCCGTGCAGCTCGGCCACCGGACGCCGGTGTCCGTGGTCGAGGAGTTCGGGATCATCGACGCGCTGCATCCGGGCCGGCTCGATCTGGGCATCGGGCGCTCGGGGCGGCGCGGGGCCGAGCCGGCTCCCGCACGTCCCGCGAGCACGGAGGCCAGGGTGGTGGACGGGCTGCTCATCCCGCCGCCCTTCGACTGGTCGCGGCTGGCGAAGATCCCCCGCCTGGCCTTCCAGGCGAGCCTGCTGCAGCAGCCCGGAGCGGTGACGCCCGACTTCGCCGACCAGGTCGACGAGGTGCTCGCGCTGCTCGGCGGCACCCACGAGGCGCACGTGACGCCCGGCGAGGGGGCCGACGTCCAGGTGTGGATCCTGGGCAGCAGCGGCGGGCAGAGCGCCCGGGTCGCGGGCGAGCGCGGGTTGCCGTTCGCGGCCAACTACCACGTCAGCCCGTCGAGTGTGCTGGAGGCCGTGGAGGCGTACCGCGAGGCCTTCAAGCCGTCGGACGAGCTGGCCGAGCCGTACGTGATCGTGTCGGCCGACGCGGTGGTGGCCGAGAACGAGGCCAGGGCGCGCGAGCTGGCCTCGCCGTACGGGTTGTGGGTGCGCAGCATCAGGACGGGGGCGGGCGCGATGCCGTACCCGACGCCGCGGGAGGCGGCCCGGCACGTCTGGACCGAGGCCGACCGCGCGCTGGTCAAGGACCGGATCGACACCCAGTTCGTCGGCACGCCGCGGGCCGTGGCCGAGGGGCTGCGCGTGCTGCGCCGGGTCACCGGGGCCGACGAGCTGCTGGTCACCACCATCACCCACGACCCTGCCGACCGCGTGCGCTCCTACGAACTGCTCGCCGAGGCCTGGGACCGCCCGTGACCCGGAAACGCCTCTGACGTTGCGGCCGAAGCCCCTGGTGGCTTCGGTCGCGCGTTTGCTGTAGCCTTTTCCTACTTTTTAGGTATGTTTTGTCTGAAAGGCAGTACCCCCATGTCCTCATCCAGCCTGCGCACCGCAGCCGTCATGCTCGCCGTCGTTGGGCTCCTCGGCGCCTGTGGCGGCCAAGGGGGTGCTGCCGGCGCGGCGCCGTCCAGCGGTCAGCCGGTCTACGGCGGCACGCTGACCTACCTGGAACACCAGCCGCCCACCTGCCTCTACCTGCCGGCCGCCGGCTTCTATCCCAACGGCGGCATCCTCAACCAGATCACCGACAAGCTGACCTGGCAGAACCCGCAGACCCTGGAGATCGAGCCCTGGATCGCCACCAAGTGGGAGGTGAACGAGGACGCCACCGAGTACACCTTCCACCTGCGCCAGGGCGTGACCTTCAGCGACGGCAGCCCGCTCGACGCCGCCGCCGTCGCCGCCAACTTCGACGTGTACGGCCTCGGGAACACCGAGCTCAAGCTGCCGGTCGCCGAGTTCGTCAACAACTACGAGCGCAGCGAGGTCGTCGACCCGCTGACCGTGAGGTTCCACTTCAAGAAGCCCTCTCCCGGCTTCCTCCAGGGCACCTCGGTCATCGGGGCCGGGCTGGTGTCGAAGAAGACGATCTCGCTGCCGTACGAGCAGCAGTGCCAGCTGAAGAACATCGTCGGCTCGGGCCCCTTCACACTGAAGAAGCAGATCGTCGACAAGGAGGTGGACCTGGCCGCCCGCAAGGACTACGACTGGGCGCCGCCGTCGTCGAAGCACCAGGGGCGGGCGTACCTGGACGAGATCAAGATCATCGTGACGCCCGAGGACAACGTCCGGGTCGGCGCGCTGACCTCCGGCCAGGCCGACTTCGTGCGCTACGTCCAGGCGTACGACGAGAAGACCGTCAAGGACGCCGGCTTCCAGATCTACGCCGAGCCGACCAGGGGCGTGAACAACGGCCTGTACCTGCGGCCGTCCAACAGCATCCTGAAGGACCTCGACGTGCGCAAGGCGCTGCAGGCGGGCACCGACGTCAAGGAGGTGGTGGACACCCTGTTCACCGCGAGCTACCCGCGGGCCACCTCCGTGCTCAGCCACCTCGCCCAGGGCTACCTCGACCTGTCCAAGGACCTGGCCTACGACCCGGCCAGGGCCAACGCGCTGCTCGACAAGGCCGGCTGGACCAGGGGCGCCGACGGCGTGCGCGAGAAGGACGGCGTCAAGCTGCGGCTGGGCGTGTTCGTCGCCGGCCCGCAGCCGCTGTCCAAGCAGACGCTCGAACTCGTCGGCCAGCAGTGGGCCAAGCTCGGCGTGCAGCTGGAGATCCGTCCCGCCGACGCCGGCACCCAGGCCGTGGACATCAAGGACGCCGAGAAGACCGCCGTCGCGCACAGCATGGTCGGCCGCGCCGACCAGGACGTCATCAAGAGCCACTTCCACAGCCAGAACCGCGACGTCATCCTGTCCAAGGACAAGAAGCTCGACACCCTGCTGGAGGAGGAGTCCGCCGAGCCCGACAACGCCAAGCGCAACGCCAAGGTCGGCGAGATCCAGCGGTACGTGATCGACCAGGGCTACGCCATCCCCCTGTTCGAGGAGCCCCAGGTGTACGGCGGCGCGCCGTACGTCAAGGGCGTGGCCTTCGAGGCGGTCGCCCGGCCGTGGTTCTACTCGGCGTGGAAGGCCCAGCAATGACCAGGTATCTCCTGACGCGGGCCGGGCAGGCGGTGCTCGTGCTGTGGGCCGCCTTCACCGCGAGCTACGTGCTGCTGCAACTGCTGCCCGGCGACTCGATCCTGATCAAGTTCCAGAACCCCGAGCTCGGCCTGTCGCCGCAGCAGATCGCCGACATCCGGGCGTACTACAGCGGCGGCTCGCCGATCGGCGAGTACCTGCGCACCCTGACCGGCTTCCTGACCGGCGGCTTCGGCTACTCGATCGACACCGGCACCCCGGTGGTCGAGCGCCTGGGCGAGGCGCTGCCCGAGACGGCCCGGCTGGCCTCGGCGGCGTTCGTCCTGGCGGTGCTGCTCGCCGTGGTGATCGCGTTCGTGGCGAGCTACAGCAGGACGTCGTGGCTGCGCGGGGCGCTGCTGTCGGTGCCGTCGCTGTTCATCTCGGTCCCGGCGTTCTGGCTGGGGATCCTGCTGATCCAGGTCTTCTCCTTCCGGCTGCGGCTGGTGCCGGTCATCGGCGGCGGCGAGTTGCAGCAGCTCGTCCTGCCCGTGGTGACGCTGGCCGTGCCGATCTCGGCGCCCATCGCGCAGGTGCTGGCGCGCGGCATCGACCAGGTGTACGCGCAGCCGTTCGTGCCGGTGATCGCGGCCAAGGGCGCCACCCGCTGGTGGATCCTGTGGCGGCACGTGGCGCGCAACGCCGTCCTGCCGACGCTGACCGTGGCCGGCCTGACGTTCGGCGAGCTGATCGCGGGCTCGGTCGTGACGGAGACCGTCTTCGGCCGCAACGGCGTCGGGCGGCTCACCGAGCAGGCCGTCACCGCCCAGGACACGCCGGTGATGCTGGCCGTGGTGGTGCTCGCCGCGGCGGTGTTCGTCCTGGTCAACTTGGTGGTGGACGTGTTGTTCCCGGTGCTCGACCCGCGGCTGAAGGCGGCGTCGTGAGGGCGGGCCTGATCCTGTCCTGGACGGTGATCGCCGTGGCGCTGTTGTGGGCGGTCGTCCCGGGGCTGTTCACCGGGTACGACCCGATCGCCGGCGTGCCGGTCGAGAAGCTCCAGGCGCCGAGCGCCCAGCACCTGTTCGGCACCGACGCCGTCGGGCGGGACGTGTTCGCGCGGGTGGTGCACGGGGCCGTGCACTCGTTGTCGGGGGCGTTCGTCGCCGTCGCGGTCGGGCTGCTGCTCGGCACGCTGCTCGGGCTGCTGGCCGGCTCGCTCGGCGGGGTGCCCGACGCCGCCGTCATGCGGGTCGTGGACGTGCTGCTGTCGGTCCCCGGCCTGCTCCTGGCCCTGGTCGTGATCATCCTGCTCGGCCCGGGGACGGTGAACGTGGCCGTCGCGGTCGGCGTCGGCTCGGTGGCCGCGTTCGCCCGGCTGTCGCGGTCGGAGGTCGTCCGGGTGCGCCGCACCGACTACGTCGAGGCCGCGTTCGGCAGCGGCGGCCGGTTCACCGCCGTGTTGTGGCGGCACGTGCTGCCCAACTCGCTCGGCCCCGTCGTCGCGCTGGCCGCCCTGCAGTTCGGCGTGGCCATCCTGGCCATCTCGACGCTCGGCTTCCTCGGCTACGGCGCCGAGCCGCCGACCCCCGAGTGGGGGCTGCTCATCGCCGAGGGCCGCAACTACCTGGCCACGTCCTGGTGGCTGACCACGCTGCCCGGTGCCGTGGTGGTCGCGGTCGTGCTCGCCGCCGGCCGGATCAGCCGGTCCATCGCCAAGGAGTCCTCGTGAGCCTGCTCGACGTCCGCGACCTCGCGGTCTCCTACGACGGCCGCCCGGCGGTGCACGGCGTCTCCTTCACCGTCGAGCCGGGCGAGGTGGTCGCGGTGGTCGGCGAGTCGGGGTCCGGCAAGACCACGACCGCGCACTCGATCATCGGCCTGCTGCCGCGCAACGCCTCGCTCGACCGCGGCAGCGTCCTGCTGGGGGAGAACGACCTGGCGACCTGGTCGCCGCGGCGGATGGAGTCCGTCCGCGGGGCCCAGATCGGGCTGGTCCCGCAGGACCCGTCCAACTCGCTCGACCCGGTCAAGACGGTCGGGGCGCAGATCGCCGAGGTGCTGCGCATCCACAAGCGCGGCGACCGGGCCGCCGTCCGGCGCCGGGTGGTCGAGCTGCTCACCCGCGTCGGCCTGCCCGACCCGGAGACGCGGGCCCGCCAGTACCCGCACGAGCTGTCCGGCGGCATGCGCCAGCGCGTGCTGATCGCCATCGCCGTCGCGCTCGAACCGCGGCTGATCATCGCCGACGAGCCCACCAGCGCCCTGGACGTCACCGTGCAGCGGCGCATCCTGGACCTCATCGACGACCTGCGCGCCGAGTTCGGCACCGCCGTGCTGCTGGTCACCCACGACCTCGGCGTGGCCGCGAGCCGCTCGGACCGGCTGGTCGTCATGAAGGACGGCCGCGTCGAGGAACAGGGCCCGACCAGGGAGATCCTGGCGGCGCCCGGCGCGGACTACACCCGCAGGCTGCTGCACGACGCCCCCGCGCTGACGGCCCGCCCCTTCCGCGAGCCGGTGGCCGCCGAGCCCGCGATCGTGGTGCGCGACCTGGTCAAGGAGTTCCGGTCGGGGCGGCGGGCCTTCCGGGCCGTGGACGGCGTCTCGTTCGAGGTGCCGCGCGGCACCACGCACGCGCTCGTCGGGGAGTCGGGGTCCGGCAAGACCACCACCGCGCGCATGGTGGTGCGCTTCGCCGAGCCCACGTCGGGCACGGTCACCGTCGCCGGGGCGCCCGACGGCCGCGGCTTCCGCCGGCACGTCCAGCTCGTGCACCAGAACCCGTACGGGTCGCTGGACCCGCGGCAGCCGGTCGCCGACATCGTGGAGGAGCCGTTGCGCAACTTCCGGCTCGGCGACCGGGCCGCCCGCAAGGCCCGCGTCGCCGAGCTCCTCGACCGGGTGGCGCTGCCCGCGGACGTGTCGTCGCGCCGGCCGCGCGAGCTGTCGGGCGGGCAGCGGCAGCGGGTGGCGATCGCCCGCGCGCTGGCCGCGGGGCCGGAGGTGCTCGTGCTCGACGAGGCCGTCTCGGCGCTCGACGTCACGGTCCAGGCGCAGATCCTCGACCTGCTCGGGCAGCTCCAGCGCGACCTCGGCCTGACCTACCTCTTCATCTCGCACGACCTGGCGGTGGTGCGGCAGATCTCGCACACCGTCTCCGTCATGAACAAAGGACGCATCGTGGAATCAGGATCCACCCGGCGGGTCTTCACCGACCCGGCCGACGACTACACCCGCGAGCTGCTCGCCGCCATCCCGGAGCCGGTGCGATGAGGCTCGGCTTCTTCACCCGCGTCCTGGACGAGGCGCCCCCGGCGGAGCGCTACCGGCTGGCCGCCGAGCAGATCGCGCACGCCGAGTCGCTCGGGTTCGACACCGCCTGGGTGGCCCAGCACCACTTCGACGGCGAGGAGGGCGGGCTGCCCGCGCCGCTGGTGTTCCTCGCTCACGTGGCGGCCCGGACCAGCCGCATCCGGCTCGGCACCGGCATCATCACGCTGCCGCTGGAGCACCCGGTGCGGGTGGCCGAGGACGCCGCCGTGCTCGACCTGCTCACCGGCGGGCGGCTGGAGATCGGGGTCGGCAGCGGCGGGACGCCGTCGTCGTTCGGGCCGTTCGGGCACGACAGCGGCGACCGCGCCGCCCTGTACGCCGAGCACCTGTCGATCCTGCTCAGGGCCTGGTCGGGGGAGGACCTGGGCGGCGGCAACCGGCTCTACCCGCCCGCGCCCCGGCTGCCCGGCGCGATCTGGGAGGCGACGTTCTCGGCCGCCGGCGGAGCGCGCGCCGGCCGGGCGGGCAACGGGCTCATGCTCTCGCGCACGCAGCCCCGGCCGGCCGACGACCCCCAGGCGACGCTGGCCGACCTGCAACGGCCGATCGTGGACGCCTACTTCGAGAACCTGCCCGCGGGCGTCGCCCCGCGCATCGTGGCCTCGCGGACCGCGTTCGTGGCCGACAGCCGCGCCGAGGCGCTGCGCTGGGCCGAGCAGGGCCTCGGGCGCGGCCGGCTGCCGTGGGAGCTGCCCGGCGGCGACCTGGACAGCCGCATCGCCGCCTTCGACGTGCACGTGGGCACCCCGCAGGACGTCATCGACAGCCTGCGCGCCGATCCCACCCTCGAACGGGTCACCGACCTGGTCTTCCAGGTGCACTCGGTGGACCCGCCGCACCCGCTGATCCTGCGTTCGACCGAGTTGCTGGCGACCGAGGTCGCACCCGCGCTCGGCTGGCTCCCCTCCACCGAAATGAGCTCCACATGATCAACGACGTCATCGACCACCTGGCCGGGATAAGACCGGGCTCCCGTCTCGACAAGCTGCGCGACCTGCGGCCCGCCGCCCGCGAGCACGCCCAGCGCGGCTTCGACGCGCTCTTCACCCCCGACGAGGAGGGCGAGGTCACCCTCGTCGAACGCGACGCCGTCGCGGCCTTCGTGACCGGGCTGCACCGCGACGCCGTCGTCGCCGGCTTCTACGCCGACCGGCTCGCCGAGCTGGCCCCCGGCCTGCTGAAGGCCGTCGCGACCGAGGTCGAGGCGGGCGCCACCACCGGCCCGTACGGCGTCTACCCCGCGCCGCTGGCCGCCGAGAGCGACGAGGGCCTGCGCTACCGGGTCCGCAACCCGGACGAGCTGGGCGTCCGGCTCACCGCCGCGTTCGAGCACGCGCACCTGCTGGTGTTCCGGCCCCGCGAGGCCAGCGGGCAGGCCCTGGAGGCACTGGCCGCGGCCGGCTGGAGCCCGACGGGCGTGGTGACGTTGTCGCAGCTCGTCGCCTTCCTCGCCTTCCAGGTCCGGGTGGTCGGCGGCCTGCGGCTGCTCAACGCGGAGGTGGCGGCGTGAGCACCGGCTTCACCCAGGAACAGCTCGGCTGGCGGCCCTGGCTGCCGCCGCTCGCGCCGGAGGAGCTGACCGAGGCCCACTACGAGGCGCTGGTGGACCGGGCGCGGGCGTCGTCGCCGTACTTCCTGCTGCTGGCCCGCGACCCCGAGATCCTGCACGCGCGCACCAAGACCGACAACGACATCTTCTACAACGCCGACGGCGGGCTGCCGCGCGCCGAGCGCGAGCTGGCCGCGACGGCGACCTCGCGGCGCAACGGCTGCGTGTTCTGCGCGTCGGTGCACGCCCGCTTCGCCGCCCACCACTCCAAGCGCCCCCAGGACGTGCAGCGCCTGCTCGACGAGGGGGTGGACGCGCCGCAGGACGGCACCTGGCGGGCGGTCGTCGACGCCTCGGTCGCGCTGACCGCCACGCCCGTGGAGTTCGGGCCCGAGCACATCGCGGCGCTGCGCGCGGCCGGGCTGGACGACCTGGCGATCAGCGACACCATCCACGCCGCCGCCTTCTTCAACTGGGCGAACCGGCTCATGCTCTCACTCGGCGAACCGGAGGACCACCGATGACCGACCGTCACCTCGACCACCTCGTCTATGCCGTTCCCGACCTGCTCACGGGGGTCGAGGACTTCGCCGCGCGCACCGGCGTGCGGCCCGTCCGGGGCGGCAGCCATCCCGGTGGCACCGCGAACTACCTGGTGCGCTTCGGGCCGACCGCGTACCTGGAGATCATCGGGCCGGACCCCGAGTCGGAGGTGCGGCCGCGGGCGTTCGGGCTGGCGACGCTGACCGAGCCGCGCCTGGCCGCCTGGGCTGTGCATCCGCAGGACCTGGACAAGACCGTGGAGCTGGCCCGTGAGCGCGGCTACGACCCCGGCGACGTGCAGCCGCTGTCCCGGCGCACCCCGTCCGGCGAGCTGCTGGAGTGGCGGCTCACCCGGCGCGAGGACCCCGCCGCGGTCCGTCCGGTGCCCTTCCTCATCGACTGGGGGACGACCACCCACCCGGCCGCCACGGACCTGCCGCAGCTCGGCCTGGTCTCCTTCGCCGCCGTCCACCCCGACCCCGGCGCGCTCCGCCGCGACCTGGCCGCCCTCGACGTGACGCTCGACGTCACCGAGGGGCCGGAGCCCGGCCTGCGGGCCGTCGTCGACACCCCGCTCGGCCACGTGACCCTGAGCTGAACCCCGTTCGAGAGAGAAAGACCCATGAGCACCCTTCGCGAGTACCTGTCGCACAAGCGCGCCGCCCTGCTGGCCCGCCGGGAGGCCCCGGCGGGCGGCCCGGTGCCGCTGCACGCCCACGTCACGGCCGAGGGCCGCAGCGGGATCCGGCGCATCAGGATCAGGGACTTCCAGATCATCAGCGACAGCGGCCCCGACTTCGCCGGCTACGACCTCGGCCCCGGCTCGCCCGAGCTGCAGGCCGGCGTCCTGGGCAGCTGCGTGACGCACATCTTCCTGATCAAGGCGGCCGAGCTGGAGGTGCCGATCGACTCCCTGGAGGTGGACGTCCGCGCCGAGTACGACCCGAGGGCCCAGCTCCCGGGCGACCAGGGCGTCCCGGTGTACCCGCACAACTTCCGCTACGAGGTGCAGATCGGCTCGCCCGCCTCGGACGAGCAGCTGGCCGAACTGCACGCCGAGGTCGAGCGGGTGTGCCCGATCCTCAACCTGATCCGCAACCCGCAGCAGATCAGCGGCTCGATCGTCCGGGTGGCGGATCCCGCCCAGCTGCCCGTCGCGTAGCGGGACGGCCCCGCCCCCCGAGGCGGGGCCGGTCAGCCGGCCTTGAAGCCGGAGAACAGGGCCAGGGCCAGGGCCAGGGCGACGACCACGTTCACCACCGTCGCGGCGGCGAACACGGCGACCGGCCGCCAGCCGGCCGCCCGCAGCGCCGCCACCCGGAACTCCAGCCCGATGCTGACGAACGCCAGGATCAGGAACCAGGTCCGCAGGTCGTTGGCGACCCCGACGACCGCCTTGCCCTCGGCCGCGGGGACCGTCGTGAGCCACCAGGTGGCGATCACGGACGCGGCGACGAACCCGAGCACGAACTTCGGGAAGCGCCGCCACAGCTCGGCCGCCCCCGGCCGCTCGGCGTCCGCCCGCCGCTCGACCCGGAAGGCGAACCAGGCGGTCAGCGCGACCACGACGACGCCGATGAGCGCGTTCTGGGTGACCTTGACGATCGTGGCGATGGCCAGGGCCTCCTCGCCCGCGATCGTGCCGGCGGCGGTGACGGCGGCGGTGGTGTCGATGTTGCCGCCGATCCAGGCCCCCGCCACCTCGGGCGGAAGCCCGAACGCCGAGGCCAGGGCGGGCAGGACGAAGATCGACGGCAGCGCGAACGCGATCACCAGGCTCGCGCTGTAGGCGAGCTGCTCCTTCCTGGCCTGGACGGCCCCCGCCGCCGCGATGGCCGCGCTGACCCCGCAGATCGACACGGCCGACGACAGCAGCGCGCGCAGCCGGTCGTCGAGCCCGAGCCGCCCGCCGAGCCACCAGGTGAACAGGAACACCGTGCTGATCAGCACGATCGCCTGGAGCACGGCCGGCCCGGCGGCGGTGACGATCACCTTGAGGTTGATGGAGGCGCCGAGCAGCACCAGCCCGGTCTTGATGAAGAACTCGGTGCGGAATCCGCCGGCCAGCCGCTCCCGCAGCCCGGCCGCGGTCAGCAGCGCGTTGCCGAGCAGCCCGAGGGCGATCGCGTAGACCGGGAACTCGACGGCCTTGGCGAGCCCGGAGTCGGGGAGCCAGCCGGGCACGCCCTTCTCCAGGAACCGGGTCGCGGCGGCCAGCACGAGGACGACCAGGACGCCGAGCGCCGCCCCGCGCCAGGTCGCGCGGTCGGCGGTGACGGTCGCGGCGCTCATCAGGGCACCAGCCCGACGGGGATGACGCCGGTGAGGACGAGGACGAGCAGGACCAGGCCGACGGCCGTGGCGGCCCAGTCCTCGTTGATCGCGACGCGGCTCTCGCGTCCGGTGGGGGATTCGCCGGTGCTCATGGGCGTGCCTTTCAGGTGGGGGATGAGAGGTGCGGGCGGGGCCCAGCCAACCCCGCCCGCACTGGCTTCGGCCGCTCCGCGAGGCCCCGGCCACGGCGACGTTCGTGGCCGGGGCGGCCCCGGGGAGGGTCAGGCGGCGATCGGCGAGTAGGTCGCGGCGTCGCCGCTGAGGGCGGTGCTGGTGCGGCCGTCCACGCCGACCGGCACGTCCCCGGCGATCGTGACCCGGTGCAGGCGGCGGGGACGGTCGCCGAAGTCGTGCACCACGCGGTGCTGGGTGGCCCGGTTGTCCCAGATCGCCACGTCGCCGGGCGACCAGCGCCAGCGGACGGTGTTCTCCACCTCGGTGACGTGCTCCTGGACCAGCCGGATGATCGACCCGGAGGTGTGCCCCGACAGGCCGCTCAGCCGCTTGGCGAAGTCGCCGAGCAGGATCGAGCGCTCGCCGGTCTCCGGGTGCACGCGCACGACCGGGTGCTCGGTCTCGAACAGGGTGGAGGCGAACACCTCGGCGTGCTCGCGGGCCCGCTCGTCGATCGTGGCGGTGTGGACGTAGTCGTACTGGTTGGTGTGCACGGCGCGCAGCCGGTCGAGCAGGTCGCGCAGCTCGGCGGGCAGGTTCTGGTACGCGCTGACGGTGTTGGCCCACAACGTGTCGCCGCCCGCCTCCGGCACGACGACCGCGCGCAGCACCGAGGCCAGCGGCGGCCGGTCCACGAAGGTCACGTCGGTGTGCCAGCGGTCGACCTTGTGGCCGTTGCTGTAGTCGAGGTCCAGGATGTGGGCGTTGCCGTGCAGCGCGGGCACGGTCGGGTGGGCGGCGGTCGGCTCGCCGAGCAGCCGGGCGAAGCCCACCTGGCTCTGCTCGTCGAGGTGCTCCTGACCGCGCAGGAAGATCACTTTGTGGGTGAGGAGGGCCTGGCGGAGCTCGGCCACGACGTCGGGGTGCAGATCGGGCGCGAGCCGCACCCCGGTGATCTCGGCTCCTATACGGCCGGCGACGGGGGTGATGGTCAGGGATGGCATGGTGTCCTTCCTTCCGTACGCCTCCACCGTAAATAAAAACCAACTAAATTGGTAGGGCTTGACGGAATAAGATCGCCGTGCTGGGGTGAAAGGCGTTCACGACGCCAGAAAGGCCGCGACATGCCTGTGGAGTTCCTCGGTATCGGTGGCACCAACGACGGCTCGGAGACCTCGCCCCGCTCGGGCCCCTCCTTCGACAAGCAGTACACGCTCCGGCTCGCGCGGGCCCACCAGGAGCACGGCTGGGACCGGGTGCTGTTCGCCTACGGCTCAGGCTCGCCCGACCCGGCCCAGGTGGCGGCGTTCGTCGCCGGGCGGGTCGAGGGCCTGGGGATCCTGCTGGCCCACCGACCGAACGTGTCGTACCCGACGTACGCGCTCAAGACGTTCGCCACGCTCGACCAGATCAGCGACGGCCGCCTGACCGTGCACTTCATCACCGGCGGCAACGACCACGAGCAGGGCAGGGAGGGCGACGTCCTGACCAAGGACGAGCGGTACGCCAGGACCCGGGAGTACATCCGGATCGTCAAGAAGGGGTGGACCTCCAGGGAGCCGTTCGACCACGAGGGCGCTTACTACTCCTTCAGGGACTTCGTCTCCGACGTCTTCCCGGTCCAGCGGCCGCGGCCCCAGGTCTCCTTCGGCGGCTCGTCGCCCGCGGCGTACGCGGCCGGCGGGGCCGAGGCCGACGTCTACTGCCTGTGGGGCGAGCCGCTGGCCGAGACGGCGCAGCAGATCGCCTCGGTCAAGGAGGCGGCCCGCGCGGCCGGGCGGGCCGACGTGCCGCGCATCCAGGTGGCCTTCCGGCCGATCATCGCGCCCACCGAGGAGCTGGCCTGGGAGAAGGCGCACCGGATCCTGGGCGAACTGCGACAGGGCCGGGCGAACCCGCGGCGGCGTCCCGGGGGCCCGCCGCAGAACGCCGGGTCGCTGCGGCTGCTGGAGGTGGCCGCCAGGGGAGAGCGGCACGACCGCGCCCTGTGGACGCCCACCGCGGCGGCCACCGGCGCCGCCGGCAACTCCACCGCCCTGGTCGGCACCCCGGAGACGGTCGCGCAGGCCCTGCTCGACTACTACGACCTGGGCGTGGAGATCCTCTCGGCGCGCGGCTACGCGATCCTGGAGGACGCCGTCGACTTCGGCCGGCACGTCATCCCGCTCGTCCGCGCGGAAGTGGCCCGGCGCGACGCCGCCCGCGACAAGGCCGCCGACGCCGCTGGTCCGGGTCGTGGCGACGGCGTGCGTGCGGGCCATGGCGCTGCGTGACACGGCTGCGGCGGTGCCCGCCGCCGGGCAGGAGGAGCCCGCGCCGAAGGTCGTGACCGCCCGCCGCCCGTCACGGGCGGTGGCCGCGCTCGCCGTGCTGGTGCTGCTGGCGATGGCGGCCAACGCCCTGGTCACCAACCCCGCCTGGGAGTGGGACGTCGTCGGCATGTACCTGTTCGCGCCCTCCGTCCTGCGTTCGGTGCTGCTCACGCTGGAGCTGACCGCGCTGGGCATCGGGCTCGGGTTCGCGCTCGGCACCCTGCTGGCCCTCATGCGCCTGTCGGCCAACCGGCTGCTGGCCTCGGTGGCCTGGGGGTACGTGTGGCTGTTCCGCTCGGTGCCGCTGATCCTGCAACTGCTGTTCTGGTACAACCTGGCGCTGCTGTACCCGAGGTTGTCGTTCGGGGTGCCGTTCGGGCCCGCCTTCTTCGACGTCGGCACGATGGACCTGATCGGGCCGGTCACCGCCGCCGCGCTCGGGCTCGCGCTGCACCAGGCGGCCTACGCCGCCGAGATCGTCCGCGGCGGCCTGCTGTCGGTCGATCCGGGGCAGCGCCTGGCCGCGGCGGCGCTGGGCGTGCCGCGGGCCCGCCGGTTCTTCCGGATCATCCTGCCGCAGGCCATGCGGACGATCGTGCCGAACGCCGGCAACGAGATCGTCAGCCTGGTCAAGGGCACCTCGGTGGTCTACATCATGGCCCTGCCCGAGCTGTTCTACCAGGTGCAGGTGATCTACAACCGCAACGGCAGGGTGATGGCGCTGCTGCTGGTCGCGACCGTCTGGTACCTCGTCCTGACGACCACGCTCTCGGTCGGCCAGCACTTCCTGGAGCGGTACTACGGCAGGGGCCGCTCATGATGGTGGAACTGGCCGGCGTGCACAAGAGCTTCGGCCCGCTGCACGTGCTCAAGGGCATCGACCTGCGCGTACGCCAGGGGGAGGTGGCGGTGGTGCTCGGGCCGTCCGGCTCGGGCAAGTCCACCCTGCTGCGCGTGATCAACCACCTGGAGAAGGTGGAACGCGGGACGGTCACGGTCGACGGCGAGCTGCTGGGCTACCGGCGCGCCGGCGACCACCTGTACGAGCTGCCCGAACGCGAGATCCTCCGCCAGCGCACCAGCATCGGCTTCGTCTTCCAGAACTTCAACCTCTTCCCGCACCTCACCGTCAGCCAGAACATCGCCGAGGCCCCGCTGTCGGCCCAGCGCCGGCCGCGCGCCGAGGTGGCCGAGCTGACCGCCCGCCTGCTCGACCGGGTCGGGCTGGCCGGCAAGGCGGCGGCCTACCCGCGCACGCTCTCCGGCGGCCAGCAGCAGCGCGTCGCCATCGCCAGGGCGCTGGCCCTGGAGCCCAAGGTGGTGCTGTTCGACGAGCCCACCTCCGCCCTCGACCCCGAGCTCGTCGGCGAGGTGCTGGAGGTCATGAAGGACCTGGCCCGCAGCGGCACGACCATGATCGTCGTCACGCACGAGATCGGCTTCGCCCGGGAGGTGGCCGACACCGTCGTGTTCATGGACGACGGCCGCATCGTCGAGCGCGGCCCGGCCGCGCAGGTCCTCGACGCCCCGCGCCACGAGCGCACCCGCGCCTTCCTCGGCAAGGTCCTCTGATCACAAGGAACCCCCATGCGTCTCACCGCCGTGCCCGCACTCCTGCTGATCCTGTCCGCCACCGTCACCGCCTGCGCGGCCGAACCCGCGCTCGTCCAGAGAGCCGGCGAGGGGACCGGTGCCGACGGCGCGGTCGCCGGCCGCGCCGTCGACACCGGCCCCGACCAGAAACGGGTGCGCACCGGCAAGGTCGCGAGCATCGCCGCCCGGGTGCCCGCCGAGATCGCCCGGGACGGCCGGCTCACCGTCGGCTTCAGCGTCCAGAGCTCGCCGCCGCTGGTCTTCCCGGCCGGCGACAACGTCACGCCGATCGGCGTGGAGACCGACCTCGCCCAGCTCGTGGCGGACGTGCTCGGCCTGGACCTGGAGCCGGAGAGCTCCTCCTGGGAGAACCTGTTCCTGGGCGCCAGATCCGGCAAGTACGAGGCCGTGTTCAACAACGTCACCGTCACCGAGGAGCGCAAGGACGTCTACGACTTCGCGACGTACCGGATCGACCAGCTCGCCTGGCAGGTTCCCGGCTCCAGCCCGATCAAACAGATCTCCGGGCCCGCCGACGTGGCCGGGCTACGCGTCTCGGTCGGCTCGGGCACCAACCAGGAGAAGATCCTGCTCGACTGGGACGCACAGAACCGGAAGGCCGGCCGGAAACCGGTCGAGATCCTCTACTACCAGAAGTACGGCGACGTGCTGCTCGCCCTGAAGTCGGGGCGCGTGCAGGCGTACTTCGGCCCCAACCCGACCGTCGCCTACAACGTCGCGGTCAGCGGCGGCTCCAGGATCGTGGGCACCGCCTCGGGCGCCGGGCCGGGCCTGCAGGGGCTCATCGCGGCGATGACGAAGAAGGGCAACGGCCTGGTCGGGCCGGTGCACGACGCGCTGGCCACGGTGATCGGGAACGGGACGTACCGGCAGGTGCTCGACCGCTGGGGGCTGGGCAACGAGGCGGTCCCCGAGTCCAGGGTCAACCCGCCGGGCCTGCCGAGGCAGAGCGGTTGAGCGCGCCCGCCTTCGAGGTCCGCCTGGTCGCGCCGGACGATCCCGCCGTCCGGCCGCTGCTGGCGGACCTCGCGCTGGAGTACGCCAGCCGGTACGGCGCCAACGACGAGCTGAACCGGTACCCGGCCGAGGAGTTCGCGCCGCCGGACGGGGCCTTCCTCGTCCTGGTGCTGGACGGCGAGACCGTGGCGGGCGGGGCCTTCCGCCGCTACGACGCCGACACGGCCGAGCTGAAGCGGGTGTGGACGCATCCCGGCCACCGCAGGCGCGGCCTGGGCGCGGTCGTCGTACGGGAGCTGGAACGCGAGGCCGCCCGCCGCGGCTACCTGCGGATCCACCTGACCACCGGCCCCCGCCAGCCCGAGGCCGTCGCCCTGTACCTGGCCGGCGGTTACACCCCGCGCTTCGACCCGGACGACCGTCCGGCGCGCGGGCCGTTGCCTTTCGTGAAGAGTCTGTGACCCAGAGTGGGATTGACGAGCGCCCTCTCTTCCTCCTATAAACACTCTAAAGCCACTAAAAAAGTGGGAAATAGGGAGAAGAGATGAACGCTCGCAGGGTTCGCGTAACGGTGGCCACCCTGGCCGCCCTGGCGCTCACGACCATGGCGGCCGCCTGTGGGGGCAGCGGCAGCCCTGCGGACAGCGGCGCGAAGAGCGGGGGAGCCGGCGCCACGCAGGTGCGTCTGGGCTTCTTCCCCAACATCACCCACGCCACCGCGCTGGTCGGCGTGGAGAAGGGCATCTACGCCAAGCACCTCGGCGTCGCGCCCAAGACCAGCACGTTCAACGCCGGACCGGCCGCGATCGAGGCCGTGTTCTCCGGCGCCATCGACGCCACCTACGTCGGCCCCAACCCGGCCATCAACGCCTGGTCGAAGTCGAAGGGCCAGGCCATCAAGATCGTCGCCGGGGCGGCGTCCGGCGGCGTGTTCCTCGTGGTCAAGCCCGGGATCAACTCGGTGGAGGACCTCAAGGGCAAGAAGATCGCCACCCCGCAGCTCGGCAACACCCAGGACGTCGCGCTGCGCTACTGGCTGACCGAGAAGGGCATCAAGACCGACACCAAGGGCGGCGGCGAGGTCTCGATCGTGCCCCAGGAGAACTCCCAGACCATCCAGACCTTCGCCACCGGCGACATCGACGGCGCCTGGGTGCCCGAGCCGTTCGCCAGCCGCCTGATCAAGGAGAGCGGCGGCAAGGTGCTGGTCGACGAGCGCGACCTGTGGCCGAACAAGCAGTTCGTGATCACCCACCTCATCGTCCGCCAGCAGTGGGCCAAGGAGCACCCCGACCTGCTCAAGAAGCTGATCGAGGCGCACGTCGAGGCCAACGACGTCATCGCCAAGGACCCGGCGGGTGCCGCGCAGACCGCCAACGCCGCCCTGCAGAAGCTGACCGGCAAGGCGCTCAAGCCCGAGGTGCTGGACAGCGCGTTCAAGAACATCACCTTCACCAACGACCCGATCGCCTCGTCGCTGGTGGGCAGCGCCGAGCACGCGACGAAGGTCGGCCTCCTCGACCCGGTCGACCTGAACGGCATCTACGACCTCACGGTCCTCAACGAGGTCCTCGCCGCCAAGGGCCAGCAGGCCATCTCCGACAAGTAGGAGGCGCACGCGATGTCCGCTCCGCTCACGGAGCAGGCCACCGGCCGGGTCGACGGGCAGAGCCCCGCGATCCGGCTGGAGGCCGTCTCCAAGCTCTACGGTCAGGGCCGGACGGCCCTGCAAGCCCTCGACCAGGTCTCGCTGTCGGTGGCGCCCGGCGAGTTCGTCTGCCTGCTCGGCGCGTCCGGCTGTGGCAAGAGCACGTTGCTGTCGCTGGTCGCCGGGCTCGACCGGCCCACGGCCGGCCGGATCGACGTGGACGACGCCCGCGTCGCGCTCATGTTCCAGGAACCCGCGCTGTTCCCCTGGCTGACCGTCTCGGCCAACGTCGAGATGGCGCTGCGCGCCAAGGGCGTCAGCAAGCAGGAGCGCCGGGATCGGGCCGCCGAGTTCCTCGACATCGTCCACCTGGGCGGGTTCGGCAGGAAACGGCCGCACGAGCTGTCCGGCGGCATGCGCCAGCGCGTCGCCCTGGCCAGGGCGCTCGCCCAGGACGCCGACGTGCTGCTGATGGACGAGCCCTTCGGCGCCCTGGACGCCATGACCCGCGACCTGCTGCACGACGAGCTCGAACGCATCTGGCGGGAACGCGCCCTGTCGGTCCTGTTCGTCACCCACAACGTGCGCGAGGCCGTCCGGCTCGGCGACCGGGTCGTGCTGCTGTCCAGCAGGCCGGGGCGGGTGGTCGAGGACTTCCCCGTCGCGCTGCCGCGGCCCCGCCGTACCGACTCGGGCGAGGTGGCCGAGCTGGCGGGGGAGATCACCGGCCGCCTCCGCCAGGAGGTCCTGCGCCACGCCCGTCAGGAGGAGCCCGCATGACGACGACGGACACCCACGCCCAGCAGCTGGCCGGGCTCGACGCGCTGGAGCTGGGCACCGGCCACCGCGCGGGCCTGGCCTCCCGGCTGTGGGCGGGGTTGTGGCCGATCGCCACGGCCGTGCTCATCGTGCTGGCCGTCTGGCAGGCCGTGGTGTGGGCGGGCTGGTGGCCCGAGTACGTCTTCGCCGGGCCGGTCACCACGCTCGCCGAGCTCGGGCACCGGCTCGGCGACCCCGAGTTCTACACCGCGCTGACGGTCACCATGCGCCGCGCGGTCACCGGGTTCGCCCTGGCGATCGCCGTCGGGCTGGTCGTCGGCGCGCTGGTCTCGCGGATCGGGCCGCTGCGCCGCGCCACGGGCTCGCTGATCACCGGGCTCCAGACGATGCCGTCCATCGCCTGGTTCCCGCTGGCCATCCTGCTGTTCGGGCTGACGGAGAGCGCGATCCTGTTCGTGGTGGTGCTGGGCGCGGCGCCGTCCATCGCCAACGGCCTGATCACCGGGGTGGACTACACGCCGCCGATCCTGCTGCGCGCCGGGCACATGCTCGGCTTCCGCCGGATCGCGCTCTACCGGCACGTCATCCTGCCGGCCTCGCTGCCGTCGTTCCTGGCCGGGCTCAAGCAGGGCTGGGCGTTCGCCTGGCGCTCGCTGATGGCCGGTGAGCTGCTGGTCATCATCGCCAACCAGGCCTCGCTGGGCGAGCAGCTCCACTACGCCCGCGAGCTGGCCGACTCGCCCGGCCTGCTCGCCACCATGATCGTCATTCTGGTCATCGGCATCGTGGTGGACCGCGTCTTCGGCCTGGCGGACGACGCGCTGCGCCGCCGCTGGGGCCTGCACCAGGTGAGCACCTGAGCAGTAGACGGTCATGCGGATCTCCGCCAGAACCCAGTACGCCCTGCGCGCCGCGGCCGAGCTGGCCGCGGCGCCGCCGGGCCCCATGCCCGCCGAGAAGATCGCCACGGCCCAGGGCATCCCCCGCAAGTTCCTCGACAACATCCTGCTGCAGCTGCGCCGGGCGGGCCTGCTGCACAGCCAGCGCGGCCCCGAGGGCGGCTACTGGCTGGCCAGGCCCGCCGCCGAGATCACCCTCGCCGACATCGTGCTGATCGTCGAAGGCGTCTCCGAGGGCGGCGACCACGGCGGCTATCCCGGTGTGGCCAGCCCGCTCGCCGAGGTGTGGAGCGCGCTGCGCGACCACGAGGAGATGATGCTGGCCGACATCACGCTGGCCGACATCGCCCGCGCGAGCGTGCGCCTGGGCGACGAGTCCCGCTGAGGACGTCACTGGCCCGCCACCCCGTTCTCCCAGGCCCACACGATGATCTCGACCCGGTTGCGTATGCCCAGCTTGTCGAGGATGGCGGAGATGTGGCCTTTCACGGTGCTCAGCGAGATGTGCAGGGCGGCGGCGATCTCCTGGTTGGTGCGTCCGGCGGCCACGGCGCGCACCACGTCGGTCTCCCGCTCCGACAGCGGGTGCACCGCTCCCGTCGCGCGCGGCGCCCGCCTGGCCAGGCGGCCCAGCAGGCGCGGCGTGATCGACGGCGAGATCAGGGCGTCCCCGGTGCTGGCCGCCCGTACGGCCTCGGCTAGCAGGGCCGGACCGGCGTCCTTCAGCACGAACCCGGCCGCGCCGCAGCGCAGCGCGTCGTAGACGTACTCGTCCAGGTCGAAGGTGGTGACCACGACCACCGGCAGCGGGTCGGGCACGCCGGCGCCGGCCAGGGCGCGGGTGACCGCGATGCCGTCCATGCCGGGCATGAGGATGTCCACCAGGCAGACGTCGGGACGTACCCGCCGGGCCAGCTCCACGGCCTCCGCGCCGTCCCTGGCCTCGGCCACCACGCGGATGTCGGGCTGGTCCTCCAGGATCAGCCGCAGGCCCCGGCGGACCATCGCCTGGTCGTCGGCCAGCAGCACGCCGATCGTCATCGCCGCCTCCCGAGCGGCCCCGTGAGAGGCAGGGTCGCGTGGACCGTCCAGCCGCCCTCCGGCCGGGGGCCCGCGCGCAGGGTGCCGTCGAGGGCCTCGACGCGTTCGCGCATGCCGAGCAGGCCGTAGCCGCCGCGGCTCCGGGACGGCGGCGCGGGCGGCGCGTCGTCGGCGACCTCGACCACGACCGCGCCGTCCCGCCCGGTGACCTCGACCGTGACCTCGACGGTGACCGCGCGGGCGCGGGCCGCGTGGCGGGCGACGTTCGTCAGCGACTCCTGGACGATCCGGTAGACGGTGCCGGCCACCTCCGGCGGCCAGCTCTCGGCCTCGCCGTGGACGCGCAGGGTCACGGGCGGGCCGTCGAAGCCGCCGACCAGGTCGGTGAGCCGGCCGGGCGGGCCGGGCACGTCGTCGGCAGCCTCGCGCAGCAGGCCCACGACGCGGCGCAGCGCGGCCAGTGCTCCGGCGCCGGCGTCCTCGATGTCCTCCAGCGACTCCTCCAGCGGGCCCGACCCCCTGCGGGCCAGCAGCCGGGCGGCCTGGGCCTGCAGGACGATGCCGGTCAGGTGGTGGGCGGCCACGTCGTGCAGTTCCCTGGCCAGCCTGCGGCGCTCGTCGTACCGGACGCGATCGGCGGCCGACATACGGCGCGCAGCCAGCAGCCGCAGGCCGCCGCCGACGCCCACGGCGGCCAGCCACGCGGCCACGTTGAGCGTCACCGTGGCCCCGTTGTGCGCGCCGGGCACGCTCGCCGCGGCGACCGCGAGCCCACCGGCCGCGACGGCGCAGGCGGGCCGTACGGGAAGCGTCCTGACCGCCGACCCGACCAGCACGGACAGGCCCAGCGCCATGGCCGGTCCCGGTTCGTTCGGCAGCCCGGCCCACGCGGCGACCAGGACGGCCACGGCCGCCACCGCCAGCCCGGCCACGGCCGTCCACACCGGGGCCAGGCGGCGCGCCAGGGCCAGCGCGCACACCGCCGCCCCCGCCGCGCAGTCGAACACCCAGTAGCCGCCGCCCCAGCTGCCGGCGATCAGACCGGCCCAGAAGACCAGCACGGCGACGGCCGCCACCGCCAGCGCGGCCTCCGCCGTCACGGCCGCGGCCCGCCGCCCGAAGGGCCAGGCGAGCTCCGGCCGGTTCCGCACGTTCACGCACCCAGGCTAGGGAGGCGGGCCCGCCCGGCACACCGGCCGAAAGTACGGTCGCCGCGGCCCGAACCCTGCTTCGGACCCTCCCCGCGGCCCGCCGCCCACCGCACGATGAGGTTCCATGCCCTATGACGACCCGCGGCCCGCCCGCGCCCTGCCCCAGGACCACACACCGCCCGCCGCCCCCGGGCGGTCGCGCATCATCGCGCTCGACGTCGTGCGCGGTTTCGCCCTGTGCGGGATCCTGCTGGCCAACGTCCAGCCGATCTCGCACATCGGCACCGACCCGGTCACCGCGCAGCAGGCGACGCTCGACGACACCGCCCGCTGGCTGGGCCTGCTCGTCGAGCAGCGCTTCTTCCCGATCTTCTCGCTGCTGTTCGGCGTCGGCTTCTCGCTGCTGCTCGACTCCGCCGCCGCCCGCGTGCCGAATCCGCGGGCGTTGCTGCTGCGCAGGCTCCTCCTGCTGGGCTGCATGGGCCTGGCGCACATGTTCCTGCTGTGGCGCGGCGACATCCTGACCGTCTACGCGGTCGTCGGCCTGGTGGTGCTGCTGCCCTCGACGTGGTTGCCGCGCTGGGCCGTGGCCGGGCTCGCCGCCGTGCTCGTCGTCGCGGCGCTGGTCGTCTTCGGGGGCGGCACGATGCTGGTGCCCGGCCTGTTCCTGCTGGGCTCCGCCCTCACCAGGTACGGCGTGATCGACCGGATCGAGAGCTCCACCCGCGTCCCGGCGCTGCTGGCCCTCGGCCTCGCCGCGGCCACCGTCCCGGCGCTCGTGTGGCAGGCCGGAACCACGGGCACCCCCCTGCCGATGGCCGCGTCCGGGCTGCTCATGGCCGGTCTGTACGTGTGCGTCCTGCTCGTGCTGCTCAGGAGCCCGCTGCGCCCGGTGTTGCGGGCCGTCTTCGCCCCGCTGGGCCGCATGGCGCTGACCAACTACCTGAGCGCCACCGCCCTGGTCCTGGTCCTCGGCAAGCTGGCCGGCGGCCCGCCGGAGGGCTGGACGCTGACCACGATCGCGGGGATCGCCGCCGTCATCCTGGCTCTGCAGTGGGTGTGGTCCACCCTCTGGCTGCGCCGGTACCGCTTCGGCCCGCTGGAATGGTTGTGGCGCTGGGCCACCTGGGGCCGCCGTCCCGCCCGGCGGGCCCGGTGAGACCGTAGGGAAATCTGCGGCGAACCTGCAACCCTCCGCCCGGCCGGCCGCGTTGGGAACGGGCGAAGGGAGATCACCACATTGGACGCTCATGACGGCTTCCGCGAGTTCGTCATCGCCCGGCAACAGGCGCTGATGCGGACCGCCTACCTGCTCGTGGGCGACCCTCACCAGGCCGAGGACCTGCTCCAGAGCGTGCTGGTCAAGGTCGTCCGGCACTGGCACAAGCTGGCGCGGGACGGCAACCCGGAGGCGTACACGCGTAAGGCGCTGGTCAACCAGTACATCTCGTGGCGGCGCCGGCCGAACCCCGAGCTGCCCAGCGCCGACCCGCCCGAGCGCGCGGTCACCTACGACGACGACGCGCTCGACCGGATCGTGCTGCGCCAGGCGCTGGACAAGCTGACGCGCAAGCAGCGCGCGGTGATCGTCCTGCGGTTCTGGGAGGACCTCACCGAGGCCCAGACCGCCGACGCGCTCGGCTGCGCGGTCGGCACGGTGAAGAGCCAGACCCATCACGCGCTGGCGCGCCTGCGCGCGCTGGCCCCCGACCTCGTGGACTCGCGAACCCCTCAGGAGGCGGCCCGATGACCAGACTGCGTGACGCGCTGAACGGCATCGCCGAGGAGGCGCCCCCGGTGAACCTGGCCGACCTGGCGGTGGCGGGGTACCGGCGCAGACGCCGGGCGTCGGCGACGCTGGCGGCCGCCGCGACGATCGCGGTGCTGGCCGGGGTGACGGCGGCCGTGCTGGTGGCCGGGCCGCGGCGGGTGCCCGCCGCCGCGCCGCAGGCCGCGGCCGCGGCCGTGCCGGTCCTGCCCGCGGGGAAGGTGGGGACGCTCAGCCACGCCTACCGGCAGAGCTGCCCGGCCGCCAAGGGGGAGAGCGCGTCAGCCGGCTGCCTGGACGGCGAATGGCGAGTGGTCACCGCCGACGGCAGGACGTACCGGGTGCCCCAGGCGCTCGCGAGGACCGCCAGGAACGACCGCGTGCCCGTCGCCGTCAGCCGCGACGGGCGCATGTTCGCCTACTACGACAAGGACGCGGGGGCGCACGTCGTCCGGGACATGGTGACCGGCGCGGAGACGATCTCCGCCGCGGAGGTGAAGGAGGAGCGCCTCGGCATGGGCTCCATGCTGGTGGTCTCCGACGACGGCCGCCACCTGGCGTTCGACCCGCGCGAGGGCACCAGAGACCCCGGCCTGCTGATCGACGTGCGGACCGGCGCGACGGTGTCCGTCCCCGGCGTGTACGAGCCGGTCGCCATCAAGGACGGCGTCGCCGAGCTGGTCCGCTACCGCAAGACCGACCTGCTGTTCATGCCGGTCACCGGCGGCGGCCGGCCGGTGCGCTTCGACGGCGTCTTCATCATGTTCAGCGAGCTCGCCCCGGACGGCCGCACGGTGGCCGCCTTCGAGTTCCCGCCCGGCAAGAAGGTCCCGCCCGAGTACATGACCCGCCGGCTCACCCTGCTCGACACCAGGACCGGCCGCACCGTGCGGAAGGTCTCGGTCAAGGGCCTGCCGAAGAGGGCGGGCATCGACGGCGTCACGATCTGGCGGAGCCCGTCGGAGGTCACGCTCACCGTCGAGGTCGGGAAGGGCGCCCGGGCCTACGCGGTGGACGTCCGCACCGGCAGGTCCAGGCTGGTGGCCAGGTATCCCGGCCGGGGCGGGGGGCTGGTCACGCCCGGAGCCGCCGGCGGGCTATGAGGCTCCCGGGAGCGCTGCCTGTACGGAGGCCAGGCAGCGCTCCACCACGGGACGCGGGTCGAAGGCGTAGTCCCCGGCGCCGAACAGCTCGAACGTCATCGCCCCCCGGTAGCCCCTGCGGTCCAGCGCGGCCAGGTACTCCGTGAGCGGCAGCTCGCCGTCGCCCCAGGCCAGGTGCCCGGTGGGGGAGCCGTCGATCAGGTGCACGTGCCTGACCCGGTCGCCGAGGGCGTCGAAGTAGTCGTCCACGCCCTCCCCGGCCGCCGCCATGGCCACGGTGTCCAGCACCGCGCCCAGGTTCGGGGCGCCCACCTCGTCGATCATGCGGGCCAGCGTGGGCGCGTCGTTGACCAGGTTGGACTCCACCCGCTGCAACGCCTCCAGCACGCACGACACGCCGAGCGTGCCGGCGTACGCGCAGATCTCGCCGATCGCGTCGGCCGAGCGCCGCCAGGCGGCGGCGACCGGCTCGTCCTCGAAGCCCCGGCCCGGGGTCAGCAGCAGCAGCTCGGCCCCCAGCTCGGCGGCCAGTTCGGCGGCCCGGCGGAACATCGCCACGCTCGCGGCCCGCAGCCGGCTGTCCGGCGAGGCCAGGTTGACGGGGTAGGCCACCTGCTCGGGCGTCAGGCAGCGGACGGTGAGCCCCCGCCCGGCGGCGCGCCGGCGGATCGCCCGTGCCTCGGCGTCGCTCAGCCACGGCACGTGCAGCTGCGGCGCGACGCCCCACAGCTCCAGGTGCTCGCGCCCGAGCGCGGCGGCGTCGTCGAGGAAACGGTCGAGTGGCAGGTGCTGGTAGGCGAAGTTCGAACCGGTGATCTGCCGCAGTGACAACGACATCAGACTCACTTCCCGACCCCGTCGGCGAGGCCCTTGACGATGTAGCGCTGGCCGAGGAAGAACAGCAGCACCACGGGCAGCGCCGCGATCACCATCCCGGCGAAGACGACCGGGAAGTCCGTGCCGTGCTTGCTCATCAGGCTGGTCAGGCCGACCGGCAGCGTCTGGACGCCGGCGCCGCTGGTGAAGACCATCGCGAACAGGTACTCGTTCCAGGCGAACAGGATGTGCAGCAGCACGGTCGAGGTGAGGATCGGCTTGCACATCGGCAGGATGATCCGCCAGAACGCGGTCCAGCGGCCGCACCCGTCCATCTCGGCGGCCTCGTCCACCTCGCGCGGCAGGTCGATCATGTACGCCCGGATGAGGAACGTCGTGAACGGGATCCGGAACGCGGTGTAGAGGATCAGCAGCGCCCAGAAGCTGTTGTACAACCCCATGGCCTGGAACATCTTGACCAGCGGCACGAGCGCCACGGTCGGCGCGAGCATGAGCCCGCCCAGGATGCCCATCGTGACGAACCGGTTGAACGGGATGTTCACCCGGGTCAGCCCGTAGGCCGCCCACGCGCTGACGAACACGGTGGCGACCGTGGAGGTGAGCGTGACCAGCACGCTCGTCGTCAGGTAGTCGCTCACCCCCCGGTTCCACGCCTTCTGGTAGCTCTCGAAGCTCCAGCTCGACGGCAGCGCGAACGGGTTGCCGAACAGCTCGCTGTTGGACTTGAACCCGTTGAGCACCATCCACAGCAGGGGATAGAGCACGACCACCGCGAGGCAGAGCAGGAACGCCCAGAGGAACACGCGCGCGATCACGCCGAGGAAGCCGCGGCGACTCACCATTCCACCCTTCTCTTACGGGTGACCCACATCTGTCCCACGGCGATGCCGAGCGTGATGACGAAGATCACCGTCGCGATGGCGGCGGCGTAGCCGAAGTTGTTGCGCACGAAGCCGCTGCGGTAGAGCCAGGTGCCCAGGACCTGGCTGGAGTTGTCGGGGCCGCCGCTGGTCATCACCATGACCTCGTTGAACACCTGGAAGGCGCCCGAGATCGTGACCATCATCATCAGCCCGGTCATCTCGCGCACGAGCGGCACGGTCACGTGGAAGAAGCGGCGGACCGGGCCGGTGCCGTCGATGGCGGCGGCGCCGTAGATCTCGCGCGGGATGCGCTGGATCGCGACCGCGAACAGCAGCGTCGAGTAGCCGAAGCCCTGCCACTGGCTCATCGCGATGATCGCCGACATGGCGGTGCTCTCCTGGCCCAGCCACGCCTGGGCCAGGCCGTCCAGGCCGATCGCCCTGAGCAGGTGGTTGAGCGGGCCCAGGTTGGGCTCGTAGATGAAGTAGAAGAGCAGGCCGGCGACGGTCATCGAGATCGCCGACGGGATGAAGTACACCGCCCGCAGGCCGCGCTGCCACCGCTCACTGCGTACGCCCTCGATCAGCGCGGCCAGCAGCAGCGCGCCGAACACCTGGAAGACGATCGAGACCACCGCGTACAGGACGTTGTTGCCCAGCGAGGACCAGAAGACCGGGTCGTCGATCAGCTTGCGGTAGTTGTCGAGCCCGACGTACTCCTGGGTGCCGCTGTAGATGTCCCACTTGAGGGTGCTGAACTGGAAGTTCTGCACCAGCGGCAGGTAGACGAACACCACGACCAGCGCGAGCGCGGGAGCCACCCACGCCAGGCCGAGCGCCCGTTGACGTATGGCACGCACCGGCATGCTCTCCCTCCGGCCGCCCGGCCTACTTCGCCGACTCCGACGCCGCGCGGACGCTCGCCAGCACCTTGTCGGGGGTCGAGCCGCCGCTGATCAGCGCCTCGCCGCCGGCCAGCCAGGCGTCGGCGACCTCGGGCACGGTGACGGTGTCGAGCCACGCGGCCAGCCGCGGCGCCTTGTTGACCTGCTCCATGCCCTCGTAGACGGCCTTGCTGGAGGTCTCGGGGCTGACCGCGCCGACGACCGTGCTGGGCTGCCCGTACGGGGGCGCCGACAGGGTCTTGGCGTTCTGCGTGGAGGTCACGAACTTCATGAAGTCGACGGCCAGCGCGGCCCGCGGCGACCTGGCGTTGATCAGGTAACCCTCGGGCGCGCCCTCGATGGTCTTGGGGTCGCCGGCCGCGTTCTGGGGGACGGGGAGCTGGAAGATGCCGAAGTCGTCCGGCTTGAGGCCGTTCTTGTCGATGGCGTTGTCGAACTCCAGGACCTCCTGGTAGTACATGGCCGCCTTGCCGTCGTGGAAAGCCTGCTGCGCCGAGCTGTAGAGCACGCCGTTGGTGCCCTTGCCGGTGTCGGTGCAGGTGTCGACCAGGGTCTTGAACCGGTTGAGCGCGGTCACGTAGCCCGGGTTGTCGAGCTTGGCCGTCTTCGGGCTGAAGTCGGCCTGCAGGACGTCGGCCGGCACGTCGTAGGCGAAGAGCTGCTGGAGGTAGTGCAGGGCGGGCCAGCCGTCCTTGTTGCCGAAGGCGATGGGCTCGTAGCCCGCCTTGCGCAGCGCCGCGCAGCTCCCGACCAGTTCCTCGAACGTGCCGGGCACCTTGACGCCGGCCTTGTCGAAGGCGGTCTTGTTGTAGCCCATGAACTTGCCGTTGCCGTACAGCGGGATGCCGTAGTACTTGCCGTCGTAGGCGAAGGCCGACAGCGAGCCGGGGCTGAACGTCTTGCCCCACTCGGTGTCCGGGCCGATCACCTTGCTCAGGTCGGCGGCCCGGCCGCCGCGCACGAAGTTCTCCGCCCAGTTGCCGCTCCAGGTGAAGAAGACGTCGGGCAGCGCGTCGGAGGCGGTCAGCGTCTTGGTCTTGTCCTTGATGCTCTGGTCGGTCTCCTGGATGAGCTCGACCTTCACACCCGGGTGCTGCTTCTGGTACGCCGCGGCCAGGTCCTCGAAGTACGGCTGCAGCGGGTCGCCGGCGAACTTGGTGAGGATGCTCAGCGTGCCGGAGAAGTCGGGCGTGGCGGACAGGTCGGCGGCGGGGGCCTTGGCCGCTCCGTCGCCGCCGCCGGAACAGCCGGCCAGGGCGAGCGTCCCGAGGAGCGCCGCGAACGACGTCATTGCGCGAGGGCGCATGGGCTTCCTTTCTCTCGGAGGGAGAGGGGGACCTGCCGGTCCGCGGTGGGGGTGTTGGCTGACTGTACAGATGAACTGATACCGGTACCAGAGTGCGAAGCAAGATTTTCTTCCCGAGCGCCTTCCCGCGGGCCTTTTTCCGCGACGAAACAGCAGCAAGATGTTGGTTCTCGCAGGTGGGGTGTTGACGCGCGGCCGGATCCTGTGTCAGCGTGACCTCCGCGTGATACCGGTATCAGGCCGCTGGACGCCGCCGGCCCGCAAGCTTTCCCGAAAGGACGCGAAGATGCTCGGATTCAACGAGCCGGAATTCCTGTCGCAGCTGGCCAGCACCGTGGCCCTGCGCCCCCAGATCGAGGAGCTCGTCGATCGGCTCGTGGACCAGGGGTTCGACACCCTCCTGCTCGTCGGCGCCGGCGGCACGTACGCCCAGATGTGGCCCTACGAGCACCTGGCCAGGCGCAGCTCGACGCTCGACGTGCGCGCCGCGATCGCGGCCGAGCTGGTCGTCTCGGGCGACGCCCGGCTCGGCGAGCGCACGGTCGCGATCTTCACCTCGGTCTCCGGCACCACCGAGGACAGCCTGCGCGCGATCGAGTACGTCAAGGACAGGGGCGCGTACACGGTCGGGTTCACCGGCTACCCCGACTCGCCGATCGCCAAGGCCGTGGACGCCGTGCTGGTGTCGGAGCCGAAGGCGTGGCCGTTCGACCAGCAGATGTTGCTGTTCATGGGCCGCCTGCTGTCCCGCCGCGGCGAGTTCGAGGGCTACGAGAAGCTGGCCGGCGAGCTGGCCGGGCTGCCCGGCGTGCTGCTGGAGGTCGCCCGGCAGGCCGAGCCGGTGGCCGCCGCGTTCGCCGAGGCCCACAAGGACACCGACTACCACTTCCTCATCGGCGGCGGGAACCTGTGGGGATTCACCTACCTGTACTCGATGTGCATTCTTGAGGAGATGCAGTGGCTGCGCACCACCAGGGTGCACAGCGCCGAGTTCTTCCACGGCTCGCTGGAGCTGCTGGAGGAGGACACGAGCGTGCTGATCTTCCAGGGCGAGGACGAGACGCGCCCGCTCACCGACCGCGCCGAGGCCTTCGCCCGGCGCATCTCCAAGGACGTCACCGTCTTCGACACCCGCGACTACCCGCTCGACGGCATCAGCCCCGAGTTCCGCGGCCTGCTCGCGCCGCTCGTGCTCGACACGGTGCTGGGCCGGGTCAGCAAGCACCTGGAACGCGTCCGCGACCACTCGCTCGACCTGCGCCGCTACTACCGGGTCATGGACTACTAGGCCGCCGCCACCCCGCTCCCGCTCCCGTCCGCCGGACGGGAGCGGCCCCGGCCTGCCCACCCCGAACCCCCTCGGCACAGGAGAAACATGAGAGTCCTCGGCTTCGGCGACAACATCGTCGACCGGTTCGTCGATCGGGGCATCGACTATCCGGGCGGCAACAGCGTGAACGTCGCCGTCTACGCTGGCCGCCTCGGCGTCGAGGCCGCCTACCTCGGGGTCTTCGGCGACGACGACCTCGGCGGCTTCCTGCGCGAGGCCGTCGCCGCGCAGGGCGTCGCGGTCGACCGCTGCGTGGTGCGCCCCGGCGAGAGCGGCGTGTCCCGGCTGCGCGTGGACGACGGCGACCGGGTCTTCCTGGGCTGGAACGGCGGCGGCGTCACCGTGCGGGAGCCGCTGGCGCTGACCGGCGACCTGCTCGCCTACGCCGGCTCGTTCGACCTGGTGCACTCCAGCGTCTACTCCGGCAGCGAGGACGAGCTGCCCGCGCTGGCCGGCCTGCGTCCCCTGGTCAGCTTCGACCTGTCCAGCGAGGACGACTACCGCGTCCCCGCCTACCTGGACCGCGTCTGCCCGCACGCCGACCTGGTGCTCCTGTCCTGCTCCCACCTGGACGCGGCGGGCACCCGCGACCTGCTGGCCCGCGCCGTGGCGAGCGGCGCCCGCCTGGCCCTCGGCACCAGGGGCGTGGACGGCGCGATGGCCTACGACGGCCACGACCTGGTCGCCGCCCCCGCCCGGCTGGTCGAGGACCCGGGCAAGATCGTCGACACCATGGGCTGCGGGGACGCGTTCCTGGCCGGGTTCGCCGTCTCCCTGCTGCGCGACGGCTGGCGCAAGGGCGCCGCGCCCGGCCGCGGGGCGGTCCTGCGGGCGCTGCTGGCCGGCGCGGAGACCGCCTACGACCAGTGCTTCGTCGAAGGCGCCTTCGGCTTCGGCAGGCCCGCCCCGCGCGGCTAGCATGGGCGTGCCCGCGACCCCCCAGAAACGAGGAACCCGTTCGATGGCAGCCGACCGGAGCCAGTCGGGCCGGCCGACGATCTCGGAGGTGGCCGCCGAGGCCGGCGTCGGCCGCGCCACCGCGGCCCGCACCCTCGGCGGCTACGGCTATGTCAGCCCGGAGCTGCGCGAACGGGTGCTGGCGGCGGCCGAGAAGCTCGGCTACCGCACCAACGCCCTGGCCCGCAGCATGTCCACCGGGGTCAGCCACACGCTCGGCGTGATCCTGGCCGACATCGGCAACCCGTTCTTCGCGGGCGTCATGCGCGGCATCTCCGACGCCTCGCGCGCCCGCGGGTTCGACACGATCGTGCTGAGCACGTACGAGCGGCTCGACGAGGAGGTGGCGGCCACCGACGTGCTCATCGACAAGCGGGTCGACGGCGTCATCATCGCCTCGGCGGCCGTGGGGCGCGACGAGGTCAAGCACATCAGGGCGGCCATGGGCCGGGGCATCCCGATCGTGCTGGTCGACCGCGCGGTCGCGCCGCTCGACCTCGACACGGTCGTCATCGACAACCGCGGCGCGGCCCGCGAGGCGGTCGAGGTGATGATCGCGGCCGGTCACCGGCGCATCGGGTTCGTGTGGGGGCCGTCCTCGGTCGATCCGCCCGTGACCAGGCGGGCGCTGCTGGAGAAGGCGCGCAACGTGTGGACCGACGGCGAGCGCCTGCGCGGCTACCTCGACGCGCTCGACGACGCCCGCATCCCCTTCGATCCCGAGCTGGTCATGACCGGCCCGAAGACCGAGGAGTGGGCCACCCAGGAGGTGGCCCGCATGCTGGCGCTGCCCGACCGCACCACCGCCCTGTTCTGCACCGAGACCGACGCCGTGACCGGGGCGCTGCGGGCCGTGCGCGCCGCCGGGCTGTCCTACCCGGCCGACATCTCGCTCATCGGCTTCGACGACAGCGCCTGGGCGGCCGTCATGGACCCGCCGCTGACGATGATCGAGCAGCCGGTCCACCAGCTCGGCGCGAAGGCCGCCGAGGTGCTGCTCGACGTGCTCGACGGGGCCGAGCCGCGGCACGACGTGCACACGCTGCGCTCGCGCCTGGTCACCCGCGCCTCGGTCGCCCCGCCGCCGTCCTGAGCGGGCGGCCGGCGGTCATGGACGAGTGACCTGGGGCGAGGTGGTCACCACCTCGCGGGTGGGGCGCGGCGCGGGCGGGGTGCGCGGACGGCCCGCCGCCACGAACACGACCGCCGACAGCAGGGTCATCGCGACCACGATGACCAGGATGAACGCCATCTCCCTGCGGGTCACCGGGCAGCGGCGGCGCCGGGCCGGCTTGGCGTTGAGCGCGTCGATGCGGCAGGCGAAGTCGCGGTCCTGCCAGCGCAGGTCCTGCTCGATCTCGGCCAGGATGCGGCGTTCGCGGTCCGACAGGCTCATGGCCGCCGCTCCCGTCCCGCGACGCCGTGGGCGGGGGCGGGCGGTGAGGTCAGCGGTTCGGTCATGTCGTTCTCCGTCGCTCCCGGTCAGAAGTAGCCCCCGTCAGGGCGGCCCGGTCGGGGCCGGCCCTGGTCAGAGGGCGTCCCGCTGGTGAGGCACGCCTTCGTGGCGGCGCGCTCTGGCGGGTCGCCGGCGGCCCCGAAGGCCCGCGATTCCTCCGTACCCGGCGGTGCGGGCTCGATGCGGTGCCTTACTGCGCCCGGTATGAACCGTTACGCCCGGTGTGCGATGTCCGCCTAAATCCAGACATTTCCTTCACCTGGCGTCGATTTCCGGCTTACCGGACATCGGGCGGCCGGTCAGCGGTCCGGCTTCTCCACCAGCGGGGTGTCCACCAGGTGCTCGATCAGGAACCAGGTCTGGAGCTCGTTCGTCCTGATGACGTCGGAGACCAGCAGGTCGTTGGTGCCGTCGTCGCCCATCTCCTGCGCCCTGGCGGCCGCGTCGTGGGCGGCCACGAGGATGGTCTCGTGCGCCTCGATCAGGCGCGAGAGCATGGCGGGCACCTCCTCGCAGCCGTTCGGCGGGCGCGGGATCACGGTGATCTCGGCCACGTGCCGCGGGTCGCCCACCGCGACGCCGCCGAGGGTCTGCACGCGCTCGGCCATCTCGTCCACCAGCGCGAGCTGCTCCGAGGCGTGCTTGTCCAGCAGCAGGTGGAGCTGGTAGAAGGTCGGGCCGCGCATCAGCCAGTGGTGCTTCTTGTACAGGCTGTGGAGGATCTGGGTGTCGGCCAGGATCTGGTTGAGGCGCTGGCAGGAGTACTCGCGCGCGTCACGGGAGAGGCCGAGCGGGAACATCCGCACGGTGCCGTACTCCTGGATCTCCACGCCGTTCACGTGCAGCCACGGCTGGCTGTCGGGCTTCGACCGGGTCGGCTTGGCGGAACGTTTGGTGGGCACGTACATCTCCTCAGATAGTCGGAACAATCGCCCGGAAACCTCCCCTCCGGCGCGCCAAGCGCCCCCACGAGCCCGCACAAGAGCCGGTCAACATCCGGCGCCCGCGATCGTTTGCCCGCAGGTCGGAGGGGTAGCCGGAGCGATGGGCGCGGGGGAGCCCCGTGCCCGGTCCGCCGGGAGGGGGATGAGCATGCGACGCAAAGAGCCCGAGGACGAAGAGACACCCGCGGCCGACCTCGAAGGCCCCGCAGGCGAGGAAGACTACGACGAGGAACGCGAGCGCTTCGAGCACATGAAGGAACTGAACCCGGACGACTTCGAGTGACCGCCGCCGCCACCCGGCGACTGGGCGGGAGCGGGCCGGGCCGGCGACCGGGCGAGGACAGCGCAGGGGGAGAGGTCGGCGGCGGCGCGGGCCGAGGGGTCAGCGCAGGTCGATGAGGGCCAGGCCGGTGGCGGGGTCGTGGCGGCGCCGCAGGTAGCTGGGGGACTGCGTGACGATCACCTCCAGCGTCGGCCACACCTGGCCGGCCAGCAGGTGGCCGCCGCGGGTCGTGCCGTCGGGCAGGCCCACGACCGCATGGGCGTGCAGGGTGGGCCGCACGTCGTCGTCGGGCATGGCGAAGTCGCCGATCAAAGAGAGCACTTCGGTCTGGCGGTCGACCGGGATCGGGTCGTAGCGGAGCGCCTCCGGGTCGAAGAAGCCCAGCGTGACCTGCCGGAACCCGCCGATGCCGGTCAGCCGGGCGGCGCGGACGCCGTTGTCGGCGGCCCACGCCGTCAGGCTCTCGACCACCTCGTCACCGGGGTCGAGGACCACCGCGTACGTCTGCTCCTCGACGGTGGAGAGCCGCTTGCTGCGCATGACGATCTCCTGCCCGCAGGGCGCGCGGGCAACCCGGTCACTTCCAGACGGCCTTGGCCAGGATGTCCCCCAGCCCCGGGGTCTTCCACTGGTCGACGACCAGCACCTTCTCCTTGCGCAGGTACCAGATGCGCTGGGTGAAGGACACCGGGACCGGCTTGCTGGTCTTCGTCTGGCAGCCCAATCTCCACTCGGTGAAGCGGGCCTGGTGCCCCGCCCCCACCTGCACGGTCGCGGCGCGGGACGGCCGGACGGGCGGCACGCCCTCCAGGTAGCGCCGGTCCGGGACGCACTCCACGACCCCGCTGCTGGGGTGGTACGGCTGGCCCGGCCGGTACGTGCCGCCCTCGGAGGCGTAGGCGATGGCCCGCGGCCCGCCGAGGGAGAAGCCGGGGCATTCCGTCGCCCGCTTGGAGCAGGCCCCGGTGACCACGTCGAGCCCGCCGATCGGGTCCTTCTTCACCTTCCAGGAGACCGGTATCTGGAGGGTGAAGCCCCGGAACGACACGGGTTTGGTGGCCTGCGCGGGCGTCCCGGTCAGAACGAGCGCCGCGCTGAGCGTCAAGGTCATGAGCACGGCGGCGATCCTAGGTCCTGACGCCGAGAGAATGTCAAGCACCGATAAATCGGGAAAAATGACCGCAACTTTGCCGGCGATCATCGCATCCAACCAGCCGTGAACGCGTTGACCCCCGACGACCCGCAACGCCTGGGCGGCTACTGGCTCGCCGGACGGCTGGGCGCCGGCGGTCAGGGCGTCGTCTACGAGGCCTACGCCGAGGACGGCGCCCGGGTGGCGATCAAGGTGCTGCACGGCGACGAGGCCGGCGGGCTGGCCAGGGAGGCCGAGGCGGCGCGGCGGGTCGCCTCGTTCTGCACCGCCCGCGTGCTCGCCGCCGAGCTGGACGGCCCGCGCCCCTACATCGTCAGCGAGTACGTCGCCGGGCCGAGCCTGCGCCAGGCGGTCGCCGGCGGACGCCGCTTCCTCGGCGGCGACCTGCACCGCCTGGCCACGGCGGTGGCGACGGCGCTCACCGCCATCCACGAGGCCGGCGTGGTGCACCGCGACCTCAAACCGGACAACGTGCTGCTCGGCCCGGACGGCCCGCGGGTCATCGACTTCGGCATCGCGCGGACCGCAGAGATGTCGCTGACCGCGACCGGCCTGGTGACCGGCACGCCGACGTACATGGCGCCCGAGGTGTTCGGCGGCCAGCGGGCCGGCGCCCCCGCGGACGTGTTCGCCTGGGGCTGCGTCGTGCTGTACGCGGCCACGGGCGCCGACCCGTTCGAGGCCGAGAGCCTGGGCGGGGTGATGCACCGGGTGTTGTCGGCCACGCCCGACCTGGCCGCGCTGCCCGGCTCGCTGCGCCCGCTGGTGTCGGCGGCGCTGAGCAAGGAGCCCGGCCGGCGTCCCGAGGCCCGCCAGCTGCTGCTCGCGCTGGTCAGCGGGGACGGCGGGCTCGACACCGCGCGGCTGCTCGAACGCGGGCGACAGGCCGCCCACGTCGCCGGGACGGTCGCCGACCCGGCGCTCGGCACGCTGGCCGAGGACTCCTACACCCTGCTGGCCCCGGCGGAGCGGGAGCTGGCGCCCGAGGTGTTCCTGCGCCTGTTCACCGTGGACGGCATGGGCGAGCTGGCCACCAGGAAGGCCGCCCTGGACGAGCTGGTGGCCGGCCGATCGGCGGCCGAGATCCCGGCGGTCACCAGGATCCTGGAGGTGTTCGCGTACCTGCTGGGCCGCGACGGCCGCGAGGTCTGGCTGGCCCGTCCGGCCCTGCCGCACGCCTGGCCGCGGCTGCGCCGCTGGATCGAGGCCAACAAGGAGGGGCTGGCCGTCCACGGCCCGATCCTGGCCGCCGTCCGGCGCTGGGACGACGGCGGTCGCAGGGACGGCGGCCTGTTCCACGGCACGATGCTGGAGGAGGCCCTGAGCTGGGCGGCGACCGCCCGCCGCGACATCAGGCTGTCCCAGGCTGAGCGCGACTTCCTGGAGTCGTCGGCGCGGCTGGCCAAACGCCGGGCCCGCCGCGCCCGACTGCTGACGCTGAGCCTGGCGGGGCTGCTGGTCGTCGCGCTGGCCGCGGGCGGCCTGGCGGTCCAGCAGAGCAGGCTCGCCGCCGCCCGCGCCGACGAGCTGCAGGACCGCCTGACGACGTCGGAGTCCACGCGCCTGGCCGCGCGCGCCGAGGCGACCCGGCGGAGCGATCCGGTGCTCGCCGGGCTGCTCGCCGTGGCCGCCTGGCGGCTGCGGCCCACGCCGCAGGCCAGGGCGGCGCTGACCGCCGCGCTCGCGCAGCGCGAGCGCGGCATGTTCCGCGACCCGGCCGCCGCCCGCAGCACCCTGCGGGCGCTGGGCGCCGACGGGCGCACGCTGCTCAGCGTCGGCCAGGACCAGGCGCGGCTGTGGGACGTGCGCACGGGCCGGCGCGTCACGCTGATCTCCGGCCTGGGCCTCGGCCGCGACCGGGTGACCGACATCGGGCTGTCCCCCTCGGGCCGCACGCTGGTCGCCGCCACCCGGCGCCGCGCCCGCGCCTGGGACGCCGGCACCGGCCGCCCGGTCGGCGCCTGGCCGGTCCGCCGGATCAGGGACCTGGTCGAGGGCTGGCAGGACGCCGTCCGCCGGCACGAGGGCCGCAAGGTGATCGTCAAGCCGGACGACAGCGTGCAGTGGGACGTCACCGCCGCCCGGCGCGGCACGCTGAGCCCCGACGGCCGGTGGCTGGCCACGTCCGGCGACGGGACCCTGACCCTGAGGCAGACGGAGGAGGGCTGGACCGAGGAGGTCGGCGAGGGCACGGAAGGCGTCTGGAACAAGGGCGATGCCGTCTTCGACCACACGGGCCGGCTGCTGGCCACCGTCACCGACGCCACCGTCCAGTTCTGGCGGCTGCCCGACAGCCACCTGCTGAGCGCCGTCCCGGTGCGCGGGGACGTGGACGCCGGAACCCGCCCGGCCGCCGCCTTCGACGGCACGACCTTCCGCTACCTCGTCGGCGACCAGGTGTTCGCCGTGGACGTCGCCGACCTGGTGAACGAGCCGGTCGAGGGCCCGCCGTACGAGCGGGCCGACCTCGGCGAGGACGGGCTGCACCTCGTCGTGGACGGCACGCTCCGCCAGGTCGGGGGCGGGACGTCCGGCCGCCTGCCCACCGCGAACGCGCTCGCCTTCAGCCGCGACGGCCGGAGCCTCGCGCTGCTGTCCGGCCACGACGTCAGCGTCCTGGACACCGCGACCAGGAAGCCCGCGGGCGGGTTCACGGCGGGCGCGGGGCGGGCGCGGCCCGAGCTCGTCCGCTTCAGCCCGGACGGCGCCCGGCTCGCGCTCGTGCTCGACGGCCCGGGAAGCGGCGAGGACGCGGTCGAGCTGTGGGACTGGCGGGCCCGCCGCCGCCTGTGGAGCACGCCGCTGAGCCAGGTCGTGGACCTGGCGTTCGCGCCCGACGGCGGGCGGCTGGCGGTGACCGGCCTGGACGTGCGCGTGTTGCGGGCGGCCGACGGCCGCGTCGCGGGCTCGCCGTTCAGCGTCTTCGGCCAGGACGTCCTGGGCTCCTGGGTGCGTTTCACCCACGCGGGGGACGGGCTGGTCGTGTTCGACTCGCGCGGCCGGCTGAGCACGTGGGACGCGGGCGGCCGGCGGCTGACCGAGGGGACCGAGAGCTTTCCCGTCATCGGCACGCCGGCGTACTCGCCGGTCGAGGACCTCGTCGCGGTCAACGCGGGGCAGGGCCGCGTCCGCCTGATCGACCCCACGACGGGCGGCGACCTCGGCCTGTCCGCCGACCCGGGCGGCGGCCTCGACCGCGACGAGGGCGAGCTGCTGTCGATCGCCTTCGCCCCGGACGGCTCGCACGTCCTGACGGTGGACGCCGGCGGGACCGTCGGGCGCGTCCCGGCCGCCGCCGAACTGGTGGCGAAGACGGTCTGCGGGCGCGCCGGGCGGGCGCTGACCGAGCGGGAGTGGCGGACGTACGTGCCCGCGCTGCCCTACCGGCCCGTCTGCGGCTGACCGCGCCGGATCAGGTCAGGGTCCCTCACCCGGGATTGTCAAAACGCCGTCGCGGGGGATGTACTGCCGTCCGGAAAGCCGATCTTTCCGGACGGCTCACGAGGGAGGCACGGTGGACTTCGCGATCCTCGGCACGATCCGGGTCAACGGCCCCGGCGGGCGGGTGCACCTGAGCCGCAAGCAGCGGGCCGTGCTCGGCGTCCTGCTGCTTCACCCGAACGCGACCGTCTCCAGGGAGCGCCTGATCTCCGCCGTCTGGGACGATCCGCCGCGCTCGGCCCTGGCCAACATCCAGACCTACGTCCACCAGCTCCGGCGGTCCCTGGCGGGCAGCGGCCTGCTGGTGCGCACCGAGGGCTCGGGCTACGCCTGCGAGGTCCCGCCGGACAGCCTGGACCTGCTGGTGTTCGAGGACACCCTGCGGCTGGCGCGGCGGGAGCGGGCGGCGGGCGACCTGGCCGCGGCCGAGCGCGCCTACGCCGGGGCCGTCGCCCTGTGGCGCGGCGCGCCCGCCGAGGACGTGCCGCTCACCGGCGCGATGGCCCCCCGGCTCCTCGAACTGGAGGAACGCCTCGCGGTCGCCCGGTCGGAGTGGATCGACGCCCGGCTCGTCCTCCGGCACGACGACCTCGTCGCCGAGCTGCGCGCCCTCATCGCCGCCCACCCGCTGCGCGAGCGGCTGTGGGAGCAGCTCGTGATCGCCCTGCACCGCGGCGGGCGGCGGGACGAGGCGCTGGAGGCCTTCCGCGAGGCCCGCGAGCTGCTGGTCGCCGAGCTGGGCCTGGAACCCGGCCCCGAGCTGCGCCGCCTGCACGCCGCGCTGCTCGCCGGCGATCCCGACCTCGACCGGCAGCCGTGGGCGACCGCCGCGGCCGACCAGTGGTCCGGGGCGGTTGTCCCGCTTCAGGCGTTGTGCCAGCTTCCGGCGGACACCGCGGACTTCGTCGGCCGGGAGCCGGAGATCGCCGAGCTGCTGCCGCTGTTACGGGCGCGGCCGGACCGGCTCAGCCCGCCGATCGCGATCCTGTCGGGACTGCCCGGCATCGGCAAGACCACGCTCGCCGTGCACCTGGCCCACCTGCTGCGCGCCGACTACCCGGGCGGCCAGCTCTTCGTCCGGCTCGGCCAGGACGCCCGCGGCCCGCGTGACCCCGGTGAGCTGCTCGACGTGCTGCTGCGCTCCCTCGGCCTGGACGGCGCCGTGATCCCCGCCTCGGCCGAGGAACGCGCCGGGCTGCTCCGCCAGCGGCTGGCCGACCAGGCGGTGCTGCTCGTGCTCGACGACGCCGTGGACGAGGCGCAGCTCCGCCACCTGCTGCCGGGCACGCCGCGCGGCGCGGTCCTGGTGACCTCCCGCTCGCCGCTGCCCGCGCTGGAGGGCGCCGTCCGGCTCCCGCTCGACCTGCCCGGCGAGCGGGACGCCCGGCTGCTGCTCGAACGCGTGGCCGGCCGCGACCGGATCGGCGCCGCGCCGGACGCCGCCGAGGAGATCCTGCGCTCCTGCGGCCGGCTGCCGCTGGCGCTCAGGGTCGCCGGCGCCCGCCTGGCCATCCGCCCGGTCTGGCCGGTCCGCGAGCTGGCCACCCGCCTGGCCGGCCACGACCTGGACGAGCTGGTCGTCGGCGGCCTCGACGTGCGGGCGACGTTCGAGCCCGGCTACGCGGCGCTGCCGGAGTGGGCCAGGCACGCCTTCCGCCTGCTCGGGCTGGCCGGGCTGGACAGCGTCGCCGAGTGGACCACCGCCGCCCTGCTCGGCCTGCCCGCGCGGGAGGCCGACGCCGTCCTGGAGACGCTGGTCGCGCGCGGCATGCTCACCTCCACCGAGATCGACGCCGCCGGCCAGCCCCGCTACCGGCTGCACGACCTGCTGCGCGTCTACGCCAGGGAGCGCGCCGAGGCGGAGGAGCCCGCCGGGCAGCGGCACGCCGCGCTGACCCGGCTCGCGCTGGAAAGCCTCCGCAGGACCAGGGCCGCCGCCCGCGGCCTGCCCATCCCGCTGTCCCCGCCCTACGAACGCGGCGAGCCCGGCCCCGGCCAGACGACCGGCCCGGCTTCCGGTACGGCTTCCGGTACGGCTTCCGGTACGGCTTCCGGCCCGGCTTCCGGCACGGCTTCCGGCACGGCTTCCGGCACGGTGTGGTTGTCGGCCGAGCGGCGCACGCTGGTGCTCGCCGTCACCACCGCCGCCGAGCTGGGGCAGGTCGCCACCGCCGCCGAGCTGGCCCACCACCTGACCGGCTACCTGACGATGGAACGTTTCCTGGCCGACGCTGAACGCGTCCAGCACGCGGTGATCGCGGCGGCCACCGTGGCGGGCGACGAGCGCACGGCCCTGCGGTCCAGGCTGCTGCTGGTCAACATGGACATCGAGCGGGGCCGCTTCCCGGCCGCCGACGCGGCGTGCGGGGAGCTGCTGGCCGCCTTCGAGCGGGTCGGCGACCGGCACGGGGCCGCGTACGCGCTGATCAGCCGGGCCGCCGACCGTCACGGCTCGGGCCGGCTGGACGAGGCGCTGGCCGACGCGTACGCGGCGATCGAGCTGCTGGCCGCGCACGACGACGCCGCGGGCCTGGCCTACGCCTGGACGTGGCCGATCTGGATCCACATCGAACACGGCGAGTACGACCAGGCCGTCAAGATCGCCCGTGCCCGGCTGGCGGAGACCGGCGAGGACGACCACGGCACCCGCGGCAACCTGCTGCGCGCCCTGGGCACCGCCTGCTACCAGGCGGGCGAGACGGCCGAGGCGGTCGCGTGCTACCGGGAGAGCCTGCTGACCGCCCGGGCCGTCGGCGACCGGGTCGAGATCAGCAAGGTGCTGCGCAGGCTCGGCGAGGCGCTGGGCGCGCTCGGCCGGTTCGAGGAGGCGGCCGAGACGCTGGCGGCGAGCCTGCGGCTGTTCGTGGAGTGCGGCGACGTCCTGGGCGAGGCGCTGAGCGGGCACGCACTCGGCGTCGTCCGGCTGCGCCAGGGCGACCCGCGCGAGGCGCTGCGGCATCTGTCCGCCGCGCTGGACCGGCTCGGCGGCGACGGCCCGCAGGTGTGGCGGGCCCGCACGCTCACGGAGATGGGCCGGGCCCACGCCCGCCTCGGACGGCACGAGGAGGCGGCCGCGGCCTGGCGGCACGCCCTCGCCCTGTTCGGCGACACCCCGGAAGGCCGCCAGGTCGCCGCCCACCTGGCGGACCACCCCCGCGAACAGCCGTGACGGCGGGCCGTCGGCTCAGTCCTGGAGCCACCGCACGACCGGGGTGCCGGTCGCGCCCGCCAGCCGGGCCGCGCGGCGGGCCTGGCCCGGGGTGGCGCCCTCGCCGACGAGCGCGCCGCCGTCGTCCAGGGCGGCCCACACCCCCTCCGGCGCGCCGGCCGGGACGTCCAGCGCCCGGTTCACCTCGGGCCGGACCGGCGCGGGCGTGCGCCGGGCCGACCACCGCCGCCAGTACAGCCACTGGACGAAGATCAGCGGGCCGAGCGCGGTCAGCAGCGGGATCGGCCGCCCGCCGCCCAGCACGACGGCGATGGAGACCGCCAGCAGCACCGCCTCCAGCCCCGCCGCCCACCAGGCCGCCGCCCTCCCATACGCCCTGACCGCCACCGCCGGCCAGATCGACAACATCAGGCAGTCCCCGAGGCCGATCAGTGACGGGTTCTCGCCGTAGGAGGTGGCCAGCACGGGAGCGAACGGCAGCCCCTGCATGCGCTGCACGAAGTCCAGGGTCAGCGACGACAGCCCGGTGGCCAGCGTGTCGTAGACGGTGAGCGCCACCGCCAGCGCGGCCACCTGGCCGGGCGTGACCGCCGCCTGCACCCACAGGTTCACCGCGCCGACGACGAGCAGCATCAGCAGCACGTCGTTGACCACCAGCACCCCCGCCGGCCATCCGGCGAGGTAGACGGCCACGTCGGCGGCGCACAGCAGCAGCACCGCCGCCGTCGCCCACCGGCCGCCCAGCACGGGCGCGAGCGTGAGCTGCCCGAGCGTCAGCACCACCAGCCCGAAGACCGACACCACGACGCCGGTCGGCAGGTGCAGGTACGCGAACGGCATCACCACCAGCGCGGCGACCATGACCGCGATGTCGGAGCCCACCATCCGGCCGACCGGCGGCCTGGCCATGACGTAGCGGCCCAGGTAGGCGGCGGTCAGCGCGACGGTCAGGGCGACGAGCGCGTACAGCGCCGGCACGTACGGGGTCATCACAGTCCTCGCTCGAAGCTGAGCTCCAGCAGGTCGGCGCGGAGCCGGCACGGGGTGGGCAGGTCGTCGGCGGTCTCGACCAGGACGATGCCGTCCAGGGGCAGCCCGTGCGCCCGCTCCTCCAGGCGGCCGAGCAGGCCCGCGTCGGACTTGCCGGCCACGACGTACAGCAGGGAGCCCTCCAGCGACCAGCGCGTGGGCAGCGGCAGCGCGTGCTCGGCCTGCAGCACGTCCAGGACGTCGCGCGTGGTGAGCCCGCCGGGCGACACCCGCCCGAGCACGCGCGAGGTCGCGGGCAGCGCGGCCAGCGCGCACGACGGCTGCTCGTCCGCGCGCAGGACCCGGACCAGGTCGCCGGTGACGTACCGGAGCAGCAGGGTGGTGTCGCGGTAGGTGGAGTACGGGGTGACCACGATGGTGCCGACGGCCCCCGGCTCGGCGGGCCGCAGGGTGACGGGGTCCAGGATCTCGACCAGCCCCTGGTCGGCCGGCAGGTGCAGGTGGCCGTCGGCGCAGACCCGGCCGCCCACGGGGGCGATCTCGGTCATGGAGTAGCCGTCGCGGACCTGCGCGCCGAACGTGTGCTCCGCGCGCACGCGCAGCGCGTCGGTCAGCACCTCGCCGCCGGACCAGATCGTGCTCAGGCCGAAGTCGCCGGCCTGCCAGCCGCCCCGCTCGGCCTCCTGGACCAGCGCCGCCAGGTAGGAGGCGGTCACGTTGAGCTGGGTGATCTGCGGGTGTTTGCCCGGCACGTGCATCGGGGTGGCCAGCCGGTCGAGCGCGACGGCCGGATCGACCGCGCCCAGGTGCACGAACGCGGCCCCGGTCCGCGTGACGGCCCGCTCGGTGAGGATCTGGGCGATGGACCGCGAGCTGATCGCGTTGGCCCACAGGTCGGCGGAGCGCAGGTTGCCGGCGAGCATGAGCGCCAGCGCCGACATCGAGGACATCAGCTCGATCTCGTACGCCGAGAACCACACCATGGTCGGCGTCCCGGTCGTCCCCGTCGTGTGCGCGAGCACGACCGGGCGGGCGCGGTCGGAGACGAACGCGGCGGGCATGCCGCGCAGGTCGGCCTTGGACGTGGGCGGGATCGTGGACAGCGTCGCGGGCGTGATCGAGCCGGGGTCCACGCCGTTCGTCTCGAACCAGTGCCGGTAGTAGGGGCTCTCGGCGGCCGCGTGGCGGACCGTGCGCCGCAGCCGCCGCCGGGTCAGGTCCTCCTGGAGCTCGGGGTCGCTGCCCGCGAGCATGTCGTCGGCGCCCTCGCCCGGGGACCCGAACGTCTCCAGGGTCACGCGCATGTCGTCGGCCAGCGCGTTCACGTCCCGCAGGCGGAACCTGCGGCCCGACATCATCGACCAGGCATAACCGAGCTGGCGTACCGCGGTGCCGAACACGCCTCGTCCTTCCGCTCCTGTGGGGGGTGGCCCCCCGGGAGACGCGGTCCCCCGGGGGCGCACGCGAGGGTGATCAGCCGTTCAGCACGAAGATGGCGGTGGACAGGGCGCTGACGGCGTACTTGGCGTAACGGCGAGCGGTCTTGACCATGAGGATCTCCCTGGTTGCTCGGGGCGCACGGGGTGGCGCCCGCTGAGATCCAAGGATGTGCGGGGGCGCAAGAGAGCCACTACAGGTCCACTACAAAGGGGGCCTCACACCAGCGTCAGGTAGTGGGCCAGCTCGGCGGCGGAGTCCGTGGCGATCCCGACGTGGCCGTCCGGGCGCACGAGCGTGTGCCGCACCCCGCCGTACGGCTCGGCCGGCGCGTACGCCCGCACCTGCGGGCCGCCCGGCACGCGGGGCGCGGGGTCCGGCGACAGCAGCGTGAAGTGCGGGCCGCGCAGCAGGTCGAACAGGCGCGCCCGGGAGCCGTCGGCCAGCCGCAGCGGCCCGTCGGGCATCCGCTCGCCGCCCGCGCGGGCCAGCGAGCCGCCCCGGTAGCCGACCCGGAGCTGGTAGGTCTCCTCGTCCCGCCGGTACGACTTCCGGTCGTGCAGGTCCGTGCTGAGGCCGAGCACGCGGGCGGCGACCGGGCGGCGCTCCTCCTCGTAGGTGTCCAGCAGCGACGCCGGCCCGCCGGTCAGCGCGCGGGCGAGCTTCCAGCCCAGGTTGTAGGCGTCCTGGACGCCGGTGTTGAGCCCCTGGCCGCCCGCCGGGGAGTGCACGTGGGCGGCGTCCCCGGCCAGCAGCACGCGCCCGGCGCGGTAGGCGTCGGCCAGCCGGATGTTGACCCGGTAGAGCGAGGACCACAGCAGCTCGGTGACGCGGGCCGCGCGCAGCATCGAGCGTTCGGCGAAGAGGCGCTGGAAGCCGGCCAGGGTCAGGTCCGGGGTCACGCCCGGCCTGAGCGGGGCCATGAACTGGAAGGCGTCGGTGCCGGCCATGGGATGGAGGGCGACCATCCCCCTGCCCGGCCGCACCCAGGCGTGGATGTGCTCGCGGTCCAGCCCCACGACGCGCACGTCCCCGAGGACCATGCGCTCCTCCTCGCGGGTCTCGCCGGTGAACCCGATGCCGAGCGCCTTGCGCACCGTGCTCCTGCCGCCGTCGGCGGCGACCAGGTAGCGGGCCCGCAGCGTCGTCCCGGTGCCGAGCCGGGCCGTCACGCCGTCCGCGTCCTGCGCGAAGCCGGTCAGCTCGGCGCCGTGCTCGACCGCGCCGCCGAGCTCGGCCAGCCGTTCCCGCAGCAGCGCCTCGGTGCGCCACTGCGGGTGCATCCGCACCGTCGGGTACGGCACCTGCTCGCTCGCCGCAGCCGGCCGGTGCATGCGGCCCTGGTAGACCGGCAGCCGCCCGATCCTGACCCGGATCGGCGGGTACGGCGCCGTCCCGGCCAGGACCCGGTCGACGATCCCGAGGTCGTCGAAGATCTCCAGCGTGCGCGGCTGGAGGCCCTTGCCCTTCGAGCCCGCCGAGGGCGCCGCCGCCCGCTCGACGACGTGGTGGGCGATCCCGCGCCGGGCCAGCTCCACGGCGAGGGTGAGGCCGGTGGGCCCGGCGCCGACGATGAGCACGTCCGTCCTGTCCGTCATGGGGCGACCGTGCCAGGAGCCGCTGCCAGATCTCTGTCAGCGCCCTGCCGGTGGTCACGAGCAGGGCGGACGGTAGGGCAGGTCGTCGAAGTAGCGCCGCCACTCGGCCCGGGTGAGCGGCATCCCGGCGGCCTCGCAGACGCGCTCGGCCACCGACTCCGGCCGCAGGTCCCACAGCCGCAGGTCGTGCCCGGCGGCCGAGACGAGGGTGTGGTCGTCGGCGTACAGGACGGTCCCGAGGTCGGGGTGGGACAGCTCGGCGATCGGCCGGCGGGAGCGCAGGTCCCACAGGCGGGTGGTGCGGGAGGCGTCCGTGGTGGCCAGGGCGGCGCCGTCGGGGCTGAACGCGGCGACCAGGACGGTGCCGCCGTGCCCGCGCAGCACCGCCGGACGGGGGGCGCGGCCCGGGTCGGCGATGCTCCAGACGCGGGCGGTCCGGTCGTGGCCGGTGCTGACCAGCACGTCGCCCTTCGGGCCGAAGCGCACACCGGCCACCGCGTCGGCGTGCTCCTCGTGGTGGGCGACCTGGTCGAGGGCGCGGCGGCGCACGTCCCACAGCCGCACGCCGCGGTCGGCGCCGCCGCTGGCCAGCAGGCCGCCGCCGGGGCTGAAGTCGAGCGCGCCGACGTCGCCGAAGCCGTCGCGGGCGGCCAGGCGGCGCGGCGGGCCGGTGACGTCCCAGAGCAGCAGCCGGCCGCCGTGGTCGCCGGTGGCCAGGACGCGTCCGTCGGGGCTGAGCGCGGCGACCGCGAGGCCGCGCACCGGCAGCCGGACGTGCCGGGCCGGGCGGTAGGGGTCGCGGATGTCCCACACGGTCACGGCCACGCCGCGCTCGACGGTGGCCAGGCGGCGGCCGTCGCCGCTCAGCGCCGGAGCAGCGGCTGCTGGAACGTTCCACCTCGACAGCAGCACGCGGTGGCGGGGATCGCGGACGTCCCACAGCGCGCCGCCGCGCGCGCCGGTCGTGGCCATGAGCGTCCGGTCCCGGCTCAGGACCAGCCCGGTCACCGGGTCGGGCACGCGGACCGGATGACGCCACTGGTAGAAGGCGCCGGCCGCCGACCCGGTGGCCAGCGCCTGGCCGTCGGCGGTGAAGGCGAGGCCGAGCACGCGGTCGGGGTGCGGGAACGAGGTGACCTCCGCGCGGGTGGCCACGGTCCACAGCCGGACCGCCCGGTCGTCGCCGGCGGCGGCCAGGACGGTGCCGTCCGGGCTGAACGCCAGGGCGCCGGCGGGATCGCCGTACCGGACGGGCCGGGCGCAGCGGCGGGCGCGCAGGAGGCAGAGCCAGGTGCCGCGGGCGGGCGACGACCAGGCCAGCGCGCCGCCGTCCGGGCTGATCGCGAGCGCGGCGGGGCCGTCCTGGAGGCCGGTCGCGATCGTGTCCGCGGGGGAGGCGGGCCGCGCCGGGTCCCACAGGCGCACGCTGCCGTCGTCGTGGCCGGTGACCACCGTGTCGTCGCCGACGGCGAAGCGGATGACCTGGGCGGAGGCGCGTACCGGGGGCAGGGCGACCGGACGGCCGGCCAGCCGCCAGCGCCGGACGCCGTGCGCGGCGGCGGCCAGCACCGTGCGGCCGTCCGGCGTGAACGCCGCCGTCGCCGCGCCGGGCAGGGCGGCGACGTGCCGGGGACGGGCGGGGTCCACGACGTTCCACACCTCGACCCCTTGCCGGGTGGCCGCGAGCAGGACGCGGTCCCCGCCGGACGGCCGGAAGGCGAGCGCGCCGACCGGCCCGGCGGCGCGCGGCAGGGTGGCCAGCGGGGTGCGGCGGCGCGCGTCGGTGGCGTCCCACAGCTCGACCACGCCGTTGTCGGCGCCGGTCGCGAGCAGGGCGTGGTCCTGGCTGTAGGCGATCGCCCGCAGCCGGTCGCCGGCCGAGCGCAGGCGGGTGGCGTACGGCTCGGCGGTGTCGAGCAGCGTGCCGCGGGTGCCCGGAGTGTCGGCCAGGCCCTGGGCGGCCACCGCCACCTGCATCGCCAGCGCCGGGTCGGTGGCCCGCAGCGCCCGCGCCTGGACGGCGGCCCGCTCGGCGAGCGCGGTGACGCGGGCGGCGCTCGCCCGGCCGCTCTTCTGCCACGCCAGCCCCGCGCCCACCCCGGCGACCACCACCAGCACCACCAGCGCCACGACCAGCCCCCGCACCCTCCGCCCGACCGGGCACACCCTGGCGCCCCCACCGGCGCCGGAGGAACGAGCCCCGCGCCCTCCGCCGGGGGAGGGCGCCGCGGCCTCCGGGTCAGGAATTGACCCGACGGACTCCTCCGGAAGAGGGGCTTCCTCCGGGTCGGAGGCGAGGAGAGCGGGTTCCTCCGGGCCGGAGGAGAGGGGGGCGGGCTTCTCCCGGTCGGGGGAGGGGGGTTCGGGTGCGGGGCCGGGGGTGAGGGGTGGCGCGGTGGCGTGCCGGTAGGCGGCGTGGGTGAGCGTGTCGCCGTCGCGGCGGTGCCAGGTGGCGCGCATCGCGCGGGACAGGCGCGGCAGCGCGTCGGCCGCCGCCGGGGCGTCGTCGCGGACGCCCAGGTCGTGCAGGATCGTCTCGGTCAGGCCCGGCTCCAGGGACAGCCCGGCGACCCGGGCCGGTTCGGTGATCGCGCGGCGCAGCTCGTCGCCGGTCATCGGGCCGAGCGGCAGCGACCGCGTCCGCAGCGCCTCGACCAGCGGCGGAAAGCCCAGGCACCGCTCGTAGCAGCCGGCCCGCATCCCGATCACCACCGGCAGCCCGCCCGCCGCGAGCGCGCACAGCTCCTCGACGTACGCCTTGCGCCCGGACCCCGCCCGAGCCGTGAACAGCTCCTCGAACCGGTCGACCACCAGCAGCGCGCACTCCTCCACCGGCCGCCCCCCGCCCCGGACCGGCGAGCCGGGCGTACGCCACAACACCCCGGCGCGACCCCGCCCCGTCGCCCCCGCCGGCGAACCCGCCAGGACGGCCGGCACCAGCCCGGCGGCCAGCACCGACGTCTTGCCCGACCCCGCCGCCCCGGCCAGGACCACGGGACGGGCGGCGCGCGGCGCCCCGAGCAGCCCCACCAGCTCGGACACGACCCGCTCGCGCCCGAAGAACCACCTGGCGTCCCCGGTCGTGAACGGCCCCGGCGGCCAGGGGCACGGATCCCGCGCGCACCGGTCCCGCTCGCTCCCCAGCCCCGCGCCGAACCCGTCGTCCATCCCGCTCCCGTCACTCAGCGAAGTCGATCGGGGACTCAGGGTACGCGGGCCCGCCAGGCGGCGTACGCCGGTCGGCAAGGCGGCCTCGCCCGGACCGGCGCGAAGCCGGGGACGGTCAGCGCTTGCGGCCGACGCCCGCGCAGTAGACGGCCTCGCGGTCGGCGTACAGCGTCTCGGGGACGGGACGCCAGCGCGGCAGCGGCACCACGCCCGGCTCCAGCAGCTCCAGCCCGTCGAAGAAGCTCGTGACCTCCTCAAGGCTGCGCAGCGTCATGGGCGCGCCGCCGCTCTCGTTCCAGTGGCGGACGCCCTCTTCGAGCTGCCTGCCGACCACGCCGTGCGAGATGGCCAGGTGGCTGCCCGGCGCCATGGGCTCCAGCAGCTCGGCGATGATCGAGCGGGCCTGGCCGGTGTCGGGGAGGAAGTCCACGACGCCGAGCAGGGTCAGCCCGATCGGCCGGTCGAAGTCGAGGTGCTCGGCGGCGGCGGCCAGGATCTTGCCGGGCTCGCGCAGGTCGGCGTCCACGAAGGCGGTCGTCCCCGCGGGCGCGGCCCGCAGCAGCGCCCGCGCGTGGGCCAGGACCATGGGATCGTTGTCGACGTACACGACGTGACTGTCCGGGTCCACCGACTGGGCGACCTGGTGGGTGTTGTCCGCCGTGGGGATGCCGGTGCCGATGTCCAGGAACTGCCGGATGCCCGCCTCCCCGGCCATGTGCCGCACCGCGCGCCCGAGGAACTCCCTGTTCGTACGGGCCAGCACCGGCAGGTCGGGCACGGCGGCGAGGATCTGCTCGCTCACCATCCGGTCGATCTCGTAGTTGTCCTTGCCGCCCAGCCACAGGTCGTAGATACGGGCGGGGCTCGGAACATCGGTGTTCAGCGAACGTTCGCTCATCGCGACGCCTTCCGGACGAAAGGGGCTACGGGGGAGATCGTAGCCCCAAGATCCCCCAACCGGGCCACGTCCGGGCGACCGGGCCTAGGCTTCCGAGGATGATCCACTTACCTCCCGCCCGAGCCAGGGCCGACGTGCACGTCACCTATCACCAGATCGTGGTCGGCGAGCCGGGCCGCGCCCATCCGGGAACCGTCCCCAACGGGCTGACCGCCTCGGCGCCCGGCGCCGCCGTGATCATGACGGGCATCCACACCGGCGTCGTGGACGTGACCGTCCGGCTGGCCGAGACCGCCCCGCCGCTCGACCCCGAGGGCTGGGACGAGAGCGAGGAGGTGGAGCTCGTCACCTTCACCGGCGAGGTGCGCCTGTCCGGCATGATGCACTCCCCGCCGGACGCCCTGCCCCTCCTGACACCCCAGGGGCCGGGCCGTTACGGCATGCGCGTCCAGGCCCGCGGCCGCGACATCGACCCGGCCGCGGTGCCGACGGTGCCGTTCGAGTTCTACCTGGTGACCGTCTGGCCGGTGGAGACCGGGCCGGAGGCGGCGGCGAGGCTCGGCATCGGGGTCGCCGAGGAGCTGGGCCTGCCCGACAAGTCGGCCGAGATCCGGCGATGGGCGCGCGAGCACAACCACCCGTACTCGGAGCGCGGTCGCCTGGCGTCGGGCCGGGACGAGCGGCCCGCGCTGCCGCATCCGGTCCGGGTCACGGTGGGGACCGCCGACCATCGGATCCGGATCGTCAACCCCTTCCAGGACACCGCCGTCCCGCCGCCGCTGCCGGACGGGCTGGTCGCCGCCGCCCCCGACTCGCTGCTCATCCGTACGGCCAAGCGCGCGGGACGCGTCGGCCTGCACGTGAACTGGCAGGACGGCCCGCCGGTGTCGGCCGCCCGCGGCTGGGAGGGGAGCGAGGAGGCCGAGTTCGTCACCACCACCGGCGTGATGCGCGTCGGGGGCGTCGCCGACGAGCCGATCGACCTGACGCCCCAGGGGGCCGGGCGGTACGGCCTGCGCGTCCACGGCCGTGGCCGGGACCGGCGGACGCCGTCGAACCAGCCGTCGGAGGCGTACCTGCTGGTCGTGTGGCCCATCGCGCTGGGGGCGGCCGCGGCCTGTTGAGGGGGGCTCAGAGCAGGCGGCGCTGGATGGCGTCGGCCATGGCCGTGGTGACGATCCACTCGACGACGGCGGCGTCGGGCGGGTCGTCCTCGCGGCCGGCGAACAGCAGGTGGGCGCTGCCGATCAGGGTGAGCGCGAGGGCGTCGACGTCGGCGTCGGCCGCGATGCGGCCCATCTCGCGCTCGGCGGCGAGGTAGGCGGCGATCATGGTCGTGGCCTCGCCGAGGAGCGGGAGGCCGGCCGATCCGGCCTGGCGCAGGCGGGCGCGCAGGCCGTCGCGGGAGATGACGAGGCTGACGACGGCCACGGCGACCGAGCCGAACAGCTCCAGCAGCGCGAGGGTGAGGTTGCCCACGACGGTGCCGGTGCCCGCGCTCGCCCGCAGGGCGGCGGACTGGGCCTCGACGCGGCGGATGCGGTCGGTCACCAGCTCGGCGAGGAAGGCGTCGAAGTCGGCGAAGTGGCGGTGGAGCACGCCCTTGGCGCAGCCCGCCTCGGTGGTGACCGCGCGGCTGGTCAGGGCGTTGGGCCCGTCGCGGAGCAGGATGCGTTCGGCGGCGTCGAAGAGCTGTTCGCGCACGTCGCGGAGGGCTATGCCGGTGGGCACCGGGGCGGTCTCCTTTCCTGGCGAATCCCGTTCAGGGTAGACGAGTGGGCATGTGCCCATTAGAGTGGGCGCATGCCCACTAACCCCTCCGGAAACGAGCCGCACCTGCACCGGCGGATGGCCGAGTCCTTCGGCGCCGACGCCGACCGCTACGACCGCACCCGCCCCCGCTACCCCGACGAGATGGTGACCCGGATCGCCGCCGCGAGCCCCGGCCCCGACGTGCTCGACGTCGGCATCGGCACCGGCATCGCGGCCCGCCAGTTCCAGGCGGCCGGCTGCCGGGTGTCCGGCGTGGACGTGGACCCGCGCATGGCCGACCTGGCCCGGCGCGACGGCATGGAGGTGGACGTGTCCCCCTTCGAGTCCTGGGACCCGGCCGGGCGCACGTTCGACGCGGTCGTCGCTGGCCAGACCTGGCACTGGATCGACCCGGTCGCGGGCGCGGCCAAGGCGGCCCAGGTGCTGCGGCCCGGCGGCAGGCTGGCGCTGTTCTGGAACGTCTTCCAGACGCCGGACGCCCTGGCCGAGCCCTTCGCCGAGGTCTACCGCCGGGTGCTGCCCGACCTGCCGGCGCTCGGCCAGGCCGGCCCGGCCGTGGGCATGTACACGTCGCTGCTCGACAAGATCGCCGACGGCGTCCGGGCGGCGGGCGCGTTCGGCGAGCCCGAGCGGTGGGACTACGTGTGGGAGCGCGACTACACCCGCGACGAGTGGCTGGCGCAGGTGCCCACGCACGGCCCGGTCACCGGGTTGCCGCCGGAGCGGCGCAGCGCGCTGCTGGCGGGCATCGGGGACGCGATCGACGCGGTGGGCGGCGCCTTCACCGTCCACTACGACGTCCTGGTGCTCACCGCCGTCCGGCGGGCCGAGTAGCGTCCGGCTCAGGCCGGTTGCGGCGTGCGCGGCTCGGCCCTGGCCGGGGCGTAGAGGCCGAGGCGGCGCAGGGCCGGCGCGGTCATCATGGTGGTGATCAGGGCCATCAGCACGAGCACCGTGAACGTGCCGGGTGCGATCAGTCCCATGCCGAGCCCGGTGCTGAGCACGACGATCTCGGTGACGCCGCGGGCGTTCATGAGCACGCCGAGCCCGAGCGCGAGGCGCCCCGGCATGCCGCCCGCCCAGGCGATCACCCCCGCCGCGCCCAGCTTGCCGAGGACGGCGGCCACCAGCAGCACCGCCCCGCCCAGCAGCACCACCGGATGACCGAACGCCAGGTGCACGTCGGTGCGCAGCCCGATCGAGGCGAAGAACACCGGCAGCAACATCGCCCGGTTGAGCGAGCCGAGACGTTCGGGCACCGCGCCGAGCACGGGGGCGTCGCGCGGAAAGGCGACCCCGGCCAGCAGGGCGCCGAAGATGGCGTGCACGCCGATGGCGTCGGTCGCCGCCGCCAGGGCGAAGATCAGGCCGAGGACCAGCGCGAGCGCGGCCGGAGCGGGCAGCCGGCGGGCGGCGTGCCGGGCCGCCAGGGCGGCGAGCGCGGGACGTACGACGAGGATCACGGCGAGGACCAGGGCGGCGGCCAGCCCGAGCGAGGTCAGCACGCCCGCCGGGGAGCCGGCGTGCGCGAGGGCGATCACCGCGGCCAGCGCGCACCAGGCGAGCACGTCGGCCAGCCCCGCGCACAGGATCGCCAGCGAGCCCAGCCGGGTGCCGGTCAGCCCGGCCTCCTGGAGGATCCTGGCCAGCACGGGGAACGCGGTGACGCTCAACGCCGTCCCGGTGAACAGGACGAACGCCGTGCCCGACGCCGACGGCCCGGCGAGCGCGCCGGCGAACGGGACCGCCGCGACCGCTCCCAGGGCGAACGGCACGGCCGTCATCGCCAGCGCGGCGACCCCCACCACCACGCGCTGCCGGCCGAGGGCGGCCGGGTCGAACTCCCGGCCCACCGTGAACATGAAGACCGCCAGCCCGGCCTGGGCCAGCAGTTCGAGCTGCGGCGCGACCCAGCCGGGCAGGATCAGCGCGGACACCCCCGGCGCCAGCGAGCCCAGCGCGGACGGCCCGAGCAGCAGCCCGGCCACCATCTGCCCCACCACGGACGGCTGGCCCGCCCGGCGCGCCAGGACGCCGCCCAGCGAGGCCAGCCCGCCGATGACCGCCACGGCGAGGAACAGCCGCAGGAGCGCCTGGGCGGGCGGCACCCCGGCGTGCGCGGCCGGCGCCGCCGGATGCCCCGGCTGCTGCGCGCCCGGCCCGAACACCAGCGACATCGACCCGCCCGCCACGGCGATCAGCAGCAGCGCGACCGCCAGGCCCCGGGCCGGGGCGGGCAGCAGGGCCTGTTCGGTGTCGTCGAGCGGGTCGTGTCCGCGCATGGTCGCACCTTCCTGCGTACTCCGCGATGGGCTCCCGGCCCCTCGCCGGTTCAGTCGGCGGACGGGAGCGGCCGGGCCGCCCGCCGGCCGATCAGCAGCAGGGCGCCGACGGCGGCGACGATGCCGACGGCGATGACGGGGATCAGGGCCCGATAGCCGAGCTCGCCGGCCACCAGGCCGAACAGCGGGGGACCGAGCAGGGAGCCGAGGCTGCCGGCCTGGGCGATGACGCCGTTGCCGACGTCGGCGTGGTCGAGGCGCTCCAGGATGAGGGGGAGCGCGGCGAAGACCAGGGCGCCGAGGAAGCCGTTCTCCATGGAGATGACGCCGGCGCCGGTCAGCGCGCCCCCGGCGGAGCCGCCGGCGTACAGGATCCAGGCGGCCGGCACGACGAGGAAGCCGGACAGGGCCAGCACGCCCACCCGTACGCCCCTGCGCAGCAGCACGCCCACCGCCAGCCCGCCGGCCACGCCGAGCAGCGAGATCACCGAGGTGAGCGCGCCCGCGGCGGCGGCCGAGCGGCCGTACTGCTCGATGAGCAGCGTGGGCAGCAGCACGATCACCGGGATGGTCACCAGCGCGGTCAGGCAGAAGGCCGCGGCCAGCACGCCCGGCCAGGTCAGCGCCCGCGCCCTGGGCACCGGCCCGGCCGCCTGCGCCGCGCCGCCGCGCGGCAGCCGCGCCCAGGTCACCGCGGCGACCAGCAGCGTCAGCCCGGCGATCAGGCCGGTCCAGCCGCGCCACCCCAGCGCGTCGCCGGCCGCGCCGCCGGCCAGCGTGCTGGCCCCCAGCCCGACCGGGACGAACGTCGCCCAGACCGACAGGGCGGTGCCCCGGTCGCGCTCGTGGGCCAGACGCAGGATCAGCGCCGGGCAGGAGATGGTGACCAGGACGTAGCCGACGCCCTCGACGCCGCGGGCCACGAGCAGCCAGCCGAAGTCGTTCGCCGCCATGCTCGCCGCGCCCGCCGCCGCGATCAGGACCAGCCCGGTGACCAGCGACCGCCCGGTGCCGAAGCGGCGGACGAGATAGCCCGCCGGCAGGCCGACCACCGCCCCCACGCCGACCACCGCCGAGATCACCCAGCCCAGCTCCGGCAGCGACAGCCCGAGCTGGGCCGCCATCGCGGGCCCGACCGAGGAGAACTTGCCGAGGCTCATCGCGCCGACGACCCCGCCGACGTAGACGAGCAGGATCGTCAGCCAGGGGGAGCGCCGCGGGGACGCCTCCGTGATCTTTGCCGCCGACCGGGGGTCCATGAGTCTCCTTCGCACTGCGCTCCGCGGGCCAGGGTTCCCACGTCCGATCTTCGCCATGCCGGCGGCGCCGATCAACCCGCTTCCCCCGTGGCGAAGATGCCGATGCCCGACTCGGTGACGTTGACGGCCCCGGCCGACAGCAGCGCGTCGATCGTCTCGGGCACCTCCCGCCTGGGCAGGACGCCCTGGAGCACGACCATGGTCCCGTCCGCGAGGTCGGCGCCCGCGCGCCACGACCGGCCCGGCATCGCGGGCACCACCTCGGCCAGCCGGTCGGCGGGGGCGCGCACGGTCAGCAGCACGTGGGCCGGGCCCACCCAGGCGGCGCGCAGCAGCAGGGCGACGTTCCTGATCACGCCGCGCCTGGCCGGGTCGGCGTAGGCGGCCGGGTTGGCGACGAGCTGCGCGCCGCAGGTCCGGACGGTCTCGATGACGCGCAGGTCGTTCTGGCGCAGCGAGTGGCCGGTCTCCACGACGTCCATCATGGCGTCGGCCAGCTCGGGGATCTTGGCCTCGGTCGCGCCGTAGGAGACGACCACCTCGGCCCGCCGTCCCGCCTCGCGGAAGAAGCGGCGGCCGATGTTCGGGTACTCGGTGGCCACCCTGACCCCGTCGTCGAGGTCGGCGGCGCTGCGGGCGGGGTGGCCGGACGGCACCGCGAGCACCAGCCGCCACGGCCGCTCGGTGTTCCTGGAGTAGTCGAACGACTCCACCACCTCGACCTCGGCCCCGGTCTCCTCCACCCAGTCGGCGCCGGTCAGCCCGAGGTCGAAGGTGCCGTCGCCGACGACCAGGGGGATCTCGCGCGGCTTGTAGAAGGCCACGTGCGACACGCCGGAGTGGTCCACCGTGCCGCGGTAGGAGCGGTCCGAGCGCCGCCGTACGGGCAGGCCCGCGGTCGCGAACAGCTCCAGGGCCCGCCGCTCCAGCGAGCCCTTCGGCAGGGCGAGCGAGATCATGATTCCTCCTGACGGGCGCGGCGGGGACGGCGGGGCGCGGGGTCACACGTGCAGCAGCCGGTCGATGCCGACGACGGGCGGCTCGGGCAGGGAGGACGGCCGCACCTCGATCTCGCCCACCACGAGGTCGTCCGGCCAGGAGTCGACGATGGTGGCCACGCAGCGGGCCACCGACCGGGTGCTCATCTTGTGCGGCGAGCCGTCGCCGTCGAGGTTGGCGATGGCGCCCGGCGAGACCAGGCAGGCGCGCACCCCGTTGCGCCGCTCCTCCAGCAGCAGCGTCTCGACCAGCGCCTTCAGCCCGGCCTTGGTGGCGCTGTAGGCGGCCCCGCCCTCGAAGTACCGCGTCCCGGCGTGGCTGCCCATGGCGACGAACATCCCGCCGGCGGCCCGCAACGCCGGCAGGACGGCTTTGAGCAGGTGGAAGCAGGCGCTCAAATTGATCGCGACCAGCCGCTCCCAGTCCTCGGCGCGCAGGTCGGCGATCGGGTCGAGCACCCGGTCCACCGCGTTGGACACGCAGACGTCGAGCCGGCCGGCCGCGCCGAGCACCTGGGCGGTCGCCTCCGCGATCTGCGCCGGGTCCGCCAGGTCGCACCTGTGCTCGCCGAGCCAGTCCTCGCCCGCGAGCGAGCGGTTCAGGGAGAAGACGCGGTAGCCGCGCTCGCGCAGCTCCTCGGCGATGGCCCGCCCGCTGCCCCGGTTGCTGCCGGTGACCAGCGCGGCCGGGGTCTCATGTGATGACATCGAGGACGCGGCTCCACTGGTTCACGATCTCCTCGCCCGCCACGCCGTCCCGGAACAGGTCCTTGTCCAGCGGGGAGCCGTCCTGGTGGCGCAGGCGCATGCAGTCCTGGGAGATCTCGGAGATGACGGTCAGCCCGCCGTCGGCCGTCCGGCCGAAGATGAGGCAGAAGTCCCACACCTCCAGCGGGCGCAGCCAGGACCGCAGCACGTCGTTGACGGCGAGGGACAGCTCGCGCATCTCCTCCACCGGCAGGCCGAGCGCCCGCAGGTAGTCCTCGCCGATCGGCTGGTCCTCGGGGTCGGTCCGGTAGTCGAACTTCACGACCGGGCGCGGCAGCGGGGCGCCGTCCTCGAACAGGCCGGGGTACTTGCGGGTGGTCGATCCCGTGGCCCGGTTCTTGACAATCACCTCGAACGGCGGCGCCGGGCAGTAGTCGGCCACGTACGAGTCGGCCGAGACCCGTTCCCGGAACGCGCACGGCACGCCGGCGTCGGCCAGCCGGGCCGCCGCCCTTTCGTAGAAATCGAGCCGGAGCGGCCCGGTGCGCTCGACGATTTCATCGCGGTGGTACGTGAAACTGCGCAGGCTGGGGATTATCTGCACCAGGCACCGCCCCTCGGGCAGCAGCCACAGGCGCTTACTGCGCCCGACGATATCCGGCTCGCCCCGGCCGGCCGGAGTTCCCGGATCTGATCCGTTATCCACGTCGCCTCCATCCGCCGACAATGGCCCACACAACTTGATATTGCGGGCACCTCGCTGTCAAGGCGGCGTGACCCTGGAAAAAGGAGCACTTGACGCGGCTCTCGCGGTCTTGATATGTCGTCCGCCCTAGCCCGGAGCACTGGAAGAAAGAGTACTTGACGGGTCCCGGCGGCCGGACGGTACTGTCTTCAGAAATTGAAATTCCGAGCCTAATTAGAATCCCAATGGGGGGAGGATCGTTGTCGGAATATGAGCGCATAGCTCACTCGAAGATCACGCGTAAGTTCAGGTCCGCGGGGCAGCAGCTCTTGTTCTCGCGGGGGCGGCGGGGCGAGGTGTCCGACGCGAACGGCGTACCGTACATCGATTTCGTCATGGGTTATGGCCCAGTGATAATCGGTCACGCGGACGCCCAGTTCAACGAAATTCTCTGTGGTTATCTCGGCAACGGAGTCATGCTGCCGGGCTACACCACGTTCCACCAGGAATACCTCGACCGGCTGCTCGGCGAGCGGCCCGGCGACCGCGGCGCGTTCTTCAAGACCGCCTCCGAGGCGGTCACCGCCGCCTTCCGGCTGGCCGCGATGCGCACCGGCCGGCTCGGCATCATCCGCAGCGGCTACGTCGGCTGGCACGACTCCCAGATCGCCGACTCGCTCAAGTGGCACGAGCCGCTGCACTCCCCGCTGCGGGAGAAGCTGCGCTACACCGACGGCATGCGCGGCGTCGGCGAGTCCGAGCCGGTGGCCAACTGGGTGGACCTGCGCCTGGAATCCCTCGCCGAGCTGCTGGAACGGCACCGCGGCCGGCTGGGCTGCTTCGTCTTCGACGCCTACCTGGCCTCCTTCACCACGGCCGACGTGCTGCGCCAGGCCGTCGCCATGTGCCGCGAGGCCGGCCTGCTCACCGTCTTCGACGAGACCAAGACCGGCGGCCGGATCTCGCCCCTCGGCTACGACCACGACAACACCCTCGGCTCCGACCTGATCGTGATCGGCAAGGCGCTGGCCAACGGCGCCCCGCTGAGCATCCTGGCCGGCGACGCCGACCTGCTCGCGCTGGCCGAGAAGGCCCGGCTGAGCGGCACGTTCTCCAAGGAGATGATCGCCGTCTACGCGGCGCTGGCCACCCGCGACATCCTGGAGAAGCCCGTCGGCGACTCGCCGGACGGCTGGACCGAGCTCGGCCGGATCGGCACGCAGGTGGCCGCCGCCTTCACCGCGGCCGCCGCGGACGCCGGGGTCGAGGCCCTGGTGGGCGCCCGTCCGGTGCTCGGCGGCGGCATGTTCGAGCTCGTCTACCACGACGTGGGGCTGCTGGGCGACAAGGAGCGGCGCGAGGCGCTGCTGGCCGAGCTGGCCGGGGTCGGCATCCTTCTGCTCGAAGGGCACCCGTCCTTCGTGTGCCTGGCCCACCGCGACATCGACTGGGGTGACCTGCGCGACCGGGTGCGGCAGGCGTTCGAGGCGTGGAGCGCGCCCGCGGGGGCCGGCCGTGGCTGACCTCCTGCGCCTCGCCCTGGTCGGCTGCGGCCGCCAGATGCAGCAGAACCTGTTCCCGTTCCTGCAACGCATCCGCGGCCACCAGGTCGTGGCCTGCGTCGACCCCGACCTGTCGCTGGCCGCCGACGTGCAGTCGCTGGCCGGCGGCGCGACCTGCGTCTCCTCGGTGGACGAGCTCGACCTGGAGATGGTGGACGCCGCCGTGCTGGCGGTCCCGCCGGAGCCGTCCTACCTGCTGGTCCGGCAGCTCGCCGAGCGCGGGGTGGACTGCTTCGTCGAGAAGCCGGCCGGGCCGTCCACGCCCGCGCTCCAGGACCTGGAGCACGTGGTGCGGCGCAGCGGGCGGCACGTCCAGGTCGGCTTCAACTTCCGCTACGCCGAGACCCTGCAGCGGCTGCACGAGCTGAGCGAGGAGATCCGGGCCACGCCGTGCTCGGTGACCATCGACTTCTACAGCCGCCACCCGTCCGCGCCGCAGTGGGGGGTGGACACCACCCTGGAGGCGTGGATCCGGCACAACGGGGTGCACGCCCTCGACCTGGCCCGCTGGTTCGTGCCGTCGCCGGTCGTCCAGGTGGACGCGCACGCCATCGCCAGTGACGCCGACCGGTTCCAGATCAACCTGTTCCTGCGGCACCACGACGGCTCGCTGTCCACGCTGCGCATGGGCAACCACGTCAAGCGGTTCATGGTGGGCGTCACCGTCCAGGGCATGGACGGCAGCCGGTACAGCGCGCCGTCGCTGGAACGGGTGACGCTCGAACTGTCCGACGGCGTGCCGTACGGCCAGGAGCTGCACGCCACCCGCAACCTGGACCACGGGTGGGGGCGCAGCGGCTTCGGGCCGGAGCTCCAGGCGTTCGTGGACGCCTGCGCGCAGCGGTCGGCCGAGCCCCAGACGGGCGGCCGTCCTCCGGTCAAGGGCGTGCCGTCGGTCTCCGACGCGCTGGCCGCCTCCGCCCTGTGCGACCGGGTGATGGCCGAGCTCAACACCGCCGCGACGAACGGCCTCGGCCTGCTGACCGGGTCCGTCCGGGCCTCGGCCTAGGCCGGGCCGCCGACGAGGAGGGGGAGGAATGACCGAGCGGGCGCGACCGGCCGCGGGCGGGCGGCCGGTCGCGTCGCGGGATCCGGCCGGGTCACCTGATCCGGCCGGGTCACCTGATCCGGCCGCCGCCCGGGATCCGGCCGCCGCACGGGAGCCGGCCGCGACGCGCGGGGTGGGCCGGTGGATCGCCGGTCACCTGCGCCGGCACAGGCCGTCGCTGCTGCTGTTCACCGTGGCCGCCGCGGCGGCGAGCCTGTGCTCCACGCTCGTCCCCGTGCAGATCGGCGCGGCGTTCGCCGAGGCCACCGGCCCCCGCCACGACCTCGGCGCGGTCGGGGTGGCGGCGCTGGCGGCCGCGCTGCTGGCGGCCGGCCGGTTCGTCGCCGACCTGCTGTCGAACGGCTCGATGGAGGTCGTCGCCCAGCGCGTCAAGCGGGACGTGCGCGACGAGCTGTACCGCAGCCTGCTGACCAAGCGCATGGCCTTCCACGACCAGCAGCGCATCGGCGACATCCTGGCCCGCGCCATCAACGACGCCAGGCTCGTCGACTACATGCTCAGCCCAGGGGCCGCCACCGCCGCCAACGGCGTGCTGGCCCTGCTGGTGCCGATCCTGTTCATCGCCTCGCTGGACCCGCGGCTGCTGCTGGCCCCCGGCGTGCTGGTCCTGGTGTTCGCCTACGCGCTGCGCTACCACCTGCGCCGGCTCTACCCGCTGGTCATGCGCACCCGCGAGACCTTCGCCGACCTCAACGAACGCTTCTCCACCACGCTGTCGGGCATCGCCACGGTCAAGGCCGCCACGCAGGAGGACTTCGAGCGGCACGCCCTGAGATCGGCCGCCGCCGCCTACCGGGACGCCTTCGTCCGGCGCGGCCGGGCGCAGGCGGTCTACCTGCCCGCGCTGAGCTTCGCCCTCGCCATGGTGACCGGCTCCCTGCACTCCCTCTACCTCTACTCGCAGGGCGAGCTGGCGCTGTCCCAGGTGGTGACCTACCTCGGCTGGCTGCTGCTGTTCGCGCAGCCCGTCACCATGTCCGAGCAGGCCGTGCCGGTCATCCAGGAGGGCTTCGCGGCCGCCGCGCGCATGCGGCAGATCATCGACGGCGCCCCCGGCGAGCGCGAGGACACCCGCGGCGGCACGGCCGCCGTCGAGGGCGCGATCACCTTCGACCGGGTGTCGCTGCGCCACGAGGGCCGCGACATCCTGCGCGAGGTCTCCTTCCACCTCCCCGCCGGCCGCACCCTCGCCGTCGTCGGCCCCACCGGCAGCGGCAAGAGCATGCTGATCAAACTGGTCAACCGCATGTACGACGCCACCGAGGGCCGGGTGCTGATCGACGGCCGGGACGTTCGCGAGTGGGAGCCCGGCGCGCTGCGCCGCCAGATCGGCCACGTGGACCAGGAGATCTTCCTGTTCTCCAAGAGCGTGCTGGACAACATCGCCTTCGGCGCCCCGCACGCCGCCGGGTACGAGGACGTCCTGCGCGTCGCCAAGCAGGCGTGCGCGGACGAGTTCGTCCAGGGGATGGCCGACGGCTACGCCACCGTGCTCAACGAGGGCGGCACGACGCTGTCCGGCGGGCAGCGGCAGCGGCTGGCCATCGCCAGGGCCCTGCTGACCGAGCCGCGCATCCTCACCCTCGACGACGCGACCAGCGCCGTGGACGCCCGTACCGAATCGGCCATCACCGAGGCGATCGAACGCGCGACGGCGGGCCGCACGACGGTGCTGGTCTCGCACCGCCCCGGCCAGATCCGCCGCGCCGACCTCATCCTGCTGCTGGACGGCGGCCGGGTCGTCGACCAGGGCTCGCACGACGAACTGATGGCGCGCTGCGCGCTCTACCGGGAGATCTACAGTGGCTGACGCCCAGGATCGGCGGCGCCCGTGAGCGACCTGTTCGCGGGCCTGCACGCCGACGCCTACGACCGCGTGTACGGCAACCGCCGCCTGCTGGCCCGCATCCTGCGGCAGCTGCGCGCCCACCGCGCCGGCATGATCGGCTCGGCCCTGCTCGTCGCGGGCTCGGTGCTGCTGACCGCCTCCGTGCCGATCGTCGTCTCCCGCCTGATCGACCAGGCCGGCGGCGGCAGCGGCCCCGGCCTGCTGCTGTGCCTGTTCGTGGTCGCGGCGGCGGTGCTGGCCTGGGCGATGAACTGGGCCCGCCAGGCGATCACCGCGCGGCTGGTGGGCGGCATGGTCTACCAGCTGCAGTGCGAGGCCGCCGACGCCGCGCTCGCCAAGGACGTCGCCTTCTACGACGAGAACTCGGTCGGCAAGGTGCTCAGCCGGGTCACCGGCGACACCGAGGGCTTCGGCTCGGTGCTCACCCTCACCCTGAACCTGATCAGCCAGCTGTTCCTGGTGGTGCTGCTCGGCGGCGTGGTGTTCTGGATCGACCCCGGCCTCGGCCTGGTCATCCTGGCGGCGCTGCCGTTCCTGCTGGGCACCGCCCTGGCCTTCCGCCGGGTGGCCCGCACGGCGGCGGCCGCCACCCGGCGGGTGATGGCCAAGGTCAACGCCAACGTGCACGAGACCATGCTCGGCATCGCGGTCGCCAAGAGCTTCGGCCGCGAGCGGGCCGTCCACGACGACTTCGACGGCGTCAACCGGCTGTCGTACCGGGTCTACGTCCGGCAGGGCCTCATCTACGCGGTCATCCTGCCGGTCCTGACGCTGCTGGCGGGGCTGGCCACGGCGGTCGTGCTGTACCAGGGCGGGCGCTTCGCGGCGATCGGCAGGCTCTCGGCGGGCGAGTGGTACTTCGCCCTCCAGGCGCTCGGCATGCTCTGGCAGCCGGTCACCCAGGCCGCCTCGTTCTGGAGCCTGTTCCAGCAGGGGCTGGCCGCCGCCGAGCGGGTGTTCGCGCTGATCGACAGCGACCACGCCGTCGTCCAGAGCGGCAACGAGCCGGTGACCGGGCTGACCGGCGCGATCGAGGCGCGCGGCCTGCACTTCCGGTACGGCTCGGGCGCCGCCGTGTTCCGCGACTTCGACGTGCGCCTCGCCGCCCGCGAGACGGTGGCGGTCGTCGGGCACACCGGCGGCGGCAAGTCCACGCTGGCCAAGCTGATCGCCCGCGCCTACGACTTCCAGGGCGGCGAGCTGCTGGTCGACGGCCGCGACATCCGCGCCCTCGACCTGCGGGCCTACCGGCGGCGGGTGGGCGTCGTCCCGCAGCACCCGTTCATCTTCGCCGGCACGCTCGCCGAGAACATCGCCTACGGCCGCCCCGGCGCCGGCCGCGACGACGTCGTGCGGGCCGTCGAGCGGATCGGCCACCGCGTGTGGGACCGCAGCATGCCGATGTCCCTGGACGACCGCCTGGCCGCCGGCGGTCAGGGCGTGTCGGTCGGGCAGCGGCAGCTCATCGCCCTGGCCAGGATGTTCGTCCGCGAGCCGGACATCCTGCTGCTGGACGAGCCGACCGCCAGCGTCGACCCGCTGACCGAGCGCGGCATCCAGGACGCGCTGGCCCGCCTGTGCGCGGGCCGCACGGTCGTGGTGATCGCCCACCGGCTGTCCACCATCCGGCGCGCCGACCGCGTCCTCGTGCTGCACGGCGGCGAGATCGCCGAGCAGGGCCGGTTCGACGAGCTGCTGCGCCGCGACGGCCCGTTCGCCGCGCTCTACGCCACCTACTACGCGCACCAGGAGACCGCATGACCTGCGCCCCCCATCCGGCGGAGTTCGAGCCGATCCAGCGGGAGGCGTCCGCCACGGGCGTGCGCTGCGTGGTCGGCGCCGTGCTGTTCAACCCGCTCGGCGAGGTGTTCCTGCAACGGCGGGCGGCCCACGTGCGGCTCTTCCCCGGCTGCTGGGACATCGTCGGCGGGCACGTCGAGCGCGGCGAGACGTTGTGCGCGGCGCTGGCCAGGGAGATCGAGGAGGAGACCGGCTGGCGGCTGCTGCGGGTGGGCGCCCTGGTGGACGTCTTCGACTGGACCGGCGGCGACGGCGGCCTGCGCCGCGAGATCGACGTGCTGGCCACGGTCGAGGGCGACCTGACCCGGCCCGCGATCGAGCAGGACAAGTTCGACGAGGCCCGCTGGCTGGACGGCGACGCCCTGCGCCGCCTGGCCGCCGAGTCGCCCGGCTCGGGCATGGTCGAGCTGGCCCTGCGCGCGCTGGCCATGCGGCCGGTCTAGGGCTCCGGCTTGCGTACCGCGTCCAGGGCCTGGCGCAGGGTGAACCGGCCGGCGTACAGCGCCTTGCCCACGACCACGCCCTCGACGCCCAGCGAGGTCAGGGAGGAGACGGCGCGCAGGTCGTCCAGGCTGGAGACGCCGCCGGAGGCCACGACGGGCCGCTCGGTGGCGGCGCAGACGTCGCGCAGCAGCTTCAGGTTGGGGCCGCCGAGGGTGCCGTCCCTGGCGATGTCGGTGACGACGTACCGGGCGCAGCCGGCCGCGTCGAGGCGGGCCAGGGTCTCGTACAGCTCGCCGGCGTCGCGGGTCCAGCCGTGGCTGCGCACGGTGGTGCCCCAGACGTCCAGCTCGACGGCCACCCGGTCGCCGTGCCGGGCGATGACCTGCGCCACCCACGCCGGACGCTCCAGCGCGCCGGTGCCCAGCACCACCCGGCCGCAGCCGGTGGCCAGCGCCGCCGCCAGGCTCGCGTCGTCGCGCACGCCGCCGCACAGCTCGACCGGGATGTCCAGGGCGCCGACGACCTCGGCGATCCGCGCCCGGTTCGAGCCGGTGCCGAAGGCGGCGTCCAGGTCCACCAGGTGCACCCAGCCGGCGCCCGCGTCCTGCCAGCCCAGCGCCGCGTCGAGCGGGTCGCCGTACCAGGTCTCGGATCCGGACTCGCCGCGCAGCAGGCGGACGGCCCGTCCGCCGCGCACGTCGACGGCGGGCAGGAGGGTCAGGCATGTGGACACTCGTCGTTTCCTCTCCCGTGAACCCCCCTTTTCCATCATCGCGAACACTGGTCAGGAATCGAAGTCAACCTTCGGCCACCACCATGGTTCACTTGCCGTCGCCCGGCCGGACGGCGACGCTTGCCGGTGCGCGCCGCACGCCGAGTCGCCGGGGGCCGGTCCCCCTGTTCCGAGGAGGACTGCATGGTCTCGCTCGCGCTGCCCAAGGGCACGTTCCTGGAGCGTCCCGTCCTCGACCTGTTCGCCGCGGCCGGGCTGGAGGTGCGCCGGCCGTCCGAGCGCAGCTACCGGGCGAGCATCGCCTACGACGGCGGCGTCGAGGTGGCCTTCCTCAAGCCGCGCGAGATCCCGCTCGCCGTGGAGCGAGGCGTCTTCGACTTCGGCGTGACCGGCACCGACTGGATCGAGGAGACCGGCGCGAAGGTCGAGCTGGTCGAGGCGAGCGGGTGCGTGCCGCCCTGGCGGCTGGTGCTCGCCGTCCCCGCCGGGCATCCCGCAGTGGACGCCGCCGGGCTGCCCGCCGGGGCCCGGGTCGCGACCGGGTTCCCGAAGATCTCCCGGCAGTTCTTCCAGAGCGTGCCGCTGCCGGTACGGATCGTCCCGTCGTCCGGCGCCACGGAGGCCAAGGTCCCCGAGCTGGCCGACGCCGTCGTCGACACCGACGGCCCCGGCTCCGCCCTGGACGAGCACGACCTGCGGGTCGTCGCCACGCTGCGCACCTGCTGCCCCCAGGTCGTCGCGAGCCCCGCCGCCTGGCGGGACGCCCGCAGGCGCGCCACGATCCAGCGGGTCGCGCGGCTGCTGGCCTCGGTCGACGGGGGAGCGGCCCACGTGCTGCTGACCGTGCGCACCACCACGCGCGACCTGCCGCGGGTGGCCGGGTCGATGCCGGTGCGGTCCTGGCGGGCCGGCACCGGGCTGACGGAGAGCCTGGTGGTCGTGCAGGGGCTGGCGGCCCGGCGCGGCCTGGCCGAGACCATCGGCGGCATCCTGGCCGCCGGGGCGCTCGACGTCATCGAGTCGCGCGTCGGGAAGGACGTCACGCCGTGAGCCGCCGGATGATCGTGTGCGACCTCGACGGGACGCTCCTGGACTCCCGCGGCCAGGTCTCCGAGCGCACCAGGACCGCCGTGCGCCGGGCCCGCGCCGCCGGGCACGTGTTCGTCATCGCGACCGCGCGGCCGGTCCGCGACACCCGTCCGGTGGCCGCGGCCCTGGACCACGCGGCCGTCGCCGTCTGCGGGAACGGCTCGATCACCTACGACTTCGGCGGCGAGGAGGTGGTCGACTACCGCCCGCTGGACCGGCAGCCGCTCGCCGCGACGCTGGCGCTGCTGCGCGACCGGTTCCCCGGCGTGCGCCTGGGCGCCGAGTGCCGCCTCGAACTGCTCCTGGAGGACGCCTTCCACCTGCCCGAGCCGCTGGCCCGCGACGCGCGCCGGGTGCCCCGCCTGGAGCACGAGATCGACCGGCACGACGTCGGCAAGCTCATGGTCCAGCTCGAAGGCGCCGCCCGCCAGTACTACGAGACCGTGCGCGGGCTGCTGACCGGCTGCGAGGTGACCATCTCGGCCGACGTGTTCTGCGAGGTCATGCGGTCCGGCGTGACCAAGGCCGCGGCCCTGGAGTCGATGGCGTCCCGGCTCGGCCTGGGCAGCGCCGACGTGATCGCCTTCGGCGACATGCCGAACGACCTCCCCATGCTGACCTGGGCCGGAACCGCGGTGGCGGTGGCCAACGCCCATCCCGCCGTGCTCGGCGCGGTGGGCGAGGTGACCGCCTCCAACGACGACGACGGGGTGGCCGCGTGGCTCGAACGGCACGCCACGGCCGATTTCTCAGAGAAGTATTGACGCTTGTCTGACGACTATTCATGATGGTCGCTGGAGCCGGGAACGCACCGGCCAGGATCGGCCTGCGGAGGCAGGCCGCCAGGGCCCGCGCCGGGCGCGGGCGTCCCGTCTGAGAGGTGCCCCAGTGCCCCGATTAGCCGTTGCCCCTGTGCTCGTCCGCGTCCTCGCACTCCTCGCGGCGCTGTGCTCGCTGGCCGCCTGCACCGCCGTCAGCCCCGCCGGCGGGAAGAAGGGCGCCACCTCGGTCGGCGTGGCCTTCAGCCGCGGCGGGCGCGGCGACAGATCCTTCAACGACTCGGTGGGGGCCGGCGTCGACCGCGCGAAGGCCGAGCTGGGCGTCGCGGCCAAGGAGCTCAGCCCCAACGCCGCCGGGTCCGACCTGGAGGAGATCCTGCGGCTGCTGGCCCAGACCGGCCACAACCCGGTGCTGGCGGTCGGCTTCTTCTACGCCCAGCCGCTGGCCAAGGTCGCCCCCGCCTTCCCCCGCACCCAGTTCGTCATCATCGACGACGCCACCGTGAAGCTGCCCAACGTCACCAACGTGGTGTTCCGCGAGGAGCAGGCCAGCTACCTGGTCGGCGCGGCGGCCGCGCTCAAGTCCGCCACCGGGAAGATCGGCTTCGTCGGCGGGGTGCAGACGCCGCCGCAGGAGAAGTTCCTCGCCGGGTACGCCGCCGGCGCCCGCGCGGTGAAACCCGGCATCCAGCTCTCCAGCGTGTTCATGTCCCAGCCGCCCGACTTCAGCGGCTTCTCCGCCCCCGACAAGGCCCAGGAGGCGGCCCGCGGCATGTACGACGGCGGTGCCGACGTCGTCTACCACGCCGCCGGGGCGTCCGGGCTCGGCGTCTTCCAGGCGGCCAAGGCGGCCGGCAAGTGGGCGATCGGCGTCGACGTGGACCAGCGCAAGACGGTCGATCCCGGGCTCGCCGGGGTGATCCTGACCAGCGCCACCAAGCAGCTCGACGTCGCGGTGCTGAGCATCGTCAAGGACGCGGTGGCGGGGCGGCCGATCGCCGGGGTGCGCGAGTTCGGGCTCAAGGAGGGCGGGGTCGGCTACGCCACCAGCGGCGGCGAGCTGGCCGACATCCAGCCGCGGCTGGAGCAGCTGCGCGAGCGGATCGTCTCGGGCGAGATCAAGGTGCCCGCCAGGCCGGCGGAGAGCCGGTGAGCCGGGCGCGGGCGGCGGGCCGGGAAGCGCTGGGCGTGCTCGCCGTCCCGGCGCTCGCGCTGCTGATCGCGCTCACGGTCGCCACCGCGCTGCTGGCCGCGGTGGGGGCCGCGCCGGGGCGGACGTACCTGACGATGCTGGAGTTCGGGGTCCGGCCGGACTCGCTCGTCTCCGCGGTGAACCGGGCGGCCGGCTACTTCTTCGCCGCCCTCGCCGTGGCCGTCACCTTCCGGATGAAGCTGTTCAACATCGGGGTCGAGGGCCAATACCACGTGGCCGCGCTGTTCGCGGCGGTCGCCGGGGCGGCCGTGCGGCTGCCGGGCCCGCTGCACCTGGCGTTCGTCTGCCTGGTCGCCGTGCTGGCCGGAGCCCTGTGGGCGGGGATCGCCGCGGTGCTCAAGGTGTGGCGCGGGGTCTCCGAGGTGCTGTCCACGCTGCTGCTGAACTACGTCGCCACCGCCGTCGTCGCCTACCTGCTGGCCGAGGTGTTCGCCGCCGGCAGCACGTCGGGCTCGACGCGGGAGCTGCCGCCGTCGGCCCGGCTGCCGCAGCTCACGCTGCCGTCGGGCGACCAGCTCGGCTCGGCCACGCTGGGCGCGGTCGTGCTGGGGGTGGCGGTGCACGTGCTGCTCACCCGCACCCGCTACGGCTACGAGCTGCGGGCCGGCGGCCTGAACCCGGTGGCGGCGCGGGTCCAGGGCATCGACCCGCGCCGGATGATCCTCGTCACGATGCTGCTGTCCGGCGGCCTGGCGGGCCTGGCCGGGCTGCCCGACCTGCTGGGCCAGACCTACCGGTACGGCATGGACTTCCCCTCCGGCGCGGGCTTCACCGGGATCGCCGTGGCCCTGCTCGGCCGCAACACGCCCGCGGGCATCGCGCTGGCCGCCCTGCTCTTCGGGTTCCTGGAACGGTCGGCGCTGATCCTCGACATCGAGGGCATCCCCAAGGAGATCGTCACGATCATGCAGGGCGTCATCGTGCTCAGCGTCGTGGTGGCCTACGAGGTGGCGCGGCGGATGGAACGCCGGCGGGCCGAGCGGCTCGTACGGGAGCAGGCGTCCCCGGCGCTGGAGCCGACCGCATGAGCGCGGGACGGTACCGGTGGTGGCGGGCCGCGCTCGTCCTGCTGCTGGCGATGTCGGTGGTCAGGGTGTTCACCGGCGCCGACGAGCTCACCGGGTCGGGTGTCGTGGGGGCGGCGCTGCGGCTGGCGGTGCCGATCGGGCTCGCCGGGCTGAGCGGCCTGTGGAGCGAGCGCGCGGGCGTCGCCAACCTCGGCATCGAGGGCATGATGATCATCGGCACGGTCTGCGGGGCCTGGGCCGGGTACGGGTTCGGCGTCTGGGCCGGGGTGCTGGCCGGCACGCTCGGCGGGGTCGCGGCGGGGCTGCTGCACGCGGTCGTCACCGTCACCTTCGGGGTCGACCAGGTGGTGTGCGGCATCGCGATCAACATCCTGGCGGTGGGCGTGGCCCGGTTCATGTCGGTCATCGCCTTCAGCGGCCTGCCGGGGGCGGGGGCCACCCAGTCGCCGCCGGTGAGCGGGTCGATCGGCACGGTCAGCGTGCCCGTGCTCGCGGGCGGCGGGGGCACGGCCGACCTGCTCGGCGCGCTGGAGCGCGGCCGGTTCTTCCTGGTGTCCGACCTCGCCGGGATCGTGCGGGGCTTCCTGCACGAGGTCTCGCTGCTCACCGTGGTCGCCGTCGCGCTGGTCCCGGTCAGCTTCGTGCTGCTCTGGCGGACCGCGTTCGGGCTGCGGCTGCGGTCGGCGGGCGAGCATCCGGCGGCGGCGGACTCGCTCGGGGTCCCGGTGCTGCGGATGCGGTACTACGGCGTGCTGGTCTCCGGCGGGCTGGCCGGGCTCGGCGGGGCCTACCTGGTCACCGTCTCCTCGACCGTCTACCGCGAGGGCCAGACCGGCGGCCGGGGCTTCATCGGGCTGGCCGCCATGATCTTCGGCAACTGGCGGCCGTCCGGCACGGCGGCGGGGGCGCTGCTGTTCGGCTACGCCGACGCGCTGCAACTGCGCCAGGCGAGCGCGGTGCACGTGCTGCTGCTGCTCGGGGCCGTGCTGGCCTGGGTCGCGGCGGTCGCGCTCGTCCGCACGCGGCTGCGCCCGGCCGCGACGCTGGCGCTGCTCGGCGCCGCCGCCTTCGCGGTCTTCCAGGGCACCGACTCGGTCCCCACCCAGCTCGTGTACGCCACGCCGTACCTCACCACGCTGCTGGTGCTGGTCACGGTCGCCCAACGGCTCCGCATGCCGGCCTACGTCGGCATCCCCTACCGGCGAGGAGACGCGTGATGGCCGTCGACCGGGAACCCCGCCTGATGGGGTACGCCGACCGCTGGTCCGCGGCGCCCGGGGAGCCGCTGGCCGTGCACGCCTCCGGCCCGGACGGGGACGCCGACGTCACCCTGGTGGACCTCGTCCGGGAGGGCGACCTGACCCCGGCCGTGCCGGTGACGATCGCGCCGCGGCCCCTGCGGCCCGGCTCCCGGCTGGAGGCGGCCTCGGTGCCGACGCCCGCCAGGGGCGGCCTCGCCCTCTGGATCCGGCCGAAGCGGCTCGGGCCGCGCCAGGTCGTGGCCCGGCTGGGCGCCGCCGGTTGGCGGCTGCTGCTCGCGCTCGACGAGGAGGGCCGGCCCGAGGCGACCGTGCTGACGCCGTCGGGGAGCATGGGCTGCCGGCTGCGCTCGGCCGTCCCGGCGGGGGAGTGGTCGCTGCTGGCCGTGGCGTGGGAGGCGGCGCCGCTGATGACCGTGCTGCATCTGAACGACTTCCGCGGCACGGGCGTGAGCGCCGGGCGGGCCCGCCTGCCGCTGCCGTCCCCGTCGGGCGAGCTGCTGATCGGGGCGGGCGACGAGCATCCGTACGCGGGCCGGATCGCCCTGCCCATGCTGACCGAAGGCCCGCTCGCCATGCCAGGCCGCGTTCCGCTGACCGACCTGACCACCGGTCCGGAGCTGGTCAAACACCTCGGCCCCGAGCTGCTGGCCCTGTGGGACCCGTCCGCCGGCCCCGGCGCGCCCGTCGTCCCGGACGTCAGCGGCAACGGGCGCCACGCGAGCGCCGTCAACCGGCCGCTGGCCGGGCTCCTCGGGCCGGGCGGCGACGCCCGCACCGCGCTCCAGGTCAGCCCGGAGGACCTCGACGACGCCCGCTGGCCGGTGACGTGCGAGCTGACCGTCCCGCAGGACGCCGGCTCGACCGTGCTCGGCGTCCGCCTGCGGACCCGGGGGCAGTCGTGCGTGCTGCCGGTGGTGGTGCGCCCGGACGAGGCGCGCAGGAGCCCGGTCGCGGTCGTCCTGCCCACCTTCACCTACCTCGCCTACGCCAACCACCGGCAGTCCAGCGAGGCCGAGTACTTCGGCGACTACCGGCAGGTCACCGACCGCGTGATCACGCTCTCCCCGGTGGACGCCTACCTCAACGAGCACCGCGAGCTCGGCCTGTCCCTGTACGACCAGCGGCGCGAGGGCGGCCACGTCACCCACTCCTCCAGACGCCGCCCGGTGCTCAACCTCACCCCCGGCTACCGCTGGTGGATGACCGGCGCGCCGCGCCACTTCGCCGCCGACCTGCTGCTGCTGCGCTGGCTGCGCTCGGCGGGCTTCGCCTTCGACGTGCTGGCCGACGAGGACGTGCACGAAGGCGGCGCCGACCTGCTGTCCGCCTACCGCGTCGTGCTGACCGGCAGCCACCCCGAGTACGTCACCGCCCCCGAACGCGCGGCCTTCTGCGCGTACGTGTCCGGCGGCGGCCGGCTCATGTACCTGGGCGGCAACGGGTTCTACTGGGTGACCGGCGTCGACCCAAGGCACCCGCACGCCATCGAGGTCCGCCGCGGCCACGTCGGCGACTGGTGGGACGACGAGCCCGGCGAGGACGTGCTGACCTCCACCGGCGAGCCCGGCGGCCTCTGGCGGCACCGCGGCCTGGCGCCGCAGGAGCTGCTCGGCGTCGGCTTCGCCGCCCAGGGCTGGGGGCCCGCCCCCGGCTACACCCGCCTGCCCGACAGCCACCGGGAGGAGGCGTCCTGGGTGTTCGAGGGCGTCGGGACGGACCCGGTGGGCTGCTGCGGCCTCGCGCTCGGCGGCGCGGCGGGGGACGAGATCGACCGGGCCGCGCCCGAGCTCGGCACCCCGCCGGACACCCTGGTGCTCGCGACCTCCGCGGGCGGCCACGGCCACCACTACCGGCCCCCCACCGAGGAGGCCGGTTCGGGCGCGCAGGCCGTACGCGCCGACATGACCCTGCGACTGCTCGGATCCGGCGGCGCGGTGTTCGCCGCCGGATCCGTCAACTGGGTGACCAGCCTCGCCTGCTGTGACGGTGACATCAGGCGAATCACCCGGAACGTCCTGTCCCGATTCCTGCAACCCGCAGCTTGTGAGGAGGAGTGACGTGACCACCGCGAGCGCGAGGCACCTCGACTACCCCTATCCCCGCACGTCCGCCGAGCTGACCGACGAGATGTTGTCCATGCCGGCCGAGGAACTGGCGGCCATCGCCCGCCACCCGCTGACCGTCTACCCCGACACCACCGAGCTCTACTACCGGCTGGCCCGGGAGATGGCCGACGAGTTGCGCGCCCGCAACATGCGCGGCGAGCCCACCCGCTGGATCCTGCCCGTGGGCCCGAAGGCGCAGTACCCGATCCTGGCGCGCATCTGCAACGAGGAGCGCATCAGCTGGGCCGACGTGTTCGCCTTCCACATGGACGAGTTCCTCGACTGGCAGGGCCGGCCGGTGGACCCCTCGCACCCCTTCAGCTTCCGCGGCTACTGCGACCGCAACCTCTACCAGCTCCTCGACCCCGACCTGCGGCCCCACCCCGGCAACGTCGTCTTCCCCCACGTGTTCGACCCGGACGCGTTCGGCGCGCGCCTGCGCGGCGAGGGCGGGGCCGACACCTGCTACGCGGGCTTCGGCTACCGGGGGCACCTGGCCTTCAACGAGCCGCCGTCCACACGCTGGCACCAGTACACCGCCGCGGAGTTCGCCGCCTCGACCACGCGCGTCGTCCCGCTGCTCGACGACACGATCGTGGCCCACTCCCACCGGGTGACCGGCGGCTACACGCAGGCCATCCCGCGGATGGCGATCACCGTCGGCATGTCGGAGATCCTCTCCGCCCGCCGGCTGCACCTGATCACCGACGGCGGCGCCTGGAAGCGGTACATCGTCCGGGTGCTGCTGCTCACCACCGAGCCGGACGTGCTGCTCCCGGTGACCTTCGCGCACGACCACCCCGACGTGCGGGTGACCGTCGACGCCGACAGCATCGCGCCCTGCGCCCTGGGACTGGGCTCGTGACCGTCGCCGCCGTCGGGGCCTACATCGTCGACCTCTACATGTTCGGCGACCACCTGCCGGAGCCGGGCGAGAGCGTCAACGCCGCCGACTACGCCACCGCGCACGGCGGCAAGGCCGCGAACGTGGCGGTCGCCGCGGCCCGGCTGGGCGCCGCCGCCCGGTTCGTCGGCTGCCTCGGCGACGACGCCGCCCGGCCGGTGGCGCTGGCCGAGCTGCGCGCCGAGGGCATCGAGGTCGGCGAGTGCACCACGGCCGTCGGCGTCGCGACCGGGCGCAGCTTCGTCTACGTCGACGCGGCCGGCGGGCAGCTGGTGATGACCTGGCCGGGGGCCGCCGGCCTGCTGCCGCCCGCCCAGGCGGCCGCCGTCGCCGCCGGGCTGCCCGACGGGTCCGTGCTCGTGCTGCAGGGGGAGATCCCGCTGGAGATCTCGTACGCCGCCGCGACGGCGGCCCCGCCGGGCGTGCGCGTCCTGCTCAATCCGAGCCCGGCGGGACCGTTCCTGGAGGGGACCGGGAAGGAGCTGCTGGCCCGCGCCGACGTGCTGGTGCTCAACGAGGGCGAGCTGGCCGCGCTGGCCGGCGAGACCCGCGGCGACCTGGACGAGCTGCGCGGCAGGACCAGGGGACGCACCGTCGTCGTCACCCGCGGCGAGCACGGCGCCGAGATCGCCGACGACGGCGGCACTATGCTGATCGACGTCCCCAGCGTGCGCGTTGTGGACACCACCGGCGCGGGTGACGCCTTCACCGGCGCCCTGGCGGCCGCCCTCTGCGCCGGCGCGGGCCTGGTGCGCGGCGTCCGGCTCGCCTGCCAGGTGGCGACCGTCTCGGTCACGCGCCGGTTCTGTGCCCCCAGCTACCCATCGGCCGCCGAGCTCGGCATCGCCCCGCTCCGCGGTCCGTCCGTGCAGGAGAGACCCGCGTGACACGACGTCATCCCACCCTGGCCATCCAGATCCGTGACCGGCTGCACGCCCTGATCGTCGAGCAGGGGCTGCGCCCCGGTGACAGGCTGCCGTCCGAGAACGAGCTCATGACCCTGTTCGACGTCGGGCGCACCAGCATCAGGGAGGCGTTCAAGCTCCTGGAGCAGGAAGGGCTCATCCAGGCCAGGCACGGCGACGGCCGCTACCTCACCTCGCAGCCCAGCCTGGACCGGCCGCTGACCCGCCTGGAAGGCGTCACCGAGATGCTGGCCAGCCGCGGGTTCACCGCCGACAACACCGTCCTCGACGTCGTGGCCACCGAGCCGGACCGCCACCAGCGCGAGCTGCTGCAACTGCCGCCCGGCGAGGCCATCGTCCGGCTGGAACGCCTGCGCCGGCACCGGGACGACGCCCTGCTGTACTCGATCGACCTGTTCCCGCGCTCGCTCATCGGCCGCCCCATGGACGAGGTGGACTGGACCGGCTCGCTGTTCCAGCTCCTCACCGAGCACGGCCACACCATCGCCTACGCCGTCGCCCAGGTCCGGGCGGTGACCCTCAGCCACGCCCAGGCCGAGCGCATCGGCACCCACGAGGACGGCGGCGCCTGGCTGCTGCTCCTCCAGACCCACCACGACAGCGCCGGACGGCCGGTGCTGTATTCGCAGGACTACCACAGGGGCACCGACTTCTCCTTCCACCTGGTGAGACGCCGCGACTGAGTGAGCCGCCGCCGCGTACCGACCGACCGCCGTTCGCCGACGCAGAGAGGATCATGCGATGAGTGCCATCACGCTGGAGGCCGGCCATCCCATCCCGGCCTCCCCTTCCAGCCTCCGGGCGAGGTGCACCAGGCTGTCCGTCTTCTGGCTCGCCGAGGACGAGGTCTCCTTCTACGGGCTCCCGCCGCTGCTGATGAAGGTGTCGAACGTGGCCGGGGTCGCGGTCGTGCGCAGCTGCGCGGAGGCCCGGCTGCTGCTGGCCGGCGAGGACTTCGACGTGGCGGTGATCCCGCTCGCCGTCCTGCCGGACGTGCTCGGCGGGCGCCCCCGCCGGGCCCGCCCGCAGATCCTGGCCATGGTGCGTCAGGGGGAGGAGCTCGCCCCCTGCGTCGCCCAGCGGTACGGGCTGGCCGGTCGCCTGCTGTGGGACGAGATCAATGTCGCCGGCTTGTCGGGCACCTTCGATCGGCTGCTGCGCGGCGACGCGCCCGTCCCGTCCAGGGGCGGGCCCGACCTGCTCGGCCGCCTGACCGAGCGCGAGCACATGGTGCTGGCGCTGCTGCTGCGCGGCATGAGCAACCACCAGATCGCCCGCTCGATGGGCATCTCCATCCACGGCGTCAAGCGCCACATCTCGAACCTGCTCGTCAAGTTCAACTGCTCCAACCGCACCGAGGTCGCCCTGGTCGCCCAGCGGCTCGGCCTCGACCCCGCCGCCCGCACCCCGCGCCACCTGAGCAGCACCGGCACGTAGCACGTACGACGAACCATCCCCGAACGGTCATCGAGAAACGGAGTGACAATGGACGTCCCTCTCATGGAACTCAGCGGCCGCGCCCCCGTCGTCAGGCTGCACGACATCGAGGCCGACATGGCCGCCGCCACCGACGCCATCAGGTCGCAGCTGACCGGATGGGGCTTCATGGCCGCCGAGGTGCCCGGCATCGGCGAGCGCGTCGAGGCCATGATGAACGAGTTCGCCGCGGCCTGCCGGGCGACCGGGCCGAGCCTGTCCGACTACGCCTACGACGTCGTCCCGCAGCTCGCCGTCGGCGGCACGCACGGGTTCTTCCCGTACAACTCGGAGATCCCGCGCCTGGCCAACGGCGTGCCCGACCCGAAGGAGTTCATCCACGTCAGCGGCGCCATGATCGGCGACCAGCCGCCCGGGGCGGGTGACGTGCTGCGGGCCTTCCCGGCGTTCGGCGCCCGCGCCGCGGAGGTGTTCGACATCGCCTTCCGGCTGATCTCGCTCTTCGGCGAGGTCGTCCGGGGCATGATGCCGCCCGGCACGCCCGAGCTGGACCTCTCGCACGACGCGACGAACCTGCGGGTGATCCACTACCGGGACGTCGGCGACCGCGAGGTGCTGGCCCACGAGCACTCCGGCATCCAGATGCTCGGCCTCCAGCTTCCCCCGTCCGACCAGGGCCTGCAGTACGTGCTGCACGACGGCACCTGGGTCGAGCCGGTGATCGCCGGGACCGACGTCGTGCTGTGCAACATCGGCCGGATGCTCACCAGCGCCTCCGACGGGCGGTTCCGGCCGTCCACGCACCGGGTGCACACCAAGCCGATGCCCGCCGGCTACGAGCGCCTGTCGTCGGTGCTCTTCGCCTACCCGCAGCACAAGGCCCGCCAGTGGAAGATGGTGGACGGCGAGCTGATGTCGCTGAACGCCACCTGGGGCGACTTCATCGACAGCCGCTTCCAGGGGCTCGGCAAGCAGTCCTGACCGCCCGGCCTCCTGGCGGCCGGGCAGGCCGTCAGGAGGCGATCAGGAGGCACTGGCCCGGACGGCCGCCCGGATCACGTCGGCGACCTCCTTCGGCCGCGACACCGCGACCGCGTGCGAGGCGCCGGCGACCTCCACGGCGGTCGCGCCGGCCCGCTCGGCCCCGAACCGCTGCACGTCGGGGTTGATGGCCTGGTCGGCGTCGGCGATGACGGCCCACGACGGCTTGGCCCGCCAGGCCGCCGTGGCCGCCCCCTCGGTGAACGCCCCGGCCGCCAGGGGCCGCTGCGCCACCGCGAGGACCCGGGTGACCTCGGCCGGCACGTCGGCGGCGAAGACCTGGGGGAAGGCGTCGGCGGCGATGGTGAACTCGACGGCGGAGCCGCCGTCCGCCAGCGGGTAGGACGACTGCCGCAGGCTCGCGCCGAGCGGCGGCTCGGGGAAGCGGCCCTGGAGCTCGCCCAGGCTCTCGCCCTCGTCCGGGACGTACGCGGCGACGTAGACCAGGCCGACGACGTTGTCCGCCGCGCCGGCCACGGTGATGATCGCGCCGCCGTACGAGTGGCCCGCCAGCACGACCGGGCCGTCGATCTGGGCCGCGACGGAGGCGACGTACGCCGCGTCCGAGGCCAGACCGCGCAGCGGGTTCGGCGGGGCCACCACGGGGATGCCGTCCCGCTGCAGCTCGGCGATGACGCCGGACCAGCTCGCCGCGTCGGCGAACGCGCCGTGCACGAGGACGACCGTCGGGGTGGTGCTCTCCGTCATGGGAAAACTCCTTCTCGGGGCGAAAGGGGACCGGTCGGCCCCGGAGTCGATCCAACCGCCGGGCCGCTCGCGCGCACGAGGCGGAAACGTACTTCTGCCTGTGGTTCCGCCTCGTCTTTCCGCGGGCCGGTCGCTTGGATGGGTGAAGGCCCCCCTGCTTCCCACCCCTTCTCCCTGGAGCGATCATGATCAAGCCCGTCCTGGAACCCGCCGCTCAGGCGTTCGCCGAGGCCACCGCCGAGCCGCCGTACCTCTTCCAGCTCCCGCCGGAGGAGGGCCGCAAGGCCGTGAACGAGGTGCAGTCCGGCCCGGCCGAGCTGCCCGCCGTGGACGAGGAGTGGGTGACGGTCCCCGGCGGACCCACCGGCGAGGTCAGGGCCCGCATCGTGCGGCCCGCCGGCAGCACCGGCGCCCTGCCCGTGATCGTCTACATCCACGGCGCCGGCTGGGTCTTCGGCAACGCCCACACCCACGACCGGCTGGTCCGCGAGCTGGCGACCGGCGCCGGCGCCGCCGTGGTCTTCCCCGAGTACGACCTGTCGCCCGAGCACCGCTACCCGGTCGCCATCGAGCAGAACTGGACGGTCGCCCGCTGGATCGTCACCGACGGCGCCGCCAAGGGCCTGGACGCCACGCGCGTCGCGGTGGCCGGCGACTCCGTGGGCGGCAACATGACCGCCGCGCTGACCATCATGGCCAAGCAGCGCGGCGGGCTGACGCTGCGCGGCCAGGTGCTGTTCTACCCGGTGACCGACGCGTCCTTCGACACCGATTCCTACCGGCAGTTCGCCGAGGGCTACTTCCTGCGCCGGGACGGCATGCAGTGGTTCTGGGACCAGTACACGACCTCGGAGGCCGAACGCGCCGAGATCACCGCGTCCCCGCTGCGGGCCACCGCGGAGGAGCTGGCCGGCCTGCCGCCGGCGCTGGTCATCACCGGCGAGGCGGACGTGCTGCGCGACGAGGGCGAGGCGTACGCCGCCAAGCTGCGCGCGGCCGGGGTGCCGGTGACCGCCGTGCGCTACCAGGGCATCATCCACGACTTCGTCATGCTCAACGCGCTGCGCGGCACGTACGCGGCCGAGTCGGCGATCGAGCTGGCCGCCGGCACGCTGCGCCGGGCCCTGCACGAGAGCTGACCTCCCGCGCCATGCCCTCCGCCTACGACCTCGACCAGGTGCGGCACGCCAACGCCAGCGGGCGGGTCCCGGTCGTCTTCGTCCACGACCCGTGGTTGCTGGCCGAGAGCTGGGAGCCCTGGGCCGAGGTGTTCGGGCAGGCGGGGTTCGTCCCCGTCATCCCGGCCTGGCCCGAGGACGGCGAGGCCGCCGGGCATCCCGCCGGTCATTTCGCCGGGCTGATCGGCGGTCTTGCGCGCCGGCCCGCCCTGGTCGGCCACGCCGCCGGCGGCCTGGTCGCGCAGATCCTGGCCGGGCGCGGGCTGGCCTGCGCCTGCGTGGCGATCAGCCCGGCGCCCTTCCGCGGGGCGCTCACGTACGGGCGGTTCCGGCACGCCGTGGCCAACGCCGTCGGCGAGGAGGAGGCCAGGCGGCTGTACGAGACGTACGCCGTCCGGGCGGCGGAGGCGGGCGACCCGTGGGGCCTCGACGGCGCCGCGCCGGACCGGGGGCCGCTGCTGCTGATCGCCGGCGAGATGGACCGCACGGTCCCGTGGGCCGCCGCGCACGCCTCCTACCTGTGGCAGGCCCGCAACCGGCACCACCTGACCGAGATCGTCGAGCTGCCGGGACGCGGGCACTCGATGACCGTGGACAGCGGGTGGCGCGAGGTCTGCGGCACCGCCCTGACCTTCGTCGAACGGTTCGTGGACCCCTGACCGGCCCGCTCAGCGAGCGCCTTCCGGGGTCGTCGCAGTGGTCTCGACGGGGGCCAGGCGGGTGAGCTCGGCGGTCACGCGGGCCGCCCGGACGGCGTCGGCGGAGGCTTCGTACAGCTCCAGGGCCTCCTGGAACGCCTCGCGCGCCTCCTCCCGCCGTCCCAGCTCGACCAGCGCCCGGCCCAGGTTCGTCAGCGTCTGGGCCGTGGCCCGGTTGATCGGGCGCTTGCGCAGCTCGACCAGCGCCTCGCGGTAGTGGTCGGCGGCCTCCTGCCAGCGGCCGAGCGCGAAGTAGCCGTCGCTCAGCAGGTCCAGCGCCGCCCCGACGGCGTGGGCGACGATGACCGGCGTGCCGCCGAACGCCGGGTCGCGCAGCCGTTCCAGCAGCTCCAGCCCGTGCCGTACGGCCTCCTCGATCCGGCCCAGCCGGCGCAGGCCGTTGCCGACGCTGAGCATGGCCTGGGCGTACCCCTCGGGGTCGCCGGCCTGCCGGAAGCACTCCGCCGCGCGCCGCGCGTGCTCCAGGCCGGTCTCCGTGGCGCGCCGGTCGTCGCGTCCCCACAGCGCCCAGGTGGCGTAGGTCAGGGCCCAGCCCTGCTGGCGCACGTCCCCGGCCTCGCGGGCCAGCTCCAGCGCGCGCAGCGCGGTCCGCTCGCCCTCGTCGTGGCGGCCCTGGCAGTACGTGCGCGCCCAGGACAGGTAGTTGAGGTGCACCGCCTCCTGCACGCGGTCGCCCGCCTCGCGGGCCGCGCCGGACGACAGCTCGAACACCTCGGGCCAGTGCCCCCAGTGCATCCACAGGTCGGAGAACCAGTGCATGGCCTCGGCCACCTCGACGACCCGCGCGTGCTCGCCGGCGCGGGCCGCCTGCCGCAGCGCGGCCAGCCACGCCGCGCCCTCGGCCTGGAGCCATTCCTGCGCCTGCCGCGCGCTGTCCAGCTCGACCAGCGAGCTCCACCCGGACGGCGGCGCGCCGTAGGCGGGCTCGAACCAGCGCCCGGCGACGGTCGCGACCTCCAGCAGCCAGTCGTCCATCCGCCGTCGCGCCTGCCGCTGCGCCGCCATGGGCTCCTCGTCGGACAGGCGGGCGCGGGCGAACAGCCGTACCAGGTCGTGGAAGCGGTAGCGGCCGGGGTACGGCGACTGCAGCAGCCCGAGATCGACCAGCTCCTCCAGGGCGTCCTCGGCCTCGTCCGGGCCGAGCTCGGCGAGGACGGCCGTCATCGGCACCCCGAAGTCCGGCGCGGCGGCCAGCGCCAGCCGCCGGAAGCCGCGCCGCGCGGGCGCCGACAGCTGCCGGTACGACAGCGCGAAGGCCGCCGCCACCGACAGGTCGCCGGCGGCCAGCGACTCCACCCGGCGTCCCTCGTCGCCGAGGCGGGCGGCCAGGTGCCCGGCGGTCCAGCCGGGCCTGCTCTGCAGCCGGTTGCCGGCGATGCGCAGCGCCAGCGGCAGGTTCCCGCACAGGTCGGCCACCCGCGCGACCCCGTCCGGGTCGGCGTCGGCGCGCTCGGCGCCGACGATCGCGCGCAGCAGCGCGGCCGACTCCCCGGCCGCCAGGTGCGCCAGCGGCATTTGGTGCACGCCCTCCAGCCCGGCCAGCGGGCGGCGGCCGGTGACCAGCGTCATCGCCGGGCCCTCGGCGGGCAGCAGCGGGCGCACCTGGGCCTCGTGCGCGGCGTTGTCCAGGATGACCAGGCAGCGCCGGCCGCGCAGCAGGGCCCGGTACTGGCCGGCGCGGTCCTCCTCGTCGGCCGGGATGCGCCGCTCGGCCACGCCCAGGGCGTTGAGCAGCCGGGACAGCCCCGTGCCCGGGTCCAGCGGGACCGGGTCCATGCCGCGCAGGTCCAGGTAGAAGCGGCCGTCGGGGAACAGGTCGGCCAGGTGGGCGGCGGCGCGCACGGCCAGGGCGGTCTTGCCGATGCCGGCGGCCCCGGAGACCGCCGCGACGACGGCGGGCGCGTCCTCGGCCGCGCGGGCGGCCAGGTCGCGCAGCAGGCGCAGCTCCCGTTCGCGGCCGGTGAAGTCGCCCACGCCGCGGGGCGGCTCGCAGGCGCCGGGCGCGGCGTCCTGGCGCGGGCGGCCGGCGCGGGCGGCGTCGGACAGCGCCGTGCGCCGCGGCTCGTCCAGCCGCAGCGCCCCGGCCAGGGCCTCGACGGTGCGCCGCTGCGGGCCCCGGCTGGCCCCGCGCTCCATGTCGCCGATGGCGCGCACGCTGACGCCGGAGGCGTGGGAGAGCTCCTCGATGGTCAGCCCGGCGGCGTGTCTCAGGCTCCGCAGCATCGTGCCGAACGACTCCGCCACCCGTCCCCCTCAGCCTCGTGAGCGGCGTAATCCCCCGAAACGCCGTATACCAACCTTATCTGCCGGAAAACGGGGTGAGGTGCTGGTCGATCGAGGTGTACGTCACGGTCCAGAAGTCCTCGAAGACCTTGGGCGCCACCGGCGACGTCATCGCCACCTGGGTGAACGGCACGCCCCGCATCCGCTGTTCCAGTACGCTCATCGGTCCTCCTGAAGTGACGTGTCGTGACAATGACCGGACGGACCCGGAAAACTCATCGTCACGGCGTGTCCATCCGGGCGGGTCCCGTTCGTGGACACGGCGTACGGCGGCCCCGCCGTACGCCGACCGACAAGGGGAACACCGATGAAGTACATGCTGCTGATCAACGCCGGCACCTCCGACGAGCAGGAGCCGGGCGACTTCCAGGAGTGGATGGCCTACGACAAGGCCGTCCGGGAGGCGGGCATCCTGGTCTCCGGCGAGTCGCTGGCCGACCTGGTGACCGCCACCACCGTACGGGTGAGCGCCGACGGCACGCCCACCGTCACCGACGGCCCGTACGCCGAGACGCGCGAGGTCCTGGGCGGCTTCTACGTGATCGACGTGCCGGACCTCGACGCCGCCCTCGACTGGGCCGTGCGCTGCCCGGGTGCGCGCGGCGGCGGCTCGGTGGTGGTCCGCCCGGTCGCCGACTTCGATGCGTGAGATCGAGGCCGTCTTCCGTGAGGAGCGCGGCCGGCTGCTGGCCGCGCTCGTCCGCCGCTTCGGCGACCTCGACCTCGCCGAGGAGGTCACCTCCGACGCCGTCGAGGCGGCGCTGCGGCACTGGCCCGCCGAGGGCGTGCCGCCCAATCCGGGCGCGTGGCTGATGACCACCGCGCGGCGCAAGGCGGTCGACCGGCTCAGACGCGAGCAGGCGCTCGCCACCCGGCTGGCCGTCCTGGCGGCGGAGGCCGAGCGGGCCGCCCCCGAAGCGCCCCCCGGCGAGGACGGCGGCCTGCCCGACGAACGGCTGCGGCTCTTCTTCACCTGCACCCACCCCGCCCTGCCGGCCGAGGACCGCGGGGCGCTGACGTTGCGCTGCCTGGCCGGCCTGACCACCCCCGAGGTGGCGCGGGCCTACCTGGTGCCGGCCCAGACGATGGCCAAGCGCATCGTCCGGGCCAAGAAGAAGATCAGGCAGGCGCGCGTCCCGTTCCGCGTGCCCGAGGCCCACGAGCTGCCGGAACGGGTGCCCGGCGTGCTCCAGGTGATCTACTCGATCTTCACCGAGGGTTACGCGGCCAGCTCCGGGCCCTTCCTCCAGCGGCTCGACCTGGCCGAGGAGGCGATCAGGCTGGCCCGGATCCTGCGCCGGCTGCTGCCCGCCGAGCGGGAGGTCGCCGGGCTGCTGGCGCTGCTGCTGCTGGTGCACGCCCGGCGCGACGCCCGTACCGGGCCCGAGGGGGAGCCGGTGCTGCTCGGCGAGCAGGACCGCGGCCTCTGGGACCGGGCCATGATCGAGGAGGGCTCGGCGCTGGTGGTGACCGCGCTCACCGGCGGCCCGCCCGGCCCGTACGCCGTCCAGGCCGCGATCGCGGCGCTGCACGACGAGGCCCCGGACCTGGCCGCGACCGACTGGCCGCAGGTCGTGGCCCTGTACGACGTGCTGCTCGCGCTCGACCCCTCTCCGGTGGTGGCGCTGAACCGGGCGGCGGCCGTGGCCATGCGCGACGGGCCCGAGGCCGGGCTGGCGCTGCTGGACGAACTGGCCGGGGCGCGGCGGCTGCGCGACTACCACCCGTACCTGCTGGCCCGCGCCGACCTGCTGCACCGGCTCGGCCGGCTGCCCGAGGCCGCCGAGGCGTACCGCGCCGCGCTCCGGACGGCCGGGAGCGAGCCCGAGCGCACCCACCTCCGCCGTCGCCTGGCCGCGCTGGAGCAAGCCGGGCACGAGGTTTGAGCACCGCCCTGACCAGGGAGAACTGCTGCGATGGGTGGAGCAGACGGTGACCGCTACCTGCCGATCGCCGAGCACGGCCTCATCGGCGATCTGCGCAGCGTGGCCCTGGTCGGCACCAACGGCACCATCGACTGGTACTGCTGCCCGGCCTTCGACTCGCCCAGCGTGTTCGCCTCGATCCTCGACGCCGACCGCGGCGGGGCGTTCGAGCTGGGCACCGACGTGCCGGCGCGGACCAAGCAGTTCTACTTCCCCGACACCAACGTGCTCATCACCCGCTTCTTCACCGAGAGCGGGGTGGGCGAGATCCAGGACTTCATGCCGATCATCGGCGAGCCGGGCGGCCGCGGCCGGCAGCGGCTGATCCGCCGGGTGCTCTGCGTGCGCGGCTCGCTGCCGTTCCACGCGCGGGTGGCCCCCCGCTTCGGCTACGGGGCCGACCCGCACGTCGTGCGCGAGGTCGACGGCCTGACTGTCTTCGAGTCCGCCCAGCTGACGCTCGGGCTGAGCGCCACCGTCCCGGTCGAGTGCGACGGACGCGACGTGCGGGCGTGCTTCACCCTCGTGGAGGGCGAGTCGGAGGTGTTCGCGCTCGACCGGATCGAGGCCGAGATCCCGCCCCTCGGCTGCCCGCACGTCGAGGCGGAGGAGGCGCTGACCGCCACGGTCGCGTTCTGGCGCACGTGGCTGTCGGCCTCCCGCTACCGGGGCAGGTGGCGGGAGATGGTCCACCGCTCGGCCCTGACGCTCAAGCTGCTGACGTACGCGCCGACCGGCGCGATCGTCGCCGCGCCGACCACCAGCCTGCCCGAGCTGATCGGCGGCGAGCGCAACTGGGACTACCGCTACCTCTGGGTCCGCGACGCCGCCTTCTGCGTCTACGCCCTGCTCCGGCTGGGCTTCACCGGCGAGGCCGAGGCGTTCATGTCGTTCCTGACCCGGCACGTCAGCCTGCGCCCGGCCGGCCCCAACGGCCCCCTCCAGATCATGTACGGCATCGACGGCCGCACCGACCTGCCCGAACGGCAGCTCGACCACCTGGAGGGCTACCGCGGCTCGGCCCCGGTACGCGTCGGCAACGCCGCCGCCGGCCAGCTCCAGCTCGACATCTACGGCGCCCTGCTCGACTCCGTCTACCTCTACGACAAATGGGGCAAGCCCATCTCCAGCGACCACTGGGACGCCGTCTGCGCCCTGGTCGACTGGGTCTGCGACAACTGGGACCAGCCCGACGAGGGCGTCTGGGAGACCAGGGGCGGGCGCAAGAAGTTCCTGTACTCCCGGCTGATGTGCTGGGTCGCCATCGAACGCGCCATGCGCATGGCCGCCCGCCGCGGCCTGCCCGCCGACATCCCCCACTGGCGCGGCGCGCGCGACGACCTCTACCGGCAGATCATGGCCCACGGCTGGTCCGACCTGCGGCAGGCGTTCGTCCAGCACGAGGACGGCGACGTGCTCGACGCGGCGCTGCTGATGATGCCGCTGGCCAAGTTCGTCTCGCCCACCGACCCGAAGTGGCTGTCCACCCTCGACGCGCTCACCGCCGACCTGGTGTCCGACTCGCTGGTCTACCGCTACGACCCGGACGCCAGCCCCGACGGCCTGCGCGGCCAGGAGGGCACGTTCTCCATCTGCTCCTTCTGGTACGTCGAGGCGCTGGTCCGCGCCGGCCGGGTGGAGGAGGCCCGCCTGGCCTTCGAGAAGATGCTGACCTACGCCAACCACCTCGGCCTGTACGCCGAGGAGATCGGCCGGACGGGCGAGCAGCAGGGCAACTTCCCGCAGGCGTTCACCCATCTGGCCCTGATCAGCGCCGCCTTCAACCTCGACCGCGCCCTCGGCTGACCGCGGGAGTCCCGGGGGTCAGGACTCGCCGGACAGCACGGCCGTCCCCAGGGACGCGCCGGAGATCACCCTCGCCGCGGTCGTCGTGGACGAACCGGAGCCCAGTTCGGTCAGGGCGGCCCGGTCGAGGGCGTGCACGGTGAACTGGTAGGTGTTGACCGACCAGGGGGAGCAGGGCCCCTGGTAGCCGTACAGGCTGGCGCTGCCGCGGTAGTAGATCTGCCGGGCCCCGGCGGGGGCCGTCGGACGGTAGGCGTGCTCGACGTTCTGCGGCAGCGAGGTCACGTCCGCCGGGATGTCGTAGATCACCCAGTGGATGAGGTTGTTGTTGTCCAGGTCCCGCATCACCAGGGCGTAACCGCGGGTCCCGGCCGGGCCGCCGCTCCAGGCCAGGGGCGGTGACTCGTTGCGCCGGCCGGGGTCGGTCTGGCCGCCGCTGGTGCACTCGTGCACCTTCGGGATGATCCCGCCCTCGGTGAAGGCGGTGCTGGTGAGGGTGAAGGCGGTGGCGTTCGCCGGCGCCGCGCCGGTCACGGCGGCGGTCGTCACGGTCGTCGCGGTCGTCGCCGCGAGCAGGGCGTGCAGCACGATTCGTCTGACGGTCACAAAGGGCTCCTGAGGGGGTTCGGTGCGCCGTTCGTTCGCGTCTGCTGTTCGTGGGGTGTGCCCGCAGTGTAGGCACCGCGGGGCCGGCTCCGCCACCACCGCGAACGGCACATCCTCATGGAACCTGTCCGCCATGAACCGATATCAGGCTGAGTGGTGCGGTTTCTTTGTGATGCTGCTGGGAAGCAATGGCGCTGTCAGGCCGGGGGCACTCCTCCCCCACGAGGGGTGGCGACATCCGGCGCGGCAGAACGGGAGTGTGAAGCGTGGCAGTCACCGGCATCATCTCCGCCCTCATCATCGGGCTCGTCATCGGCGTCCTCGGCCGGCTGGTCGTGCCGGGCCGTCAGAGCATCCCCATCTGGCTCACCATCGTGATCGGCATCGTGGCCGCCCTCATCGGCACCGCGATCGCCGCCGCGGTCGGCGTCGCGGACACCCGCGGCATCGACTGGATAGAACTGGTCATCCAGGTGGTGCTCGCCGGTCTGGGGGTGGCCCTGGCGGCGGGCCTCTACGGCAGACGCGGCGTCCGGTAGAGCGGAACGCGCCGGGATCCCGGGGTGCGGCGAACGCGCCGCACCCCGGGATCCCGCCGTTCCCGCCCCCTTTGTCCGGCAGACGTTTTCGGCATGGCCGGAACCGCGGCCGGACGGAGATCGTTGTGCGGGTCGGCTGCACACATTCGATCTTCGACAGGGAGAACAAGCCGTGGTCTTCAAACGCATGCTGGGTGCCTTCGGCGTCGGCGCGCCCTCGGTGGACACCGTTCTGGCGACGCCGCGCGTCCAGCCGGGCGGCACGCTGTCCGGCGAGGTGCGGCTCAAGGGCGGCGACTTCGACGCCGAGATCGAGCACGTCACCCTCGGCCTGGTCGCCCGCGTGGAGTTCGAGCACGGCGACGGCGAGCACGCGGGGGCGGGGGAGTTCTCCCGCGTCCAGGTGTCGGGGCCGTTCGTGCTGCGCCAGGGCGAGGAGCGCACGATCCCGTTCCAGGTCGGCGTGCCGTGGGAGGCGCCGATCAGCCAGATCGGCGGGCAGCCGCTGCACGGCATGGCGCTGGGCGTGCGCACCGAGCTGGCCATCGCCAAGGCGGTCGACAAGGGCGACCTCGACGAGGTCGCGGTCGAGCCGCTGCCCTCCCAGCTGCGCATCCTGGAGGCGCTGCTGCAGCTCGGCTTCGCGTTCAAGTCCGCCGACCTGGAGGCCGGCCGCCTGTACGGCGTGCGCCAGGAGCTGCCGTTCTACCAGGAGATCGAGTTCTACCCGGCCGGCCGGTACGCCGGCGTGCTCGGCGAGCTCGAAGTGACCTTCGTGGCCGACCCGGCGGGGCTGGAGGTGGTCCTGGAGGCCGACAAGCGCGCCGGCCGCTACTCCGGCGACGCGATCGGCCGCTTCACCGTCAGCCACGCCGACGCCCTGCGGACCGACTGGGCCGCCGAGCTCGACCGCTGGCTGTCCGGCCTGGCCGCGCACGCCCACGGCGGCTTCGGGCACGGCGACCACCACGGCCACGGCGACCACGGGTACGGTGACCACCACGGTCACCACGGCTACGGCCATCACGAGCAGCACCACGGCGGGCCGGGCTGGGGCGCGGTGGCCGCGGCCGGCGCCGCAGGCGTGGTCGGCGGCCTGGTGGCGGGGGAGATCGTCGAGGAGATCTTCGAAGGCGACGACGACGAGGGCGGCGACGGCGACTGGTGACCCTCGACCGGTGATCCGCCCGTCACGGGCGGGTCACCCCGGTTCCGCTGTGCTGTGAAGCGAGGCAGGGCCTGTGTCGCGGAGCAAAGTGGCAGAAAAAGGAGCTTCTACTCCTTTCCACTCTTAACGTATAGCGCACCGGGGGGCTTGCGGCAAGACCCCCGTCGTGCCGCAGAATCGTCCGCCGAGGCCAGAAGCCTTGCCACGCGAAGACCGACCTCGTAGCGGAGCCACATACATGAATCCCCTGACCACCGGCGTGTTCGACCTGCCCGGCAACCTCGCCGCCAAGGCGGATCCGGCGCTGATCGCCGTCGACGAGCGACACTTCGCGGCCCTCGCCCAGAGCCTGGAGCAGTCGATCGCCGACCTGTCCGCCCGCCTCGACGCCGAACGCATGGCCCCCGGCGGCAAGGGCCGGCAGGCGCTCGACCGCGACCTGGAGATCCACCGCCTGTCCGCCCGCCTGCGGACGCTGCGGCGCTTCGGCCTCGACCTGTGCCTCGGCCACATGGTCACCGCCGACCACCCCGAACCGGTGTACATCGGACGGCTCGGCCTCACCGACAGCGACGGCCGCCGCCTGCTGCTCGACTGGCGCTCGCCCGCGGCCGAGCCGTTCTTCGGCGCCACCCACGCCAACCCCATGGGCCTGGCCAGCCGCCGCCGGTACCGCTGGACCCGCGGCCGGATCAGCGACTACTGGGACGAGGTGTTCACCGCCGACGGCTTCGAAGGGCACGCCGCGCTCGACGACCAGTCCGCCTTCATCGCCAGCCTGGGCGGCAACCGTTCGCCCAGGATGCGCGACGTGCTCGGCACCATCCAGGCCGACCAGGACGCCATCATCCGGGCCGGCTCCCGCGGCGCCCTCGTCGTGGACGGCGGCCCCGGCACCGGCAAGACCGTCGTCGCCCTCCACCGCTCGGCCTACCTGCTCTACTCCGACCCCCGGCTCGGCCACAACAAGGGCGGCGTGCTGTTCGTCGGCCCGCACCAGCCCTACCTGGCCTACGTCGCCGACGTGCTGCCCAGCCTGGGGGAGGACGGCGTGCGCACCTGCACCCTGCGCGACCTCGTGCCCGAGGGGGCGGCCGCGGCCCCCGAGCGGGACCCGGAGGTGGCGCGGCTGAAGGCGTCCGCGGACATGGTGAAGGCGATCGAGCCGGCCGTCAGGTTCTACGAGAACCCGCCCGCCAAGGGCATGACGGTCACCACGCACTGGTCGGACGTCTGGCTGAGCGCCGAGGACTGGGCCGAGGCGTTCGAGGCCGCCGACCCCGGCACCCCGCACAACGAGGCCCGCGACCAGATCTGGGAGGAACTGCTCACGATCCTCATCGACAAGCACGACCCGCATGACCGGCACGGCGAGCACGGCGAGCACGAGGTGTCGCCGGAGCTGCTGCGCAGGTCGCTGCGCGCGAACCGGGAGCTGCTGGCCGCCTTCAACCGCGCCTGGCCGCTGATCGAGCCCACCGACCTGGTCGGCGACCTGTGGACGGTCCCCGCCTACCTGCGGCTGTGCGCCCCCTGGCTCGCCCCGGACGAGATCCGGCGGCTCCAGCGCGCGGACGCCCAGTCCTGGACGGTCTCCGACCTGCCGCTCCTGGACGCGGCCCGCCAGCGTCTCGGCGACCCGGAGGCGTCCCGCCGGCAGCGCAGGCAGGAGGCCGCCCTGGCCGTCCAGCGCGAGCGCATGGCCCAGGTCGTGGACAACCTGATCGAGGCCGACGACGACGGCGAGGGCCTGGTGACGCAGCTTCGCCGGGCGGACCTCCAGCGCAACCTGGTGGACGAGTCGGAGCTGCCCACCGTGGAGCCGGACCTGCTCGCCGGGCCGTTCGCGCACGTCGTCGTGGACGAGGCCCAGGAGCTGACCGACGCCGAATGGCAGATGTTGCTGCTGCGCTGCCCGTCCAGGAGCTTCACCATCGTCGGCGACCGCGCCCAGGCCAGGCACGGGTTCACCGAGTCGTGGGCGGAACGGCTGGGCCGGGTCGGCATCGACCGCGTCGAGCTGGCCGGCCTGAGCGTCAACTACCGGACCCCGGCGGAGATCATGGCCGAGGCCGAGCCGGTCATCAGGGCCGCCCTGCCGGACGCCAACGTGCCGGTCTCCATCCGGGAGAGCGGCATCCCGGTCACCCGCGGGCCGGTCGCCGAGCTGGACGCGATCCTCGACGCCTGGCTCGCCGCGAACCCCGAGGGGATCGCCTGCGTGATCGGGGACCCGGCCTTCCGTGAGCGGCCCCGGGTCCGGTCGCTGACGCCGGAGCTGTCGAAGGGGCTGGAGTTCGACCTGGTCGTCCTGGTCGATCCGGACCGGTTCGGCGAGGGCGTCGAGGGCGTCGAGGGCGTCGAGGGCGCGGTCGACCGTTACGTGGCGATGACCCGGGCGACCCGGCAGCTCGTCGTCCTCACGACCCCCTGACGGGGGCGCGCCGCCGGGTGCGCCACGCCGGCCGTCGTCACGCACGCGCCCTGGCGGCGGCGGGGCCGGCCGGGGCGTTCGGGCTGGTGACGCGGCGGCGCCGGGCCGGCAGGCCCAGCATCGGGTTGGCGACGCCCCAGGCGGCGCTCTTGCAGACCAGCTCCTTGTACACGGCGGCCACCCGCCCGGTCAGCACCTTGGGCACGGCGCGGTCGTCGGCGGTGACGAACTGGATCAGGCCGTTGCCCCGGCCCAGCGAGACGCATTGGTTGAAGTAGCGCGGCGAGGTGTTCGGCAGTTTCCCGCCGGTCAGCCGCGCCGCGATCGAGTCGGCGGCCTGCCAGGCGGTCGGGATGCCCGACGCGCACGACATGCGCAGCGGCTTGCCGCCGGGGCCCATCGCCATGGCGGCGTCGCCGACGGCGTACACGTTCGGGTGCGAGACCGAGCGCATGGTCCCGTCGACCACGATCTGGCCGGTGCCGGTGACCTCCAGGGTGGTCGCCCGCGCGATCGGGTGCACGGCGAAGCCGGCCGTCCAGACGGTCACGTCGGCCGGGATGGGCCCGCCTTCGGTGGTGACCCGGCCGGCCTCGACGGCGGTGACGGCCGTGTGCTCGTGCACGCTCACCCCGAGCCCGGCCAGGACCTTCCGCACGTGCGCGCGGCCCTTCGGCGAGAGCCAGTCACCGAGACCGCCGCGGGCGGCGAGGGCGACGTCGAGGTCGGGACGGGCCTCGGCGATCTCGGCCGCGGCCTCCAGCCCGGTGAGCCCGCCGCCGACGACGACCACGCGCTGACCGGCGTCGAGCCGGGCCAGCCGCTCGCGCAGCCGCAGCGCCCCCGGCCGGCCGGCGACGTCGTAGGCGTGCTCGGCCGTCCCGGGCACGCCCTCGGCGTTCCAGCCGCTGCCGAGCGCGTAGACCAGCGTGTCGTAGGCCAGCTCTTCGGCGCCGCCCGCGCCGGTGACGGTGACGGTCCCGCGGTCGGCGTCGAGGCCGGTGACCGTCCCGAGCCGCAGCTCGACGCCGGTGCCGGCGAACATCTCGCGGAACGGCCGGGGCCTGAGGTCCTGCCCGGTCGCCACCTGGTGCAGGCGGACGCGCTCCACGAAGTCGGGCTCGGCGTTGACGAGGGTGATGGCGACGTCCTCGCGGCTCAGCCGCCTGGCCAGGCGGCCGGCGACGACGGCTCCGGTGTAGCCGGCTCCGAGGACGATGATGCGGTGCTGCATTTCCTCGCTCCTGTCTGACGCGGATTCGCCACCTGAACCGGACGGCCCGCGCATTCCTGACAGGATCACGGTGTGAAGCGCGTCACACCGTGTCTCAGAAGGCGTCTCAGAAGGCGTCTCAGAAGGCTCTGAACACCGGCTCCCCGTGGTCGGTGGCCGCCCAGCGCGCGGTCGCGCGGTCCAGCTTGTCGGGGTTGACCTGGTTGCGGAACGCGGCGATGCCCTCGGCGGTGACCTCCAGGCACATGACGCCGACGACCCGGCCGTCCAGGACCGCCACGACGGCCGGCTCCCCGTTGGCGGTCCAGGGGTAGATCTCGGGCGAGCCGCCGATGATGGCCCGCTTGGCCTTGCCGGGCTTGACCAGGCCCCACAGGAACTTCGCGACCGCGACGGCGCCCACGAACGCCTTGGCGCGGGCCGGGACCTTGCCGCCGCCGTCGCCGACCGCGATGGCGTCCTGGGTGAGCAGGCGGACGAGCGGCTCGGTCTGCCCGCTGGTGGCGGCGGCCAGGAACTCCTCGACGATCCGCCGGGCGGCGGCCTCGTCGACCTCGGTACGGGCCCGGCCGTCGGCGACGTGCTTCTTGGCGCGGTGGAAGATCTGCTGGCTGGCCGACTCGGTGATGTCGAGGATCTCGGCGATCTCCCGGTGGGAGTGGTCGAAGGCGGCCCGCAGCACATAGACCGCCCGCTCGTTGGGGGACAGGCGTTCCATCAGCGTGAGGACGGCGTACGACACCGACTCGCGCTGCTCGGCGGTCTCGGCCGGGCCGAGCATCGGGTCGCCGGCGAGCAACGGCTCGGGCAGCCACTCCCCGACGTACGTCTCGCGGCGGGCCCGCGCGGAGCCGAGCTGGTTGAGGCACAGGTTGGTGAGCACCTTCGTCAGCCACGCCTCGGGCACCTCGACGCGGCCCGCGTCGGCGGACTGCCAGCGCAGGAACGTCTCCTGCACGGCGTCCTCGGCCTCCGCGGCGGAGCCGAGCAGGCGGTAGGCGATGGCCTCCAGGCGGGGTCTGGCGGCCACGAATCGGTCGACGTCGTCCGCGGTCAAAGGCATGGCCCGATCCTAGAACGTCCCCTTATGCGGCGGAACTCCGCTTCTTGGGTAGGTGTTGTTCCATGACGGTCCCGGGTAGAGGCGGCCGATGTTCGACGACTTCGCGACCGGCCTGATCGACGTCGGTGAGACCGAGCTGTTCGTCCGGTACGGCGGCTCCGGCACGCCCGTCCTGCTGCTCCACGGCCACCCCCGCACCCACGCGACCTGGCACCGCGTCGCACCCCTCCTCGCCCCCCACCACACGGTGGTCTGCCCCGATCTGCGCGGGTACGGCCGCTCGGGCAAGCCGCCCGCCACCCCCGACCACGCCCCCTACTCCAAGCGCGCCATGGCCCGCGACATGGTCGCCCTCATGCGTTCGCTGGGCCACGAACGCTTCGCCGTCGCCGGCCACGACCGCGGCGCCTACGTCGCCCACCGCCTGGCCGCCGACCACCCGGCCGCCGTCACCCGCCTGGCCGTGATGGACGGCATCCCCATCGGCGAGGCGCTGGCCAGGGCCGACGCCCGCTTCGCGGCGTCCTGGTGGCACTGGTTCTTCCTCGGCCAGACCGCCAAACCCGCCGAACGCGTCATCAACGCCGACCCGGACGCCTGGTACAAGGGCAACGCCGAGCAGATGGGTCAGGAGGCGTACGAGGACTACCGCCGGGCCATCCACGACCCGGACACCGTCCACGCGATGTGCGAGGACTACCGGGCCGGCCTGACCGTGGACCGCGCGGCCGACGACGCCGACCGCGCCGCCGCCCGCCGCCTCACCTGCCCCACCCTGTTCCTCTGGACGTCCAAGGACGACATGGAGGACCTGTACGGCGACCCGCTGGCGATCTGGCGCACCTGGGCCGACGACGTGACCGGCCACCCGATCGACAGCGGCCACCACGTGGCCGAAGAGGCCCCGGACGAACTCGCCGCCTCCCTGCTGGCCTTCCTGCGCGAATGACGCCCTGACGGGGGAGCCCGTGCCGGACACGTCATTCATGCCGTTTTCCGCGTTCGCCTCCATCGCCGGACCCCTTCCGTGAGGATGGAGATCCTGCACAGCGTGGCGAGTTCGTCACACAATGCGATGCGGAGAGGGGCGTCATGAGTTCCGGAGCAGCTTCGCCCAGCGGCGGCGGTCCTGCGGGCAGGGCGGCGACGACCAGGGTCCGCGACGTCGTGCGCGATGTGGTGGCGGCGACCGCGCCGGAGGAACTCCTGCTCGTGGACGGGCTGGCCGGCCTCGACGACGACGTCGTGATCCGGCGGCTGGGCCGGCGGGGCGCCAGGCGTGAGCCGTTGGGTTTCGGCCTGGGCGAGATCGCGGCCCTGGTGACGCCGGTGGTGTGGCTCATGGTCGACGAGGCCGCCCGCCGGGTGGGTACCGCCGCCGTGGACGGCGCGGCGGCGCGCACGAAGGCCGCGCTGCGCAAGGTGTTCAGAAGGCCGGCGGCGGCCGTCCTCGTCCCTGACCTGACCCGTGACGAGCTGGCCGAGGTCCACCGGCGGGTGCTGGAGACCGCTGTGGAGCACGGGCTCGGCGACAGCCGCGCCCGGCTCATCGCCGACGCCGTGGTGGGCCGGCTCGCGCTGGCCGCACCGGAACCCGACGCGCGGAGACCGGACGGCCCGAACGACGGCGCCCCCCTGACGAAGAACCAGTGATGACGGCCACGGCCTCCGCGCCGCGGATCGACGAGCGCGCGATGGGCGCGGGCACGACCGTGCGCTTCGTGCTGCTGCTGACTCTGCTGCTGGTGAGCAGCGGTTCGATGATGCAGGTCGTGGCCCGCGGATACCACGGCGGCTACGGGTACGGCTGCCTGCTCGCCGCCGGCGGCGATCCCACCCAGGGCACCGACCGGGGCGTCTCCGCGCGGATCATCGCCTCCCACGACGCCTACTGGGCCTGCGTCGATCGCTACGAGCCCGCGGCGCCCTGGTGGCTGCCGCTCCTGGGGCTGGTCCTGGTGGCGGCGGCGGCCGTGGCGCTGTTCCTGGCCCTGCCGCACTGGAAGATCCGGCGGGGCCGCCTCGTGCCGCTGGACGTGATCGACCACGACGGCGAGATCGGGCGCAGGATGGCGGAGCTCGCCGCCGTGGCCGGCCTGGCCCGCGTGCCCAGGATCGTCGTGGACCTGACGGCGGTCACCACCGACGCCGTGGTGTTCGGCAGCGATCGCCGCCCGATCGTGTGCCTGCACGGCGGGCTGCTCGCCCGCAGGACCGCCGATCCCGACGGCTTCCGCGCGCGGGCGATGCACGAGTTCGCCCACATCCGCAACCGCGACCTCACCATCACCTACGCCACCGTCGTCGTGTGGCGGGTGTTCGTCGTCCTCGTGCTCCTGCCGTACGTCGTCTGGTACCTCACCGCGATCCCCACCTCCGCGCGGTCGCCGTTCTGGCCCGGCGAGACGGCGTTCACCACGCGGGGCCTGCTGCTTCCGGTCTGCATGATCCTCCTGGTCTATCTCGCCCGCTCGGACGTCCTGCGCAGCCGGGAGATCCACGCCGACCTCGCCGCGGCGCGCTGGGGCGCCGACCTGCGCTCTCTGGCGTTCACCAGGCCCGCCCCCGCCACGGGCCGGCTGCGGCGGGCTCTCGGCTCCTTCGCCGAGCTGTGGCGCACGCACCCGCGCTGGACGCTGCGCCGGGACGCCGTCACCGACCCGGCCGCGCTGTTCGGCGTGCAGGCGCTGCCCATGTTCCTGACCGGGGCCGCCGCTCCGCTCATCGACGTCCAGGTGGCGGACTACCTGCCCCTCGTCGCCAGCGGCACCTGGATGGGCCGGCTGTCGGCCCTGCTGGTGGCGGGGCTGGTCACCGGCGTGGCCGGGATCGCGCTGTGGCGTGCCGTGGTCCATGCGGTGCTGACCGGGCGCCGGGCGCCGTCCGGTGTGCGCGCGGGGCTGTGGCTGGGAGCCGGCGGCGTGGCCGGCGAACTGGTGCTGAACCGGGTGACGGTCCTGCGGTGGTTCCCGGACCACCCGGTGGTGCTGGCGCTGGTGCTGTTCGCCGGGGTGGCCTTCGCCTGGTGGACCGCGCAGTGCGCCGAACTGTGGGGCAGGGCCTGGCCGGGGCGTACGATCCGGCCGGCCATGCTGCTGGGGCTCACCGCCGCGTGGCTGGTGCTGTTCGCGTGGTTCGTGTGGTGGCAGAGCGAAGGCGCGCTGCTGGCGAGCACCGGAACGGTGGACCCCGCCGGGATGCGCCTGATCCTGCGGGACCTGTACGGCGCCTCGCCGGAGGAGCATCCGGCCGTGCAGTCCGCGATCGGCGCGGTGTGGCCGTTCCTGACCAGCCTCGACACGCCGCTCGTCCTCTCCGCGGTCATGGCCCTGTGGGTCGTGCCGCTGCTCACCTGGACGTTCCGCCCGGCCACCGCTCCGCCCTCGTGGACGCTCGGCTCCTTGCCCGAGCCCGGCCGATGGGAGGCCCCGGACAGCGGGGTGCCGCTGCACCGGCGGGTGCTGCCGGCCGTGCTGCTGGGGATACCGGCGAGCTGGGCCGCCGTCGCCGTCGTCATGGGCTACATGCACACCTGGCAGCCCCCGCCCGCGGATCGAGGAGGCTTCTACGCCCTGGTCTACCAGGCGTGGACGCTCGTGGCCCTGGTGACGACGGCCGCGGCGGCAGCCGCCGTCGCGAGCGTGCCGGCGAGCCGTCACCGGCTGCTCGTCGCGCTGATCACCGCCGAGGTCGTGGCGTTGGGCGGCCTGGCCGGCCGCTTCCTGTTCGCCGCCGCGGACGGCTGCTTCCAGCCGCTCAACACCTTGGCGGTCCGCTGCCACTGGCTGCCGGATCCGGCGTGGACGCTCGTACAGAGCATCATGGGCTACGTTCTCGTGCTCGCCGCGGTCGCCGCCGTCATGGCGGCCGGCATCGTGTCGGCGGCCCGGAAGCTGCGGCCCACGACCCGGCGCGCGACCCGCGAGCTCCCTCCCGACCCGTCGCCGCGCGGCCGGCTCGCCGCGCGGCGAGCCGCCACGGCTGTGCTGTGCGCGGCGGCGGTGGCGGCGCCCCTCGTGGCGGCCGCCCAGCAGGAATCGCCCGGGTCCGCCACCCTCTCCCAGGTCCAGCGGGTGGTGGGCCCCGAAGGTGCGGCGGTGTCCGCCGAGATCAGGCAGCTGCAGGTGAAGGCCTGGTGGGCACACGGCGGCTGGGATCTGCGCGAACGCTACCGGACCGACGTCGTACGTCTCTCCAAGAGCCTGAACGACGCCGCTCAGACCGGGCGCGGCTCCGTCGAGCCGGCGATCTTCGGCCCCCTGTGCACCCACATGGGGGAGATCGCCCGGGACGCGGGCCGCTACTTCGACGCCCCCGACCACGAGACCCAGGTCTTCTGGCGGACGTTCATCACCCAGGCCGGCAACGGCGGCCTTAACTGCCGGAAAAGCCTGGCGGACGAGAACGGCGACCTCTTCATCACGTCCATGAACGAGCTCATCGAGGCCGGGAAGGCGCTCGAAGCGGTCACCGCCAGAATGCCGAGGTGACCGCCGCGCCTTGCCCCGGTCAACTCCGCCCGGGACGCGGAAGGCCACCCGGGGGAGCGGACCCGGCCGGATCCGCGCAGTGGGTCATGAGCCGGTCGATCGCCTCCTGCCGCGGCAGGTCCGCGCCACGCCGGTACGCCTCCCGGTAACCCGCGTCGCCGAGCCGCCCCGCCAGGACGGGCACCAGCCGCCGCAGATCGGGATCGCCCTCGTCGAAGACGCCCCTGATCACGTGGCTCATGCCGAGCGCCGTCGCGGCCCCCGCCGGGTCGCCCTCCAGCCCGAGCAGCCTGGCCAGCAGCTCCGCGGCGCGCGCCAGGGCGTTGGCGTTGGTGTGCCCGAGCACGCCGCGCATCGCGCGGGGCAGCAGCTCGCGCGCCCGCTCCGCCGCCCCCTCGGTCACCAGGACGGCCATCCGGGAGGACACGATCACGTCGCCGTTCAGCTCGGGCGGGCCGGGCAGCCGGTGGACGACCGTCTCCAGCTCGTCCACGACCTCATGGGCCCGGCCCAGGTCGCCGGCATGGCGGTGCACCTCGGCCAGCGGGAACAGCATGCTGGCCGCCAGCCGCCGGTGGCCGTGTTCGCGGCCCACGCGGCGCGCGGCGTGGAGGTCGTGCAGCGCGCCGTCCAGGTCGCCGCCGCGCATGCGGTTCTGGGCGAGATGCGACTTGGTGATGAACAGGTGTTCCTCGGTGCCCAGCTCGGCGGCGATCGCGACGGCGCGCTCGCAGGCCGCGACCGCGCGTTCGTGCTCGCCGCGCAGGCCATGGACGCGGCTGTGCCGTACCAGGCTCATCACCAGGCCCCAGCGGTCACCGACCTGCTCGAACAGGCGCAGCGCCTCGTCCCTGTGGCGGGCGCCGGTCTCCTGGTCGCCCTGTTCCGTGAGCAGGAAGTCGTAGGCCCAGCGGGCGCTGGCGCGCACCCACGGGTCGGGGGAGTCCAGGGCCTCCAGGTCTCCGGCGTCCTGACTGGTGAGCCTGGACAGGCGGAGCAGCGGCAGCGCGTTGTGGAACTTCGTCACCCCTGGACGGCTGAGGTTCTCCCGGACCTCCGGCCCGCCCCGCCGGCCCGCCGTCGCCCGTACCACCTCGAAAGCGGTGCGGACGTCGTCGGGCAGCTCGTCGCCGAACGCCAGCACCTCGCCCAGGAACGCGTCGGACTCGGTGGACATCCCGCGCATGCCCCAATACCAGATCATGGACCGGACGAACCGGGCGGCCGTGGCCGCGTCGCCCGCCCCGACGGCGGCCCGCAGCGCGGCGACCAGGTTGTCGTGCTCGGCGTCGAAGACCTCGACGGCGCGCAGCTGGTCCCGGGTACGCAGCAGCGGCTCGTTCTCCTCGGCCAGCGCCAGGAAGTACGCGCGGAAACGGTCGCCGACCGGCGGCTCGTCGAGCCGGGCCGCCGCGTAGGCGCGGACGGTCTCCAGCATCCGGTACCTGTCGCCCACCTGCTGGATCATGGACTTCTCGACCAGCGCCCCCGCGACGTACACCATGTCGGCGGCGGGCAGGGACGCGTCGGAGCAGATCGCCTCCAGCGCGGCCAGGTCGGCTCCGCCGGGGAAGGCGGCCAGGCGCGCGGCCAGCACCCGCTCGGGCTCCTCCAGCAGGTCCCAGCTCCACTCCACCAGCGCGAGCAGCGTGCGCTGGCGCGGCAGCGCGGTCCTGCTGCCCGAGGTGAGCAGGCGGAACCGGTCGTCCAGGCGCTCGGCGATCTGCGTCACGGTCATCGCCCGCAGCTTGGCCGCGGCCAGTTCGAGCGCCAGCGGCATGCCGTCCAACCGGCGGCAGATCTCCACCGTGGGCCCCAGGGTGGCCCGGTCGAGCGCGAACCCCTGGCGCACCCTGCCCGCCCGCTCCACGAACAGCCGCACGGCGTCCGACTCGGCGGCCTCGGCCAGGTCCGCGTCCCGCACGGGCAGGCCCAGCGGGCCGAGGTGGCACAGGGCCTCGCCGTCGATCGCCAGAGCCTCCCTGCTGGTGGCCAGGACACGCAGCTGCGGAAGCCGGCCGAGCAGCTGCTCGGCGAGCTCGGCGGCCGCCTCCACCAGGTGCTCGCAGTTGTCCAGCACCAGCACGGCGGGGCCGACGTCGAGCTGGGCCGCCAACCGGGCGGGCGCGGGAGCCTGCGGCTTGAACCCGCCCTCGAACAGGCCGCCGCAGGCGCTGAGCACCGCGTCCGCGATCTGGTCCTGACGGGTGACCCCGGCGAGCGAGACGAACCACGCCCGGTCCCCGACGTGCTCGGCGGCCTCCAGCGCCAGCCTGGTCTTGCCCGCGCCGCCCGGCCCGACGATCGTCACCAGCCGCGCTTCGGCAAGCAGCCGGGCCAGCTCGCCGAGCTCACGCTCCCGGCCGACGAAGGTGGTCAGCCTGGCCGGAAGCGTGCTGGACGCGGCCTGCGGCCGTACGGCGGGCCGGCTCAGCTCCCCGCGCAGGAGGGCGAGGTGGACCGCGCGGAGCTCGGGCGAGGGGTCGATGCCCAGCTCGTCGCCGAGCCTTCCGCGGACCTCGTCGTACACGGCCAGCGCCTCCGACTGGCGTCCGGCGGCCGACAGGGCCCGGATCCGCAGTTCGGCCAGGCGCTCGCTCAGCGGGCGCGCGACGGCCGCGACCCGCAGGTCGGCCAGCACCTCGGAGTGGCGGCCGAGCCGTACCTCCGCGTCGAAGAAGTCCTCGGCGACGGTGGCGCGCAACTCCTCCAGCCGCGCCGCCACGTTACGGGCGAACGCGGCCTCCAGCACGTCCGCCAGCGCGTCGCCGCGCCACTGCTCCAGGGCGGCGCGGAGCAGGGAGGAGGCCTCCCGCGGCCGGCCGGCCGCGAGCTCCCGCCTGGCCTGCCCGGCAAGCTGCTCGAACCGGTGGGTGTCCACGTCCTCGGGACGCAGCGGCAGCCGGTAACCGCCGGCCACCAGCTCCACGGACTCCGGCCCGCCCAGCGTCCTGCGCAACCGGGAGACCAGCCCGTGCAGCGCGTTGACGGCCCCGGCCGGCGGCTCCTCGCCCCAGACGCAGTCGATCAGCGCGTCCGCCGACACCGGCCGACCGGCCTCCAACGCGAGCCGCGCCAGCAGCACCCGCAGACGCACGCCGGGAATGTCGATGGGAGAGGCGTCGTCGGCCGCGGCCGCGACCGGCCCGAGAAGGGAGATCTGCACGCAGCCACCTTCCCACCCATCCCTCCGCGCACCCCCGCCGGACCCCGCCACTCCGTCGCGCCCGCCCCCTGCTGCGCGACCGGCCCTGCCGGCCGAGGTCAGGGCAGGCGGTCGCGGTAGACCTGCCTGGCTCGCTCGTACAGGGCCAGGTGGTCGTCCACCTGGGCGGGGGTGTCGAAGCGGCCGGACTCGCGCAGGATCGATTCCAGCCGGTCCAGCCAGGCCAGGCACCAGCGCACGTCCGCCTCCCTGGCCACGTGGCCGCCCGCGACGTCGAGGTACACGGGGCTGGTGTGGGCGTAGGCGCCGCGCCGGTGCTGGGAGCGCGGATGCGGCCCGCCGGTTGCCACGGCCACCACGTACGTCGGTTCGTCCGCCCTCATCGTGGCCACCAGCCGCCCGGGAGGCCCCTGCGCGAGCACGCCCGCAGCGGTACGGATCTCCAGTTCCTCGACCTCCGGCCCGATCGTGGAGACCACGATCTCCACCTCCTGGCCCGGCGGCAGCTCCAGCGTGTCGCCGGGACCGTGCCCGTTCACCGTGAGCTCCAGCCACGGCCCGGTGGTGGCGAACGTACGCCCGTGCAGGATCGCCTCGGCGTAGGACTCGGCGGTGAGGGGACCGGCGACGTTGGCGTACACACGCTCCCAGCCGGGCGGGGCGGAGGCGGTGCCGCGGCGGCAGAACGACAGCACGGCGTCGGTCCCCGCCGTCACCGCCAGCCTGTTGCCCGCGCCGATCAGACGGCGGTACACGGCCGCCGTGGCCAGGACGGAGGAGTGGTTGAGCACGTCGAGCGAGTCGATCAGGCCCAGTGCGGCGTCGGCCACGATCTCCCTGGCCGCGCAGGACCGCCCGCGATCGAGCACGACGTCCGGCGGGTCGTCGTCGCCGAACGCGGTGTGGAACGGGTGACCGTAGGAGACGACCCCGCCGAGTGCCCGCAGCTCCTCGCACGCCGCCGCGTTGGGCGGCCAGTCCGCCGTGCCGCCGAAGCCCGAGTGGTAGCGGCCCGGCAGCCCGCGCAGCCCGAACGCCGTGCAGTGGCCGAGCACGTCGTTGCGGTACTCGACGCCGATCCTGGCCACGTGCCGGTCGTCGGACCACGGCAGGTCCTTGCCCACCCACTGCTCCAGCGCCTCCGCGTCGTAGACGCGCTCGCTCGCCACGTTGCCCGCCACCAGGTTGAGCACGTGCAGGTCCTCGCCGTGCTGCGCGGCGGCGGCCAGCTCGGGCGCGGCGGGCTCCTCGCCCATCCAGTTGAGGTGGACGTGCAGGTCACCGCCGTACCAGCCGCCGGCGGCCGCGTCGTACAGCCGTTCGGGCGCCAGCTCCACCAGCGTCTCCGCGCCGGTCTGCGGCGTGACGGTCACTTCGGCGGTGCCGTACTCCATCCCCCTGGCCACGGTCACGGTGACGGGCTCGGCGGGGACGCGGACCACGAGGTCGTCGCCGTGGAAGAACGGCCGGCGGTGCGCGTCCAGCTTGGGCGGCGCGCCTTCGGGGTACCAGCCCTGACCGTTCGCGCTCGTCACGCTCCACCGGCACGGGAACCCCGCGCGTAACCGCACGCCGGCCGCCGCCACCCGCCTGCTCAGCGGCGCCAGGTCGACCGGCTGCCCGTCGACCACGACGGACTCGGCGACCTCGACCACCTTGGCCCCGCGCGCCGCTACCGTGTACCGGGTGCCGTCCACGAGCACGGTGACCGATTCGTCCCTGCTGGAGTCGAGCAGCAACGCCGTACGAAACGGCTCCTCCTCCAGCACGATCCGCGTGACGGCCGCCACCGCGCACCCGCCGGGCGTCAGGCGCAGCACGGGCAGGTTGTCCACGACGTCGCCGGCGAGCGCGTCACGCACCACCCGGTCGGCGTCCACCTCGCCGAGATGATCCTCCAGCTCGGCCGCGGGCAGGTCAGGGTGGTGCTCGGCCAGTTGGCGCAGTCCGGTGGTGTAGAAGTTGTACCGGCGGTCGAGGAAGACGGTCGCCCATGCCTGGACGACGTAGGACAGCGACGGTTCACCCCAACAGGGACCGTGCGCGTCACGGAGCGCGCGGTAATCAGCCAGGGCAGCGGAGACGGGACCAGGAAGCAACGCATCGTCACACATCGGACACTCCTCGGAGGGGACCCACGGTCATACTGACATGACCCTCCCGCTGTGTCCCGCTTTGCGGAGAAGGGCAGGGCCTCAAGGCGATCGACGCGCCGAATCCAGCACGTCCACCGGCCTCCCCCTCGTCTTTCGGCAGTCGCATCCGGTCCGTGTTCCGCGCGTGTCCTGATGGAGGCATTCTCGTCATCATGAGAAACACGCTCATGACGTTGGTGGCCTGCGGTGCTCTGCTGGCAGGGGTTGCTCCAGCCCAGGCTTCCTCGGAGCGAGAAGTCTCCCAAGATTCCGTTCAGGCGCTGAAAAGCGTTCTGGCAAGCGGACACGGCGTACGTTTCACCGAAACTGCCATCGTCTCGAAGGGCACGAAGAAACTCACTGAACGCCGACGTGAAGGCGCCTTCGAGTTCAACGCGCCCAATGGAGGCGTCAAGGCGTTGGACGTCATCACGACCGGAGGTGCTCATGGAACCGAACGCGGCATTGGTTTCAATCACGAGCCCGGCGGCACCAGCTACCAGTCCGGTGGGCTCATCGGGAAGTGGCTGAAAGACGGCAAGGTCTGGTGGAAGAACTCTCACCAGTTGTACCTCTGGCACACCGAGCTGCTCGGATACGATGAGCAGCTTCTCAATCCGACAGAGCCGGCCACCGTGGCGGCCCTGCTGAAGAACGGCCACAGGAACGGGAACAGCGTCACCGGCGTGATCACCTTCAAGCAGCTCGGCAAGGCTGCCTCCGCCTGGTTCGGCCATTCCACCCAGGGTTCGTGGGGCCTCGTCGGTACGAAAGTGTCCTACACCCTCACGCTAACCCCGACGGGATCGATCGGCAGAGTGCAGAGCAGGTACACCCTAGCCGGCGGCCTTGATGAACTGGTGGGCAGAACCTTCTCCGTCGACACCCACTACCAGGGGTGGGGTGAAAAAGTGTCCGTCAAGCCGCCGAACCCCCGCGACACCACAACTGAGTTGTGCATCAACGGCGAGGTCTGCCACTGGCGTCTTCCGAGTTGAGAACACGCCGCGCTTCCCGGCAATCACCGGCCGCCCTCAGGACGGCAGCCAGTCCGGCCACCAGGGCGGCACGTTGCCCACGCCGCAATTGAGCCCTGTCGCGCCGGTAGGGGTGCCGGTCGTCGCGAAATCGTAGAGGATCAGGCCAGCCGGGACGACCACCAAAAGCGCGGCGGTGACCCAGAAGCCCATCCGGAAGGCCACGACGGCGGCTCTGCCGTCGGCCCGCCGCCCGAGCGCGCGGAACCCGGTGAGGAAAAGCGCGCCGCACAGAAAGACGGTCATGAAGAGCAGCCACCTGCCGCCGAGAAAGATCAGGCCGGCCAGTGCCTCGCCCGCGTCGAGGTCGCCGAAACAGTACGAGAGCGCGCTGTCGACGAGCCGGCTGTCCGCCCACGCGACCGCGGCGGCGAGCAGCACGACCGCCGCCAGAACGCCCCCGCAGCCGAGGGTCCGGCGAAAATGCGCCCGCGCCTCCGTCGCGCCGGTGCCGGCGTACCGCATGAGCCCCTTTTCCGTACCTCATTGTCAGGCCGGGTCTTCGGCCGCGGGGAAGAATGCGCCGCGCCCGTCCCGGAGTTTTCCGGTTCCGCGACGGGCGTGACATTCGTGGCAAAGGTGATCAATTGTAGCCGACGTCGTCCGATTTTTTGCCGTTGTCCGGCAAGTGGTACAGCTTCAATGCCCCGTCGAGACTGCATTCCTTGTGGCTGGAATCAACGAACTTGGTGTCCGGCGGGTCGGAGACGCTCATGATCGCTCACGCTTCCGACCAGGCGCTATGCGTGGATGGCGCTTGATCGGGAGATGGATGGTCCCCGAATGGTCCACGATCACGCTGAAGAGCCTCAGCGGAGGAACCGGTTTGTCCGGCTGACCGTCCTGGTGGGGGTGCGGGTCAGGGCACGCTTCTCCTCCGCCTGGTGTACGCTCTCTGCCTCTCATCCGGTCTCTTGCCTGGGCACGGCCGCTCTTTGGCCGCGAAGTGCCCGCGGGTTCTGGCCATGTCTTCTCGTTAGATGGATGGCCCGGAATGGTGCCGCGTGAGCACGGAGCCTTTCGACGTCCCGATGGACGGTGGCCACGGTCATGTGCGCCTTCTAAACAGACGGGTTTCGTGTCAAAGTAATCAGACCGGTTATGTGCGGACGCTTACCCGAAGGGCCTTCAGCTGCTCTGCAGCCAATATGGCCTCAGCAGCTCCAATGCGTTGGTAGATGGCTACTGCCACGTGTAGATAAACAAGTGCGCCTTGCTGGTGGCCGCAGCGTATGTGGCATCGGGCTATTCCTTCGAGAGCATGCGCCTCGTCCAGAGGGCTCTGCACTTCACGTGCCAGCCGCAGAGCCCGCCGGTATGCGACAAGTGCTGGCTGTATTCCAGCGGAATCGGCTAGGAGAGCGCCGGTGCAGTTCAGGACTTCCGCCTCGCCTTGGTCATCACCGAAATGCTGGAACAGCGCCCAGGCCTCCGCCAGTACGTCGGACGCTTTCGAGTACTCCCCGGACAGATGTTGTGCCTGCCCCAGAAGCCGGAGGGCGTTGGCTTCGCCGTGGCCGAAGTCGAGGGCTTGGTAGAGGGTCAGGGCCTGCTGCCCCAGGTTGGCTGCCGCTTGGAACTCCCCGGTCCTGACCCGTACTTGACCCAAAACCAGCAAGGCTTCGGCTTCGCCATGCCGGGCGCCGAGGGAGCGATATAAGGCCAGAGCCTGCTCTGCCTGATCCGTCGCCACCTCGTAATTCCCCAGCGAACATCGTGCTCGGCTCAAACCTCGGTGCGCGTCCGCTTCACCTTTCCGGTTGCCGAGGACGCGATAGAGCACCATCGTCTGCTCAGCCAGGTCGGCTGCCGTTGAGTACTCCCCAAGCGCATGCCGGACCACGCGGAGATCGGACAGAGCATTGGCTTCGCCGAGGCGGTCACCGAGAGCACGATTCAAGGACAGCGCCTGTTGGATCAGGTCGGCTGCTCCCACGAAATCTCCGTACGCTACGCGCCGGATCCAGCTCTGGGCCTGTAGAGCGCGGGCTTCGCCGTGTCGGTTGCCGAGGGAGCGGTACAGGGCCAGAGCCTGCTCTGCCAGAACAGCCGCCAGGTCGTATTTTCCTCTCATACGCCGTGCCTGACTGAGGTTCAGCAGGGCATTTGCCTCCCCGTTCCGATCACTGAGCGAGCGATACGAGGCCAGTGCTTGCTCCGCCAAGTTTTCTGCTGTCGAGTAGGCCCCCATTCCGCTGTGGGCCCAGGACAGATTCTGTAGGGCATCGGCCTGGGCGAGAGGATCGGCGGTGTGCTGTGCGGCGGTGAAGGCCGCCTCATGGAGAACGGCGGCCTGGTCCCAGACGCCCTCCTGAGAGAGGAAGGAGGCCATGGCCTTGGCGAGACGGATGACGTAGGAGTCACGCACATTGATCGAAGCAAAGCTGGCAGAAGCGAGTAGGTTGGAACGTTCGGTGCGCATCCAGGTCAGCGCGTGTTCACGGTCAGCCAGTTCTGGCGTCATGACAGAAGCATCGATTTGGGCTGCGGCACCGGGGCGAGGATGCCTGATGAGGCGGTCAGCGGCCTCGGCGGTGCACTGGTAGTAGGCACAAAGGCGGTCGGTTGCGTATTCGCGTTCCCCAACTGGATCCTGGGCTGCGAGGGCTTGGGCGTATGCGCGCAGGAGGTCGTGCAGACTGTAGCGGCCAAGCGCCGGTTCATCGATGAAGTGGCTGGCATACAGAGCATGAAGCTGGCGACGGGCCTGGACGACAGAGATGTCATCGAGGGCGGCAGCAGCATATGAATCGAAGGTGGAGCCAGGGTGCAGGCCTATACGGCGGAAGAGGCGCTGCTGGTCTGGAGACAAGGCATGGTATGACAGGTCAAAGGCTGCCGTCACCGCGCGGTCGTCTGCTTCGAGTTCACCCAGCCGATCCTGAGCAGCGGCGAACGCATCCGCGAAGGCGGCGACATCCCATGCGGGATGGTGGGCCAGGCGGCCGGCGAGCAACGTAATGGCCAGCGGTAGAAAGCCACATCGTTCAACCAGATCGACAACAGCATCCCGCTCTTGCCTTACAGGCGCCCGACGGGCCATGCGAGTGAATAGCTCAAGTGCCTGACCAGACGGCAGCGTGGCCAACGAGAGCGGCTCGGCACCAGGGAACGCGATCAGACGTCGCCGGCTGGTGACCAGGACCACGCATGCCGCCGCTCCCGGCAACAACGGTTCTACCTGGGCGTGGTCGGCCGCGTCGTCCAAGACCAGCAGCACCTTCTTCCCGGCCAGACGCCCGCGCCACCGCTGCGCTCGCCCCTCCACGCTTCCAGGGATCTCGCCCTGAGGCATGCCGGTGCAGGCCAGCAAATCTCCGAGCACGTCACGGGGGTCGGCGGGCTGCTGACCGGGGGTGTGGGCGTGCAAGTTGACGAACAACTGCCCGTCCGGAAAAGCGTCAGCGAGCATGTGCGCGGCACGGGTTACCAGTGCGGTCTTCCCCACGCCGGGCATGCCGTCGATGGTGTAGACGGTCAGCAGGCCAGATGTTCTCGATGCGGCAGCGATGAGCCATTGCAACTCGGCGTCGCGGCCGGTGAAGCCCACCACGTCCCGGGGCAGGGTGCGCATCGTCACTGCAGGAGACGGTATGGGACCGGTGTAGATCGTTTGATCTCGACCGGCAATGATCTGCCGGGCGTGGCTCTCGGCGACTGCTTCGATGCGTACTTGGGCGGGCTCCGACTCACCCATCCCGCTTGCTCACGATCCGGTGATGTGCTGATCTCGGCCGGCGATGAACTGCCGCGACTGATCGTGGGCATGGGCGTTAATGATCTGTTGGATGCGGGACTGCTCGCCGGAGAGCAGTGAGGGAGTCAGATGCTCATCCAGCAGGCGCTGTAGCTGCGGTCCGGCGGTCGGATCCTCATCGAGGATCTGCTGCAGCCGCAGCTGCCATATCCCTGCCAGGGCCTGCTCTGTGTCAGGATCCACCCGCTCACGGGCGGCGAGCACCTGAATTTGCGTCGCTTCCAGCTCAGCTTGCACGGTCTCGGCCTGGTCGGAGCGGACCTTGCACCACCAGGCCACCACTGCGGTACGGGTCTGTTGCCACGCATCGGTGGCCATCGCCCCCACCAAGGCTGTCGCCGCTGCCAGCACGATCGGATCCATCCAAGACTCCTTCGCGGACAAACTCCGAGAAATCCACTGTAGGCAGGCGGAGTCGCTTGCAAGGAGGCATCACTGAGACACGGTCTGAAATGGGCAGCGACAGAAGCCGCCTGAGCGATGTCTACCCCGTTCATCCTTGCGTCAGAAGCGCGCCGCCGGACGATCACGAAATTCGTGCCAGAGCCGGTCTTTAGCTGTCATCGGCACCGGAGAGGCTGGAGGTTTGCTGCTAACCATGCCCTTGACCAGGGGCAATCTAATTAATGCCACTTGATCAATGCCGCGGTTGGCTCACATGTGGCCCACGATCACGCAGAGAGCTTCCTGCTGAGGTGGTGTACAGCAGGCGCGCAGCGCATCACGGGCTTCAACTTATGGCGGTCGTGGAATGCTCTGCGTTGTGATCGCCCCCCGGCCAGGAGGTTTCTCATGTTCCGCAAGATCGTGCGAACCTTCACCCGGCCCCCTGCAGACGGACGGCAGGCAGCCGAGGACGATGCGTGCGAGTACGGAGCACAGTTACTCAGAGAGGCGCGTGAGGAGCTCAACCGGGCGGACGCCAAAGCCCAGGTCCTCCTCGGCATCGTCGGCATCGGCCTCGGCGCCGTCGCAGGCGGCCTGCTGGCGGGCAGCTGGTCACCTTCCGAGATGTCCAATGCCGTCGAGTGGCTGTGGTGGGTAGGGGCAGCGGCAGCTCTGGCGTCCGTGGTGGTGCTCGCTGGCGCGGTGTATCCGCGCCTGGATCGGCGGAAGGGGAGCGGCGCCGTCATGTACTACGCCGATGTCCATCGTCTCGACTCCACGGCGGCCGTCGCCAGCGCTCTCATGCGGTCATCGGCGCTCGACCTGGAGCGGGTCGCTGATCAGCTGTACCGGGTCAGCCACATCGTCGGGCGGAAGTATCGCCTAATCCGCTGGGGGTTCTGGCTGCTCCTCGGTGGAACGGCGGCTACGGTGAGCGCGGCGCTCATCAACGTCATGATCACCGGATCTTCGCCGTGACAGCGCGGTCGCTGGATGGCGCCGCTCCGGCGAGCACCTCACGCTCGGCCTACCAGCAGCGTGTCGTCCTCCAGCGGCGGAACTGGCAGGCCAAGGAGTTCCAGGGTTCTGCGGAGTACAGTTTCATTGCTGACGACGAAGTTGAGCATGTCCACTGTCTCGTAGCGCTGCATGATCGAGTCGACGGTGCCGAGCAGTTGTTGCGCTCCCTGCTGCCGCTGTTCGACGAGCTCCGCGATGATCTGCGGTAGGTGTTCCGGGGAGACAGCCAGTTTGATCGCGTGCTCCACCTGGGCGCTTCCGACCACGGTGGTGAGAAAGTCCTGCCACTCCTGCCGGACCTCGTCGGTGCTCTTGATCCGGAGCAGCGCGGCGTCGGCGTCGGCCCTGATGTCATGCTGTCTCTTGTGGGCAGCACGGTTGAGCTGGCGTATCTCCTCGGGAACGTTGACCTCGGCTCTGATCGCCCACCGGAAGACACCTGTCATCGAGCCTGAGATCGCCTGGAGTCTTTCGTTCGTGGCTTGCTCCGCCGCGCCCGGCGCGGTGATCTCGAATTGTCGGGTAGTCGAACGTACCTCCTGACAGGCGCGCTGGAGGACCGTCTCCGCTTCGGGCACTTCATCACTGAACAGGGCTGAGGTCCGTTTCCCGCCCGAGGTCGCGATACGGAACACGGTGACGGAGAAGTCGTAGGCGTCGCCCTTGGCGGGCGAGGACAGCACGAACGGCTCGATGCCGATGGGCGGTTCGGCCTCTGGCTGGTTCTGCTGGATGCGGTAGAGCATGGGGGCCAGCCATTTGCGCATGAGATCAGCTCCTGTGAACGAGTTGACGCAGGTGATGGTGAAGTTCGGCGGAGATCTCGCCATGGTGCCGCCAGAGCCGAAGGTAGAGCAGTGCTCGCTCGGCGCTCCGCACGTCGGTCAGGCTGAAGATCTGGTCCGTGATCTCGCGTACGGTCGGCCGCTCGCCGTAGTACCGCAGCCATTCGTTCAGCAGCAGGTCCCAGGAGTCGGGCACGACAAGGCGCCCCTCTTCCTCGTAGCTGAGCGCGTTGCGCCAGAGCATCACCAGCGAGGGATGGGGATCGAGGTCGCTGGGATGCGGCCGCTCGGGGCTCGAGACGGGTAGCGCGACCAGTCGTCCGAAGGCGAGGGCGGCGCCGTGACGACCGATCGCTCCTCCGTCACGGACCCAGTCAGCGAGATGGTTCATGATGGTAGGCGCGGTGTTCCGGCGATAGAGGTAGGCGATGGACTGGGCCACTTCGTGGTGGAACTTGACGCCTCTGCTCAGGACCAGAGTCCTGAACGCGGCGAGTGCTTGGTCGGGTGCGGAGAGGCCGACGGACGAGGCGTAGGCGCGGATCGCGATCGCCTTCTTCGCGTCGTTGCCATGGATCATCGAATCGAGATGGAGGTGGACGCGGCGGGTCATCGATGGGTTCTCGGCGGCGGCTTCCAGTGCCAAGGCGGCGAGTTGATGGTCCCGAGGTCGGCGAGAGCGGCTCCATACCTCCAAAAACCGTTCGTTGACGAGGGAGAAGTCGAAAGTTGCGAGCTTTCCGACCGCATGCCCGACCTTGATCCTCGTATGCCAGGATCCCTCGCCGCCGAGCCGGATCAACCAGTCGATCAGCGAGTCACGGATGGTCGGCTGGTCCTCCCAGATCACGCGTAGCATGACGGCCGCCAACTCGGGGCGTCTCAGCCTGATGCTTCGCCCACCGCCGGGCCCGGCGGGTGCGACCTCGGCATCCACGTACTTCAGCCAGGCCGGCAGGTTTTCCCAAAGCTGGACCGATTTCGGCGAATGATCACGACGCCACTTCTCGTCAAGCCGTTCGGCCAGGGCCAGGGCCGCGCCAGAGATTTCCGCCTCCGGTAGTCCGTGGAGTACGGCGATGCTGGTCATGAAGCACCGGCCCAGAGTCGGCCTGCGCCTCTCGAGGTTCTCGCCCACCTTCGCGCGCATTCGATGGAATCGCCGGTTCAGCATGGTCTCGATGGGACTGCCGGCCTCCATCGTGGCGACCACCTGCCTGACCAGTTCGACCACCTGCCAGGGCGCGGAGAGAGCGCGGAGCTCCTCGTCCAAGAGCTTCTGATCGTCTACGGCAAGCCGTGCGCCGGATGCCTGAACGGACAGATGCTTGGTGAAGACCCGGCGGTTCGGCGGTGGATCGTGTTCGATCACGGGCGCGATGGATGACTGGATGTGCTCTGGCACCAGGACGATCACCCTGTAGTCCGCGTTGATGCCAGCACGTTTGAGGCTTGTGGTCACCCTGTCGACCACATTGGGCGTATCAACCAGGTCCAGCAAATAGCCATGCCCCGATTCCAGTTTCCAATCCCGGGGGTTCGGCGTGCTCGCTCCGTGCGGCATGATCCAGCTCACCCTGCCGCTCCACTCGAGCAGCGCAGCCAGAGCTGTGGTCGCCTTTCCCGTCTCTGCCGCTCCACCGAGAAGGATCAGGCGCCGGCTGTCGAGCAGCTTACGTATATCGGTTTGTGACTGGGTCGGTACCAGCGTTCGCCGTAGGTCCGCGGTCTCGGCTTCTGTCAGTTCATTGACCGTCGCTGTCGGTTGTGGCCGCGCCTGGCCTACGTGGATGTCTCCCTGGGCGAACCAGAGGTTTCCCTTCTTGACGCGGTTGCTCACGCGGCCGCTCAGATCCCGGGTGCCGGCGCTGGACAGTTCGTCGGCGTACAGGTCGTCCAAGCTCTGCCGGCGTTCCTCCCACTCCTGCCGGGAGGCGGCCATTTCATGACGGATTGGTAGGTTGTCGGGTTCCTGAAATGTCTCGTCCTCCTCCTCGGACGAGATGTCGTCGACCAGCGGTTCCTCTGGCTGCGGGCCTTCAGGGCCCGACCCCTCGGGCGGGGAGTCGCTCATTTCTTTCTCCGCTTCGAGTCACGTGTGACGTTGATGTCCCCTTGCGCGAAGAGAATGTCGCCCCTCTTGGCCTTGTTCGTGATCGACCCATTTCTCGACGAAGGTGGTGACGGATCGTTCTCTCTGGACGGCGGGCGCTCCGGAACTTCCATGTTGTGGACGTCGAAGTGCGGCACGTACAGGTAGGCCGGATATTCCTGTCTCTTCTCCGCTACCGCGACCGCAAGGAACTCCGACGGTCTCGGCCGTCCAGGTCCCTGTGACACGTAGTCGCGGAACACTTCCCGCGAGATGATCAGCGCTAAGTCCGCGTCGCGGAAGGTGTCGAGCGCGGCCCGTATCGGTGCCGAATCACGCATTCTCGCGGGCTGCACGGCATGTTGCCCGGGCCACCCCGCCGCGCCGTCCAACTGCAGTGGTCCAACGTGGATGGCCAGCCGAATGCGCATCCGGGCCCAGGTGGGATCGCCGCGCTGGCTGTTGTGCGCTGCGATGGCCATGTCCAGCTCGGTCAGGAACTGGTCGAGGAGAAGAGGAATCGTGACAAGAGGGCCTGGTTCAGCGGGAAGGACGACGGTCAGCGAATCACCGCCTACCTGGCGCGACCATGACTCCCGGTTCAGATGAACGCGGTCCGCCGCCGTCTCGATGGCGCCGATAAGACCGGACTGGAGGGTGCGCTGCTGGGCGTCGGTGCGGTCGCCGTAGTTCTCGATGTCGGCTGTGAGCAGGACGCGGTAATCGTGCATGACCATGGCATCTCCAATGAGCGGGTGGGCTCTACAGTGAGGTACCACCCGGCGGGAGAAGCCGTAGAAATATGGTTAAGCGAGGAACGGGAGGTCGGCAAGCGCAGTCAGTCCTGCCAGGTCCTTCACTACCACGTCGCGGTGCCCTCGCCGGATGACCCCCTCCGCAGCCAGTTCGCGCAACGCCTTCTGCGTCGTGATCTCCTTGGCGCCCACCAGCATCCCCAATTCGGCTCTGGTGAGCGGTATGCCGATGCTCACTCCGTCATCTGTGGTTCGGCCGTGTCGCGAGATTAGCGCGATCAGCACGCGTGCCAGGCAGATCTTCGTCTCGTATCCAGCGAAGTCGAGGCGCCGTTGATTGGCCCAACGCAGTCGCTCGGCCACGACCTGCGTCAGCGCCAGAGCCGCGGCCGGGCGCCGAGTCACAAAAGAGCGGAACACCGGGCCCTTGATCTGTTGACAGACGACGCGCCCACAGGTGGTCACAGTCGCCGACCGCGGCGCCCCATCCATTGCTGCCATGTCGCCCACGATGTCACCCGAAACCCGGATCGCCAGGGTCGCCTCCACCCCGTTCTCAACGCCGCCGGTTACTTTGACCAGCGCGTCCAACAGGATCCAGACCGATGTGCCGCGATCTCCTTGCCTGATCAGCACGTGTCCGGGCGGGAGCGAGCGCAAGGTTCCGAGGCCAAGGAGCTCGGAGCGGAGCTCGTCCGTCAGCCGATGCATGAAGGTGCCGGTCGGCCATCGGTTGGGTGCCACAATTCCTCCAACAGGCAACGTCTCACACATACGCCAACCGGATTGCCTCGACAAGGGAGTCGCGAGAGGGCGTTGCGCGCGTTGACGTCCCTTTCGTCCCTCGCCTTCGGGGAGACGGGCTGGTCAGGGCGTTGCCGGCATGGCTGGCCGGCAGTCCTGACTCGGTTTCGACGAGAACCCTGTTCGCCAGGCGCTTGAGCACGACACGGACGCGCTCGGTGTTCTTCTTCACGTTGGTAGGTCCGGTACTCGCTGATGTCGCTGTTGTTTCACAGTCATGTACCAGGGCCCGGTTCCTGGGTAGTTGGTCTGGTCATATCGACTGCCACGACGGTGCGGCAGCGCGGGTCGGCCGGCGTGACCTAACGTCGGTCATCGGTCGAGTGTCGCCACCGGTGTCTCAAGCCTGGGCTGGCGTTGACGGCCCAGAGATCAACAGGACGTGTGTGGTTCGTCAGCCAGCCGTGATCTCACGGTGCTGGTGAAGGTCGATCAGTGATCAGCCCCCACTTGGAAAGGTGTCCCTGGACGTATAACTAAGGGACACTGCAATGACGTTGTAGCGACATCGAGCGATAATGCGAAAGGCCCCTGCGTAGACCAATGACATGGCTGCAAGTATGTCAATCTGAAACCGAGATGCCAAAAAAAGGCTCAAGCTTATAGAGAAAATGATTCAAGAGGGCATTCATCGGCGCCTACAAGAACGCCGTAAAGGCCACTGTGAAGATGTGCCTGCATACCTGCTTGCTGGTATTGTCTATGTCGGATAGCTGGAAATCCTCCGCTGTAGGATGACACGCTAAGCTCATGGCGGAATGGCGTCGGCAAGCTGTTCAGGACGAGAGGCTGGAAGGCAACTTTGGTCCGGTGTCGATAAATATGACAGACACTACCAAGGCTCTCGGCTGCAAGTCCAGTGAGATGGCCGCCGAGCAATACAGCGTTCTCAGATCGGCCATCAAAGACAACAGGGTTGCCATATATGTGGCCGCGACATACATGGCCTATAATAGAGCTGGCTACCCTGCTTCCTGCTCTTCGCCTGCACTCCCGCGCAGAGTTGCTTATGAATGCCGTGGCTCAGGGGCGGATGCTAATGTGTATGCCGATAATCGTGATGGCATTCCGTGCAGTCTATGGCGCCGGATCGAAATGCGAGGAGGAGGCTTGGAGTCGTTCGACGGCGTGTCCGACCCGGTCGTTCGGCGGATGCAAGAGCAGCGTCGCTTGGCGGCGGCACACGAGAACTCCCGAGTGGCGCGTATCGCCATGGGCGTGCTGACGGGGTCGCTTGGGGTGCTTGCATCTCTGGCCGGCCTGGTGCCGACCAACCATAATTGGGATCCGTCCATGCCGGATTATAGCGATCCGGACCTGGTGATGATAGCGACGACCGCATCCGGCTTCGCCATCCTCTTGTTCATGTTGGCTGTGATATTCCTCTGGCGGAGCAAAACAGCAGTTGCCTTCCTGCTCCTCTTTCTCGTCGGCGATATTTATCGGTTCGTTACCGTGGTCCCTCATTACACAGGTTGATTCTCGTAACGGACGAGGGCGCCGGTGGGGAACAGGTCTCCTGTGAAGATCGCATTGCAGGCGCAGTGAGCCGGGCGATGGCTGTCGTACCGGCTGGTGCCCGTGGTCCTTGCTTGCTGGTCTGTGCACGCTCACCCTCGAGTTGAGGCGTCATCGTCTCTTGAGGAGTCGAATGCCGATGACCGGGGCGTTGCGACGTACCCAGCCTGGCAACCCCTACCTGGCGCGCACTCCGACCGGCCGCGATGGCTGGACGTTGTCTGCGAGCGACCGGGCAGCCCGGCGAAGCGCGATTGAGATCGACCAGCGAGATGGCCGTGCTCTCTTTGTCAGCCACCGGCCGGGGGCGTCCTCAATGCGGCGTACTGGACACCTGCCCTCCAGTGCGCCGCGCGACGGACGTTTCGTGCAGCCAGAGCCCCAGTCCAGAAAGCTCCGCACACATGGATCACGGTCCACAACCAGTCAGCGTCAACGAGAACGGGCAGGACTCCGTGAGACTGGAGGCCCGCCCGTTCCTGCGATGTTTGCCCTGGTCAGCGGTCTGAGCTGCTGATCAGGATTGTGTGCCCCCTGTAGGATTCGAACCTACGCACCCGGCTCCGGAGGCCGGTGCTCTATCCCCTGAGCTAAGGGGGCGACGAGTGATAAGGCTATCAGCATCTGGGGACCACTCGGCACCAGATAACGCTCCTCGAACGCATCCCGCGAAAACCTCACGTGACCGGCCCGCTACGGGCTAGCTTTGCGCCCGTGAGCGACGTTCTTGGCAAAGTACTGGTCGTGGATGACGACGAGGTCATCCGGCAGCTCATCGCGGTCAACCTGAACCTTGAGGGGTTCGAGGTGTCGACCGCCACCGATGGGCAGGACTGTCTGGATCGCGTGATGGACGTCATGCCGGATGTGATCACGCTGGACGTGATGATGCCCTGCCTCGACGGGTGGGCGACGGCGGAGAAGTTGCGTACGGAGGAGGCGACCAGTCACATCAAGGTCGTCCTGATCACGGCGCGGGCGCAGGACGACGACCGGAGGCGGGGGCTGGGGATCGGGGTCGACGCGTACCTGACCAAGCCGTTCGATCCGGCCGAGCTCATTCAGGTGGTGCGGGAACTCGCGTCCGGGGCGCCGAGTTGATGGGGTTGTAGAACGGCGCCGGAGTGGTGTGCCGGAGGTGGTGGGAGCGGCGGAGGTGACGCCGCTCGGGCTGGCTCCGGAGGCACGTCGGCGGCGACGACCATCGACGTGAGAGGCGCGACGTGCGTAGTTCGATCTTCGGCAACCTGGCCGGCCAGCCGCTTCCCGGCGGGTTCGCGCTGGAGAACCACAAGATGCTGCGGGTCCAGTTGCCGCACGAGGTGCTTGCCAAGCAGGGGTCCATGGTCGCCTTCCAGGGGCAGATGGACTTCGACTACGAGGGTGGCGGGCTCGGCAGGCTGCTGAAGAAGGCCGTGACGGGGGAGGGCGCCTCCCTGATGCGGGTGCGCGGCCAGGGGCAGCTCTATCTGGCCGACAATGCCGACGACATCCACCTCTTCTACCTGGAGAACGAGGGGCTGACGGTCAACGGGCGGAACCTGCTGGCGTTCGGGCCGGAGCTCAGGTGGGACATCCAGCGGGTGCAGGGGGCCGGGGTAGCGGCCGGTGGGCTGTTCAACACCACGGTGACCGGCACGGGGTGGGTGGCCGTGACCACGCACGGCACGCCGGTGCTGCTGGACGTGGCGCGGATGCCGACGTTCGTGGACGGGCAGGCGGCGGTGTGCTGGAGCACGGGGTTGCAGGTCGGGGTCAACCGCACGATGAAGGTGGGGGCTTTGATCGGGCGGGGGAGTGGCGAGGCCATGCAGTTGGCGTTCCGGGGGCAGGGGTTCGTCCTGGTGCAGGCCAGCGAAGGGGCGCCGGTGGTGCAGGCGTCCTGAAGTCCTGCGGTTCAAGGGCAGGGCGGTTGGCCGGATGTGGACAGGTAATTAGCTTATTGCCATACTGGCTCGGTGGATGTGGATCTGGTCAAGGCGCTGGCCAGTGACAAACGGCTGCTCATCCTTGAGTGGCTGCGCGACCCCGAGCGGCACTTCGGCCCGCAGCGTGACGGCGATCTCGTACGCGACGGCGTCTGTTCGTTGTTCATCGCCGAGAAGCTGGGCGTGAGCCGGCCCACCTGCGGTGAGCATCTCAAGGTGCTGGCCCAGGCGGGGCTGATCCGGGGCACGAAGATCAAGCAGTGGGTGTTCTACCAGCGCGACGAGGGCCGGATCGCCAAGGCCAAGGAGATGTTGAGCAGTGACTGGTGACGCCTACGAAGGTCCCGACGGCTCCGAAGGCGCCGATGCCGAAGAAGGCCCCAGAGCCCACCGAGGTCCCGATGCCGCCGAAAGTCCCGACGTCGGCCGGCGGACGGATGCCTATGAGCGGCTGATCGCCGATCTCGATGCCGGCGGGGCGCGGTACCGGGTGATCGACCATCCGGCGGAGGGGCGTACCGAGCAGGTGAGTGCCCTGCGCGGGCACGGTGTCGAGCAGGCGGCCAAGTGCCTGATCGTGATGGTCAAGATCGGCAAGAAACGCACCCGGCACGTGCTGGCCGTCGTGCCGGGCGACGCGCGGCTGGATCTGCAGGCGGTCAAGGGGCTGCTGGAGGGCACGTACGTGGCCTTCGCCGACAAGGACCGGGCGGAGGAACTGGCGGGCAGCGTCAGCGGGACGGTGTTGCCGTTCAGCTACGACCCCCGCCTTGAGCTGGTGGTCGATCCTTCGCTGCTGGAGCTGCCGGAGATCTACTTCAACGCCGCACGCCTCGACCGCTCCCTGGCGCTCGCCACCGACGACTACGTACGGCTGGCCGCGCCGCGCGTGGCCGGCATCGTGGCCGCGGCGGCGGTGCCGGCCGCCGGTTAGCACCGGCAGGCGTCCGGGGCAGGGCGACCGGAGGTCAGGTGCAGGTGAGGCGCGGCGGGGATTGGCGCCGGTATAGGTCTCGTTCTGGAGAATGGCGCCGGTCCAGGTCTCGTTCCGGAGGCAGGAGGGGAGGCGGTGGTCTGGGGGGACGGCCTCTAGGCGGAGGTGGCTTTGACGATCGCGAGCGGGCCTGGCGCGTGGTGCAGCATGGCCTGGCTGACCGAGCCGATGAGCATGCCCTTCAGCGTGCCGTGTCCCCGGCTGCCGACGACCAGCAGGTCGGCCCCGGCCGCCGCCTCGCGCAGCACCTCTACGGGATGGCCGTGCACGACGTCCTCGATCACCTCCACCCCGGGATGGCATTGACGGGGTATGGCGAGGAAGACCCGCAGAGCCTCGCGGGTCTCGCGTTCGGCCTCCGGATCGGCGGGCCCGAAGCCCGAGGGGCGCGGCCAGGCGAACGCCTCCACCGCGCGCAGCCTGGCGCCGCGCAGCTCGGCCTCGGCGAAGGCGAACTTCAGCGCGCGGAGACTGCCCTCGGAACGGTCGACGCCGACCACCAGCTCACCGCGCGGCACGGCGGGCGGGTCGCGGACCAGGACGACGTCCGTCTGGGCGTGCGCGGCCACCCCGTGGGCGACCGAGCCGAGCAGCAGCCCGCGTACGCCGCCCAGGCCACGACTGCCGACGACGAGCAGGTCGGCCTGCTCGGCGGTCTTGATCAGCGCGGCGCGGGGATCGCCGGGCACGAGTTCCGTGGTCACCTCGGCGCCCAGTTCGCGGGCCCGCCGTTCGGCGGCCGCGAGCACCTCCTTGGCGCCGTCGCGCATCCACCTGCCGACCTCCGCGTACCGGCCGGAGATCGGGCGGCAGACCCAGTCGGGCACCACGTGGGCCACGGTCAGCGACACCCCGCGCAGCACTGCCTCCTTGGCGGCCCAGTCGACGGACAGCAGTCCGGTCGGCGAGCCGTCGACACCTGCGACGATCATGGTCAGGCCACGTAACATTCCACTTCGGCGCGGCGATAGGCCAAGCCCTGTCTGGTGGACTCGTCGATGCACGCGCGCTCGGTCTTGCTGAGGAGCAGTTCGCCGCAGACCGTCACGCCGGAGTACGTCCGACAGTCGAGTGAACGGTTGCGCCGGCCGATGCGGTAGTTGTCCTTGACCGCCTGCCTGCACTTCTGGCGCAGGGCCGGTGTGTCGGCGTAGCGGCACTGGGCGGTCAGCGTCCGGTATTGCTGCTTGCTCACTTCCTGCTGCTCGATGCCGTCCCCAGAGGCGGCAGCCGGTCCGATCGTGGCGAGAGCCACGATCGCGGCCACAGCGGCGATCTTCATCATAGTTCCCCTGAGGGAGTCCGTACCGCCAGGGGCGATCGCCAAACCTTAGGCTGATCGCCATGCTGACGCTCCGGTACGACGAGCCCGCCCCCAGTTGGGAAGGACACGTCCTTCCGATCGGCAACGGAGCGCTCGGCGCCTGCGTGTTCGGGACGCTTGCGACCGAGCGCGTCCAGCTCAACGAGAAGTCGTTGTGGACCGGCGGTCCGGGCAGCGCGGATCCCGGCGGATCCGGCAACTGGCCGGCGGACCGTCCGGGTGCTCTGGACGCGGTGCGGCGGGTCATCGACGAGCGGGGTTCGATGGCGCCGGAGGAGGTGGCCGCGATCCTGGGGAACCCGTCCTACAGCACGGTGGGGCACATTCCCGGCTTCGGGGCGTACCAGAACTTCGGTGAGCTGCTGCTCGACGTGACCGGCGGCTTCTCCGGCGGCTACCGGCGCACGCTCGACCTGGAGACGGCGGTGGCCGCCGTGACGTACGAGGACGCCGACGGCGTGGTGCTCACCAGGGAATATTTCGCCTCGTACCCGGCACACGTCATCGTCGGCAGGCTGACGGCGGGACCTCCGGGACGGGTGGGGTTCACGTTGCGTTTCGGCACCGCGCATGACGGCGGGGAGGAAGTGACCGCCGAGGCGGGACGGCTGCGCGTCCGGGGCGTGCTGGCCGACAACGGCCTGGTGTACGAGGGCCAGGTCCAGGTGCTGACCGAGGGCGGCACCCGTACGGACGAGGGCGACCGCGTCGTGGTGACGGGCGCCGACAGCGCGGTGTTCGTCTTCTCGGCGGCCACCGACTACGCGCCCGTCCACCCCGGCTACCGCGGCCCGGACCCGGCGGCGCGGGTCACGGCGGCGGTGGACGCGGCGGCGCGGCGGCCGTACGCGGAGCTGCGGGCCGAGCACGAGGCCGACCACCGGGCGCTGTTCGGCCGGGTCCGGCTCGACCTCGGCCAGCGCATGCCCGACCTGCCGACCGACCGCCTGCTGGCCGCCTACGAAGGCGCCGGAACCCCGTCCGACAGGGCCCTGGAGACGCTGTACTTCCAGTACGGCCGGTACCTGCTGATCGCCTGCTCCCGCCCCGGCTCGCTGCCGGCCAACCTCCAGGGGGTGTGGAACGCGTCCAACTCGCCGCCGTGGGAGTCCGACTACCACACCAACATCAACCTGCAGATGAACTACTGGCCGGCCGAGCCGGCGAACCTGGCCGAGACGGCGGTGCCGTACCAGGAGTTCGTGGCGGGGCTGCGCGCGCCCGGACGCGAGACCGCGCGGTCGATGTTCGGCTCCACGGGGTGGGTGGTGCACTCCAACACCAACCCGTTCGGGTTCACGGGGGTGCACGACTGGCCCACGTCGTTCTGGATGCCGGACGCCGCCGGCTGGCTGGTGCGCCAGCTCTACGAGCGTTACCTGTTCGACGGCGACGAGCGCTACCTGCGCGGGCACGCCTACCCGGCGATGCGCGAGGCCGCCGAGTTCTGGCTGGCCAACCTGTGTCCCGACGCGCGCGACGGCAGCCTCGTCGTCTCGCCCGCCTACTCGCCCGAGCACGGCGACTTCACCGCGGGCGCGGCCATGCCGCAGCAGATCGTCCGGGACCTGTTCGCCTGCACGGCCGCGGCCGCGCGCACGCTCGGCGTGGACGCCGAGTTCGCCGGACGGCTGCGCGCGGCGGCCGACCGGCTCGACCCCGGGCTGCGGGTCGGCTCCTGGGGGCAGCTCCAGGAGTGGAAGGCCGACCTCGACGACCCGTCCGACCGGCACCGGCACGTCTCCCAGCTCTACGCCTTACACCCCGGGACGCAGCTCACCGCCCCCGAGCACCTGGCCGCGGCGCGCACCACCCTCGAAGCCCGCGGCGACGGCGGCACGGGCTGGAGCATGGCCTGGAAGGTCAACTTCTGGGCCCGGCTCAAGGACGGCGACCGCGCCCTGAGCATGCTGAGCGGGCAACTGCGCGCCAGCACCCTGCCCAACCTGTGGGACACGCATCCGCCGTTCCAGATCGACGGGAACCTCGGCGCGACCGCCGGGGTGGCCGAGATGCTGCTCCAGAGCCACGCCGGCGTCATCGAGCTGCTGCCCGCGCTGCCGGCCGCCTGGCGCGCGGGCTCGTTCGACGGGCTGCGCGCCCGCGGCGGCTTCACCGTCGGGGTCACCTGGGCGGACGGTGTGCCGGTCGAGGTCAGGCTGTCGTCGGCGCGCGGCGGGACCGCCCGGCTGCGCGGCCCCGGGTTCACGCTCGACCTGGAGACTAGGGCAGGGGAGAGCTGCGCGCTGTCGCCAGCACGCTGAACCACGTGCGGTGGGTGACGTTCGTCTCGTGCCAGGCGACCGCGAACCCGGCCGCGTCCAGCACCGCGAGCAGGTCGCCCGCGTCGCGGTGGACGAACCAGCGCTCGTACTCCGTCCGGTACGGCACCGGCTCCCAGCCCTCGCTGTCGCCCAGGGCGGTGACCAGCGCGAGCACCCCGCCGGGGCGCAGCGCCGCGTGCCAGGCGCGCAGCGTCGGCTCGGTCTGCTCGGACGGCACGTGCACGAGGGCGGCGGCCGACCAGACGCCGTCCAGGGACGCCGGCGACAGCGGCGGGCGTCGCAGATCGCCCAGAACGGTGGGAACGCCGCGCCCGGCGGCGAGCCTGGCCATCTCGATCGACAGGTCCACGCCCACGGTGGTCAGGCCGCGTCCGGCGAACCAGGCCGACTCGCGCCCCGGGCCGCATCCCAGGTCGGCGACCGTGGCTCCGGCGGGCAGGGCTGAGGCGAACCGGTCGCGGAAGGCCGCGAACGGGGGCGACGGATTGGCGACCTGCTCGTCGAACTGGCGCGCGATGCGGTCGTAGGTGGCGGTCGTGTGCGCAATGGGATCGGACATCCCCTTGATCCTGCCACGCGCGGGGTTATGATCGCGGTGACCAACGCGGGAGCCCGGTGCGGACCGGGCTGAGAGGACGGCTGTCAGCCGCCGACCGCCAGAACCTGCTCCGGATAATGCCGGCGAAGGGAGTTTGCGCGATGAGCGACGCGCGCTTTTCCAAGATCCACATCGGTGACCTCCAGGTGCCGATGCGCGAGGTCAGGCTGTCGAACGGCACGTCGGTGCGGCTCTACGACACCTCGGGGCCGTCGCGTACCGACCGCTCGGCGTGGGGGTCGCCGGTCACCCAGCTCGGCGCGGCGCGGCGCGGCGTGGTGACCAAGGAGATGGAGTTCGTGGCCGTACGGGAGGGGATGACGCCCGAGTTCGTCCGGCAGGAGGTCGCGGCCGGGCGGGCGGTCATCCCCGCCAACGTCAACCATCCGGAGTCCGAGCCGATGGCGATCGGCCGGAACTTCCTGGTGAAGATCAACGCCAACATCGGCAACTCCGCCGTCTCCTCCTCGATCGAGGAGGAGGTCGAGAAGATGACGTGGGCCACCCGGTGGGGCGCCGACACCGTCATGGACCTGTCCACCGGGCCGAACATCCACGAGACCCGCGAGCAGATCATCCGCAGCTCGCCCGTCCCGGTCGGGACCGTGCCCGTCTACCAGGCGCTGGAGAAGGTGGGCGGGCGTCCCGAGGCGCTGTCGTGGGAGGTCTACCGCGACACCCTGATCGAGCAGTGCGAGCAGGGCGTCGACTACGTGACGGTGCACGCGGGCGTGCGGCTGGCGCACGTCCCGCTGACCGCCCGCCGCAAGACCGGGATCGTCTCGCGCGGGGGCTCGATCATGGCCGCCTGGTGCCTGGCCCATCACCGCGAGAGCTTCCTGTACGAGCACTTCGACGAGATGTGCGCCCTGCTGGCCCGCTACGACGTGACGTTCTCGCTGGGCGACGGGCTGCGCCCCGGCTCGATCGCGGACGCCAACGACGAGGCCCAGTTCGCCGAGCTGCGCACCCTGGGCGAGCTGACCAAGATCGCACATGCGCACGACGTGCAGGTGATGATCGAGGGCCCCGGCCACGTGCCGATGCACAAGATCAAGGAGAACGTCGACCTGCAGCGCGAGCTCTGCGACGACGTGCCCTTCTACACCCTCGGCCCGCTCGTCACCGACATCGCCCCCGGCTACGACCACATCACCTCCGGCATCGGCGCCGCCATGATCGCCTGGTACGGCACCGCCATGCTCTGCTACGTCACCCCCAAGGAGCACCTCGGCCTGCCCAACCGCGACGACGTCAAGACCGGCGTGATCACCTACAAGATCGCGGCGCACGCGGCGGACCTGGCCAAGGGGCACCCGCAGGCCCAGGCGTGGGACGACGCCCTGTCGGACGCCCGGTTCGAGTTCCGCTGGGAGGACCAGTTCGACCTGTCGCTCGACCCGGACACCGCCCGCGCCTTCCACGACGAGACCCTGCCGGCCGCGCCCGCCAAGACCGCGCACTTCTGCTCCATGTGCGGCCCGAAGTTCTGCTCGATGAAGCTCAGCCACGAGGTGCGGGCGGGCCTGGCCGACAAGGCGGCCGAGTTCATCGGCAAGGGCGGCACGATCTACCTGTAGCCCGCCGCGGTCAGCCCGGGAGCGTCTCGCCGCCGATCGGGGCCAGCACCTCGCCCGTGTAGTACGAGGACAGCCGGTCGGCGGCGAAGAACACGTACGAAGGGGCGATCTCGTCGGGGTCGGCGGCCCGCTTCATCGGCACCTGCGCGCCGAACTTCGCCACCTTCTCCTCCGGCATCGTGGCCGGGATCAGCGGCGTCCAGACCGGGCCGGGGGCGACGGCGTTGATCCTGATGCCGCGCTCGACCAGGTTCTGGGCCATCGAGTAGGTGAAGGCGTTGATCGCGCCCTTCGTCGCGGCGTAGTCGATGAGGGTCTTGTTGCCGCGCAGGCCGTTGATCGAGGAGGTGTTCACGATCGCGCTGCCCTCCCGCAGGTGCGGCAGCGCGGCCTTGGTGACGCGGTAGTAGCTGTGGATGTTGACCGCGAACGTGTGCTCCCACTGCTCGTCCGTCAGCTCCTCCAGGGAGTCGACCGGCGCCTGGTAGGCCACGTTGTTGACCAGGACGTCCAGGCCGCCCAGCTCGGAGACCGCCTGCTCCACGACCGTCGCGCAGTGGTCGCGGTCGCCCAGGTCGCCGGGCAGCAGCACGCAGCGCCGTCCCTCGTGCTCGACCAGGCCGCGGGTGTGGTTGGCGTCGTCGTGCTCGTCGAGGTAGGCGATGGCGACGTCCGCGCCCTCCTTGGCGAACGCCACCGCTACCGCCCGGCCGATGCCCGAGTCACCGCCGGTGATCAGCGCCTTCTTGCCCGCCAGCAGGTCCCTGCCCTCGTAACCGCGCATCTCGTCGCGCGGCTCGGGGGACATCTCGTCCGTACGGCCCGGGTACGGCTGGCTCTGGGGTGGTGGTGTCTCCGACATGTCCGGCGATCTTCCCCTGACGGGGTATCGGTAACGTCATGCTTCGCCCAGGTCCGCGGTCGTCTCCTCGTCCGGCCTCCAGCTGACGGCCCTCGGGAAGGACGCGAGGCGCAGGTGATCAGCTCAGCTTGAGGAGGCCGGCGTCCACCACCCGGCGGCCGAAGGGGCGGGCGAGGGCGGCGAGGCGTTCGCAGTCGGGTTCGCCCAGGGCGCCGTACGCGGGCAGGGCCAGGGTGTCGGTGCGGGTTTCGAGGTGGTGGCGCAGGGACTTGCCTTCGGGGGTCAGGTCGTTGTCGGGGGTCAGGAGGCCGCGGGTGCGGAGGGCGGTCTCGGCGTGGGCCCACTGGTCCGGAGGCCAGGCGCGGCTCATGGTGAGGAACGGCTTGGCGACCTCGCCGCTGGCCGCGTGCAGGACGAGGGCTTCGAGGCCGGTGATGCCCTCGGCCAGCAGCGTCGCCACGTGGCCGTCGCCGCGGAACTCGCGCAGGAGGGTCTGGGCGTGCCAGAGCTGGAGGACGGGGTCGTCGGGCCAGGGGAGTGCGGCGTGGGCGGCGAACAGGGGGCGGCCCTGGGGGTGGTCGCAGGCGGCCTCGGCGGCGCGCCTGGCCAGGGTCAGTACGGGGACGAGGCCGGGCAGTTCGTGGACGGCGGCCCGGCGGAGCGCTTCGGCGGCGGCTTCGCGGCGGGCTTGCAGGACCTGGGCGGGGGTGACCCGGTCCCAGGGGAGGGAGCGGCGTACGAGGTCGGGGTTGAAGTTGTAGAACGTGGCGATGACGAGGTCGGCGGGGGCGGGGCCCAAGGGGGCGGACCGTGAGGTGAAATATCCGGACATGCCGGTGAGGCCGAGGGCGGCGTACCGGGTGGTGGCCTCGGGGACGAAGTAGATCATCCCGTGGACGGGTTCCAGGCGGCGCCAGGCTTGGCGGGCGGTCCGGGCGAGGTGCTGGTCCATGGTCGGGTCGGGCCTTTCGCGACGGGCGACGGCGAGGGGAGTGCCTCGCGGGAGTGCCTTGCGGGAGCGCTTGCCGGGTGGGCGGGGCCGGTGGTCGGTCGGGTTGGCGGGAGGCGGCCCGTGGTCGGTCGGGTTGGCGGGGAGGCGGCTCGCGGTCGGTCGGGTTGGCGGGAGGCGGGCGTGGTCAGTCGGTCGGGGTGGACTGGAGGGTGGTGATGAAGGTGGACATTCCGGCTAGCCATCTGTCCGGGGCTTCGGCCTTGCGGCGGTAGAAGTCGGCCACCTCGGGGTGGGGCAGGATGTGGAACCGTTCGGCGGCCAGGCCGTCGATCACGGCGGCCGCCACGTCGGCGGGGTCGAGGATCGCGCCCGACGCCCCCACGGCGCGCGCCGTCAGGTGGCCCTCCTCGACGCCGCGTTGCAGCATCCCGGTACGCACGCCCTGCGGGCACAGCACGCTCACCTTGATGCCCTGCGCGGCGTAGTGGATGGCCACCCACTCGGCGAAGGCGATGGCCGCGGCCTTGGTGACGGCGTACGGCGCGTCGCCGGGGCAGCTCACCAGCCCGGCCGCCGAGCAGGTGTTCAGCAGGTAGCCGCCGCCGCGGGCGACCATGCCGGGGATGACGGCGCGGGCGGCGTGCACGTGGGCCAGGACGTTGACCGCGTACAGGGAGGTCCATTCCTGGCGGGGGGCGTCGAGGCCGGAGCCGCCGATGACGCCGGCGTTGGAGCAGAACACGTCCACCGGGCCGAAGGGGGTGGGCTCGGCCAGCGCGGCCACGTCGGACTCGACGGAGACGTCCGCGCGGACGGCCACCGCCCGGTCGCCGATCTCGTCGGCCACGGCCTTCGCGCCGGGCTCGTCCAGGTCGGCCAGCACGATCCCGGCGGCTCCTTCGGCGGCGAAGCGCAGGGCCATCGCCCGTCCGATGCCGCCGGCCGCGCCCGTCACGACGATCACCTTGTCCCGCACCCTCATGAAGACCTCCTGACCGACCAGCCGGTATCAGAACATGATTCTAATGACGACCGGCCGGATGGGAAGGGATGAGAGCTTCCTCATCCTGGCCTCAGGATGGTCTCCTCCGGGCGGCAGACGCTCTACCTCATGAAACGCGTGCTGCTCATTCTCGTGGCGCTGACGGCGGCGGGGTTCCTCTCGGCCGGCTTGGTACGGGCGGCCGGCGACGGGCCCGATCTGGGGGAGTCCGTCACGGTCTCGACCTCGCCGGGGACGTCGGCCGGCGACGTACGGCCGTTCACGTCGCCGGGAACCGAGGCGGAACCCGTCAAGCCGCCCGCGCCGAAGCCCGGAGGCGGCGATGATGATGGCGACGACGACCACCATCGCGCCTGGACCGGCGGAGACGACGATGACGACGACGACCGCGAAGACGATGACGATGACGACGATGACGACGACTGAGCGGGGAGCCGGATGCGGGTGAGCGCCCGCGCCCGGATCGTGGGCTGGATGCTCGCCGTCGTCGGCCTGGCCCTGGCGGTCTCGATCTTCGCGACCTGGACCGTCCTGCTCGCCCGCCTCGACGACCGGATGAACCTGGAGTTCACCAACGAGGCCGAGAAGCTGCGCAGGTACGCCGCCACCGCCCACGACCCCCGTACCGGCCGGCCGGTCTCCGACGTGCGGGAACTGCTCACCGGCTACCTGGCGATCAACGCGCCCGACCGCTGGGAGACCTTCTTCACCATGGTGGGCGGCAGGGCCGACCGGATCACCGCCGTCACGCCCCCGGCCCGGCTCGACACCGACGAGAAGCTGGTCAAGGCGCTGGCCGCGGCCACCAGGCCCGCCTACGGCGACACCGAGAGCGTCGAGGGCACGGTCAGGTACGCCGTCATCCCGGTCAGGGTGGCGGCCGACCCCCGTCCCGGCCATTTCGTCGCCGCCGTCTTCTACGACCGCCATCGGGGCGAGATCGTGGACGCGGTCGGCGTGCTCGGGCTGTCGGCGCTGGCCGCGCTGGCTCTGGCGGGGGCGGCGGGATGGTTCGTGGCGGGGCGGGTGCTGGCCCCGGTGCGGCTGGTGAGCCAGACGGCCGAGCAGATCAGTGACTCGGCCGACCTCACCCGCAGGCTCAAGGTGACCGGCGACGACGACGTGGCCGCGCTGGCCGCCACGTTCAACCACATGCTCGATCGTCTGGAACGTTCCTTCGCCGTCCAGCGCACGTTCGTGGACGACGCGGGGCACGAGCTGCGCACCCCCATCACGGTCATCCGCGGGCACCTGGAGCTGATGGGGGACGACCCGGCCGAGCGCGCGGAGACCCTCGCCCTGGTCACCGACGAGCTGGACCGGATGAACCGGATCGTGGACGACCTGCTCACCCTGGCCAAGGCCGAGCAGCCCGGCTTCCTCGCGATCGAGGAGGTCGAGCTGGCCGACCTGACGGTGAGCGTGGTGGCCAAGGCCCGGCCGCTGGGCGACCGGCGGTGGCGGGTCGACCAGGTGGCCGAGGCGCGGATCCCGGCCGACCGGCAACGGCTCACGCAGGCGCTCATGCAGCTGGTGGTGAACGCCGTCCGCCACACCATGGACGACGATCTCATCGCGGTCGGGTCGGCCGTGCGGGACGGGCGGGCCGAGCTGTGGGTGCGCGACAGCGGGCCGGGCGTCGCGCCCGCCGACCGGGAGCGCATCTTCCGCCGGTTCGTCAGGGGTGCGGGACGTACGGGTGGGCACGACGGGGCAGGACTGGGGCTGGCGATCGTCAGATCGATCGCCGAGGCGCACGGAGGCGGTGTGAGAGTGGCGGACGTCCCGGCGGGGGGCGCTTGTTTCGTGATGACGTTGCCGCTGGCCAGGGCATGAACCGGATCCTGATCGCCGAGGACGAGAGCAGGATCGCGGCCTTCCTGGAGAAGGGCCTGCGCGGCAACGGCTTCGTCACGGCCGTGGTCACGGACGGCGTCGCGGCCTACGACCTGGCCGGTTCGGGCGGGTTCGACCTGTTATTGCTCGACATCGGGCTGCCGCTCAGCGACGGGTTCACCGTGCTGCGGAGGTTGCGTGAGTCGAAGGTGGCCATCCCGGTGATCATCCTGACCGCCCGGGGCGGCGTGACCGACACGGTCGCCGGGCTCGAAGGGGGCGCCGACGACTACATCGCCAAGCCCTTCGCCTTCGAGGAGCTGCTGGCCCGGGTCAGGCTGCGGCTGCGGGCCGACCGCACGCCCGAGCCGACCGTGCTGCGCGTCGGCGACCTGGCGCTCGACCTGCGGACCCGGCGGGCGCACGTCGGCGACCGCGTGGTGGACCTGTCCACCAGGGAGTTCGCGCTGGCGGAGATCTTCTGTCGGCATCCCGACCAGGTGCTGACCCGCGAGCAGCTGCTCAGCCACGTCTGGGGCTTCGACTTCGACCCCGGCTCGAACGTCGTGGACGTCTACGTCCGCTACCTGCGCAGGAAGATCGGCCCCGACCGCATCGAGACCGTGCGCGGCACCGGCTACCGGATGAGAGCCGCCTAATGGGCGCCTCACGGCTCCCTCACCGGCGAGCCGCAGGCTGGTGGACATGAGAACGAGGGGCAAGACACCGTGACGGCCGGACTGGCGATGGACCTGGCGGCGATCACCGTCCTCGCCTACGGCCTGTACTACCGGCGACACCACCGGCGCGACCTGCTGTTCGCCTACGTGGCGCTGAACGTGGGCATCTTCGCGGTGGTCTCCCTGCTGCTGGTCCAGCGGGTGGACCTGGCGGTCGGGTTCGGGCTGTTCGGGGTGTTGTCGATCATCCGGCTGCGGTCCAGCGAGATCACCCAGCAGGAGATCGCCTACTACTTCGTGGCGATCGTCCTCGGGCTGGTGAACGGCATCGCCTCCCAGCTCCCGCTGACCGCGCTGCTCCTGGACGGCGTGCTGCTGGCCGTCGTGCACGTCGCCGACCACCCCCGCCTGCTGGGCCGCACCAGGCAGCAGGTCGTGACGCTGGACGTCGTGCACGCCGACCCCGAGCTGCTCAGGGCCGACCTGGAGGGCCGGTTGCGGGGCCGCGTCCTGCACTGCGTCGTCACCCAGGTGGACTATGTGCGCGACGTGACCGTGGTGGACGTGCGCTTCCAGATTGCCGAGGTGGCCCGATGAGGGACGCGGGCGCGCTGATGGCGGGCGTCGCGGCCGGGCTGCCGCCGGTCGGGCTGGACGACGTGCCGGAGCTGATGAGCCGGGTGGACCGCAAGTACGTGGTCAGCGTCCCGGCCATGGCCGAGCTGGTGGCCGAGCTGGGCGACCGGCTCTCGGTGCTGCGGATCGGGGCGTTGCGCCAGTTCCGCTACACCTCGACCTACTTCGACACGCCCGACCTGCTGACCTTCCGCCAGCACCGGCAGGACCGGCGGCGCCGCTTCAAGCTGCGCACCCGTACGTACCTGGACGGGGGCGGGCGATGGCTGGAGCTGAAGCTGAACGGCACCCGCGGCAACACCGACAAACACCGCATCCCGTACGATGCCGCGGCGGCCGGCGAGCTGACCAGCGAGGCCATGAAGTTCGTCGGCGACACGCTGAGCAGCGAGCTGAGCGTCGTCGTGCCCGACGCGCTCGGGCCCGTGCTGTCCACCGACTACCGGCGGGTCACGCTCGTCGACCGAACCGGGCAGGCCCGGCTGACCTGCGACACGGGCCTGCTCTGCCACGACGGCGGCCGCCGGGTGCCCGCCCGCCGCGACCGGGTGCTGCTGGAGTCGAAGTCGGCCGACGGTCGGGCGCTGGTGGACCGGGTGCTGCGCGGGCTGGGGGTGCGGCCGGTCAGCGTCAGCAAGTACTGCCTGGCGGTGGCCGCGCTCCGGGGCGTCCCGGCCAACCGCTGGCAGCCCGTCATGCGGGGATATCTTGCGCTATAGCGGCAGGCCGCCGGTCGCCGCGCTTGTCGAACCGGTCGCCTGGTAGGCCGCGATCGTGCGCTCGGCGATGCGCATCTGGTGGATCTCGTCGGCGCCGTCGGCGAAGCGGGCCCAGCGGGCGTGCTGGAACATGCTCGCCAGCGGCGTGTCGGTGGAGTAGCCGAGCGCGCCGTGCACCTGGATCGCCCGGTCGACGATGCGGTTGAGGCTGTTCGCCACGAAATGCTTGGCCATCGACACCTCCGTACGGAAGTCCTCGCCCCGGTCGATCTTGGAGGCGGCGTGCAGCACCATGAGCTTGCACTGGTAGAGCTCCATGGCCGAGTCGGCGATCAGCCACTGCACGCCCTGCTTCTCGGCCAGCAGCGAGCCGTGGCTGTAGCGGTTGAGCGCCCGGTCCACCATCATGTCCAGCGCCGTCTCGGCCTGCGAGATCCACCGCATGCAGTGGGCGAGCCGCGCCGGGCCCAGCCGGTACTGGCCCAGCCGGTGGCCGTTGCCCCGGCCGCCGAGGATCGCGCTGTCGGGCACCCGCAGGTCCTCGATCACGATCTCGCTGTGGCCGGTCGAGCCGTGCATCGTCTCGACCTCGCGCACGTCCTTCCAGCCCGGGTTGGGCAGGTCCACCAGGAAGGCCGTGTTCGCGCCGCGCGAGCCCTCGGGCACGTCCCGCTCGGTGCGCGCGATGAGGATGGCGAAGCTCGCCCGGCGGGCGTTGGAGATGAACCACTTGTGGCCGTTGATCACCCACTCGTCGCCGTCCTTGACCGCCTCGGTGCGGATCAGGGTCGGGTCGGACCCGGCGACCTCGGGCTCGGTCATCGCGAAGCACGACATCTGGACGCCGTCCAGCAGCGGCCGCAGGTACTTCTCCTTCTGCTCGTCGTCCGCCCAGTGGAGGAGTGTGTGCATGTTGCCCTCGTCGGGGGCCTGGCAGTTGAGCACCCACGGGCCGATGCGGGTCTTGGCCGCCTCCGACTGCACCATGGCCAGCTCGACGTGGCCGAGGCCCATGCCGCCCCACTCCTTCGGCATGTGCGGCAGCCACAGGCCCTCGGCCTTGGCCCGGCGGCGCAGCTCGAAGATCGTGCGGAGGTAGGCGTCCCGGTCGCCCTCCTCCACGCCGGACATCGCGGGGATCACGGTCTCCTGGACGAAGGACCTGACCCGCTTGCGGATCTCCTCGTGCTCGGGGGCGAGAGTGAAATCGATGGCCATGACTCTCCTTCGGCAATTTCACCGATAGTACTATCGGTGAAATCAGACACAAGTCCCGTGAGGCGATCGTGACCAGCACACCGCTCAGCAGGAGCGAGGCGAAGGACCTGACCCGGCGCAGGCTGATCGAGGCCGCCCTGACCGTCCTGGACGAGGAGGGCGAGACCGGCCTGACCACCGGCAAGGTCGCCAAGGCCGCCGGAATCGCGCAGTCCAGCTTCTACGTGCACTTCAAGGACATGCAGGAGCTGCTGCTGGTGCTCGCCGAGGAGGGCGGCGAGCGGCTGCGCGGCGCGATGCGGGAGGCCCGGCGCAGGGCCCGCGAGGCGCCCGGCGACCTCGAACGCCACCGCGACACCTTCCGCATCCCGCTGGAGGCGATCTGCCGCCACCCCGAGCTGCTGCGCATCCAGCTGCGCGCGCGGCACGACCCGTCCTCGTCGCTGCGCGACTTCGCCGACCGTACGGCCGCGGCCTACCGCGAGCACCACGCGGCCGACCTGGCCGCGCTCGGCTACACGGCCGGCGACGAACGGGACCGGCGCCGCCTGGAGATGATCGCCGAGGGCGTCAACGCGGCCACCAACGCCCTGGCCATGGGCCACCTCGAAGGCCGCTACCCCGACCTGGACGAGTGCGCCGACATCCTGGTCGCGCTGTCCAGAGGCGCGCTTCGGCTGCTCAGGCACGAGTCAGGCGGGACGGCGGAGCGGGGTGAAGGCCCAGGTCATGCGGGGCTCGACGGCCCAGCGGAACAGCCCGCGCACCCAGGGCGTGCACAGCACGGTGGCGGTCAGGACGCCCAGCAGGAGTGACAGCGGCAGCCCCAGGCCGAGCCGCTCGGCGCCCTTCACCACGAACCCGTGCAGCAGGTACGCGTACATGGTGGCCGAGCCCAGCCCGCTGAACCAGGTGCGCCGGGCCGGGGTGACCGCCAGGAACGCCGCCACCAGCACCGCACCCGCCGCCAGCAGCCCCAGCCTGATCGCGGTGCCGGTGAGGTCGTCCACGCCGATGGCCGCGTTGGAGTGCCGCCACCTGATCCACTCGGTCGGCACCCGCTCGTGCACCAGCAGCGCGACCGCGAGCCCCAGCCCCAGCACGCAGAACCCGGCCAGCCGCACGGAGGGCCGCCGCAGCAGGGCGAAGTGCTCGGGCCGCAGCATCAGGCCGAGCACGTAGAACGGCAGCAGCGCGAACGTGCGGTTCATGGCCAGCTCGCCGGGCAACCGGTCGAGCCCGGTCAGCAGGGACAGCGCTACCGCGACCGCGAGCGGCCACTTGAGCTGCTGCCACACCGGCGTGGACAGCCGCCACAGGAACAGCGAGAGCAGGAACCAGGTGAGGTAGTACGGGTCGAGCAGGCTCAGCTCGAACGTGCCGTACAGGATCGGGCGGGGGAGCGAGTAGGCCAGCTCGAAGATCAGGTAGGGGACGGCGAGGGTGGAGAGAAGTTTGCGCGCCTTGCCCCCCGAAAACGTGAAATTTCGGGACAAATAGCCGCTAAGCACGATGAACAGCGGCATGTGGAAGACGTACACGTAGAAGTACAGGGCGTGGGCGAGCGGCGCGTCGCGCTGGTCCTCGATCAGGTGACCGCACACGACCAGCACGATGGCCAGGTACTTCGCGTTGTCGAAGAACGGGTCCCTGGCGGTGGCGGGCCGGGCGATGACGGGTGCGTTCACAGACTCCGCACCCTAGCCGCGGCCCGCCGAACCGCCGGGAAACCGGGAATGAGGGCTTACCGAAGAGCGGGTGTCACGCCCGCTCCCCGATCGTCGCCTCCCCGATCGTCGCCTCCCCGATCGTCGCCGCCACGGCGGCGGCCAGCGCCGAGACCGACGGCCCGTCGAGCCGCCCGTCGGCCACGACCGTGACGACCCGCCTGCTCAGCGTGTCCTCGACGACGAGCGGACGGTCCCACGCGAGCGCCTGCCCGACCCCGGGATACTCCGCCACCCGCACGAACCAGGGGTCGTCGCCGGCCTGCACGAACACCAGCGTCCAGTCCCGCCCGTCCGGGCCGGTCCCGGCCATGGCCACCCAGCGGTCCCGGCTGCCGTGCACGGTCTCCTCGTCGCCGGGGTAGGTCACCCGGCCGGTCGAGGCGCCGGGGGCGCGCCAGAAGAACCCGCCGTAGCCCGCGCCGGCCCGGCCCTTGGTGGCCGAGCTGTTGACCTCCAGCGGCGAGCCGGTGCAATTGGTCAGCGTGAAGGCGAGGTCGAGCGCCCACGCGTCGCCGACCGGCCGGGCGGTGACGGTGCGCCGCTCGCGGGCGATCAGCCGGTCGCCGGGGCCGATCCACTCCAGCTCCTCGGTGAAGCCGTCGTCGGCCAGCCGGGTGAACGCGACGTGCCGTTGCCTGCCGTGGTCGTCCAGCCAGGCCGGTCCCCGTCCCCTGACGTAGGTGCGGCCGCCCCAGAAGTTCGCGCCGCCCAGGTCGGCGATCGCCACGCCGGCGCCGAGGTGGTGCACGTGGTCGCCGGGACGCACCTCGGTGACGGTGACGCCGCCCAGCGTGCGCACCGGATGCAGGTACGGCCGCGGCGAGTCGGTGGCGGGCAGGTCGGGCCGCCACTCGTAGGCCGCGACCGGCGCGCCCGCCACCCGCAGCTCCACCTTCGTCCACGGCGCGCCGAGCTCGGAGTAGAGCGCCAGCTCCGCGGCGCTGCGCGCGGTCAGCTCGGCGATGCCGGGCAGGTACCGGTGGGTGACCGCGCCGCCGCCGTCGCGCTCCACGACCTGGTGCCGTTCGGCGATGGGCAGCGGCTCGGGGGCCAGCCGCACCGCGTCCAGGACCTGGGTGAACGTCTCGGTGCGGGAGAGCGGGACGAGCAGCTCGGCCCCCGTGCGGATGTGCGCGACCAGGTTCTCCAGCAGCCCGTCGCGCTCGTGCACGGTGGTCTCCACCGAGCCGTCGGCCCGCTCGACCCGCAGCTCGTCCAGCGTGTACGTGAGCGTCGCCCGCCCCGCCTCCCCGTGCACCACCAGGTACGGCTCGCTGCGGCCGGTCGCGCACAGCGACACCGCGATCGTGATCACCGGCCCGCCGGCGATCCGGACACGCAGGCAGGAGGTGTCGTCGGCCTCGATCGGATGGGCGTGGTACAGCTCGGTCTCGACCGCCTCGACCGGGCCGTCCACCAGGGCCAGCGCGGTCGCGACGGCGTGCGCGAAGGGGTTGGTGAGCGCGCCGTCCACCACGTCCGCGCCGTGCAGCCTGCGCCGTCCGGCCCAGGCCGAGCGGGTGAAGTACGACGCGGGCCGCTCCCACGCGCCCGCGCCGCCGATGCCGCGGACGCGGCCGAGCGCGCCGCTCGCCATCAGCTCCCGCAGCGCGGGGACGGCCCGCGAGCCGAGGCTCTGGAAGCCGACCTGGCAGGCCAGCCCGGTCTCGGCCACCGCCGCGGCGATCCGCGCGTGCGCCTCGGGGCTCGCCGCGGGCGGCTTCTCCAGCAGCACGTGCGACCCGGCGCGCAACGCCGTGACCGCGAGGTCGGCGTGCGTGTGGATCGGCGTGCAGACGATCGTGATCTCCGCGCCGGTGGCGGTGATGAGCTCGCCCAGGTCCGCCGACTGCGGCAGGGGGCCGCCGCCGAGCTCCTTGTCGAGCTCCACGTCGAGCTCCACCGGCCGCACGTCGCAGATCCCGGCCGGCTCGACCAGCCCGGCGGCCGCGAGCCTGCGCAGGTTGTCCAGGTGATGCCGCCCGTGCCCGGTGGCACCGGCCAGGACGACCTTCACGGGGTCCGTCCTCACGCCCATCGCAACCCCAGTCCCGCGTGGCCGCCCACGCGCAGCAGGCCGTCCTCGACCCGCACCGGGTACGGCTCGGCCAGCAGCCCCAGGCGGGCGAACGAGGCGTCCTCGACGTCCTCGGCCAGCGGCAGCAGCGGCAGCGCCAGGGCGAGCTGCCCGGACACCTCGCCCAGCAGGTGCGGATGGACCGGCACGTCGAACGCCCTGGCCAGCTCGGCGATCCGCAGGAACGGCGTGACGCCGCCGACGCGCACCACGTTCGGCTGGACGACGTCGCAGGCCCCCGCGGTGAGCAGGTCGCGGAAGCCGTAGACGGTGTAGACGTTCTCGCCCACCGCGACCGGCACGTCGGTCGAGCGGCGCAGCTCGACGTGCGCGGCCACGTCGTCGGCGGGCAGCGGCTCCTCGATCCAATGGAGGTCGAACTCGCGCAGCGCGGACAGGGCGCGCCGGGCCCGGTGGAGGTCCCACCGCTGGTTCGCGTCGATCATCAGCAGCCGGTCGGGCCCGATCACCTCGCGTACGGCCGCCACCCGGGCCACGTCGTCGGCCAGGTCGGGACGGCCGACCTTGATCTTGACGCCGCGGTACCCGGCGGCCACCCAGCGCCGCGCCTGCTCGGTCAGCTCCTCCAGGGAGTAGTGCAGGTTGACGCCGCTGCCGTAGACCGGGACCTGCTCCCGGCGCCGGCCCAGCACGTCGGCCAGCCCGGTCGCGCCGCAGCGCAGGTCCCACAGCGCCAGGTCGATCCCGGCCAGCGCGACCGTGGTGATCCCGCCGGGGCCGGCCTCGCGCAGGTGCCGCCACAGCCGGTCCCACACCAGCTCGGGATGGGCGGGCAGGCCGATCAGCGCCGCGCGCAGGTCGTGCTCCAGCAGGGCGTGCACGGCGTGCGCGCCGATCTGCGGCGTCCAGGAGAACCCGGTGCCGGTGCGGCCGTCCGCCAGCGTCACGTGGCAGACGATCAGGTGGTTGGCGGGCACGTCCGGGCCCCACGGGCGGGGCAGGGGGACCGTCCGCAGCTCGGTCCGCAGGCCGGTGATCACGAGGCCGCCAGCGCGAGCCCGGACCTGATCAGGGCGTCGAGCTCCGCCAGGTGGTCCTCGGCCACGTCGACCAGCGGCGGGCGCACCGGGCCGACGTCGAGGCCGCGCAGCCGTACGCCGGCCTTGACCAGGGCCACCGGGTAGCCGGGCACCTGGTCGCGCAGGCGGACCAGCGGCGCGTAGAACTCCGTCAGCAGCCGCTCGTCGCCGTTCAGGTAGGCCACGGCGATCTCGGGGGCGAAGGCGAAGACCGCGCTGGAGTACAGGTCGACGCCGATGCCGCGGTAGGCGGGCATGGTCAGCTCGGCGGTCGGCAGGCCGTTGAAGAACAGGAAGTCCGGGTGCTGCTCGCGGACCGCGAGGACGGTCCGCTGCATCCGGTCGATGTCGCCGAGCCCGTCCTTGAGCCCGATCACGCCGGGCACGCCGGCCAGCTCGACCGCGGCGTCCGGGGCGAGCACGACCGGGCCGCGCTGGTAGACGATCACCGGCAGCTCGGCGGCGACGGCGGCCACGTACGCGGCGAAGCCGCTCGCCGGACCCTGCGTCAGGTAGGGAGGCATGAGCAGCAGGCCGTCGGCGCCGGCCGCGCGGGCCGCCCGCGCCTGGTTCAGCGCCGCGCCGATCGGGCCGCCGGCCCCGGCGAACACCGGCACCCGCCCGTCCACCACCTCGGCCGCCACCCGGACGGCCCGCGCGTGCTCCGCCTCCGACAGCGCGGAGAACTCGCCGGTGCCGCAGGCCACGAACACGCCGCCGGGGCCGTGCGCCATGCCCTGCCGGATGTGTTCGGCCAGCACCTGCTCGGCGAGCGCGCCGCGGGCGTCGAAGGGGGTGACGGGGAAGAACAGCACACCGCTGAGATTCATTCGCATTCCTTGAGTTCGGTTCGCCAGCTTCGCTGGGGCTCCCAGCCGAGCAGGCGGCGGGCCTTGTCCGTGGAGAAGGCGGGAGCGGTGCCGGTGAGGCCCGCCGCCAGCTCCTCGGTGCCCGGCACCGCCTGCGGGAGCAGGTCGGCCAGCGGCTTCCTGGCCAGGGCGTCGGCCGCGCCGGCGAAGAAGACCTCGCCGCCCGGCAGCTCGGGCAACGCCGCGACCAGCACGGCGAACAGCTCGGCCGCGTCGCGCGCGTCGATGTAGTTGAACAGCGAGACGCCGCCGAGCTCCGGCTGGTCGAGCCGCTCCCTGACGGTGTGCCCCGACTGCGTGGGCGCGCCCGCCCACTCCTCGGGCGGGATGACGAAGCACGGCCGGACGGCCGCCATCCTCGTCCGGCCCGCCCGCGCGAACGTCCGCATGGTCTGCTCGGCCACCAGTTTGGACAGGTTGTAGGCGTTCCAGGGCAGCGCCGGGTGCTCCTCGTCGATCGGCAGGTACGACGGCCGCCAGCCGCCGGGCGCGCCGTACCCGATCACCGTGGGGCTGCTGGCCACCACCACGCCGGACACGCCCAGCTCCACCGAGGCCGCGCAGACGTTGAACGCGAGCCGGGTGTTCACCTGGAAGATCACTGACTCCGGCCGGCTGAACGGCGTCGCGATGGCCGCCAGATGGATCACCGACTCCGGCCGGAACCGGGCGACGACCTCGTACGCCTGGCCGGTGTCGGTGAGGTCGGCCGGTGACGTCGCGGCGGCCTCGACCGGCGTGCCGGGGGCCTGGTCCACGCCGATCACCTCGTGCCCGGCGGCGGCGAGCGTGGTGACGACGCTGCGGCCGAGGCGTCCGGCGCTGCCGGTGACGAGCACTCTGCTCACCGTGGGGGACTCCTTCAGTACTGCAAACAGTTGCACCAAACCTATGGGCCAGGCAGGGCGAGGCGTCAAGAGCCGATTTTCGACCATGGCGTCTAGCTGGGGATATGCACGACCGTCTGACGGTGGGTCGGTCGGCAAGCGCTTTCATCACCGCCATGGCGCCTGCAAGCGGTTGCGTTAGGGTGGGTGGCTGTGACAGTGACGATTCGTGATGTGGCCCGCGCTTCCGGTGTGCACGTATCGACCGTGTCGCGGACGTTCTCCGCGCCGCACATGGTGAACGCCGCGACCCGGACCAGAGTGCTGACGGTGGCCGAGGAGCTGGGATACCGGCCCAACAGGGCGGCCAGGGCGCTCACGACCGGGCGCACCCACAACCTGGGCCTGATCGTGGCCGACATCGCCAACCCGTTCTTCCCGCCGCTGATCAAGGCCGCGCACGCCGCGGCCCGGCAGCGCGACTACCACCTGTTCGTGGCCGACACCGACGAGGAGCCGGCCGCCGAGGAGGAGCTGATCCAGGCGTTCTCCAAGCAGGTGGACGGCGTGGTGCTGTGCAGCCCGCGCTCGTCGAACAAGGCGCTGGAGCGGCTGGCCGAGCGGGTGCCGTTCGTGGTGGTCAACCGGCGGCTGCGCGGCGCGGCCACGGTGCTGATGGACGTCGGGCACGGCGCGCGGCTGGCGGTCGAGCACCTGGCCGGGCTCGGGCACCGCCGCGTGGCGCTGCTGTCCGGCCCGCCGGGCTCCTGGACGAGCGGCGAGATCCGGACGGCCGCCGAGCGGGTGCCGGGCGTCGAGCTGGTCGTCCTCGGGCCGAACGCGCCCACCGAGCAGGGCGGCCTGGCCGCCGCGTCCGCGGTGCGCGAGGCCGGGGTGACCGGGGTGCTCGCCTACAACGACCTCATGGCGATCGGCCTGGTCGAGGGGCTGGGCGAGCTCGGGCTGAGCGTGCCGGAGGACGTCAGCGTGGTGGGCATCGACGACATCGTCCCGGGGCGGCTGAACCGTCCCAAGCTCACCACGGTCGCCATGCCCACCGCGGCGGCCGGGCGGCTGGCGGTCGACCTGCTGATCCAGGAGGTGAGCGCCACGACCTCGCTGGAGACCCGGCTGGTGGTGCGGGAGTCGACGGCGCCGCCCAGATGAGCTGCAAACGGTTGTACTAAATCGCAGCAATATTCATCCCACCTCTCGTTGGTAAGCGCTTGTCACCAGGGAAAACGCCATGGCGATATATCGATAACGACGATGTAACGCCTGCAAAGGGTTGACGGAACTTTCCCGGCAGCTATAGGAAAGCGCTATCCATTCACATCTCGCCGGAAGGTCCGTGATGACGAATGAGTTCCGTCATGGCTGACTCGGTGGCGGTGAGACTCCCGGACGCCGCGACCCCGCCCGAGCGGGGAGACCGTCGCGCGTCCAGACGTTCCCGCCGCGAGGCGCGGGCCGCCTACCTGTTCCTCGCGCCCTGGTTCGCCGGTCTGCTCGTCATCACGATCGGCCCCATCGTCGCCTCGCTCTACCTGTCGTTCACCGACTACAACCTCCTGGAGGAGGCCAAGTGGGTCGGGTTCGACAACTACGTCAAGATGTTCACCGAGGATCCCCGTTACCTGAACTCGCTGAAGGTGACGACGATCTACGTGGTCGTCTCCGTGCCGCTGCAACTGGCCTTCGCGCTCGCGCTGGCCCTGGTGCTCGACCGCGGGCTGCGCGGCCTGTCGCTCTACCGGTCGATCTTCTACCTGCCCTCGCTGCTGGGCGGCAGCGTGGCGATCGCGATCCTGTGGCGCAAGGTCTTCGGAGCCGAGGGCCTGGTCAACGCCGTGCTGGCGGTCTTCGGGATCCAGGGGCCCGGCTGGGTCAGCGACCCCGACACCGCCCTCGGCACGCTGATCATCCTGCACGTCTGGACGTTCGGCGCCCCGATGATCATCTTCCTGGCCGGGCTGCGGCAGATCCCGGCCAGCTACTACGAGGCCGCCGCGGTGGACGGCGCCGGCCCCTTCCGCCGGTTCCGGTCGATCACGCTGCCGCTGCTGACGCCGATCATCTTCTTCAACCTGGTGCTGGAGATCATCAAGTCGTTCCAGTCGTTCACGCAGTCGTTCATCGTGAGCGGCGGCTCAGGCGGGCCGGCCGACTCCACGATGTTCAACACGCTCTACCTCTACCTCAAGGGCTTCAAGAGCTTCGACATGGGCTACGCGGCCGCCATGGCGTGGGTCCTGCTGCTCATCATCGCCGGTCTCACCGGGGTGAACTTCCTCGCGTCCAAGTATTGGGTCTTCTATGGCGACACCAAGTAGGCCGCTGCCCGTCCTGTTCCGCCCGCTCAGGGGCGGCCGGGTGGTCAAGCACGTGCTGCTGATCGGGTTCGGCCTGGTCATGCTCTATCCACTGCTGTGGATGATCTCCAGCTCGCTCAAGCCCGAGGAGCTGATCTTCCGGCAGCCCGGCCTGTGGCCGAGCGAGGTCACGCTGGAGAACTACACCGAGGGCTGGACGGCGCTGAAGCACCCCTTCGGCTACTACCTGTGGAACTCCGCGGTGATCACCGTGCTGTCGGTGGTGGCGAACCTGGTGGCCTGCTCGCTGGCCGCCTACGCCTTCGCCCGGCTGAACTTCCCGCTCAAGAAGCTGTGGTTCACCCTCATGCTGGGCACGATCATGCTGCCGCACCACGTGCTGATCGTGCCGCAGTACGTCATGTTCTCCAAGCTCGGGCTGATCAACACGATCTGGCCGCTGGTCATGCCGAAGGTGCTGGCCACGGACGCGTTCTTCGTGTTCCTGATGGTGCAGTTCATCCGCTCCCTCCCCAGGGAGCTGGACGAGGCCGCCGAGATCGACGGCGCCGGCTACTGGCGCACGTTCATCAGGGTGATCATCCCGCTCTGCACCCCGGCGCTGGCCACCACGGCGATCTTCACGTTCATCTGGACGTGGAACGACTTCCTCAGCCAGCTCCTCTACCTCAACAACCCGGACAACTTCACCGCTCCGGTGGCGCTGCGCACCTTCCTCGACGCCAGCAGCGACTCGTCGTGGGGCCCGATGTTCGCCATGTCGATCGTCGCGCTCGGGCCCATCTTCGGCTTCTTCCTGGCCGGTCAGAAGTACCTGATCCGTGGTGTGGCCACCACGGGACTGAAGTAGTTCCCCCACCCCCCGACACAGACGAATCCCACAGGAGGTAGAGCCGTGAGCTCTGGCAAGAAGACGTGGTCGGCGGCACTGCTCGCCACCGCCGTGCTGGCGGTCACCGCGGCCTGCGGCAGCGGCGGCGGCGACGACGGGAAGGTCAAGCTGCGCTTCTCCTACTGGGGCAGCGACGCCCGGCAGAAGATGACCGAGGAGGCCATCAAGAAGTTCGAGGCCAAGAACCCGGGCATCGACGTCGAGGGCGAGTTCTCCGACTTCGCCAGCTACTACGAGACGCTGTCCACGAAGGTCGCCGCGAGCGACGCCCCGGACGTCATCACCCTGGAGATCCGCGGCCTTCGCGAGTACGCCGACCGCGGCACGCTGGCCGACCTGACCGGCAAGGTCCAGACCGCCGACATCGACCCCAAGCTGCTCGGCACCGGCGGCATCGACGGCAAGCAGTTCGCCGTCCCCACCGGCGCGAACGTCTTCTCGGTGGTGCTCAACCCGGCCCTGGTGGAGTCGGCCGGGCAGAAGGTGCCCGACGACACGAAGTGGACGTGGAAGGACTACGTCGACCTCAGCTCGAAGATCACCGCCAAGGGCGGCGGCACGGTCTACGGGACCCAGCTCAACTGGAACCCCGCCTTCCTGCAGATCTTCGCCGCCCAGCGCGGCGAGCCCTTCTACCAGGGCAACAAGATCGCCGTCACGCCCGGGACGATCGTGGCCTGGTGGCAGGTCATGCTGGACACGATCAAGGCCAAGGGCAGCCCCGACGCCGCCAAGACCGCCGAGGTCGGCGCGACCAGCGTGGACCAGTCGCTGCTGGCCACCAACACCGGCGCGTCCGGCATGTGGTGGAGCAACCAGCTAGGCGCGGTCGCCAAGGCGTCGGGCAAGGAGATGAGCCTGCTGCGCCTGCCCAAGGCGGAGGGCGCGACCACCGGCGGCATGTTCCTCCAGCCGGCGATGTTCTACACCGCCTCCGCCAAGAGCGAGCACGCCGCCGAGGCCGCCAAGTTCATCGACTTCATGATCAACGACGCCGAGGTCGGCGGGATCATCCTGAGCGACCGCGGCCTGCCCGCCAGCTCGAAGGTCCTGGCCGCCGTCAAGGACAAGCTGCCGCCCGCGGACCAGAAGACGCTGCAGTTCGTCGAGTCCATCAAGGGCGAGCTGGCCGACCCGCCCGCCGCGCCGCCGAAGGGCGCCAGCGCCCTGGAGGACATGCTCAAGCGGTACACCGAGGAGGTCATCTTCGGCCGGATGGCCCCCGACGCCGCCGCCCAGAAGTTCCTGACCGAGGCCAACGCCGCCCTCGGCGGCTGAGAGGACGACCATGAGGTACGCGTTCGTCGGGCTCGGGCACCGCGCGCAGCTGTACGTCGACGCGCTGCTCGGCGAGTGGCGCGACACCGGCACCGTCGTCGCCCTGTGCGACACCAACCGGACCCGCATGGACTACTACGCCGAGCGGATCGGCCACGAGGTGCCGTGCTTCGCCCCCGCCGAGTTCGGCAAGGTGCTCGAACTCGCCGACGCCGTCGTGGTCGCGACCGTGGACGCCGCGCACGCCCGTTACGTGTGCGCGGCCCTGGACGCGGGCCGCGACGTCATCGTGGAGAAACCGCTCACCGTGGACGCCGGGAGCTGCGCGGCCATCGCCGAGTCGGCCCGGCGCAGCACCGGCAGGCTGATCGTCACCTTCAACTACCGGTACTCGCCGCGCAACTCGGCCGTGCGCCGCCTGCTCATGGACGGCGCGATCGGCGAGGTGACGTCCGCGCACTTCGAGTGGACGCTCGACACCATCCACGGCGCGGACTACTTCCGCCGCTGGCACCGCGACCGGGCCAGCTCCGGCGGCCTGCTCGTGCACAAGTCCACCCACCACTTCGACCTGGTCAACTGGTGGCTCGGGGCAGCGCCGGAGACCGTCTTCGCGCAGACCTCGCTGCGCTTCTACGGCTCGGCCAACGCGCGGTCGCGGGGGCTGGCCGACCGTCCCGAACGCGGCCGGGGCGCGCCCGGCCTCGGCAGCGACCCGTTCATCCTGGACATCGCCGCCGATCCCCGGCTCAAGCGCCTTTACCTGGACGCCGAGCACGAGGACGGCTACGTCCGGGACCAGGACGTCTTCGGCGACGGCGTGACCATCGACGACAACATGGCGGTGCTGGTCCGGTACGACAGCGGGGCGCTGCTGACGTACTCGCTGAACGCCCACGCGCCCTTCGAGGGCTACCGGGTGGCCTTCAACGGCACGGCGGGACGGCTGGAGCTGGAGGTGGTCGAGCGGGCCTGGACGCCGCCGCACGCGGCGATCGACCCGAGCGCCGCGGCCAAGGAGCACGCCGCCGGGGCGTGGGAGCGGCTCACCCTGCGCCCCCACTGGGCCGAGCCGCGCGAGGTGCCGATCGAGCCGGGCGCGGGCGGCCACGGCGGCGGCGACCGGCTGCTGCTGGACGACGTGTTCCGCGGCCCGACCGGCGACCCGCTGGCCCGGCAGGCGGGCTACCTGGACGGCATCCGCAGCGTCCTGACCGGCGTCGCGGCCAACCTGTCGGCCGCCTCGGGCGCCCCCGTGCACCTGGCGGACACCGGCACCCGCCTTGCCTGACGGGTCCGCCCCGGCGGTGTTCGGCGAGCTGGCCGAGGTCGTCGGCGGGCAGTGGGAGCTGTTCCCCTCCCTGCCGGGGCCGCGGCTGCGGGCCGCGGCCCGGCAGGCGATCGGGGTGCCCGCCCTGACCGCCGCGGACGTGCGGGTCGAGCGCACGTGGACCGACGGCGACCTGTACGGCGAGGAACTGTCGTGGACGGTCGGGTTCGGGCCGCGGACCCGGGCGTACCTGCTGAGACCGCGCGACCACGGCGGCCCGCTGTCCGGCCCGCTGCCCGGGGTGGTGGCGCTGCACTGCCACGCGGGCATGAAGTGGGCGGGCAAGGAGAAGATCGCCGACGGCCCGGAAGGGCCGTCGGCCGAGGTGCGGCGGCTGCGGCGGGACGTCTACGGCGGCCGCGCGTTCGCCGGCGAGCTGGCCCGCCGCGGGTTCGCCGTGCTCGCCCACGACGTGCTGACCTGGGGCAGCCGCCGCTTCGCGCTCGACGTCCCGGAGGGGGAGGACGGCCTCCCCGACCGGTACGACCGCGCGGCGGCCCGGCACGAGCACGTCGTGGCCAAGCACTGCGCCCTGCTCGGCACCTCGTTCGCCGGGGTGGTGGCGGGCGAGGACCTGGCCGCCGCGGCGTACCTGCGCTCCAGGCCGGACGTCGGCGAGGTGGGCTGCGCCGGCGTGTCGGGCGGCGGGCTGCGGGCCGCGCTGCTCGGCGCCTTCGACCCGGAGGTGCGGGCGGTCGTGGTCGCCGCGATGGTCTCGACCTACCCGGAGCTGCTGGCCGGCGGCCACGTCGAGCGGCACACCTGGATGTTCTACCCGCCGGGCCTGTCGCGGCTGGGCGACTGGCCCGACCTGGTGGCCGCCCGCGCCCCCGCCCCCCTCATGGTCCAGTACGCCCTGCGCGACGACCTGTTCCCGCAGGCCGGGATGCGCCGCGCGCACGCCCGCATCGGCGAGCGCTACCGCGACGCCCCCGGCCGCTACGAGGCCGTGTTCGCGCCGTCCCCGCACTGCTTCGACGTGCCCATGCAGGAGCGGGCCTTCGACTGGCTGGCGCGGGAGCTGGTCAGCCGCCCGCCTTCCACCGGGCGATGAGCTTGTCGTAGTCGAGCGTGGCCGGCTCGCCGCGCTCGTCGGCCAGCTTCGGCGCGGGCGCGCCCGGCTGGTCGAACCAGTACTGGGCCGGACGCTCGGGGTTCAGCTTGGGCGCGCACTGGCCGCCGTAGCCCTGGCGTTCGCGCGACAGGCGTTCCAGCCGGGCCAGGATCTCGTCCTGCTGCCTGGCCAGGTTGTCCATCGACTGCTGCGGGGTGGTCTCGCCGGTGACGGCGGTGGCCACGTTCTGCCACCAGAGCTGGGCCAGCTTGGGGTAGTCGGGCACGTTCGTGCCGGTCGGGGTCCACTGCTTGCGGGCGGGGGAGTTGTAGAACTCGATCAGGCCGCCGTACTTGGCGGCGTTGTCCTTGAAGTAGTCGCTCTTGATGTCGGAGTCGCGGATGAAGGTCAGCCCGGTGATCGACTTCTTCAGCGACACCGTCTTCGACGTGACGAACTGGGCGTAGAGCCAGGCCGCGGCCCTGCGGTCCTTCGGGGTGTTGTTGAGCAGCGTCCACGAGCCCGCGTCCTGGTAGCCGAGCTTGTTGCCGTCCTTCCAGTAGACGCCGTGCGGGCTGGGCGCGATGCGCCACTTGGGGGTGCCGTCGTCGTTGACGACCGGCAGGCCTTTCTTGGTCATGTCGGCCGTGAACGTGGTGTACCAGAAGATCTGCTGGGCGATGTTGCCCTGCGCCGGGACCGGGCCCGCCTCGCTGAAGTTCATGCCGGCGGCCTCGCGCGGCGCGTACTTCTTCAGCCAGTCCACGTACTTGGTGAGCGCGTACACCGAGGCCGGGCCGTTGGTGTCGCCGCCGCGGGTCACCGACGAGCCCACCGGCCGGCAGTTCTCCACCCGGATGCCCCAGTCGTCCACCGGCAGGCCGTTGGGGATGCCGGGGTCGCCGTTGCCGGCCATGGACAGCCAGGCGTCGGTGAAGCGCCAGCCCAGCGAGGGGTCCTTGCGGCCGTAGTCCATGTGGCCGTAGACCTTCCGGCCGTCCACGGTCCCGTTGCCGTTGACCTTGTTGCTGAAGAAGTCGGCGATGTCCTCGTAGGCCGCCCAGTTGACCGGCACGCCCAGGTCGTAGCCGTAGGCGTCCTTGAACTGCTTCTTGATCGCCGGGTCGGTGAACCAGTCGTAGCGGAACCAGTAGAGGTTCGCGAACTGCTGGTCGGGGAGCTGGTAGATCTTCTTGTCGGGGCCGGTGGTGAAGCTGATGCCGATGAAGTCGTTCAGGTCGAGGGTGGGGGAGGTGACGTTCCTGCCCTCTCCGGCCATGTAGTCCGACAGCGGGAACACGTACGTGCCGCGCGAGTGGGTGCCGATGAGGTCGGAGTCGTTGACGTAGGCGTCGTAGATGTTCTGGTCGCCCTGGATCTGCGTCTGGAGCTTCTCGATGACGTCGCCCTCCTGGATCAGGTCGTGCTTGACCTTGATCCCGGTGATCTCGGTGAACGCCCTGGCCAGCTTCTGCGACTCGTACTCGTGCGTGGTGATCGTCTCGGACACCACGTTGATCTGCATGCCCCGGTACGGCGCCGCCGCCTTGATGAACCAGTCCATCTCCGCCAGTTGCCGGTCCTTGGACAGGGTGCTCGGCGTGAACTCCTCCGACACCCACCGCTGCGCCGCGGCCCTGCCGTCGGCCTCCTTGAAGTCGCTCTTCGGCTTCTCCTCGCCGCCGCCCGTGCAACCGGCCGCCACCAGGGCCAGCGCCGCCACGACCGCCGCCGCGACACCCACCGCATGCCTCATCGCCTGGCTCCTCTTCCTCTCAGCCCCATATCCCGATCACGACCATGACCAGCAGCGCGACGCCGAGCGCCGCCCACATGGACAGGTCGGTGACTGCAATCCACAGGGCCAGCACGACGGCCGCGCTGATCAGGCCGATGTACAGCCGGTCGCCCCGGTCGGTCTCGATCCGCAGGAACCCGCGCCTGGCCACGGGGGGCGAGATCCGCCCCCAGACGGCCATCACGCACAGGAGCAGCGCCAGCCCGGCGAACACCAGGGCCGTGGGGGCGGTCCACACCATCCACTGCACGGTCAGACCCTCCCCAGGGCGAACCCCTTGGCGATGTAGTTGCGCACGAACCAGATGACGACGGCCCCCGGGACGATGGTCAGCACGCCGGCCGCGGCCAGCAGCCCCCAGTCCACGCCCGCCGCGCTCACCGTCCGCGTCATGGTGGCCGCGATGGGCTTGGCGTCCACCGACGTGATCGTCCTGGCGATCAGCAGCTCCACCCAGCTGAACATGAAGCAGAAGAACGCGGTGACACCGAGCGCGGACCGGATCATCGGCAGGAAGACGCGGACGAAGAAGCGCGGCAGCGAATATCCGTCGATCGCCGCGGTCTCGTCGATCTCCCGGGGGATCCCCGACATGAAGCCTTCCAGGATCCAGACCGCCAGCGGCACGTTGAACAGCATGTGGGCGATCGCCACGCCCAGATGCGTGTCGAACAGCCCGACCGCCTGGTAGATCTGGAAGAACGGCAGCAGGAACACCGCCGGCGGCGCCATCCGGTTCGTCAGCAGCCAGAAGAACAGGTGCTTGTCCCCGGCGAAGCGGAACCGCGAGAACGCGTACGCCGCCGGCAGCGCCACGACGAGCGACATGACCGCGTTCATCGAGGTGTAGACGATGGAGTTGAGGTAGCTCGAATACCACGACGGGTCGGTGAAGAACGTGACGTAGTTGTCGAAGGTCACGCGCTGCGGGATCAGCGAGAAGCTGCCCAGGATGTCCTCGTTCGGGCGGATGGACATGCCGAACATCCACAGCAGCGGCAACATCAGCGTGGCGGCGTACAGCCAGAAGACCGTGCGCGCCCACGGCAGCCGGTGGCGCGTGGAACTCACCTCCCCGACCTGGTCAGCACGGTGAAGAAGACGTAGCAGGCGATCTGTACGAGCAGGAAGTACAGCAGCGAGAACGCGCCCGCCGGGCCCAGGTCGAACTGGCCGACGGCGATCTTCGACAGCAGGATGCTCAGGAACGAGGTCGCGTTCCCCGGCCCGCCGCCGGTCACCACGAACGGCTCGGTGTAGATCATGAAGCTGTCCATGAACCGCAGCAGGATGGCGATCGTCAGCACCCCGCGCAGCCTCGGCAGCTGGATGTGCCGGAACGTCGCCCAGGCCGACGCGCCGTCGATCTGCGCCGCCTGGAAGTACGGCTCCGGGATCGACCGCAGCCCCGCGTAGGCCAGCAGCGCCACCAGCGGCGTCCAGTGCCACACGTCCATGACCAGGACGGTGATCCAGGCGTCGGCCGAGTCGAGCGTGTAGTTGAAGTTGACGCGCAGCACGTTGTTGACCACCCAGCCGCCGAGCCCGATGTCGCCGCGGGCGAAGATCTGCCAGATCGTGCCCACGACGTTCCACGGGATGAGCAGCGGCAGCGCCACCAGCACCAGCGCCACCGACACCCAGAACCCGCGGCGCGGCATGCAGACCGCGATGGCCACCCCGAGCGGGACCTCCACCAGCAGCACCTGCGCCGAGAACAGCAGCGTGCGCACGAGCGCGGCGCGCACCTCGGGGTCGCGGGCGATCTGCCGGAACCAGTCCAGGCCGACGAACACCCGGTCCACCGGGCTGAAGACGTCCTGGACGGAGAAGTTCACGACGGTCATCAGCGGGATCACCGCGGTGAAGGCCACCGACACCACGACCGGCAGCACCAGCAGCCAGGCCCGGTTGTTCCGCGGACGGGGGTCGGCGCGCGGCCCAGCGGCCCCGGCGGCCTCCGCGGCGGCGGGCGCGGCGGCGGCCGGTACGACCTCGCCATCCGCCTGGCTGCCCGCGACGGCGGTCCGGTCGCTCACGCCTGTCCCCTTCCGTCCAGGGGTGCGAGCGAGCCGCACCTGACCGCGTCGCGGAACAGGAACGTCCGGTCCGCGGGGAAATGCAGGAACTCGACCGTGCCCGGCGTCCAGGACGAGCCCGCCTCGGCCCTGGCGATCACCGGATGGCCGCCGACCTCGGCGCGCACCAGGTCGTGCGAGCCCATGCGGTCGATCCGGGTCACCCTGGCCGCCACGCCGGGCCCGGCCGGCGGCCCGCCGACCCGGACGAACTCGGGCCGCACGCCGATCCGCACCGGCCCGGGGGCCAGCGCGCCGACCACCGCGCCGACCTGCGAGCCCCCGATCCTGACCACGCCGCCGTCGATCTCGGCAGGGAGCACGTTCATGCCGGGGGAGCCGATGAAGTGGCCGACGAACTCGTGCGCGGGCGACAGGAACAGCTCGGCCGGCTCCCCGGCCTGCACGATCTCGCCGTCGTTGAGCACGACCACCTCGTCGGCGAAGGTCAGCGCCTCGGTCTGGTCGTGGGTGACGTAGACCAGGGTGTGGCCGGTGTCGCGGTGGATCTCCTTGAGCTTGCTGCGCAACGTCCACTTCAGCGCCGGGTCCACCACGGTCAGCGGCTCGTCGAGCAGCACGGCCGCCACCTGCTCGCGCACCAGGCCGCGGCCCAGGCTGACGATCTGCTTGCGGCCCGGGTCGAGCCGGCGCGCCCGGCGGCGCAGCACGTCGTCCAGGCCCAGCATGGCCGAGACCCGCAGCACGCGGCGGCGGACCTCCTCGGCCGGGACCTTCCTGTTGCGCAGCGGGAAGGCCAGGTTGTCGTAGACGGACATCTCCTCGTACAGGACGGGGAACTGGAAGACCTGCGCGATGTCGCGGCCGGCCGTGGGGACCCCGGTGACCTCGCGGTCGTCGAACCAGATCCGGCCGGTCGTGGGCGTGAGCAGCCCCGAGACGATGTTCAGCAGCGTCGTCTTGCCGCAGCCGCTCGGGCCGAGCAGGGCGTAGGCCCGGCCGCCGCGCCAGGTCCAGGTCGTCGGCCTGAGCGCCCACGTGCGGCCGCCGTCGTAGCTGTGGCCCACGCCTTCCAGGCGGATGTCAGCCATGCCGTCCCGCCCCCGCCGCCGGGGCGACCGGTAATCGGCCGCCGGCCTCGTCGAACACGAAGACGTGCCGCGGGTCCACGTACGCGGTGGCCGCCTGGCCCGGCGTGAACGGGCGGGTGCCCGGCAGGTGGGCCACCAGGTGCCGGCGTCCCGCCAGCAGCAGGTGCAGGAACGTCGCGCCGCCGGTCACCTCGGCCAGCCTGATCTCGGCGGGCAGTTCCAGCAGGCCGGGGCCGGTCCTGGTGATCGTCACCTGGTGGGGGCGGATGCCCAGCACGACCCCCTGGCCGGCGGCGGCGGCGCCCGGCGCGGGGAAGGACGTGCCCATGACCTCGATCCGGCCGTCCCTGACCGTGCCGGGCAGCAGGTTCAGCGGCGGGTCGCTGAGCGTGGCCGCGACGGCGAGCGTGGGCGGCTCGGCGTACATGGTGGCCGGGTCGCCGACGTGCCGCACCCGGCCCTCGCCGAGCACCACGGCGGGCGCGCCGAAGGTCAGGGCCTCGTTCGGGTCGGCGGTGGAGTAGAGGACGACGCCCGCCGAGCCGGTGAACATGCGCCTGAGGTCCTCGCGCAACTGCTCGCGGAGCTTGAAGTCGAGGTTGGCCAGCGGCTCGTCGAGCAGCAGCACGTCCACGGGCCGGGCCAGCGCGCGGGCGATCGCCGTGCGCTGCTGCTGGCCGCCCGACAGCTCCGCGGGCCTGCGGCCCAGCAGGTCGCCGAGGCCCATGACGGCGGCCACCTCCCGCACCCGCCGGTCGATGCCGTCCTTGCGGTACGACCGGTCCAGCCGCAACGGCGAGGCGATGTTCTCGTAAACGGTGAGGGACGGGTAATTGATGAATTGCTGATAGACGAAGGCGACCGACCGCTTTCGCACGGAAATCGAGGTGACGTCATTTCCGTTGACCAGCACCCGCCCAGAATCGGGCGGCTGCAATCCGGCGGCGACCCGCATGAGCGTGGTCTTTCCCGAGTTCATCGGGCCGACGAGGGTGGTCAGTCCGTGAGGTAGTTCCAGGTGGATGTCGTCGAGCCAGGTCTCCCCGCGCTGCCGTACGCGGACGCCATCGAGGATCAGCGTCACAATGCCCGGTCCTCTCTCCCGGAGCTTGCCCTCCATCTAACATGATCTGATTCTTTGTGCAAAGAGGGCAGTTGTTGTGACAGTTGTTCGTCAGTTGACGTGAGTTATGCAATTTGTCAGGGTGAGAAGAGTTTCATCACCAGGCTGTGGAGGTCGCGGCGTTCGGCGTCGGTCAGCGGGGCGAGCGTCTCGCGTTCGACGTCCGCCACCACCGCGCGGGCCCGTTCCAGGGCGTCCCGGCCGGCGGCGGTCAGCGAGATCCGGTAGCGGCGGCGGTCGGCGGGGTCGCGCTCCCGGGTGGCCAGCCCTTCGGCCATGAGGCCGTCCATCAGGCGGACCATGTCGCTCGGGTCGAGGCCCAGCCGGTCGCCGACCTCCCGCTGGGCGGCCGGGCCGAAGTCGTCGAGCGTGGCCAGCGCCGCGAACTCCCACAGGCTCAGCCCCGTGTCGGCGGTGAGCCGCGCGGCCAGGGCGCGCCGGCCCGCGACACCGACCTTGTGCAGCACGAAGGTGGTCGTCCCGAGCAGGGTGGGTGGCAGTTCCATCTCATCCAGAAGTGTAGGTTGTTCCCAATAGTTGGTAATCACCCACTGATTTCGGAGGATCAGAATGGACGCCCTCTACCCTCGGCTGCTGGTGCGCGACTTCCCGGCGAGCGTCGCCTTCTACCGGGCCGCCCTCGGGCTGGAGCCGGTGAAGGTGCTGACGGAGGCTACCTACGCCAACTGGGACATCGACGGCCAGGCCGGTCTCGTGCTCTTCGGCCGCGACCGCCTCGCCGAGGTCGTCGGCACGTCCGGGCTGCCGGCGGCGGGCGCCCAGGACACGGTGATGCTGGTGATGCGGGTCGACGACGTCGACGGCGAGGCCGACCGGCTCGTCGGGCTGGGCGCCACCGTCGCCGCGCCGCCCCAGGACCGGCCCGCATGGGGGCCCGGCCTGCGTACCGCCCACCTGCGCGACCCGGAGGGCAACCTGATCGAGCTCCAGTCGTACTGAGCGCGGGCGGTCAGGGCAGGATGGCGTCCACGTAGCCGCCGTCCACGCGCAGGGCGCCGCCGGTGGTCGCCGAGGCGAGCGGCGAGCTGAGGTAGACGACCATGTTGGCGATCTCCTCGGGCTCGATCAGCCGCTGGAGCAGCGACTGCGGACGGTGCTCGCGCATGAACGCCCGCTGCGCCTCCTCCCACGCCAGCTCCCGGTCCACGAGCTGGTAGACGAACTCCTCCACGCCGCCGGTGTGCGTGGGCCCGGCGATCACCGAGTTGACCGTCACCCCGCTGCCGGCGGCCTCCTTGGCGAACCCGCGCGAGACGGCCAGCAGCGCCGTCTTGCTCATGCCGTAGTGGATCATCTCGGTGGGGGTGACGACGGCCGAGTCGCTGGCGATGTACTGGATCCGGCCCCAGCCGCGCTCGATCATGCCGGGCAGGTAGGCGCGCGTGAGGCGCACCGCCGTCAGGACGTTGACCTCGAAGAAGCGCCGCCACTCCGCGTCGTCGATCTCCAGCGCCGGCCTGGCCTCGAAGATGCCCAGGTTGTTGACGAGGATGTCCACCTGCGGCAGCGAGCCGAGCACCCGCTGGAGCCCTTCGTCGGTGGCGACGTCGCCGGGCGCGGCGACCAGGCCGCGATGGTCCATGCGCTCGATGGCCGCGGCCACCGAGCGTTCGCTGCGGCCGTTGACGCCGACGCGCGCGCCCGCCCGTGCCAGACCGGTCGCGATGGCCGCCCCGATGCCCTGGGTCGAGCCCGTGACCAGCGCCGTCCTGCCACTGAGGTCGATGCTCACCATGACTCCATTGTCCGTGCCGCCCCGCGGCCGACCGGCACCGGGGCACTACCGGCCGCGGATCGGGTAGATGCCTACTCTGGTCGGTACGTCGAGGGGAGCATGGGTGCGCCGGTTACGGTGGCTGGTCGTGATGGTGGTCCTCGCCGTCCTCGTCGTGGTCCCGGCCGGGCCCGGCGCCGGCGACGACGGGTGCCCGCCCAGGGACACGCGGGTGACCTCGCCGTACGCGATCACCGGCTACTGGGTCATGCCGCGGGCCGACGTGTGCGTCACGCGGCGGACGGTCGAGGCGATCCACTCGCTCGGCGGTGACACGCTCGTCACGTTCGGGCCGCGGTTCGACGCCGGGCCGATGGAGCCGGAGTTCGCCGCCTGCCGGGTGGACGGACGGCCCTGCGCGCGGGTGCCCGGCACCCGGATCCGGCACGTCTACACGTACGTGACCAGCGAGGAGTTCGGGCGTTCCGTGCTGCGCTGCCCGGGTCTCGACCGGCGGATCGAGAGCGGCGGGCGGGTCTTCTACCGCGTGTCGCTGGCCGCGTCGTGCGCCGCGCGCGTCCAGGACCTGGTGCTGGTCTCCACCGACGGCGACGGGCTGGGCAACCTGGTCGAGGAGGCGGCGGCGTACGGGATGAGGGTGTTCCCCGGGCTGCCCGCCGCGCCGCAACGGCGGGGCAAGCCGTGGGAGCCCGACCTCGCGCACCTCGCCGCGCTGAACGCCTTCACCGCGCGGGTGCTGGCCGGTTACCGCGAGCGGTTCGGCGGGTCGGCCGCCTTCGGCGGGGTCTACCAGTCGTTCGAGCTGGCCATGCGCGAGCGGGGGCCGCGCGACCCCGTCCTCGCCCTGTACGCGGCCCAGCACGCGGCGGTCGCAGCGGCGCTGCCCGGCCGGAAGATCCTGGTCAGCCCCTACATCGACGCCCGCAGGGGCCGCGGTTTCCCGCCCGGCCAGGTGCCCGGCGGGCTGGCCGGCATCGCCGCCACCCGCGCCGGCGCGCCCATGGCCGTCGCCGTACAGGACGGGCGGGGCACGGGCAAGGTCCCCGTGCACGGGATCGAGGAGGGCGGGTCCATGGTCGCCCCGCGGCTCGTCCCGGTGGTCGGCCGGGTGCGCAACGCCGACGGCTACTACGGGCCCACCAGGGACTACATCGAGGCGGCGGCCGGCAGCGTGCCCGCCGGGGTCGAGCTGTGGGTCAACGTCGAGGGGTTCGAGCCCGCCCCCGCGGAGGGCGAGTGCGGGCGGGTCGAGCCGCTGCCGTTGCGGGGACGTACCAGCAAGGCCCGGCTCGACCAGCAGATCATGGCGACGGGCGGGCACGCCGCGAAGATCATCTCCTACGGCTGGGAGCCCTTCTTCACCTGCCAGGCGAGCCCGGCCACCCCCTCGCTGGCCGACGACATCGCGAACGGCGGCCGGGAGCCGATCATCGTGAACGCCTACCGCGAGGAACGGGACGGCCGGCCCGGGATCACCGTCGAGGGCTACAACCTGCGCGGCGGCACCCTGCGCTTCACCTCGCCCGGCGGTAGGGAGGTCGGCGTGGCCCAGCGGTGGCACGGGCCGGGCCGCCCCGAGTCGGCGTGGGCCCCCTACGTCCCATCGGGCCCGTGGACCTCGGTCACCGCCACGAACGCCGCCGGCCGCACCAGCACGAGCGGATACGTCTTCCGCTAGCGCTCGCCGCGTCCGTCAGGATTCGCCGCGTCCGTCAGGGCTCGCCGTGTCCGTCAGGGGTCGCCGTTTTCGCTGGGTTCGCCGCCGAAGCCGCGCAGCATGGCTTCGAGCGCGAAGACGAAGCGGCGGTCGGTCCCCGAGGACGGCCGGGCGCGCCGCGCCCGGGTGGCCTCGGCCAGCAGCGGGGTCTCCACCAGGTCCGGCTCGGGGATGTCGCGCATCGCGGGCGCGGCCCGTTCGGCCCCACCGGCGACCTCACCGGCGACCTCACCGGCGGCCAGGACGGCGACGTGGCCGACGACGAAGCCGGTCACGGCGTAGAGCATGTCCAGCGCGCGCTCCGGCGGCAGCCCCGCCGCGCGCAGCACGCGCAGCCCCTCCTCCATCAGGCGCAGGTTCCCGGGCGTGATCGCGGGACGGCTGACCACCAAGGGGACGACGTTCGGGTGCGCGAGCAGCGCCCGCAGCAGCGCGTGGGCGTACTCGCGCAGGGCCTCCTGCCATGAGGCGGCCTCGGCCAGCAGCGGCGCGGCCTGCGTGACGACCTGCTCGACCAGGCCGTCGAGCAGCGCGTCCTTGCTGTCGACGTGCTGGTAGAGGGACATGGCCTCGACCCCGAGCTCCTGGCCGATGCGGCGCATGGACAGCGCCTTCAGCCCTTCGCGGTCGGCCAGCGCCAGGGCCGCCCGCAGGATGGCCTGCCGGGTCAGTCCGGCGTTCTGGCCGCGGGTGCGCTTCGGCGACATGGTGCCCTTTCTCGATTCTTACGTGGTAAGTATAGTCAAAACATACTTTGTAAGAATGCCGTCCGGAAGGGACTCATGTCATGACAGGGAAGCCGCGCGGAGCCTCCGCCCTGCTGTACGGCGGCGCCGCGCTCACGGTGCTCGTCACCCTCTTCGCCTTCGCCTACCAGTCCGGGCTGGCCGAGTACCTGAGGGCGGGCTATCCGGAGCTGGGGCCGGGGAAGATCGACGAGGGGGTCACCACGTACACGGTGATCCTGTCGGTCGTGGGGGCGCTCGGGCTGGCCGGCTGGCTCGTCACCGTCCGGGGGGCCGGGGCGGGCAGGGGGTGGGCCCGCTGGCTGGGGGCCGGGCTGTTCGTGGTGGCGTCGTGCCTCGCGCTCGCGGGCCTGACCGTCCGGGACAGCAACGGCGAGGTCGGCCTGGCGCCGCTGCTCGGCTGGCTGCAGGTGCTTCCGCTGGTCCCGGGGCTGGTGGCGGTCGTGCTGCTGTGGAGGAGGGCGCGGTGATCCGCCTCGCCCGGTGGCCGGGCCGTGCTGCGGCGTCGCGGGCGGGCGGCGCCGCCCCGGGCGGCCACGGGTCAGGTCAGGGCTGAGACGAGGATGTCGGTCAGGGTGGCCGCTTGGCCGCCGTCCTCGTCGAGGTCGGGGTCGAAGATGGTGAACTGGATCCCGGCCGCCCCGGGCAGCGCGAGCAGCCCGCGGAGCAGGCCGGCGAGCTGGTCGCCGGTCAGGCCGCCGGGGGTGGGCGAGTCGACCGCCGACACCACGGACGGGTCGAGCACGTCGGCGTCCACGTGGATCCAGAAGCCGTCCAGGTCGTCGCGCACGAGCACGCGTTCGGCGGCCGCCAGCGGGATGTCGTTCCCGGCGACGAAGGCGATGCCCTCGGCGGCGAGCTCCTGGACGTCGTCGTCGTCCCGGACGCCGAGCACGATGACGTCCTCGTCCCGGACGTACGGGCGCAGGCCGTCGATGTCGGTCAGGTAGTCGTCGCCGCGGCCGGTCACCAGGGCCAGGTCCTCGCCGGCCGCCGCGCCGACGTGGGGCGAGTTGCCGAGGTGGCGGAAGTCGGTGTGGGCGTCGAGGTAGGCCAACCCGTAGCGGCCCGTCCTGCGCAGGGCGAGCGCGGAGCCGAGCACGATCGAGCAGTCGCCGCCGAGCAGGACGGGGAAGCCGCCGTCCGCCCTGATCCCGGCGACGCGGTCGGCCAGCCGCCGGGTGTAGGCGGCGATGGCCGCGCCGTTGCGCACGCCGTCGCCGGGCTTCCAGGTGGCCACGTAGCGCGGCGGGACCAGCGCGCCCGCGTCGGCCGCGCCGATCCGGGCGACGAGCCTGTTGTCCCGCAACGCCCAGGGAGCCTTGTAGCAGCCGGGGATGACATCCTCGGCGAGTGGACGCAGCCCGAGGTTGGACGGCGCGTCGAGGACGGTCAATTTTCTGTCAGGGGTTATAGTGCTCATAGTCGTGACGGTAGCAGGAGGGTGAGGGATGCGCCAGTTCATCGAGACGGGTCTCGTGGCCGTCGATCTGGCCAACACGTGGGACGAGTACCTGGACGATCCCGAGCGGCTGCCCGACGTGGCGGAGCTGCGCCGCTTCTGCCGCGAACTGGACGAACCGCTGGAGAACGACCATGGGCTAGGCGAGGAGGACCTGCGGGAGGTCAGGGAGGTGCGCGAGCGGCTGCGGGCGGTGCTGGCCGCCGAGCCCGAGGGCCGGGCGGGGGCGCTGGCGGAGTGGGTGGCCGGGCTGCCGACTCGGGCGGCGGTGGAGCACGCGGGCGGCGTGCCCCGGCTGCGGCTGGTCGCGCCGGACGGGGCGACGGCGGCGGGCCGGCTCGCCGTGCGGGCCGTCACCGAGCTGCTGGAGCTGGCCGCGGCCGGCGACTGGGAACGGCTGCGCCGGTGCGCGGCCACGCCGTGCACCGACGCCTTCGTCGACCGCAGCCGGCCGGGCAGGCGGCAGTTCTGCTCGACCCGCTGCGCCAACCGCGCCCACGCCCAGGCCTCGCGCGCCCGCCACCGCTGACGGCGCGACCGGATGCGCCGCGCCGAGCAGGGTCAGGCGAACAGGGTGCGGCCCCAGTAGTCGCCCGCGTCCTGGACGCCGGGCGGGCAGGCGAACAGGCCGCTGGAGACGTGCTTGATGTACTCGTTGAGCGCGTCGTGCCGGGCCAGGTTCATCTGCACGGGCACGAACTGCCTGCGCGGGTCGCGCTGGTAGGCGATGAAGAACAGCCCGGCGTCCAGGCGGCCGAGGCCGTCGGAGCCGTCGACGAAGTTGTAGCCGCGGCGCAGCAGGTGGGCGTTGCCGTTGTTGCTCGGGTGCGCCAGCTTGACGTGCGAGTCGTCCTTGATCAGCGGCTGCCCGTCGGGGCCCTTGGCGGCGAAGTCCACGGGGTCGAACTCGGCCTTCCTGCCCAGCGGCGCGCCCTCGCCCTTGTCCCGGCCGAAGATCTGCTCCTGCTCGGCGAGCGAGGCGCGGTCCCAGGTCTCGATCGTCATGCGGATCTTCCTGGTGACCATGTACGTGCCGCCCGCCATCCAGGCGGGGCCGTCCGAGGCGCTCGCCCACAGGTGGTCGCGCAGCAGGTCGGCGTCCTCCAGCTTCATGTTGTTGGTGCCGTCCTTGAAGCCCAGGAGGTTGCGCGGCGTGGCCTGGGCCCGCGACGTGGACGACGTACGGCCGAAACCGAGCTGCGACCAGCGCACCGAGACCTTGCCGAAGCCGATCCTGGCCAGGTTGCGGATGGCGTGCACGGCCACCTGAGGGTCGTGCGCGCACGCCTGGACGCAGATGTCCCCGCCCGAGATCTCCGGGATGAGCTGTTCGCCGGGGAACTTCGGCAGGTCGGCCAGCGCGGCCGGTCGTCTGCCCGCCAGCCCGAACCGGTCGTCGAACAGCGACGGCCCGAACCCGATCGTCAGCGTCAGCCCCGAGGCGGGCAGCCCGAGGGCCTCGCCGGTGTCGTCGGGCGCCGCCTCGGCCGCCCCGCCCACCGCGCCGAACGCCCCGGCCTCCTTGCCCTGCGTCAGCCGGGCCGCCGCGGCCGTCCACTCCTGGAGCAGATCGACCAGCTCGGCCTTCTTGTCGGTGATGACGTCGAAGGCGACGAAGTGCAGCCGGTCCTGGGCGGGCGTGACGACGCCCGCCTGGTGCTGCCCGTAGAACGGGAACGGATCGGACGTCGAGGCGGCGTGCGCGACCGGCGGCTCCTCCAGCAGCGACCTGGTCGTCACCGCCCCCGCCCCGAGCACGGCCGCGCCCGCGGCGCCCAGCCCGAACAGCTTGCGGCGGCTCATCCGCCCGCCGGCCTGCGACAACGCCCCCACCTCCCGTTACTTGGCGATGACCGGTGCGATCTTACTGATCGGCTCGGCCAGCGCGTTGATCGCGTCGGACAGCGCCTTCAGCTCGGCCTTGGACAGCTCGTCGTGCAGCTTCCAGCCGTCGCCCTTCCGGTGCGCGCCCAGGGCGGCCTCCGCGGCGGCGAACTTCTCGTCCAGCGTCTTGACCAGGTCGGGGGAGCGCTGCTCCAGCACCGGGCGCAGCGACTGCACGGCGGCCTTGGAGCCCTGGAGGTTGGCGTCGAAGTCCCACAGGTCGGTGTGCGACCAGATGTCCTCCTCGCCGGTGATCTTCCCGGAGGCCACCTCGTCGAGCAGTCCCTTGGCGCCGTTGGCCAGGTTGAGCGGGGTCAGCTCGGCGGAGTTGGACTTCTGGACGATGGTCTTGACGTCGGCGATCAGCTTGTCGGCGACCGGGCCGTCCTTGCTGATGTCCTTCTTGATCCACAGATCCTTCTCGATCCGGTGGAAACCGGTCCACTCCTCGCCGTCGGCCAGGTCGGCCTCGCGGGCGTCGATGGCCGGGTCGAGGTCGCCGAAGATCTCCGCGACCGGCTCGATGCGCTCCCAGTACGTCCGCGCGACCGGGTACAGCTCCTTGGCCTTGTCGATGTCGCCGCCCTTGACCGCGTCCACGAACTCCTGCGTCTTGACCAGCAGCGTGTCGCTCTGCGACTTGATGTAGCGCTTGTAGCTGGCGACGGCGTCGGCGAGCTGGGCGTCGGAGGTGAGCGCCTTGTGCTCGCCGGTCACCTTCAGCGCGTTGCGGATGCCCTTGCCCGCCATGCCGGGCTTGCAGACGGCCTCGTACGCGCCGGCCGGCAGCTCGGCGACCAGCTCCCTGGTCAGGCCGGGCACGATGTTCTCGACCTCGGCCATCACCCGGTCACCGGGGGCGTACACGTAGAACTCGGTCACCTTGGAGCCGCCGTTGGTGATCGTGAACGTGCTCGTGCCCGCCGCGACCTCGGCGACCGCGACCTTGCACTCGGTGTCGGACGCGGCCACGGTGATCTTGCCGGGCGCGGCGGCCGGACCCTTGGCGGTCTCCGTGGGGGTGCCCGAGCCGCACGCGGTCAGGCCCGCGAGGGCGAGCGCGCCGAAGGACAGGCTGATGGCGGTACGCATGATGCTCCTGTTCAGGCCGCGGGTGCGGGGGAGGCGGGAGTGGTCTTCACCCGCTGTGGCAGCAGGAAGAGGAAGAGAGTGGGCACGAGGTAGACGATCCAGGCCACGGCCTCGACGATGCTCGGCTGCGGCGTGATGTTGAGCATGCCGGAAAGCAGCGCGCCGTACCAGGAATCGGCGGGCAGGACGGCGCTGATGTCGAAGGCGTAGGAGCTCAGGCCGGGCAGGATGTTGGCTTCCTGGAGGTCGTGCACGCCGTACTTGAAGATGCCGGCGGCGACCAGGATGAGCAGCAGGCCCGTCCAGGTGAAGAACTTGGTGAGGTTGATCTTCAGCGCGCTCTTGTACAGCCCCCAGCCGATGACCATCGAGGTGAGCAGGCCGAGCGCGATGCCGAGCAGGGGGTCCATGGTGGCGGTCGCGCCCTGGACGGCGGCGAAGAACAGCAACGCCGTCTCAAGCCCCTCGCGGGCCACGGCCAGGAAGGCCATCACGACCACCGCGAGCGAGCCCATCTGCAGCGCGTCGGAGAGCTTGCCCCGCAGCTCGCCGGAGAGCGCGCGGGCGGTGCGCCGCATCCAGAAGATCATCCAGGTGACGAACGCGACGGCGAGCAGCGAGGTGATCGCGTCGAACAGCTCCTGGCCCATGTGCCCGAGATTGGCGGCGGTGAAGGTGAGCAGCGCGCCGAAGCCGACGGACAGCGCGACCGCCGCGGCGACGCCCGTCCAGACCTGGGGAAGCTTGTCCTTCCTGTCGCTCTTGACGAGGAAGGCGATGAGGACGGAGACGACGAGCGTCGCCTCCAGTCCCTCGCGCAGTCCGATGAGGTAGCTGGCGAACACCGTCACTCCTGCTGGCTGAGGAAAGGCTTACCTAAATTAGGGCAGCCGAAGCATACCTAGCGCAAGCAGTGATGGCGATAGTTTGCCCGGTGGTGTGACGCACCCGACTGTATGAGCGGTTTGTTACCCGGTGAGGTTGCCGGCCAGCAGGTCGAGCAGCGGCTCCCGCCGTACGCACTGCTCCAGCGTGAACGAGTCGGCCAGGGCCAGCAGCTCGTCGTCGCCGAGCCCCCTGAACAGCCCGGCGTACTCGGGCAGCAGGGCCTGGGCGAGCAGGATGTGCCTGATCAGGTCGTCGGTCTGGTAGCGGGCGCCCCAGGGGTAGGGCGCCCAGTCCGGGAACTCGGTCTCGACCAGCCGGTGCAGCGGGGCCAGCACGTCGGCGCACTCCTCCATGGTCGAGCCCCACCGGTCCGCGCCGAGCCGCCGCTTCTTGCCGATGAACGCGCCGAACCGGTCCAGGTACGCCCCCGACGCGTGCACCAGCCCCTGGAGGCCCACGTCCTTGTACGTCCAGAGCGACCAGCCCGCGTCGTGGGCGTCGTAGATGTCGAGCTGGTCGCGCAGGACCTGGTAGCGCTGGGCGTCCCGGTCCGGGTCGCCGGTGTAGACCGGGCCGAACTCGCCCACCCACAACGGCGTGCCGGTCTCGCGCTGGAACCGGGACCGCCGGGCGAAGGTCTCCTCCAGCTGCCCGCGGTCGCACCACTCGCCCCTGGTCAGCCCCGGGTACGGGCCGCCGTGGGCGAACCCGGCCAGGGCGTAGTCGTGCATGACGAACACCGTGTTCTCGTACATCTCCCGGAACATCGAGAAGTCGGTGGCGTAGGTGTTGCCGTCCAGGAACAGGATGTGATCCGGGTCGGCGGCCCGTACGGCCTTGACCAGCCGGTCGTAGAACGGGCCGACCACCTTGCCCGAGACGTCGCCCGGCTCGTTCACCACGTTGTACCCGGCCACCCACGGATGCCCGCGGTAGTGGTCGGCCAGCGCCTCCCACAGGTGCACGGCCCGGTCCTGGAAGTGCCGGTGCTGCCAGAACGCCGCCACGTGCGTGGGGTTGTCGCTGTGCCAGTGCTGGTTCTGGGAGCCAGGCAGGGCGTGCAGGTCGATCACGCTGTAGAGGCCGCGCTCGGCCAGCAGGCCGATCACCCGGTCGAGGTGCCGGAAGCCCCTCGGGTCGATCTCCATGGGCCGGTCGTCGGACTCCCAGTGGTGGTAGTTGACCGGGATGCGCACGCAGTTCATGCCGAGCCCGGCCAGCAGCCCGGCGTCGCTCCCGGTGAAGAACGAGGTGAGCAGCCGGTCGAAGAAGAGCTCGGCCCGCTCCTCGCCCAGCACGCCGGCCACGGCCGCGCGCATCGAGGTCTCGTTCGCGGGATAGCCGGTGACGAAGTTCTCCATGTTCATCCAGCCCCCGAGGCCCACCCCCCTGAGCCGGACGGGCGTGCCTTCGGGGGTGAGGAGCCGGCTTCCTGAGACGTGGAGCATGTTCACCCTTTCGTCGCACCCGCGGTGAGCCCACCGACCAGGTGACGTTCAGCGATGGCGTAGAACCCGAGCGCCGGCACCATGGCCAGGATCAGGTAGGCGAGGACGCGGGCGGTGTCGGTGGCGTACTGGCCCTGGAACTGCTGGATGCCGAGCGGCAACGTCCAGCTCGACTCGTCGCTGAAGACCACCAGGGGCAGCATGAAGTTGTTCCAGCTCCCCACGACGGCCAGCACGGAGACCGTCGCCATGGCCGGGCGGGCCATCGGCAGCAGGATCCGCCAGAAGAACCCGAACGGCGAGCAGCCGTCGATGATCGCGGCCTCCTCGATCTCGCCCGGGATGCTCCGGAAGAACCCCCGCAGGATGATGATCGTCAGCGGCAGTCCGAAGGCGGCCTGCGTCAGGATGACGCCGAGCGGGTCGTCCAGCAGCCCGAACGTGCGCAGCAGCACGAAGATCGGCAGGATGGCCACCGCGAACGGGAACATCAGCCCCGCGGTGAACAGCGTGAACAGCGCCTCCCTGCCGCGGAAGGCGAACCTGGCGAAGACGAACGCGGCCAGCGCCGCCAGCCCCACCATCACCACGGTCGTGGCGACCGCGATGAACGTGCTGTTCCACACCTGCCGCCAGAACGACCCCGAGCCGAGCACGTCGGTGTAGTTCGCGGTGACCCAGGGATCGGGCAGGCCGAAGGGGTTGCCCGAGAGCTGGCTGTTGCTCTTGAACCCGCCGAGCAGCGCGTACACGATCGGCGCCAGGATGAACGCGCCGACGATCCAGGCGATCACGTGCAGGGGCAGGGTGGGACGGCGCCGCCGCGCGGGCGGCCTTCCGTGGTTCATCGGCGGCCTCCCATGGACGTCGTCGCGCCCGCCAGGTCCCGGCGCAGCACCACGCGCTGGTAGACGAGGGCGAAGACGAGGCTGAGCGCGAACATCACGACGCTGATCGCGTTGGCGTAACCCACCTGGGAGCGCTTGAAGCCGAACTCCATCATGGTGACGGCCATCGTCTCCGAGGAGTGCGACGGGCCGCCGCCGGTGAGGATCCAGACCAGGTCGAACAGCTGGATGGTGTAGATGACCGACAGGAACACGCTGATCCTGATCGTCGGCCCGAGCAGCGGCAGCGTGATGTGCCGGAACGTCTCCCAGGCCGTCGCGCCGTCGATCTGCGCGGCCTCGATCAGCTCGTTCGGGATGCCCTGCCGTCCGGCCAGGTAGATCATCATGTGGAAGCCGAAGTACTTCCACGTCATGACCAGGAAGAGCGCGGGCATCACGGTGTCCGGATCGGCCAGGAACTCCGACTCCAGCCCGAACACCGACAGCAGCTGGTTCGCCATCCCGCCGTCCGGCGCGAGGATCAGCGAGAACAGCACGCCGGTGATCACCTCGGACAGCACGTACGGGGCGAAGAACACCAGCCGGTAGACCGCCCGCCCCCGGATGCGCTGGTTCAGCAGCATCGCCACGGCCAGCGAGAACGGCAGCTGGACCAGCACCGACAACAGCACCAGGACCACCAGGTGCCACAGGTCGGTGGCGAAGATGCCGGACGACAGCAGCCTGGTGAAGTTGTCCGGCCCGACGAACTCGGTGGGCAGCCCGCCGAACCCGTTCCACTTGAACGCGCTGGCGTAGACCGCGACCAGGATCGGCGCCACCACCAGCAGGACGAAGAGCACCAGCGCGGGCAGCAGGAACAGCGCGATCGTCACCGCGCGCCCGCGCCGCCGGCCCGGCGGGGCGGGGGCCGGCGGCGCGACCGCCGCCGGCCCTCGGGTCAGCGTCGTCATTCGCTCTTGGCCACTTCGCTGATGTCCTGGCCGATCTGCTCCGGCGTCTTGGTCCCGGCGATCAGCTCGGCCACGCTGTCGTTGACCTGCTGGCCGACGGCCGGCGGGTAGGCCTGGTCCAGGTAGAGCTGGTAGCCGGAGGCCCCGGCCAGCAGGGTCGCGACCTGCTTGAGGTTGGCGTCCTTGACCGCGCTCTCCTCGCCCTTGAGCACCGGCAGCACGCCGCCCGCCGCCACGGCCTTGGTGTGCTGGTCCATCTGCGTCATGAACTTCACGAACTCCACGGCCTGCGGGGGCGCGTCCGCGCCCACCGACAGGCCGTTGCCGCCGCCGAAGGCGTCGCCGATCGAGCCCTTGCCGCCCTCGACCGCGGGGAAGGGGAAGAAGCCCAGGTCGTCGCCGAGGCCCTTGCCGGAGTCCTTCTGCACGGCCGGCGCCCACTGGCCCATCAGCTCCATGGCGGCCTTGCCGTTGGAGACCGTGGCCGCCTGCCCGTCAGGGGTGCCGTACCCCGCGCCGAGGAAGCCCTTCTGGAACGGCTGGAGCTCGGCCAGCGCCTTGACCTGCTGTCCGGCGGCCACGAAGTCGGGCTTGGTGAAGTCGTGGTCCACGCCCGCCTGCGTGAGCGCGGGCAGGCCGGCGATGCGCATCGCCAGATAGGCCCAGTAGTAGTGGCCCGGCCACTTCTCCTTGCCGGCCAGCGCGATCGGGGTGGTGCCGGACGCCTTCAGCTTCTTGACGTCGTCGAGGAACTCCGCCCAGGTGGCGGGCGGGGCCGAGATGCCGGCCTTGGCGAAGAGTTTCTTGTTGTACCAGAAGCCGACCAGCCCGATGTCCGTCGGCAGCCCGTACGTCTTGCCGTCGAACTGGTACGCGCTCAGCGCCGCGGGGGTGAACGTGCCCAGCACGGGCGCGACGTCGGCGGAGAGGTCCTTGACCAGGCCGGCGTCGATCTGCTGCTTGAGCACGCCGCCGCCCCACGTGACGAAGACGTCGGGGGCCTTGCCCGACTGGGTGATCGTGGTCAGCTTGGCCTTGTAGGCGTCGTTCTCCAGGACCGTCGCCTTGATGGTGACGTCGGGGTGCGCGGCCTCGAAGTCCTTGGCCCGCTGCGCCCACAGGGACTTCAGCGGTTCGGCGGTGGACAGGTGCCACCATTCCAGCGTCACCTTGGCGGGCTTCTGGCCGGGCTGCGAGGCGCCGGGCTGCCCGCCGCTCTCGCCACTCCCGCCGCTGCCGCATCCGGCGACGAGCACGGCGGTGGCCATGAGGATCAGACCGCGTTTCATCCAGGGGTCCCTTCATCGGGCACGAGCGGTATGAAAGTTTCGTATAGCCCCCGATAATTTCGTTGGTCGGAGCATAGGTACGTGCTGCGCAGGGCGTCAATAGCTGTTTTGGGAGCGATCCCAGTCCGAAACTTTCGGATACACTCCCGAACGTGTCAGCTAAGAGGCGCGTGACGATCGCACTGATCGCAGAAGAGGCCGGGGTCTCCATCCCCACGGTCTCCAAAGTCATCAACGGCCGGCCCGAGGTGGCGCCGGCGACCCGTCACAAGGTCGAACGGCTGCTCCAGGAACACGGCTACCAGCGGCGCGTCAGCCAGGACGACACCCCCGCCGGCCTGATCGACCTGGTGTTCGCCGAGATCGAGTCGCCATGGGCCATGGAGATCGTGCGCGGCGCGGAGAGCGCGGCCCACGAGGCCGGGGCCAGCGTCGTCATCTCGGTGCTGCACACCCACGCCGGTCCCGGCCGCGACTGGCTCGAACGCCTGGCCGCCCGCCGCACCGACGGCGTGGTGATCGTCGCCTCACGCCTGTCCACCGGCGTGCAGGCCCAGCTCAGCGCGCGGTCGCTGCCGTTCGTGGTGGTCGACCCCGAGGGCGAGCCGGCCCCCGGCATCGTCTCGGTCGGCGCCACCAACTGGAACGGCGGCCTGGCCGCCACCCGCCACCTGCTCGAACTCGGCCACCGCCGGATCGGCATGATCAGCGGCCCCGCCGACATGCTGTGCAGCCAGGCCCGCGTCGACGGCTACCGGGCCGCACTGGAGACGGCCGGCGTGCCGCTCGCCCCCGAACTCGTCCGGCGCGGCACCTTCCTCGTCGACTCCGGCCACGACCAGGGCCACGAACTCCTGTCACTGGACGAGCCGCCCACGGCCATCTTCGCCGGGTGCGACCTGATGGCGTTCGGCGTGTTCGAGGCCGCCCGGCAGCGGGGGTTGCGCGTCCCGGAGGACCTGAGCGTCGTGGGGTTCGACGACCTGCCGCTGTCGAAGTCGGCCTGGCCGCCGCTGACGACCGTGCGCCAGCCGTTGCAGGAGATGGCGGCGCTGGCCACCCGTACGGTGCTGGGGATGGGGAAGGGCGAGGTGCCGGAGACGAAACGGGTGGAACTGGCCACGGAACTGATCGTCCGCGAAAGCACGGCCGCCGTGGAGTGAGGTGCGCTCCAAGGGTCTTCGCCCTCCGGGCTCAGGCGCCCTTCCTCCGGCGCCTCCGGCGCACCCCCGCGCCTCCGGCACCTTGGCGCCTCGCCCTTGACCTGCGAGACCTCTTCGCGTCCGCCGCTCGACAGCCCTGGTCGCATGTGCGGCACTTCGGTGCTCGCTCGCCGAGCCTGTCGCTCCGGCCGCCTCAGAGGAATGGCGGGATGCCGAGGCTTTCCAGAAGGCGCCACATGCCGCTGGACGGGTCCTGGTCGAGGAGGTCGCAACGCGGTTCGGAGCCCCGCGGATGGGAGCACCTGCCCGAGGCGCAGCGCCTGTCCAAGCTCCGCGCGTTGTCGAACGCGGTCTTGAGGCGTGGCATGAGGTGGTCGGCGCGGGCCTTGGTGATCCTCTTGTCCCTCGCCCCGAAACCCGCGAAGCCGGGCCGCTGCGACAACAACTGGTGGACCTGGTGGTTACGGCCGTCCTGCGGTTGGTCGTAGAGGCCGTAGTGCAGGTAGAGCCAGAAATCGAAGGACGGATGGGACAGGGCCACCCTGATCTTGGAGTGCTCCTTGAGCGCGCTCAGGGCGTCGTCCAGGTCACCGTGCTGGTCGCGGTCGAAGAGTGCCCAGATTTCCGCGTACTGCTCGTTGTCCGGTCGAAGAGCGTCTTCCTTGGCGACGGTCAGGGCGCGCTGGGCGACCTTCCACGGCTTCATGTCGTCGGGCCGGTACTTCGGCATGTCGATGCGGAACGAGCACTGCCGGGAGAACGCGTTCTGCAGCATCGTGAGGTAGTCGTACTCGGTCACCGCGCCCTCGGCGACGGCGTAGAAGATGCGATTGGCGGCGCGGGGCGGCGGCTGGGCCGTCAGGCTGGAGCCGCGTTGGCGCTTCTTCCTGACCTTGTCGGGGCTCATGCGAGTGCCTCTCCCGCCTCGCGTGCCAGCTCGCCGGGGGCGACCCGTGGCACGCCGCCGAAGCGGCCGAGCAGCCAGCCGCGTTCGAGGTTCTCGTTCGGACGGGGTGGTGGACGCAGGCTCGACAGCGGATACAGCTCCGTCGAGCCCCTGGGGTCCTTCTCCGCCATCCAGACCACGTCACGGTCCAGGATCCGCTCCCCGCCCGCGAGCGGACGCAGCAGCGACGCGTCGTGCGTCGTGAACACCATCTGCGCCCCTCGGGCGTTGACCTCGGGGTCCTCGAACATCCTGATCACCTCGGCCGCGAGTGCGGGGTGCAGGCTGGCGTCCAGTTCGTCCACGAGCACGGTGGTGCCGTGCTGGAACGCCTCCAGCAGGGGCCCCAGCATCGCGAACCAGGCGCGCGTGCCCATGGACTCGTGCGCGAAGTCCAGAGAGGCCGTGTGATCACCCGCGCGGTGGAGCAGCCGGACGTCGCCGCGCGCCAGGGCGTCGTTGTCGAAGCCGACGATGCCGAGGTCGGCCCGGGTCAGGAGGCGGCCGACCTGATCCCTGAACCGTTCGTCCGCAAGAGCCCTGGCCTTGGTGAACTCCTGGCGCTGGGGCAGGTCCTGTTCGGGGCTGATCAGCCACAGATTGTCGCGGAACCACTCGAACACCGGCAGCAGTTGCTCGTTGTTCCACTCGGCGGCCACCGTGAGGAAGAGGGAGTCCGGGCGGGTCTTCCGCGCAAGGTCCTGCTTCTCGCCGCGCAGCCCTTCCCCGGCGAAGCGGATGTCGTCGCCGTCGCGGTCGAACCAGACCTGACGTCGCCCCTTGGGATAGGCGTGCAGCCATTCGGCGTGGACGCGTTCGTCGTCCAGCTCGAATCCGTAGGTGTAGCGGACACCCGCCAGTTCGAGGTCGATCTCGACGAAGGAGGTTTCGTCCGCGCAGCCCGGGTCGAGCGCGAAGGGGATCCGGCGAGTCGGCTTCTCCTCGCTGATCCACGCCACCGAGTGCAGCACGGCCTGCCGCATCAGCCGCAGACCGGCGAGCGTGTTGGTCTTTCCCGAGGCGTTTGCTCCGTAGATCCCCAGGACCGGGAGCACGGACAGGGGCCGCCCTCCCTCCCGGACCGGGATGGGGCGGGCGGTGCCGTCGTTCAGCTCCGTCGCGATCAGCGAGAGACGCTGGTCGTCACGGAACGACAGGACGTTGGCCAACCGGAAGTTGAGAAGCACGGTGTCTCCCTTGTCGGGATCACCATACCCATTTGGAGCCGTCTGGCGCGCGTTTCGTTCGTCAGAGGGCGTCAAACGGGCTTTGGGGGCCTGGCAGTGCCCGTCAGAGGGCGAGGCCGGGTCCGGCGGCGGCGTCGATGACCTGGCCCCAGCGCAGCCCGGCCCCGACGCGGGCCGTCTCGTCGTCGTACCCGGGGGCGCCGGGGCCAGGACCGGGCCGTTGGAGTGGGAGGACACGGAAGCCGGTCGATGGCGGAAGCGGCCGGGGAACCAGACGGGGTTCGCCCGGACTGTCATCACCGGTCGTGATGAATCGGCCGGTGGGCCAGTAGGGTCGGGTGGCGTGAGCGAGGAGCTGGAAGGGCTGGCCGTACGGCTGCGGGAGTTCGCGCGGGCCCGCGACTGGGAGAGGTTCCACACGCCGAAGAACCTGGCGATGGCGCTGGCGGGGGAGGCGGGCGAGCTGGTAGCGGAGTTCCAGTGGCTGACCGCCGAGGAGTCCGCGAACCCCGACCCCGACACGCTCGCCCGCATCCGCGCCGAGCTCGGCGACGTGACCCTGTACCTGGTCCGGCTGGCCGACGTCCTGGGGGTCGATCTGGTGGCGGCGGCGACCGCCAAGCTGGCCGACAACGAACGCCGCTACGACGCGGCCGGCTACCGCGGCTCGGCCAGAAAAGCGCCGCCGTCCGGCTGACCCGGCGTACGAACGGCATGCCCGGAAGGCGCCGCCGTCCGGCTGACCCGGCGCACGAACGGCCGGCCCGGTCCGGTTGACCGGGCGTACGAACGGCATGTCCCGAGAGACCCGGGGACGGCGAAGGACCGCCGGCTGGGCCGGCGGTCAAGGGGCGAAGAGGGCGGGAGGGCGTGGGGACGAAGAGGTGAGAGGGCGAGAGGGCACGAAGGGGTCAGGGCGTGGGGCGGTGGTGGCGGAGGGTGAGGAGGGCGAAGACGGCCAGGCCCGCGAAGACCACCGCGCTCACCGCCCCCACCGTGTTCAGCCCCGCCGTGAACGCCGCCCGCGCCATCTCCAGCAGGCCGGGCAGGTCCTTGGCGGCGGTCACCGCCGCGCTGATGCTCTCCCGCACCGCCTCCACCGGCAGGTGCTCGGGGAGCCGCCCGCGGTAGACGGCCGTGCCCAGGCTGCCGAGCGCGGCCACCCCGACCGCCACCCCGAACTCGCCGCTCGTCTCGGTCAGCGCCGCCGCCGACCCGGCCTTCTCGGCGGGCGCGGCCGTCATGATCACGCTGTTGCCCGCGCCCATCGGCAGCGCGATGCCCGCCGAGGCCAGGACCAGCCCGGTGACGACCAGCCCGGTCCCGCCCACGCTGGGGACCTGGGTGTGCAGGAACAGCCCGACGGCGCCCAGCGCGAGCCCGGCGGCCATCACGTACGCGGTGCCGATCCGGGCGGCGAGCCGCGGCGCGACCGACAGGGCCACGATCATCGCCACGTTCTGCGGCACCAGCCACAGCCCGGCGCCCAGCGGCGACAACGACTCCACGGTCTGCAGGTACTGGGTGGTCATGAGCGTGGTCCCGGCCATGACGATCCCGCCGAGCGACATGATCCCCAGCGTCGCCGCGAACGCGCGGTTGCCGAACAGCCGCAGGTCCAGCAGCGGGTTGGGGAGCTCGCGCTGCCGCCTGACGAACACCACGCCGAAGGCCGTCCCGGCGGCCACCGCGAGCAGGGGGACGGGCTGCCAGCCGCCGCGCGCGACCTCCTTGAGCCCGTAGACGACCGGCAGGATGGTCGCCAGGGACAGGGCCACGCTGGCCGGGTCGAGGCGGCCGGCGTGCGGGTCGCGGTACTCGGGGAGCAGCAGCCGTCCGGCGACCAGCACGGCCGCCATGAACGGCACGCCCATCAGGAACGCCGACCCCCACCAGAAGTGCTCCAGCAGCAGCCCGCCCACCAGCGGGCCGACCGCCATGCCGAGCATGAAGCAGCCGTACCAGAGGCCGATCGCGGTGCCCATCTGCCGGCCGTCGGTGAACATCGTGCGGATCAGCGCCAGCGACGACGGCAGCAGCGTCGCCCCCGAGACGCCGAGCAGCGCCCGGGACACGATGAGCATCTCCGCGTTCACCGAGTACGCGGCGGCCACCGAGGCCGCGGCGAAGGCCACCGAGCCGATCAGCAGCAGCCTGCGCCGCCCGATCCGGTCGCCCAGCGTCCCCATCGTCACCAGGAACCCGGCCAGCATGAACGAGTAGATGTCCAGGATCCACAGCTGCTGCGGCGCGGAGGCGCCGAGTCCGGCGCTCAGGTGCGGCAGCGCCAGGTAGAGCACGCTCAGGTCGATGGAGAGCAGCAGGGCCACCGAGGCGAGGACCGCGAGGCCCGTCCATTCACGCCGTCCAGCGAGGGTGCCGGTCTTCATGTCGTTTCCCCTTTCGTTGCCTTCACGGTGCCGGAGGGCGCTTCCGGTGCGCTTCTCGTGGGCTTACGGCGGCGCATAAGGTGACGGACATGCGTTTTGGGGTGTTGGGCTCGCTGGCCGTGTGGACCGACGCGGGCGAGCCCGTGACGATCCCCGGGCTCAAGGTCCGGGCGCTGCTCGCCGACCTGCTCGTCCACGAGGGCCATCCGGTCTCGGCCGACCGGCTGGTGGAGGACCTGTGGGGCGAGGAGCCGCCGGGCAACCCGGCGGGCGCGCTCCAGGTGCGGGTGTCCCAGTTGCGCAAGGCGCTGGAGGACGCCGAGCCGGGCGGCAAGAACCTGGTGGTCTCGCGGGCGCCCGGCTACCTGCTGCGCACCGATCCCGGCGCGCTCGACGCGGACCGCTTCGCTGGCCTGCTGGCCCGCGCCGAGGCCGCCGACAGCCCGCGGACCAGGGCGGGGCTGCTGGCCGACGCCCTGGCGCTGTGGCGGGGGGCGGCGTACGCCGACTTCGCCGACGAGGAGTACACCAGGTCGGCGATCGTCCGGCTGGAGGAGCAGCGGCTCACGGCGCTGGAGCAGCGCGCCGAGGCCCGGCTCGAACTGGGCGAGCACGGGCTGCTCGTGGGCGAGCTGGGCGACCTGGTGGCCCGGCATCCGCTGCGCGAGCGGCTGCGCGCCGTGCACATGCGCGCCCTGTACCGGGCCGGACGGCAGAGCGACGCCCTGGCGAGCTTCGCCGAGCTGCGCGAGCGCCTGGCCGACGAGCTGGGCCTCGACCCCGGCCCCGAGCTGGTCGCGCTGCACCAGGCGATCCTGGCCCAGGACCCGGCGCTGAGCCTGCCCGCCGAGCGGCCCACCACGAACCTGCCCGCGTCCGTCAGCAAGCTCGTCGGCAGGGACGGGGCGCTGACCGAGGTCTGCTCGCTGGTCACCGCCGAGCGGCTGGTGACGCTGACCGGCACCGGCGGCGTCGGCAAGACCAGGCTGGCGCTGGAGGCGGCGCACCGGCTGCTGGACGGCTTCGCCGACGGCGCCTGGCTGGTCGCGCTCGACGGCGCCACCCACTCGCCCGCCGAGGCGATCATGGCCGCCCTGGACATCCGGGAGGACCCGTCGGGCGGCGACGTGCGCGAGCGGCTGGCCGCGGCGTTGCGGCCGAGGCGCGTGCTGCTCGTGCTGGACAACTGCGAGCACGTGGTCGAGCAGGTCGCCGACGTGGTCGACGGGCTGCTGGCCGCGGCGCCTGGCCTGACCGTCCTGGCCACCAGCCGGGAGCCGCTCGGCGTGGACGGCGAGGTGTTGTGGAGCGTCCCGCCGCTCGACCTGCCGGCGGGCACGGACCTGGCGGAGATGGCCCGTTCGGACGCCGTCCGGCTGTTCGTCGCCAGGGCCGCCGCCTCGGCCCGCGGGTTCGCCCTGGAGGCGGGCAACGCGCAGGCGGTGGCCCAGCTCTGCCGGCGGCTCGACGGCATCCCGCTGGCCCTGGAGCTGGCCGCGACGCGGGTGCGGGCGCTGGGCGTCCAGGGGGTGGTGGACCGGCTGGACGACCGGTTCAGGCTGCTGGCGTCCGGACGAAGGGGCGCGCCCGCCAGGCAGCAGACGCTCACCGCCGTGATCGACTGGAGCTGGGACCTGCTGTCGGACGAGGAACGGGTGGTGCTGCGCCGCCTGGCCGTGCACGCCGACGGCTGCACCCTGGAGTCGGCCGAGGCGGTGTGCGCCGAGCCGGGGCTCGATGTGCTCGACCTGCTGGCCCGGCTGGTCGACCGCTCGCTCGTGGTGGTCGCCGAGAGCACGACGGGCGTCAGGTACCGGCTGCTGGAGTCGGTGTCGGAGTACTGCGTGGGCCGCCTGGCCGAGGCCGGCGAGCTGGCCGACGTGCGCCGCGCCCACCTGCGCCACTACCTGGAGCTGGCCGTGGCGGCCGAACCCGGCCTGTACGGCGGCGAGCAGCGGGACCGCCTGCTGCGCCTGGACGCCGAGTCGGCCAACATGCGGGCCGCGCTGGACACCGCGATCGCCGAGGGGGCCGCCGACACCGCCGCGCGCCTGGTCAACGCGCTGGCCTGGTACTGGTTCCTGCGCGGCCGGCTGGCCGAGGGCAGGCGCTCGCTGGGCGCGGCGCTGGCCGTCGCGGGGCCGGACGGCCCGGCCAGGCACCGGGCGGCGGCCTGGCATGCCGGGTTCGCGCTCCTGCTGGGCGAGCAGGTCGCGTGGGAGCCGCTGCTGGAGCGGGTCGCCGACCCGGGCGAGCGGGCCAGGGCCGAGCTGTTCGCCGGCATGAGCGTGCCCGACATGGTCACCGGCCAGGAGCTGACCGGACGGGCGCTGGCCGCCTGCCGCGCCCTCGGCGACACGTGGGGCGTCGCCGTCGCGCTGGCCAGGCGGGCGCGGGACGCGTTCACCATGCGCGACACCGAGGCGCTGGAGCGCGACGCGGGGGAGAGCGCGCGGCTGTTCGGCGAGCTGGGCGACCGCTGGGGCATGTTGCAGGCCACCGAATGGCTGGCGGGCGCGGCTGAGATGGCCGGCGACCACGAGCGGGCGCGCCGGCTGTTCGCCGAGGGGCTGCGCATGGCCGAGGAGCTCGGCCTGTGGCCCGAGGTGGCCGGGCGCATCGCCTGGCTGGGCTGGACGGCCCTGCACGACGGCGCCTACGACCAGGCCATGGAGCTGTGCGGACGGGCGATGAAGCTGGCGCTCGGCCAGGGCTACAAGATGGGCGAGACCATGGCCGAGATGGGCCTGGCCTTCGCCGCGCGCCGCGCCGGGCTGCTCGACCTGGCCGAGTCGCACCTGCACCACCTGCTGGCGGGCCTGCCGCGCGACCCCGCCGTCGAGCCGCCGCTGCATCTGCCGGACCTGCTGGTCGAGCTGGGCCACGTCACCGAGCTGCGCGGCGACCCGGCCGCGGCCCTGGAGCTGCACCGGGAGGCGCTGGCCGCGGCGGTCAGGGTCGGCGACCCGCGCACGGCGGCGGCGTGCGTCGCGGGCGCGGCGTCGGCGGCCGGGCCGACCGAGCGGGCGGCGGTGCTGCTGGGGCTGGCCGCCGCGGTCCGCGAGCAGATCCAGACCCCGGCCAACGCCGCCGAACGCGAGGCGGAGCAGCGGGTCACGGCCAGGGTCCGGGACGCGCTCGGTGAGCGCGCCTTCGCCGCGGCGTACGAGCGGGGCGGCACGTACAAGCTGGACGACGCCCTCGGCCTGTTCTGAGGGTCGGCACGCGCTCGGGATCAGCGGGCGACATGCTCGGCCAGGCGGTCGAAGAACTCGTCCCAGCCTGCCCTGGCCTGCTCGGCGTGCTCCTGGTCGGTGTTGACGCCGAACTGGTGGAAGCGCATCTCGGTGCCGCCGTCCCGGTCGAGCAGGTCGAGCGTCACGACCGAGGCCGGGCCGTCGCCGGGGTTGTCGGGGTCGCCGGTGGTGAACACCAGCCGGGCGGGTTCCTGCACCTCGCGGTAGGAGCCCTCCAGCGTCGCCTCGAACCCCTCCTCGCCGACGAGCGTCGCGCGCCACCGGCCGCCGGGACGGGCGTCGAGGGTGATCCGGCCGACCGGCGTGGCCAGCATGCGGGGGCCGAACCAGCGGGAGAAGCGCTCGGGCTGGGTCCAGGCGGCGTAGACGTCCTCGCGGGGGGCGTCGAAGGTGCGGACGATCTCGTACTGCGCGGTCTGCGTCGTTGTCATGCCTCTACGATGCGGGAGCGGCCTTACGGTCCTCTTCCGGCGGCCTTACGGTGATCTGCCGCACCGGCCGCAAGGTCAGCAGCGCCAGGCAGCCGGCGACCGTGACCAGCGCGGAGAAGCCCAGCACCTCGCGGGAGCCCACCAGGGCGGCGACCGGCCCGGCCAGCGCCTGGCCGATCGGCAGCGACATGGTCGAGCCGCCGATCTCGTACGCGCTGACCCGGTTCAGCGCCTCGGCCGGCACCAGCGTCTGCACGCTCGTCGCCCACATCACCGACCAGAACGCCCACCCCGCCCCGCCCACCACGTGGCAGGCCATGATCACGCCGAGCGGCACGCCGGCCGCGAAGCTCAGCGGCTCCAGCGCGAACAGGAACATGCCGATCCCGCCCGCCGCCAGCGGCCTGGCCGGCCTGATCCGCAGCGCCACCAGGCCGCCCACGATCGTCCCGGCCCCGCTCGCCGACATGACCAGCCCGTACGCGGTCTGCCCGTACGCGTCGGTCACCAGCACCGAGCCCAGCGGGATCAGCGGCCCGAACAGGGTGATCCCGAAGACCACCCAGATCAGGATGACGCTCCACATCCACGTGCGCGACCGGAACTCCCGCCAGCCCTCCCGCAGCCGCACCAGCACCGGCTCCTCACCGGAGCCCGCCACCCGCACCCGCATGAGCAGCAGGCACGCCGCGCTGATCGCGAACCCGGCCGAGTCGGCGGCGAACACCACGCCCACCCCGGCCAGCCCGACCAGCGCCCCCGCCAGCCCCGGCCCGAGCAACTGCATGATCGCCTCGGACATGCGCAGGGTCGCGTTGGCCCGCTGCACGTCGGCCGCGATCCGCGAGATAGTGCCCGCGACGCCCGGCGTGTACATGGCGGCCGCCGCTCCTGCGACCGCCGACAGCGCCACGACCTGCCACAACTCCGGCCGGCCCAGCCCGAACAGGGCCGCCGTGCCCGCCTGCGTCGCCGTCCTGGCCAGGTCGGCGCCGACCATCATGCGGCGGGGCGTGAACCGGTCCATGAGCACGCCGCCGAACAGGATGAGCCCGGCCATCGGCACCATCCAGGCGGCCAGCGCCAGGCCGACGCCGGTGGCGCCGTAACCGGCGTCGTGCATGCCGAGCGCGGTGGCCACCGGCATCATCGCCGAGCCCAGCATCGACACCGTGCGGGCGGTGAAGAAGAGCACGAAGTCGCGCGTCCACATGGACGGCCATCATGCCGTAATAAGTAAACCTTCCTATCAATTGGGGGGCCGTGTTTCCGGCGCCCGGCGGGGCGGGCGTGGCGGGGCCGCGTGTGGCACTGTGGAGGGCATGCGGATCATCCGTGCCGGCACGGTGCTCACCGGGCGTCCCGGAGAGGTCATCACGGACGGCGAGGTGCTGATCGACGGCTCGCGCATCGTCTCGGTGGGCCCGCGCGGCAGCGCGGGACAGGCCGCGGAGACGCTCGACCTGCCCGGCCACACGTTGCTGCCCGGTCTCGTCGACGCGCACGTGCACCTCGGGTTCGACGGCACGGTCGACCCGGTGACCGGGCGCAGCGCCGTGAGCGACGGCCATCTGCTGCTGCGCATGGCCGAGAACGCCCGCAAGCTCGTCTCCGCGGGCGTCACCACGGCCCGCGACCTCGGCGGCCGCGGCTTCCTCGACCTCACCCTGCGCGACGCGATCGAAAGCGGCCTCGCCGTCGGCCCCCACCTGATCGCCGCGACCCGGCCGATCACGGTCACCGGCGGCCACTGCTGGTACATGGGCGGCGAGGCCGACGACGAGCCGTCCGTCCGCCGGGTGGCCAGGGAGAACCTGCGGGCCGGCGCCGACTGCCTCAAGGTGATGGCCTCGGGCGGCGAGATGTCGCCCGGCTCGGTGCCGAGCTGGCGGGCCCAGTACCCGGCCGCGCTGATCAGGGCCGCCGTGGAGGAGGCCGCGACGCGCGGCAAGACCGTCGCGGCCCACGCCCACGCCCCCGAGTCGATCGGCAACGCGCTGGAGGCCGGGGTCACCACGATCGAGCACTGCACGTTCCACACCCCGGCGGGCCCGGCCTACGACGCGCGGCTGGCCGACCGCATCGCGGCAAGCCGCACGTACGTGTGCCCGACCGTGCACGGCCAGTTCTGGAACCTGCGCGCGCTCGTCGGCGCCGAGCCGATGGACCGCTGGCTGGGCAACCTCGCCGCCATGCGCGAGGCCGGGATCAGGCTCGTCGCCGGGACCGACACCGGGTTCGCCATCGCCGGGCTGGACAAGCGCACCGACGACTACGTGTCGGGGCTGGAGGTCTTCGCCGAGGCCGGGTTCGGCAACGCCGAGATCGTCGAGCTGGCCACCGTACGCGCCGCCGAGGCGTGCGGGGTCGGGGCCCAGACCGGCAGCCTGGCGGCCGGGAAGCGCGCCGACGTCATCGCGGTCCGCGGCAACCCGCTCGACCGCCTGGCCGACCTGCGCGCGCTCGACCTCGTGCTGGTGTCGGGGCGGTCGGTCAGCCAGAAGCACGTCGACACCGTGACCTCGTCCGTCGGCTGAGCCGGAGGGGAAGGCCCGGCCGCTCCGGTTCCTGGCGTGGCTCGCCCGCGGCCTGTCCGCCTGACGGGACGCCGGGCGCTAGGCTGCCGCGTGTGGAGTTGAAGGATCAGGTACGCGAGCTGCGCGCCCAGGGCAGGTCCCCCAAGGAGATCGCCCGGGCGCTCAAGGTGTCGCCGTCGGTCGTCGCGCCCCTCGTGCGCGCCATCGCCGCCGAGAACGTGACGTCGGCCGAGCCCGAGGTGGTCGGCTGCTGGATCAACGTCGGCTGGAGCGCCGGGCTGGGCGTCGACCCGGCCAAGGGCTGGGTCGACGAGGCCCCGGAGTCCGGCGCCGGCGGCATGGTGTGCGTGCTGGTCGCCCGGCGCCACACCTGGGACCGGATGACGGTCTGCGGCTACCTCGCCGACGTCTACTGCCTCGGCATCAAGAACACCATCGGCCCCGACGTGCTCGACGAGCGCGACCTGCGCAGGTTCCGCGAATACTTCTTCGGTGAGTACGCGGGCTACCAGGAGGCGCCGATCGAGCTGGCCCAGCACCTGGTCTTCGGCTCGATCGACTACGCGCGCACCCTCGGCTTCGAGCCCCACGAGGACTTCTCGCCCGTCAGCGACCTGCTGGGCAAGTGGGAGGGCGGCTCGGCCATCACCTTCGGCCGCGACGGCAAGCCCTTCTACATCCCGGGCCCGCACGACGACCCGGGCAAGGTCCTGCGCATCCTGCGCCGCACCCTCACCGACGACCAGTTCGACTACTTCATCGAAGACCCGTCACCCTCATCGTCACGTTGAGGCGCCCGGCGGCCAGGCCCGTGGCCGGGTCGCCGGTGCCCGGATAGACCTTCGGCACGCCGTGGTAGGCGAAGCGGGACGCCCCGCCGAACACGAACAGATCACCCGAGGCCAGCTCGACGTCCGTGTACGGCTTCCCGCGCGTCTCGGTGTTGCCGAAGCGGAACAGGCACGTGTCGCCGACGCTCAGGGACACCACCGGGGCGTCGGAGCGCTCGTCCTTGTCCTGGTGCATGCCCATCCTGGCCTGGCCGTCGTAGAAGTTGACCAGCGCGGTGTCGGGGTCGTAGCCGTCGTCCGGGCGGCCGTAGGCGTCGGCCAGCGCGCGGCGGCCGAGGTCGCCGAGCCACGTGGGGAACGCGGCGACCCGCCGCCCGTTCACGTCGTGGGCCAGACGCGTGTACCGGTACGGCTGCCAGTGCCAGCCGACGCACACCGTCCGCACCGACATCACGCCGCCGCCGGGCAGCACGGTGTGCCGGATCGGCACCGGGCCGGTCGCCCACGCGCGGCAGGCGCGCACCAGGTCCTGCTGCTCGGCGAGGGACAGCCAGCCGGGGACGTGCACCGCGCCCGGGGCGATCTCCCGCATGGGTAGGGGGATCATGTCGGGTCCTGATAAATCAGGTTTCGTCCTATTCGCCATGTCGTGCCGTCGGTGTCGGCTCCGCGCATGCCTTCCAGTGTCCCAGGAGCGGCCAGGGCGACCGCGCGGGCCGTGGCCGCCGAACCGTACGTCCGGCGCGGATCCCAGTCGGTGCTGCGGCGCAGACGTTCGCTCATCCCGGCCCACCCCGCCGGCGCGCCCGCGACCACCCAGGCGTCCGGTTCGCCCGCCGTGAACCGCCTGGCCTGGCGCAACCACGACGCCGCCGTCTCCGGCCAGGCGACCACCGCGAGTACCGTCCCGTCCCAGGCGTCGGCGAACGCCTCGGCCAGGCGGGCGCCGTCCCGGCCGTGGCCGACGACGACGGCCCGCGGCCGCGGGCGCTGGGCCCGGACGAGGGCGAGCAGCGCGTCCAGCTCGGCCGTCTGCACGCCGGTCATGTCGCGTCGTGGAGGACCAGGCCGAGGGTGTGCCGCAGCCCCGAACGCACGGTGCTGACCCCGTGCCGCACCGGCGAGGCCGACCAGCCGCGCGAGGAGCGCACCGGCCGGTCGCGGGTGGTGAAGATCAGCCCGTGACCCTGCGGCAGCGCGGTCACCGTCCCCCGCGACTGGGCCCTCGGCCGCTGCTCCACCAGCAGGAACTCGCCCCCGGTGTAGTCCTCGCCGGGCCGGTCGAGCCCGATGACGACCTGCAGCGGGAACACGAGGTCGCCGTACAGGTCGCGGTGGAGCGCGTTCCAGTCGTTCTCCCGGTAGCGCAGCAGGATGGGGGTCGGCTTGGTCTGTCCCGCCGCGTGACACATGTCCAGCCACTCGGCGAAGTCGTCCGGCCAGGGCGCGGGCTGCCCCAGCCGGGCCGCCCAATCGCGGGCGATCGGCAGCAGACGCGGATAGAACGCCGCCCGCAACTCCTCCACCAGCGGCGGGAACGGCCGGCGGAAGTACCGGTACTGGCCGGAGCCGAACCGGTGGCGGGCCATGTCGACCGTCGAGCGGAACCGGCCGGCCTCGTCGTACAGGCCGGAGATCTCCGCGCACTCCCCGGGCGAGAGCAGCCGCGGCGTCAGCGCGCAGCCGTGCGCGTCGAGCTCCCCGGCCAGCCGCTGCCAGTCGGCCCCGTCCACCTGCGGCGTCATGACGACACGCTCCAGAGCTGCGGCTGCAGGACGCCTTCGAGGGTGAGCAGGTCGCACTTGCGTTCCAGGCCGCCCGCGTAGCCGGTCAGCGCGCCGTCCGCGGCGACCACCCGGTGGCAGGGGACCACGACGAGCAGCGGGTTCGCGCCGATCGCCGCGCCGACCGCGCGGACCCGGTCCCGCGCCACGCCGGCGCGGGCGGTCAGCTCGCCGTAGCTCGTCGTCGTCCCGTACGGCAGCGCCGCCACCTGCGCCCACACCCGCTGCTGGAACGCCGTCCCGCGGGCGGCCAGGGGCAGGTCGAACGAGGTACGCCCGCCCGCGAAGTACTCGCCGAGCTGCCGTTCGGCCTCCTCGAACGCGGCCGGCTCCCGGCGTCCGGGCGGCGCGCCCACGTCGAACGACGCGCGGGTCAGCCGTCCCGCGCCGTCGCCGACGAGGAGAATCTCGCCCAGCGGACTGTCGATGGTGGTGTGGATGTCCATACCCTCTACAACACCGGCGCGCCCGCGGAAGTCAGCGGTTTTCGGACGTCGTGGCTGGATGGGAGAGGAAGTTCATGGCCGAGTCGCGAGAGCACACCTTCACCGGCACGCGGGGGCTGAACGTCGTCCGCGAATGGCCGCACGACCGGCCCCGCTACATCGCCCTCCTCGTCCACGGATACGGCGAGCACATCGGCCGTTACGAGTACGTCGCCGACCGTCTCGTCCGGCACGGCGCCGCCGTCTACGGACTCGACCACATGGGCCACGGCAGGTCGGCGGGCGAACGCGTGCTGGTCGAGGACTTCGAGGACGTCGTCACCGACGTGCACACCGTCGAGGAGCGCGCGAGGGCCGACCATCCCGGCGTCCCGGTCGTGCTGATCGGCCACTCCATGGGCGGCATGATCGCCGCCCGGTACGCCCAGCGCCACGCTGAGGGCCTGACCGCGCTCGTGCTGTCGGGCCCGGTGATCGGCGAGTGGGCGGTCATCCCCGCGCTGATGGCGCTCGACGAGCTGCCCGACATCCCCATCGACCCGGCCACGCTCTCCCGCGACCCGTCGGTGGGGGCGGCGTACGCGGACGACCCGCTGGTCTGGCACGGGCCGTTCAAGCGGGCCACGGTGGAGGCGTTCGCCGCGATGCTGGACACGATCGCCAAGGGCGGCACGTTCGGCGCCCTGCCCACGTTGTGGGTGCACGGCGACGACGACCAGCTCGTACCGCTGGCCGGCAGCCGGGTCGGGGTGGAGGCGGTCAAGGGCACCGACCTGACCGAACGCATCTACGCCGGCGCCCGCCACGAAGTCTTCAACGAGACCAACCGTGACGAGGTTCTCACCGACCTCCAAACCTTCGTCGACCGAGCACTGAGCAACCGGTAACGAGGGCTGCAGCGTCTGGTGCGCCCCTGGCTGCCGGACAACCGCCAGCCAGGGTGGGGCGTGCAGTGGCTTGCCGGGCGCTGGGCTGCCGGTAGCCGGGTGGCGCGTGCGGTGGGTTGCCGGGTGTTGTCAGCCGACCGGTAGCCAGAGGTGACCCTTGCCGTGGGTGCGGCTGAGCTCGATCTTCCAGCAGCCGGGCTTGGGGAAGACGAGCCCGGTGCCCCATTCGTCCCCCGGCCGGTGCCAGGACGACCCGCCGTGCTCCTCGGGCCCCCAGGCGAGGCGGGCGGCGGTGCCGTCAGGAAGGGACGCCCTGACCGTCAGCGGCCCATCCCCGGTCATCCGCCACACGATCTTGGTGGTCTTCTTCCGGCGAAGCGGCAGCTTGGACACGAACAACAACCCCCACACCTCGGCGTCCGCCGACACCCCCCGCACCTCCGGAAACCCACCCCCGCCAACCACCAACGCCCCCCGACACCCCACCCCAGCTCCAGGGCTCTGGCGGCCGTCGCTGCTCAGAGTGGGGGCGGGACTCAGGCTCGGGCTAGGAAGGGAGCCGGCATCGGTGCGCAGTCCGGCCCCCGAGTCCGGAGCCCGGTCAGCCTCGGCGCTCAGGTTGGAGACGGGCGTCGGAGCCGGGCTGGCGTCGGTGCTCAGGTTGGAGACGGGGGCCGGGGTTGGGCCGGCGTCGATGCTCAGGCGGGGGGCCGGGGTCGGGCCGGAGTGGACGCTTCCGCTGGGGTCAGGCACCGGGGCGGCATCGGCGGTCGGGCTTGCGCTCCTGCTCCCACCTTCGCCCGCTGGGATCCCCGAAGCCGCACTCACCGAGGAATCCGCGCTGCTCCCCGCACCTCCGAACGAGGCCCCACCGCCACCAGCCTCCCGCCCAGGCCCGCCACCTCCAGCACATCCAACCCCCGCCAGCAGCACCGCCACCGAAATCACCGCCATCTTCCTCATGCCCTCACCTACCCCCCACCCGCCAAAAAGGTTCCAACGGGGCCCGCGCCGCCCAAACCATCCCCACCGGCCCGAAAGGTTCCAGCGGGACCTATGTGGCCCCACCACCCCCACCGGTCCGAAAGGGTTCCAACGGGGCCCGCGCCGCCCAAACCATCCCCACCGGCCCGAAGGGTTCCAGCGGGGCCCGCGCCGCCCGCGCCACCCCCATCGGCCCGAAGGGTTCCAGTGGGACCTACGCCGCCCGCACCACCCCCACCCGCTCGAAAGGTCGGCGGTTGGGGAGTAGGGGTGGCGGTTGGGGGTGGGGGAGGGCGATGATTTTTGGTCTTCCGCGCGGTCTGTATGAATCGAGGAGGCGACATGGACGAACGGGCGCAGGCGTTGACGGCAGGGGTGGCGTTGCTGGAGCGGGCCATCCACTACACCTTGGGCAGCCTGCGCGTGGTGAGCCCACACGTCCTGTGCCGGCCCACCCCCTGCTCCCGCTGGAACCTCCAGGAGCTCCTGGACCACATGCAGGACTCCTTCGAGGCCCTGAACGAGGCCGCGCTCGGCCGCATCGCCCCCGCCCGCAGACCCGTGCCGGTCGGCGGGCCGGTGTGCGGGAACCCGGCGCTGCTGCTCAGGGACGGCGCGACGGAGGTGCTCGGCACATGGACGGGCACGATCCAGGCCGGAATGATCGCGGTGGGTGACGTGCCCATGACGACGCCGATGGTGGCCGCGGCGGGCGCCATCGAGATCACCGTGCACGGCTGGGACATCGCGCGGGCCTGCGGTGAACATCGCCCGATCCCGCACGCCCTCGCCGAAGAGCTGCTGGACCTGGCCCATCTCTTCGTCACCGACGAGGACCGCCCGGTCCGGTTCGGCGCCCGGCTGCGGCCGCCCCCGCTGGGCACCGCCCAGGACCACCTCCTCGCCTACCTCGGCCGCCGGCCGAACTGACGGCACGACCGGCCCCCCACCCGGCGGCGGCACCCCGTACGATCAAAGAGGGACACCGGGGCCCGGCATCCGTCCGGCCGGTCGCGGGCCACGCGCCTCGACCGGATCGGCCAGCGTGATGGCGACGACCGTTCTTCGTGCGGCCGTCGCCATCACCCCGAACCGTGGCCCTCCCCCGAGCTGAGCGAGCTGAGCGGGGGACGGCGTCAGGCGTCTTCGGTGGCCGCCGACCCGACGACCTCCAGGACCTGGTCTCCGTATTTGGCGAGTTTGTTCTCCCCGACCCCGTTGACCCTGCTCAGCTCAGCCAGCGAGGACGGCGACAACGTGGCGATCTCCCGCAGCGTGGCGTCGTGGAAGATGACGTACGCGGGCACGCCCTGCTCCTTGGCGACCGCGCCCCGCCAGGCCCGCAGCCGCTCGAACAGCGGCGCCGCCTCGGCGGGCAGCTCGGCGGCCGGCTGGCCCTTCGCCCCGGACGACCCGGACGACCGGGACGCCGGACGGGCCGTGTCGCGGCGCAACGGCACCTCCCGCTGCCCGCGCAGCACGTCGGCGCTGGCATCGGTGAGCACCAGCGTGCCGTGGTCGGACTCCACCGCGAGCAGGCCCTGCGCCAGCAGTTGCCGGACCACGCCGTGCCACTCGGCGTTGCCCAGGTCGGCGCCCACGCCGAAGACGGTCAGCGAGTCGTGGCCGTGCTGGAGCACCTTGGCCGTCTTCTTGCCGAGCAGGATGTCGACCACCTGCCCGACGCCGAACTTCTGGCCGCGCTCCCGCTTCAGCCGCAGCACGGTGGACAGCACCTTCTGGGCGGCGATCGTGCCGTCCCAGGACTCGGGCGGGCTCTGGCAGGTGTCGCAGTTGCCGCAGGGCTCGGCGCCCTTCTGCCCGAAGTAGTCGAGCAGCATGACCCGGCGGCAGCCGGCGGTCTCGCACAGCGCCAGCATGGCGTCGAGGTGCAGGACCTGGCGGCGGCGGTGGGCCTCGTCGCCCTCCAGGGCCATGCGCCGGTGCTGGACGACGTCCTGCAGGCCGTAGGCCATCCAGGCGGTCGCGGGCAGGCCGTCGCGACCGGCGCGGCCGGTCTCCTGGTAGTAGCCCTCGACCGACTTGGGCAGGTCGAGGTGGGCGACGAAACGCACGTCGGGCTTGTCGATGCCCATGCCGAACGCGATGGTGGCCACCACGATCAGCCCGTCCTCACGCAGGAAGCGGGACTGGTGGGCGGCGCGGGTGCGGGCGTCGAGCCCGGCGTGGTACGGCACCGCCGCGATGCCGTGGTCGGCCAGGAACGCGGCGATCTTCTCCACCGACGAGCGCGACAGGCAGTAGACGATGCCGGAGTCGCCCGGGTGCTCGGTGCGCAGGAAGTCGAGGAGCTGCCGCTTGGGGTCGCTCTTGGACGTGATGCGGTAGTGGATGTTGGGCCGGTCGAAGCCGGCCACGAAATGGCGGGCCTGGTCGAGGCCGAGCCGGGTGGAGATCTCGGCGTGGGTGGCCGGGGTGGCGGTGGCGGTCAGCGCGATGCGCGGCACCTGCGGCCAGCGCTCGCGCAGCTCCGACAGGGCGAGGTAGTCGGGGCGGAAGTCGTGGCCCCACTGTGCCACGCAGTGGGCCTCGTCGATGGCGAACAACGAGATCTCGCCCTTGGCCAGCAGCCGCATCGTGGCCTCGACGCGCAGCCGCTCGGGGGCGAGGTAGAGCAGGTCGAGCTCGCCGGCCAGGAACTCGGCCTCCACGAGCTGGCGCTCGTCGAAGTCTTGAGTGGAGTTGAGGAAACCGGCCCGCACGCCGAGCGCGCGCAGCGCGTCGACCTGGTCCTGCATGAGCGCGATCAGCGGCGAGACGACGACCCCCACCCCCGGGCGCACGAGCGCCGGGATCTGGTAGCACAGCGACTTGCCGCCGCCGGTGGGCATGAGCACCAGCGCGTCGCCGCCGCCGACGACGTGGTCGATGATCTCCTGCTGACCCGCCCTGAACGAGTCGTAACCGAAGACGCGGTGGAGAGCCTCGGTGGGGGTATCCATGCGGCTACCTTACGTGGTCGTCGGCCGACGTTCCGTCAGTTCCGCCGACGGCGGACCGCGGGTCTCAGGTCGGCTCGGCGGGCAACGCGGCCTGTCGCTCCGGCGCCCGCCCGTACCGATCGTAGGCCACCAGCGAGAGCGCTCCGAGCACGCAGGCCGCCGCCACCGAGGCCATCACCGCCGGGTATCCGGCGACCTGCGCCACCGCCGCCGACAGCAGCGGGGCCACGGCCTTGGACACCGTGACGGGCAGGGCGAGCGCGCCGCTCAGCGTCGCGTACGCGGCCGTGCCGTACCGGTCGGCCAGCAGGGCGGGACGGGCGATCGTGGCCACCCCGAACCCCAGCCCGAACAGCACCACCCCCGCGATCGCCCCCGCCGCGCTGTCGCCCGCCAGCGGCAGCAGCAGCGCGGCCACCCCCTGGACGGCGAACATCGCCGCCGTGACCAGCGCCACCGGCCACCGGCTCTGCAGCCCCGTCGTGACCAGCCGCCCGGTCACCGACAACACGCCGAGCAGCCCGGCCACGCTCGCCGCGAACAACGGCGGATGCCCGAGCGCGATCAGGTACGTCACCAGCAGCACCCCCATGACCGCCACCGCGCCCGTCTGGGCCAGGAAGGCGGCCACCAGCAGCCAGAACGGCCGCTCGCGCAGCGCGGAGCCGACGATCGCGCGACGCCGGGCCGGCGGCGCGGACGCCCCCCGCCCCCGCACGGCCAGCGCGTGCAGCGGCACGGCCGTCAGCGTGTACCCGGCGGCCAGGACGACCAGCGCCTGCCGCCAGCCGTAGCGGTCCACGAGGAACCCCGTCAGCGGCAGGAAGATGCTGGAGGCGAACCCGGCCACCACCGTCACGGCGAGCAGCGCGCGCGCCCGCCGGGCCGGGTCGAAACCGGCGACGATCACCGCGAAGGCGGCCTCGTAGAGCACCATGGCCGAGGCGATCCCGAGGGCCGCGCACACCAGATAGAGCTGCGTCACGGTGCGCACCTGCGACCAGGCGAGCACCGCGAGCCCGCCCAGCAGCGACCCGGCCGTCATCAGCGCGCGCCCGCCGTGCCGGTCGAGCAGGCGTCCGACGAAGGGGGCGACCAGCGCGGACACCAGCACCGACACCGTGATCGCGCCGGTGAGCTGGGCGACCCCGGTGCGCAGGTCGCGGGCCATCGGCGGGATGAACACCGAGAACGCGTAGTAGAGCACGCCGTAGCCGGCCGTCTGCGTGATCGCGAGCGCCCCGACCACGCGGGCCGGCGACCTCGGACCGGGTACGGCGATCACGCCCTGGTACGTTCCCGTTCACCGGCCGGAAATACGGTGACAAGGGTCACTCCGGGACCGAGTAGCGTCGGACGCATGAGTCTTTCCTACGTGGTGACCGGCGGCGGGCGTGGCATCGGGAAGGCCGTGGTCCAGCGGCTCCTGGGGGAGAAGGACACCGTCGTCGTCATCGACCGCGACGGCGGCTCGCTGTCCTGGACGGGCCCCCGCGTCGTCCCCGTGGTGGGCGACGCGGCCGACGAGGAGCTGGTCTCCTGGGCCGCCGACCGGGCCGAGGAGGCCGGGACGCTGGCGGGCTGGGTCAACAACGCGGCGATCTTCCGGGACGCCTCCGTGCACGACGCCCCGATCGCCGAGGTCAGGCAGCTGATCGCGGCCAACCTGGACCTGGCGCTGGTGGGCTGCGCGGTCGCCGTCCGCCGCTTCCTCGCGGCGGGCACGCCGGGCGCGATCGTCAACGTCACCTCCCACCAGGCCACCCGGGCGGTGCCCGGCAGCCTGCCCTACGCCACCGCGAAGGCCGCGACCGAGGGCCTGACCAGGTCGCTGGCCGTCGAGTACGGCCGGTACGGCATCAGGGTCAACGCCGTCGCGCCCGGCTCGGTGGCCACCGAACGCTACGAGGACTTCCTGGCCTCCAGGACCGCCGACGAGGTGGTGGACGTCGAGCGCCAGATGGCCAGGGTGCACCCCCTGGGCCGGGTCGCCTTCCCCGCCGAGGTGGCCTCGGTCGTGGCGCACCTGCTCTCGCCGGACGCCTCGTTCGTCAACGGCGCGACGATCCCTGTGGACGGCGGCCGGACCGTCCTCGGGATGGACCCCGAAGCTAGGGAATGAAAACCATTGCCATCCGGTTGAGAGGGGCATGAAGAAGAACCTGCACCCCTCGTACCGTCCGGTCGTCTTCCGCGACCCGAGCGCCGGCTTCGCCCTCCTCACCCGCTCGACCCTGACGAGCGGCAGGACCATCGAGTGGGAGGACGGCAGGACCTACCCGGTCGTGGACGTCGACGTGTCGTCGGCCAGCCACCCGTTCTATACCGGCCGCAGCCGCGTCCTCGACACCGAGGGCCGCGTCGAGCGCTTCAACCAGCGCTACGGCAAGAAATGACAGCCAAGGCTTGACCCGCCCCCGTCCGTTCCGCGCCTTCCGGCCGGAACGGCCGGGGGTTTCGGCATGTCACGCCAAGGAGGCGCCGGGCGGGCATGCTGGGGCTACTGGTGGGTACAAGGCTTTCACCGGCGTGGGAGCAATGGTGATCGCGATGGGTCTCTCTGGAAGGGAACGCCGCATCCTCGCTGAGATCGAGCAGGGCCTCGAACGGGACGATCCCGAACTGGCCCGGCGCGTGGCGGCGATCAACAGGATCGAGTCCGACGGTATCGACTACCCGCAGGCCTACGGTGACCGGCTACGGGTGTGGGCGCTGACCCATGTCTGGATCATCTTCGGGGTGGCCGCCGGGGTGATCCTGCTGCTCCTGCTGGCCGTGCTCACCACCTGATCCGCCGTGCTCCGCGCCTGACCGAGCGTGCCCGCCGCCCGACGGCCCGGCGCGCCGGCGTCTGAGCACCGCCAGGTCCACGGCGGCCACCACGGCCACCGCGGCGGCCAGGGCGGCCTCCCAGACCCACACCTGCTGACCCGTGGCCATCGCGCGGGTCACGAAGAAGACCGCCGCGGCCGCGGCGACGACCAGGGCGATCCACGACAGCACCCGCCTCGCGCGCAGCGGGCTGCGCGCCGTCACCGGCTCGGTGCCCGCACGGTTGCGCAGCCACATCCCGCTCTCCTCTCAGGCCAGGCACCGCAGCGCGGCGGCGACCCGCGGGTCGAGCCCGTCGGTCGGCAGCCGGCCCACGGTGGCCTCCACGAACTCCGGGTACGACAGCGACGCGCTGCCCTGGTCGACGCTCACCCAGATCTGCTCGGCCGTCTGCTCCACCTGCGCCCTCGACCCCTGCTCGGCCAGCACGAACCGCCCGACGGCGACCCGCCAGAACGTCCGGTCGTCGATCTCCTCCTGCGCCACGGGCGCGCCGACGTCGTCGGCGTGGGTGGCGTACTCGGAGTCGTAGTGGAAGGTCTGCAACCCCACCGGGTACGGGCCCGCCGTCGTGTCGATCAGCGCGTCGGGGCCGAGGGCGCGCATGCGCTCGCGCGTCTCGCCGTTCTTGGTGCGCCACTCCTGGAGCACCTCCTCGACGGGCAGGTCGCGGCGCTGCCGTACGGACCACTCGTTGAAGTCGTTGAACCCGGTGACCCCCTCGGCGGCCACCCGGGTCAGCAGCTCCTGCACGGTGCCGTCGAGACAGGCGTGGTTGTACGCCTCCTCGCCCGCCAGATGGGCCAGCACGTCGCGCACCGACCACCCGGCGCAGCGGGACGGACGCGCCCAGCCCGCCTCGTCGAGACCGTCGAAGAACCGGTCGAGCCGGGCCGCCTCGGTGTCGAAGATGTCGAACGGGTCGAAGTCTCTGAGCAGCTCCTCAGCCATACATCCGGACGTACCCCTCAGGCCCCGACTTTCACGGCCAGCGACCCCAGTTCCGCCCTGGCCCGCTCGTACTCGGCGCGGCACGACGGGACCCGCTCGGCCGGCACCCAGCCGCCCTTGGCGATGCGGGCGTATTTGACGGGGTCGGCGCCGTACAGGAGGCAGGCGAACGTGGCGGAGGCGGCCGTGCCCGACAGATGGTCGGCGTGGGTGTGGGCGGCCAGCAGGTGGCGGGCCTCGGCGGCGGCCACCACGTGACCGCCGTCGCGCGCCGCGAGCGTGAGCGCGGCGAACCGGTCGGCCTGCGGCTCGTCGGCGGGCAGGCCGTTGAGCGCGGCCAGGGCGTGGCCGAGCTGGTGGTGGTAGAGGGCGGCCAGGGCGCCGTCCACGCGGGCGGCGGTGGTGCGCCGGTCGGCCTCCTCCGTCTCGGAGACGCCGGTGAGCGTGCGGTCGATCTTGGCGACCAGCGAGTAGCAGATCGTGATCCGCCGCCGGTCGCCGTTCCAGGTGGCGCGGGGGGCGTCGCAGCCGCGGGCGACGACCTGGACGCCGCCCAGCCGGGTGCGCAGCACGCCGCTGTCCTTCAGGAGCTTCCTGGCGTGCTGCTCGCGGGCCGTGCCGGCGGGCTCGTAACGGACCGAAGGGGCCGCCCCCAACGTGCTCGTCAGGCTCAGGACGAGGGCGATCAGGGGGTGGGGCATATGGGGGCTCCTGTCGGATCGACGCGGTGTCCGTGAGGCGGCGGGCCGCCTCCTTTGCAAATGGGACAGTCCATGCGGCGATCCGCTGATCGATAAACCTCTCCGGCGGCAAAAGAATCCGGAAATGCCGGAGGCCCGGCTCCCCTCAGGGGAACCGGGCCTCGGCGATCAATCAGCGGTGGTGCCAGGAGCGGTACACCTTGACGTAGTCGCGACGGCTCTCGGAGCTGTTGAGCTCGTCGTCACCCTCGAAGACGGCCTTGAACGTGCCGCTCTTCCAGGCGCGGGTCTTGGTGGCGAACTTGCCGCCCCAGGAGGTCTTGGCCGAGGCGACCCACTTCCAGCCGCTGGAGCCGTCGGCGCGGTAGTAGACGCTGACCTTCTCGCCGCGCAGACCCTCCCAGCCTTCGTCATCGACCTGAAGGCGACCGGAGAAGTAGATCGAGCGGCCCTGACGGACCTTGTAGGGGTCGGCCGTGAAGCGCGTGATGCGGGTGTCGGCCTTGCCCTTCTGGATCTCGACGGCGAAGAACGCGGAGTCGGTGGCGACCTGCTTGTTGTCCTTGTCGAAGGCCACGGCGGTGGCCTTCCACTTGCCGGCGAAGTCGCCCTCGTTGAACGGGACGGCGAAGCGCCAGCCCTCGAGGTCCTTGACGTCCTTGGCACGGAAGGTGCGGACGTCGCCCTCCGGAGCCACGCTCAGCGTGACCTTCTTGACGTCGGAGCTGGCCCCGATGTCGAAGTACGCGGTGGTCTCGCTGCCGGCCTTCACCACGACCGGGTTGGGGGTGATGTCACGGATCTTGAGCTCCGTGGCGTGCTTGGTCGCGGTGGCGGAGGCGGCGCCCGCGCCGGAAACCAACATGGCCCCGCCGACGAAGGCGGTGATGATTCCTACTGCGATCTTTCTCATGAGGGTGCTGATTCCTCTCCCCGTATCGACTCGAAGCCGGCACCGGGGCGCGCCGGCTTCCTCTACTACTTTGAGGCACGAGCTGGGGAAAAGGTTCGCTAAAGATACAGAAAATATTTGATCACGGTCCTAACCAGGACTTATGCGAAAAAATCATTCGGCGTAGTCGTGACCAACTACAGTCTGGCTCATGACGGACGTCTACGCGCTGGGTGAGCCGCTCGGGGTGGTCTCCAGCGGCCGGGTGCGGCACGAGAACGAGGCCAGGCTGGACGTCTGCGGCCCCGAGTTCACCCTCGTGATCGCCCTGTCCAGACTGGGCCACCGATGCGCGTACGCCGCCCGGGTGGGGGACGACGAGCTGGGCGCCAGAGCGCTGACCGTGCTCAGGGGCGAGGGCGTGGACGTCGAGGACGTGCGGGTGGTCGAAGGGGCGCGTACCGGGATGGTGCTCAGGGAGGTGCGCGTCGGCCGCGAGCCGGTGACCGCCCAGTACCGCACCCGCTCGGCCGGGTCCCGGCTGTCGCCCGGCAACGTGCCGATGGACCGGGTGGGCGCCGCCAGGATGCTGCACGTGACCGGCGTCACGGCGGCCCTGAGCAGGGACGCGCTCGACGCGGTGCACGCCGCCATGAGCGCGGCGCGGACGGCCGGGGTGATGATCTCGTTCTCCGTGGACTACGTGCCCGAGCTGTGGCCCTCGGTCCGGGAGGCCGAGGAGGTGCTCGGCGAGCTGGCCTGCCGGTCCCACCTGCTCTTCCTCGCCCAGGACGAGCTGGACCTGGTCAAGCCCGCCCTCACCCCCGAGCGCGAGGTCGTGGTGGACCGGGGCGCCAAGGGGGCCAGCGTGCGCGCCGACCGCATGCGTTACGACGTGGCCGTCCCGCAGGTGCCCGTCGTGGACATGGCGGGGGCGGGGGAGGCGTTCGCGGCCGGTTACATCAGCGCCGCGCTCGACGGCCTGACGCCGCAGGAACGGCTGCACCGGGGCGCGCTGCTGAGCGCGGCGGCGATGTCGAGCGTGAGCGACTGGCAAGGCTTGCCGTCCAGGGCGGAGCTGTGACGCAGAATTTCGCAACCACTTGACGTGATTGCGCAAACATTTGACTGGTAATTGTCGTGCGGCACTCCGCATTTCCTCCGTCCGATGCGCCGAAATTGCCGGGAAGGCCGTCCTGGGCGGGCGCGGGAAGGGGCGGCGGAGGCTACGTAAGTGATCGCAAACGCTTGCGCGGAAGGCCGTATAGTTTGCGCATGACGCGACGACTCGCAGAGGTGGCGAAGAAGGTCGGGGTGAGCGAGGCGACGGTCAGCCGCGTGCTCAACGGCAAGCCGGGGGTCTCCGACGCCACCCGCGAGGCCGTGCTGACCGCGCTCGACGTGCTCGGCTACGAACGTCCCACCCAGTTGCGCGGCGACCGGGCCCGCCTGGTCGGCCTGGTGCTCCCGGAACTGCAGAACCCGATCTTCCCCGCCTTCGCCGAGGTCGTCGGCGGCGCGCTGGCCCAGCAGGGCTTCACCTCGGTGCTCTGCACCCGCACGGTCGGCGGCGTCTCCGAGGCCGACTACGTCGATCTGCTGCTCCAGCAGCAGGTCAGCGGGGTGGTCTTCGCCGGCGGCCTCTACGCCCAGGCCGACGCCTCGCACGACCACTATGAGCTGCTGCACGAGCGCAGGCTGCCGACCGTCCTGGTCAACGCGGCCGTCGAGCGGCTGGACTTCCCGCAGGTCTCCTGCGACGACGTGGTGGCCGCCGAGATGGCCCTGTCCCACCTGCGCGCGCTCGGCCACGAACGCGTCGGCATGGTGCTCGGCCCGAAGGACCACATGCCCTCCCGGCGCAAGCTGGAGACGTTCCAGGCCCGGGGCGGCGACCCGGCGCTCGTCGAGCACACGATGTTCTCCCTGGAAGGCGGGCACGCGGCCGCGTCCCGGCTGGTCAAGCAGGGCGTGACCGGCGTGATCTGCGCCAGCGACCTGCTCGCGCTCGGCACGGTCAGGGCGGCCAGGCGGGCCGGCCTCGACGTGCCGGGGGACGTCTCGGTCATCGGCTTCGACGACTCGGCGCTGATGAACTGCACCGAGCCGCCGCTGACCACGGTCCGCCAGCCGATCGACGCGATGGGCCGGGCCGCCGTCGACCTGCTGGTGGCCCAGATCGACAAGGCCGTGGTGCCCGCCGACGAGCTGCTGTTCGAGCCGGAGCTGGTGGTCAGGGCCTCGACGGCGCGAGCTCGCACCTGACCGGAGCCGCCGTGCGATGGCCAGCCTGCTCGGCGGCAGCCCGGTCACCGGCCGCGCCACCACGTCGGCTCGTCGGCCAGCTCGGCCAGCTCGGCCAGCCCGACCTCCGCCCGCCCGGCCAGCCGGTGCCCGGCGGGCAGCGCCACCCACCGCTCCTCGGTGCTCACCACCGTCCAGTCGTAGACGCCGTCGCCGGGGACGGGCAGCCAGGCGACCGCGACGTCCACCTGCCCGTCGCCCAGCCCCACGGTCGGGTCGGCCCAGGTGATCTGGCGGAAGCGCAGCTCCCACCCCGGCAGCGCCTCCACGATGGACGGCACCAGCCCCCGCCCGATCCGCGTCTGGAACCCCACGGTCAGCGTGCGCTCCTCGCGCGCCGAGGCCACCGCGCGCCGCGCGTCCTCCCACTGCTCGATGATCCGCCGGGCCAGCGGCAGCAGCGCGGCCCCGGCGTCGGTCAGCGCGACGGTCCGCCGGTCGCGGTCGAACAGCCTGGCCCGCATGGACAGCTCAAGCTGCCTGATCTGCCTGCTCAGCGAGGGCTGGGAGATGAACAGCCGGTCGGTGGCCGCCCGCGTGAAGCTCAACTCCTCCGCGACCGCACTTCGTCATCGAACGGGCGCTGCCGCTGCTGAACGACGGCGGCCGGATCATCAACGTGTCCTCGGCGGTCGTGCGCATCGCGCTGCCCGACGTCGTGTACTCGATGACCAAGGGCGCGCTGGACACGCTCGGCTTCACCCTGGCCCCGCTGCTCGGCCCGCGCGGCATCACCGTGAACACCGTCTCCCCGGGCGTCACCGAGACCGACATGAACGCCTGGCTGCGCGAGGACCACGACGGCGTCGCCGAGCGGCGCGTCACCGAGGTCACCGCGCTCGGCCGCATCGGGCGTCCTGAGGACATCGCCGACGCCGTGGCGCTGCTGGCCCGGCCGGAGGCCCGGTGGATCACCGGCCACGTGCTCGACGCCACCGGCGGCTACTTCCTCGGCCCGGCGCAGGGCGTCGTGCCGGTCTGAGAACGGGTCTGAGAACGGGTCTGAGAACGGGTCTGAGAACGGGTCCGGTCAGCGGGCGGCGGTGTCGCGCAGCCATTCGTCGAGGACGGCGCGGGCGGCGGCCCGTTCCTCGGGGAAGCGCCGCGCCCTGACCAGCGTCCACAGGACGGCCTGCAACGCCCGCGCCTCCGCGAACACCGCCAGGGCCGGGTCGCCGGGGTCGGCGCCGTAGGCGCGCACGGCCGCGCGGCCGTCGAGCCGCACGGTCCCGAGCAGGCAGGCCAGGTCCCAGCCCACGGGCCCGTACGTGGTCTCCTCGAAGTCGTTCCACAGCAAACCGCCGGGCGTGACCAGCAGGTTGCCCGGATGGGCGTCGCCGTGCACGGCCTGCCCGCCGTCCGGCAGCCGGGCCGCCAGCCCGGCGCGGGCCTCGGCGAGCCGGGCCGACACCGCCGGCTCCAGGTCGGCGGCGAGCACCCGGAGCAGGTGACCGGGCTCGTCGAGGACCGGCCCGAGGCGCGGCAGCGCGCCGGGATAGCCGCGCAGCGCCTCGTGCAGCTCGCGCAGCGCCCGCCCGAACACCTCGGGCGTCACCGGCCGCGAACCGTCGTGCTCGACGTGCCGCCAGAACGACACCAGCGCCCCGCCGCGCTCGTGCACCCGCGCGGGCAGCAGGTCGCTCGGCGGCACGACCGGAGCGCCTTGCTCGTGCAGGAACGACACGACCGCCAGCTCGCGCCGCATCGCCTCCTCGGGCCGGAGCCGGGCCAGCGCGGTGACCGTGGGCACCCGCGCCACGACCGGCGCCGGCCGCAGGTGGATCCGCAGGTTGTAGGAGTCCTTCAGCACGACGGGCTCGCGCACCGTGACGCCGTGCGCCTCGGCCACCGCGACGGCGGCGGCCACGGCCTCTGCTGCGGAGACCACCCGCGCGGCGCCGGCGGGCTCAGGCCGACTCACGGACCACCAGCTCGGTCGGCAGGATCACCGGCTCCCGCGAGCCGCCCTCGAACAGGCCGAGCAGCAGCCGGACCATGGCCGCGGCCTGCTCGGCGATCGGATGGCGCAGCGTGGTCAGCGGCGGCTCGGTGTACTTGGCCGCCTCGATGTCGTCGAACCCCACCACCGCGACGTCGTCGGGCACCCGCCGCCCGGCCTGGCGCAGCGCCTGCAGCGCGCCGACCGCCATCAGGTCGTTGCCCACGAACACGGCGTCGAGCGCGGGGTCGTCGCCGAGGAGCTGGCGCATGGCGATCGCGCCCGACTCGCGGGTGAAGTCGCCCACGGCCACGATCGAGCGGCGGTCGGAGTCGCGCAGCACGTTGCGGTAGCCGGTCAGGCGGTCCTGGCCGGCGATCATGTCCTGCGGGCCGGCGATGGTGGCGATCCGGCGCCGCCCGGACTCGACCAGGTGCCGGACGCCCGCCTCGGCCCCGCCCACGTTGTCGTTGTCGACGAACGGGATGTCGACCGGCACGGCCGGCCGCCCGTAGGAGACCACGGGCACGCGCAGGCGCGACAGCGCGGCCGGCAGCGGATCGGCGCCGTGCATGGAGATCAGCATGACGCCGTCGACGTGACCGCCCGAGATGTACCGCTCCACCCGAGCGTGGCTCTTGGGCGAGGACGCCAGCATCAGCACGACCTGCTTGTTGACCGCCTCCAGCTCGTAGCTGGCCGACCTGATCGCCGTGGAGAACATCGGGTCCTCGGAGAAGACCCGGGTGCCCGGCTCGCTGACGACCAGCGCGATCGAGTCGGTGCGCTGGGTGACCAGGCTGCGCGCCGCCGAGTTGGGGATGTAGCCCAGCTCGTCGATGGCGCGCTGGACGGCGTCGCGGATGTGCGGCGCGACGGTCGTCTGGTTGTTGACGACCCTGGAGGCGGTCGCGCGGGAGACGCCCGCGCGGGCGGCGACCGCCTCCAGCGTCGGGCGTCTCATGACTGCACCAAGAGGGAGAGCACGGAAAAAATCTACAGGCCGTTCCTGCTGATCACGTCGCGGTACCACAGGGCGCTGTCCTTGGGCACCCGGGTCTGCGTCGCGTAGTCCACGTGCACGATGCCGAACCTGCGCCGGTAGCCCTCGGCCCACTCGAAGTTGTCCAGCAACGACCACACCAGGTAACCGCGCAGGTCGGCGCCCGCCTCGACGGCCCGGTGCAGCTCGCGCAGATGCCCGTCCAGGTACGCCACGCGCTCGTCGTCGTGCACCCGGCCGTCCTCGACCAGGTCGTCGAAGGCCGCGCCGTTCTCGGTGACCATGAGCCCGACCTGCGGATAGTCCGTCGAGAGCCGGACGAGCAGCCGGGACAGGCCGTCGGGCACGATCGGCCAGCCCATCGCGGTGACCGGGGCGTCCGCCGTGGTGAAGCGCACGCCGTCGGAGCCGGGCCAGGCGGCGTCGGCGGGCAGCCCAGGGCCCGCCTCGACCACGCACGGGTTGTAGTAGTTGACGCCGACCAGGTCGATCGGCGCGTTGATCAGCTCCAGGTCGCCGTCGTGGACGTGCGCGGTCCCGCCGTTGCGCGCCGCCGCCGCCAGGACCTCCTCCGGGTACCTGCCGTGCACCGCCGGGTCGAGGAACTGCCTGGTCAGCAGGGCGTGGACGCGTTCGGCGGCGGCCGCGTCCGCCTCGCCGGCGACCGCCGTGGGGTCGTTGACCTGGGCCGGGGTGAGCACCGGCGCGGAGTTGACCACGAGCATGATGCTGCGCGCCCCCGCCGCCCGCAGCCGGCTCGCCGCCAGGCCGTGGCCGAGCATCAGGTGGTGGGCCGCGCGCATGGCCTGTCCCGGGTCGCGGCGGCCGGGCGCGTGCACGCCGTTGCCGTAGCCGAGGAAGGCCGACACCCAGGGCTCGTTGAGCGTCGTCCAGTGGGTCACCCGGTCGCCGAGCCGGTCGTGCACGGCCTGGGCGTAGTCGGCGAATCGGTAGGCCGTGTCGCGGTTCGTCCAGCCGCCGTGGTCTTCGAGGGCTTGGGGAAGGTCCCAGTGATAAAGCGTGACATAGGGCGAAATTTCGGCGGCTAGTAGTTCATCTACGAGCTTGTCGTAGAAGGCGAGGCCGCGCGGGTTGATCGGCCCCGCCCCCTCCGGCTGCACGCGCGGCCACGCCACCGAGAACCGGTAAGCCCGCAGCCGCAGCTCGCGCATCAGCGCGACGTCGTCCTTGTAGCGGTGGTAGTGGTCGCAGGCCACGTCACCGGTGTCGCCGTCGGCGACCTTCCCGGGGGTGTGGGAGAAGGTGTCCCAGATCGAGCGGCCGCGCCCGTCCTCCTTGACCGCCCCCTCGATCTGGTACGAGGCCGTGGCGGCTCCCCAGACGAATTCCTCGGGAAACTTCATCCCTTAACAGCTCCTTGCATGATTCCACCGATGATTTGCCTGCCGAACAAGGCGAAGACCGCCACGAGCGGCAGGACGCCGACCGCCGTGCCCGCCAGGCCCAGCACGTAGTCGTTGACGTAACCGCTGGCCAGCGTGGACAGCGCCACCTGGACGGTCGGGTTGTCCGGGTTCAGCACGACCAGCGGCCAGAAGTAGTCGTTCCACGCCGACATGAACGTCAGCATGCCGAGCACGGCCGCCGCCGGCCGCGCGGCGGGCAGCACGACGTGCCAGAACAGGCCCCACGTCGTGCACCCGTCCACCCGCCCGGCCTCCAGCAGCTCGTCCGGCAGCGCCCGGGTCAGGTACTGGGTCATGAAGAACACCCCGAACGCGTTGACCAGCGCCGGCACGATCAGCGCGTAGTCCGTGCCGGTCCACTCCAGTTTCACCATGAGCAGGTAGAGCGGGATGATGCCGAGCTGGGCCGGGACCATCATGGTGGCCACCGTGATCACCAGCATGGCGTTCCTGCCCCGGAACCTCAGCTTGGCGAAGGCGAACCCGGCCAGCGTCGAGAAGAACATCACCGCGACCGCGATCGAGCCCGCCACGATGACCGAGTTCAGCAGCGCCAGCCCGAAGGGCACGGTGTCGAACACGCGGGCGACGTTGGCGAGGAAGTTCCCGCCGGGCAGCAGCGGCGGCGGGACCTCGGCCAGCGCCGAGTTGTGCCGCGAGGCCACCACGACGCTGTAGTAGAGCGGGAAGGCGGAGAAGAAGGCGACCGCGATGAGGGTCAGGTAGCGCAGTCTCATGTCGTGCCGCCCTTCACCCGGCGGCTGATCAGGAAGTTGATCCCGGCGGCGACCACCACGACCAGGAACATCAGCCAGGACGCCGCCGAGGCGTACCCGAAGTCGAACTTGGTGAAGCCCTGCTCGTAGACGAACAGCGCGAGCGTCTGGTACTGGCGGTCCGGGCCGCCGCTGGCCGCGCCGCCGCCCGCGCCGCTGCTCTGGCCGAACAGCAGGGGCTCGGCGATGATCTGCATCGCGCCGATCGTGGAGACGATGACGACGAAGATGATCGTGGGCCGGATCATCGGGATGGTGATCCGGCGCAGCTGGGTGAAGCTGCTCGCGCCGTCGAGGGTGGCGGCCTCGTACAGCTCGCGCGGTACGGCCTGCATGGCGGCCAGGAAGATGAGCGCGTTGTAGCCGGTCCAGCGCCACATGATCATCACGGAGAGCGCGATGTGCGAGGTCGCGGTGCCGGCCGCCCAGTCGATCTTCCCGATGCCGACCCACGACAGCACCCAGTTGATCAGCCCGAAGTCGCGGCCGAAGAGCTGGCTGAAGATCACCACCACGGCCACCACGCTGGTGACGTTGGGCAGCAGCATCGAGATGCGCAGCAGCGTCTGGAAGCGCAGCCGCCGGTTCAGCAGGTGGGCCAGCCAGACGGCCAGCAGCAGCTGCGGCACGGTGGACAGCACGCCGATGGACAGCGTGTTGAAGGTGGCGTTCCAGAAGTAGCCGTCGGCCAGCAGCGTCTGGAAGTTCTTCGCGCCGACGAACGTGTGCTCCTCCGACAGCAGGGTCCAGTCGTGCAGGCTGACCCAGGCCGTGTAGATCAGCGGGAACAGCCCGAAGGCGCAGAAGAGCAGGAAGAAGGGGGCGACGTAGGCGTACGGCGACACCCTCACGTCGAGGGTGTGCCGCACGCTGCGCCGCCGGTGCCGGGCCGGCGCCGACAGCGGGAGCGTACTCATTTGATCTTCTGGACGTCCTGGAGGACCTGTGCCCACGCCTCGTCGGGCGTCTGCTTGCCCTGCTCGACCCGGCCGAGCCCGTTGCCGATCGCCACCCGGACGTCAGCCTCCTTGGGGCCGAGGTGCTGCGGCTTGAGCGCCTTGGCGGCGTCGGAGTAGATCTTGCCGATGGGGGCGTCGCCGAAGAACGGCTTGGTGAAGTTCTGGATCGAGGGGTCGTCGTACAGCGACGGGATCGACGGGAACGTGCCCTCCTCCTTAAACACCTTGGCCTGGTTCTCCTTGGAGGTCAGGAAGTCGATCAGCTCGGCCGCCTCCTTCGGGTGCTTGCTCTGCTTGGGCACCATCAGGTGCGAGCCGCCGCTGTTGCCCGAACCGCCCGGCACGGTCGCGATGTCCCACTTGCCGGAGGCGTCCTTGGCCTGCTCCTGGATGAACCCGGTCATCCAGGCCGGGCAGATGATCGTGGCGAACGAGCCCTTGGCGAAGCCGGTGTTCCACGGCGGGGTGAAGGCGGCCAGCTTGGCGGTCAGGCCCTCCTGGGTGAGCTGGTTGGACAGGTCCCACGCCTTCTTCACGTCGGGGTTGCCGGCCACGATGATCTTGTCCTGGGCGTCGTACAGGCCGACCGGGGCCTGGTTGACCATGGCGCGGAAGATCTCGCCGGGGGAGTCGACGAACTTGGCGCCGGCGACGTCCGCGGCGCCGAACTTCTTGCCGGTCTCGATGTACTGCTCCCAGGTCGGCCAGAGAGCGCTCACCGCGGCCCGGTCGCTCGGCAGCCCGGCCTTCTTGAACAGGTCCTTGCGGTAGCACATGGCCAGGCCGCCGACGTCGGTGCCGAGGCCGAGGAGCTGCTGGCCGTCCTTGCTGAGGCCCTGCTGCCACTTCCAGTCGAGGTAGTCGCCCTGGCGCTTGTCCAGCCCGTACTGCTTGAGGTCGACGAACTTGCCGGGCTGGGAGGTGAACGTGCTGATGTAGCCCACCTCGACGGCCTCGACGTCACCCGCGCCGGCGTTCGTGGCCAGGCGCTTGACCAGGTTGTTGTGGTGGTCGTTGAACTGGGTGACGGCCTCGGTGATCTCGATGTTCGGGTGGGTCTTCTTGTACTCCTCGTAGAGCGGCTTGAAGCCGAAGTCGCCGAAGAGGCCGATGGACAGCTTGATCTTCTCGCCGGGCTTGGCGCTCGCCTCGGTGGTGGGGCTGCCGCCGCCACCGCAGGCCGTCGCCAGCGCGAGCAGGGACGCGGTGAGCACGGGCAGGGCGAGCCGCCGGACACGAGGGGTCATGGAAACCCTCCTGGGGGAGAACGGGGGATGTGAGAGAGCGCTCTCTCGCCAGATTCGCGGCCGTCACGCTGCCCTGTCAACGGGGTCTGCATAACGATCGGCGTTACCAAGAGAGCGCGTTCAGAGCCGGTTCCGGGCGGGTGGGGTAGGGTGCTGCAACGTCTCCGACCGGACTGAGGAGCGGCCCGCCTTGACGAGCGACCTTCCGCCCGAGACCCTGCCGGGTCCGCGCCCCGGCGCGACCGTCACGCCCGTCGTCACCCGGCTCGACGACGAGCACGACGAGGTCACGTTCCTGTGGCGCGGCCCCGCCCGCGAGGTGCGCGTCCTGGCCGGCAGGCTGCGTCCCGACGGCGCCGACGCCCTGCTGGAGCGCGGGCCGGGCCTGTGGAGCCGCGCCTTCCGCGTGCGGCGCGGCTGGCGCGCCTCCTACCGCCTCCAGGTGGACGGCGCGCAGGTCGCCGACCCGCTCAACCCCCGCCTGTGGCGGGGCTTCTCGATCGCCGAGACGACCCCGTCCTCACCGTGGCTGGTCCCCGGCCGGCGCCGCCACCGGCTCGTCCGCGAGCCCGCCGGGTTCCGGTACGAGCCCGCGCTCCCGCCGGTCGGCTCGCTGGTCGCGCTCGACGGCGAGGAGTGGACCGACGACCTGCCCGTCATCCTCGACAACCTCATCGCGGCCGGTCGCATCCCGCCGGTCCGGGCCTGGCTGGTCGAGTCGGGCCCCGACCGCACGGCCCGGCTCACCTGCGGCCCCGGCTTCGTGGACGCCCTGCCCCACGACGGCTTCACCGTGATCGCCGGCCAGAGCCTCGGCGGGCTCACCGCCGTCTACGCCGCCCACCGGCATCCCGGCAGGTTCGCCGCGGCGGTGTCGCAGTCGGGCTCGTTCTGGTGGCCGGACGGCCCCGAGCCCGAATGGCTGACGGGCGAGCTGGCCAGGGGCCCGGTGAGAGGCCCGATGCCGCGCGTGCACCTCCAGCTCGGCAGCCTGGAGGACGACGACATGCACGGCCCGACCGAGCGGCTGCGGGCCGTCCTCGGCGCGGCGGCGGACTACCGGGAGTTCGAGGGCGGCCACGACCGCTACTGCTGGCGCGACCGCCTGGGGGACGCCCTGATCGCCGCCTTCGCCGGGCTCCGGGGCGCTACGACCGGCGGCTGAGCACGCGGCCCACCATGCGGGCGTACATGCGGCCGGGGCTCGGCGCCTCGGTCAGGAAGCCGGGGAGCATCGGCAGCTCGACGGCGAAGGGGGCCAGGCGTTCGTACAGCTCGTCGGCGTCGGCCGGACGGTTCTCCGGCTGCTTCTCCAGCAGCTCGGCCAGGAGCGCGCCCAGCTCGTCGGGAAGCCCGGGGATGGCCGGCGGACGTTCCTTGACCTGCTGCTCGAACACCACGTAGTCGGTCGGCCCGGTGAAGAGCTGCCGCCCGGTCAGCATCTCGTGCAGGACGCAGCCGAGGGAGTACAGGTCGCTGCGCGGCTCGGCCACGCCGTGCTGGATCTGCTCGGGGGCCATGTACGCCGGCGTGCCGAGGATCTGGCCGATGCGGGTGAACGTGGTGACGTCGGCGTCCCGCAGCAGCGCGAGCCCGAAGTCGAGCACCTTGACGCTGCCGTCGGGGCAGAGCATGAGGTTGGTCGGCTTGAGGTCGCGGTGGCAGATCGCCAGGGCGTGGGCCGCCGACAACACCGCGCACGCCTGGGCCGCGATGGCCGCCGCCCAGGGCACCGGCAGCGGGCCGTGCTCGCTGACCACGTCGGCCACGGTGACGCCCTCGATGAACTGCATCACCTGGTAGAGCCGCTGCTCGTGGGTGCCGAAGTCGTAGAGGACGGGCGCGCCCGGATGCTCCAGCCTGGCCAGGATGCGCGCCTCGCGGATGAAGCGGCGTTCCAGCTCGTGGTCGGGGCCGCTGGGCAGCCTGAGCAGCTTCACCGCCACCCTGCGGTCGAGGTGGCGGTCGTGCCCCGCGTAGACCGCGCCCATCCCGCCCTGCCCGAGGGGGAGGTCGTCGAGCTCATAGCGGTCGCCGATGACCATTCGCCCCTCCACGCAGCCTTTCGGGAAAAACTACACCGTCAGGACTGCGGGTGCAGATGGCCGTCGGCCAGCCCGTCGAGGCCGAGCCTGATCAGCGCGCGGCCGAGGGTCGAGGTCTCGCGCAGCGCGTCCTCCAGCACGGCCAGTTGCCTGAACGCCTCCCCGTACGCCTTCTGCTCCTTCAGCGACAACCGCGGCACGCGGGTGCGGCGCACGTCGAACCTGCTGGACCCGGTGGTCACCCGGCCGCCCGCGGCCCGCAGGAAGCCGGCCAGGAAGTCGGGGTCGAGCCGGCGGGCGTCGACCCGGTACAGGGTCAGGTGGGGGCCGAGCACCGCGCCGCCCTCGGCGATCACCCGCACCCCGGAGTAGGAGGCCACCACGTCGCCCGGACGGATCACGATCAGGCCGGGCTGCATGGTGGTCAGGCCGGAGGGCGCGCCGCCGCTCAGCACGTCGTCGGCCGTGAGCACGGCCACGTCGCCCCCGTCGGCGGCCATCTTGGGCGGCGCCTGGGACGTGCTCACCAGCCCCTCCTTGATCAGGTCGCCCAGCGTCGTGGACGGCTGGTCGAGCGGCTGGTCGAGCACCTTCAGGTCGGGCGGGACGGCCGCGGCGGCCAGGAACCGGTCGCGGGCCTGCGCGAAGGCCCGGCCGACGTCGTCGCGGCGCTGGTGGCGGGCCGGGGTCATGTCGACCTCGTCGGCCAGCAGGTCGATGATGCGCACGGTCTGGTCGGAGCGGTCGTCGAGGTAGGCCAGCCAGGCGGGCTCGACCGGCGTCAGGTCGGCCGTCGCGTCGAGGATGAGCACCTCCGACGGCGGCCGCTCGCCCGCCCTCGGCCGGCGCAGCAGCCACAGGTCGGAGCCGGGCAGCGCCACCACCGCGCGCAGCGCCCCGGCGCGCAGCAGGTTGGCCCTGATCCGGCGGCCCGCCTTGCGGCTCGCGGCGGCCGGCGGCATGAGCACGGCGACCAGGCCGCCGGGCCGGACGTGGGTGAGGCAGTGCTGGACCCAGGCCAGCTCGGGCTCGCCGCGCGGCGGCAGGCCGTGCTCCCAGCGCGGGTCGCCGGTCAGCTCCTCGTAACCCCAGGCCCGCTCGTTGAACGGCGGATCGCACACCACGGCGTCGGCCTTGAGCTCGGGGAAGCCGTCGAGCCGCATGGAGTCGCCGGCCACGATGTCGGCCTCGATGCCGCGCAGCCGCAGGCGGGCGGCGGTGATGGCGGCCGAGGTCTCGCTGAGCTCCTGCCCGAGCACCCGGGCGGGCCGGCCGCGCCCCGGCGGCGGGTCGCCGCCGTCGGCGGGTGCGGGGTCGTCGGCCACGGCTTCGGACCGTTCCGCCGCGCCGGGCAGCGCTTCGGGGGGCGGCAGGAGCAGGGTGCCGACCCCGCAGGCCGGGTCGAGGACGGTGGCGCCCTCGGCGCGGACCAGCCGCAGCATCAGCTCGGCCACGTCGTGGCGGGTGACCGAGAGCTGACGGGAGTGGGCCTCCAGGTACCGCTCGCAGAGGAACTCGTAGGCCGTCAGCGCGCCGTGGCGCTCGGCCAGCTCCGACACGAGCCCGGCCAGCTCGGGCTCCAGCTCGCTCTCGCCGCTGGTCAGCAACGTTCCAGCCTGGGCGACCAGATGGCCCAGCCGCAGATCGCCGGCGGCTTTCAGGCGTTGCCACACCCGATCTCCCAGCGAGACCTGGTAGGACTTCCCATAGCGGCGCAGCCAGGACTCGACCTGCCGCAGCGAGAACAGCGGCTGGTTCGCGGTTCCGCCGATCGGCTGGGGGAAGTCGTCGTGGCGGCGGCGCCAGTTGCTCACCGCGGCACGCCCGACACCGGCGAGCCGGGCGATGTCCCCGGCGTTCACGGTCGGGTCGTGGCTCATGAGGCCACAGTAGTTCACAAGAGTCTTCAGCGCATCTGCTTGTGAAGTCTTTCAACCAATGATTTACTGCTGGGTATGAAGCACAACATCCGCTATGCCGCCGGATCAGACGTGGGCCGTCGCAGGGAGCAGAACGAGGATTCCGGCTATGCGAGTGGCCGGTTGCTCGTGGTTGCCGACGGCATGGGCGGGCACGCGGCGGGCGAGCTGGCGAGTTCGGCGGCGATCGCCGTCATGCGCGAGCTGGATGCCACGCTTCCCGAGACCGGCTCGGACCTGGAGGCGGCCCTGGAGGGCGCCGTGCACGAGGCGGCCCGCAGGCTGGTCGAACTGGCCGACATCGACCCCGCCCGCCGGGGGATGGGGACCACGGTGACCGCCATGCTGTGGGACGGCTACCGGTTCGCCCTTGCTCATCTGGGTGACTCCCGCGGATACCTGCTTCGTGATGGTGCGCTCTATCAGATGACCAAGGATCACACACTTGTGCAGTCGATGGTGGACGAAGGGCGGATAACGGAGGATCAAGCCGCCGTGCACCCCCGGCGGTCCATGGTGCTGCGCGTCCTGGGCAGCGAGGGCAGGGCCGAACCGGACATGGCGCTGCGCGAGGCCGAGCCTGACGATCGTTACCTCCTCTGCTCCGACGGGCTCACCACCGTGCTCGGGCCCGAGGTCCTGCACGAGGTGCTGACCACGGTGGCAGACCCGGCGGCGGCCGTCCAGCGGCTCATCGACCTGGCGAACGAGGGCGGCTCGCCCGACAACGTCACCGTGATCGTGGCCGACGTGGTGGCGCCGGGCGCGGGCGAGGTGAGCGTCTACCGCGTGGGCGCAGGAGCCTGACGAGGGACGCACCGCCCGTCACATGCGTCCCAATGCCGAAATTTGGGCCCATAAATAGACACTTTCTGAATGATTCGAGCAATTTCGCGATGGCGCTACTACAGTCCATCGTGATTTGTCGGTTTTTCGGGGAGGAGTCACCCTGGACCCGATCGCGGACGCGCTGCTGAAGCAGGTACGGCAGGAACTCGGTTACAAGGAGAAGAGCGGCCAGACCACCAAATTCGGCCAGTGGTACGCGGATCGCGTCCAGGACACCCAATACCGCAACGCGCCCTGGTGCGACATGTTCATCGCCTGGGCGGCCGACAAGACCGGCCTCGGCCCGTACGTCGGTCAGTTCGCCTGGACGCCGTCCCACGCCGCCTGGTTCATCAAGCAGAAGGCCTGGGCGCAGCGGCCCGAGCCCGGCGCGCTGGTCTTCTTCGACTGGGGCGGCGGGAAGAGCTACAAGGGCGTCGACCACGTCGGGATCGTGGAACGGGTCGAGGGCAAGAAGATCCACACCATCGAGGCCAACGTCGACCGCGTCTGGCTCAAGCGCAAGGTCAGGGACACCGACAAGGTCGTCGGCTACGGCCTTCCCCGGGTGGTCAAGGCCGCGGCCGACCAGGCGACCGAGATCCGCTCGACCGAGCGGCCGTTCGTGCCCGCGCCGCGCACGGACGCGGGCCGGTCCTCGCCGCTCGACGTCCTGGGCACGCCGCCCGCGTTGCTGGTCGCGATGGTGCTGGTGACCGTCGTGCTCTCCTTACGCGTGACCGGCCGCCGTCGTGGCGTCCACCGCCGTTTCGGCTGGCTGCGGTTCTGGAACGCGCCAGAGGGCCGCGGCGCCGGGCGGACGAGGCACGACGAGGAATGGGCGCCGCGCGTGACCGTGCTCACCCCAGCCGCGCCGCCGCGCGAGGCCGCCGGAATCCGCGTGGGCAGCGCCCCCGCCGCCCCCGCCGCCCCCGCCGCCCCCGCCGCCCCCGCTGCGCCCGCCGCCCCCGCCGCTCAGGCCGGGCCGTCGTCCTCCGCCGCGCTCCGGCAACGCGCCGTCCGGGCGGCGGCGCCCGAGGTGCCCGCCCCGCGCGACGGCAGGACGGGCGCGGGCCAGGTGCCCGCCAACCGCCGCAGGCCCTACACCCCGAAGAGCTGAGGCCGCGAGGATCAGGAGGTCAGGTCGAGGACCACCTTGACGTCGCCCGGCTCGTGGCTGAAGGCGTCCTTCGCCCGGCTGAGGGGGACGCGCCGGGTCACCAGGCGTTCGAGCCAGCTCCGGTCCGCCTGGGCCAGGGCGGTCGCGGCGTCCCGGAAGTGGCGGAGGTTGGCGTTGACCGTGCCGAAGATCGCGTCGTTCTCCAGGACGATGTCCCGGTTGATCTCGCTGACGTCCAGCCGGTGGGTGCGCCCGCCCGCGCCGAGCCCGGCCAGGCAGACGATCCCGGCCGCGGACGTGCAGGTCAGCGCCTCCATGACGAGCTGCCCCACGCCGGTGCCCTCGATGATGATGTCCGGTTTGTCGTCGGTGAAGGCGTCCAGGCCGGAGCCCACGTGGTACGTCGCCCCCAGGTCGGCCACCAGCGCGGGCTTGGCCCCGCCCGCCTCCCGGTCCAGGACGTGCACCTCCAGCCCGCGCTGCCGGCCCAGCAGCGCCGCCAGCAGCCCGATCGGCCCCGCGCCGGTCACCAGCACCGTGCGCGGCTCGAACCAGGCGCGCGAGCCGATGCGCTCGATGTGCTCCCACGCCTTGGCCACCACGGACGTCGGCTCGACGAGCATGCCCACGCTCTCCAGCGACGGGTCCAGGCGCACGGCGTACCCGGCCTCGACCGCCCACTGCTCGCTGGCGTAGCCGTCGATCTCCTTGATGCCGCGCTCGGTGTAGCGGCCGTTGCGGCACATGTCGAACTCGCCCCGCGCGCAGGCCCCGCACGGCTCGGGATCGGGCCGGCGCACCACGCCCACGACCAGGTCGCCGGGGGAGAAGGCGGACCCGTCGGGCACCTGGAGCACCCGGCCGAGCGACTCGTGGCCGATGACCATGCGGCTCCTGCCGGGCGGCGCCCAGCCGTACTCGGCCGCCGCCAGCTCCCTGTCGGTGCCGCAGACCCCCAGGGCCAGCCCCTGCACGAGCAGTTCCCCCGGTCCCGGCTCCGGCTCGGGCACCTCTTCCACCTCTAGCGTCCCCTGCCGGCCCGGCTCGAACGTCAACGCGCGCATCGGCGTCACCCCCTGGGGCAGTCCTTACCCAGACCGGAACGAGCTACGAGGACGTCCTACTATCGAAATAGTTGGACGTCCTAGTATCTTTCGCAGGAGGGGTCCCCTCACAAAGGAGTGATCAGGCGTGCACGTTCCGGCGTACCCTGTCCGTTTCGTGACCGCCGCGGCGCTGTTCGACGGCCACGACGCGGCGATCAACATCATGCGGCGCATCCTCCAGACGCAGGGGGCCGAGGTGATCCATCTCGGCCACAACCGGTCCGTGGACGAGATCGTCACGGCCGCCGTCCAGGAGGACGTCCAGGGGGTGGCCATCAGCTCCTACCAGGGCGGCCACGTCGAGTTCTTCACCTACCTGGTCGAGCTGCTGCGCGAGCGCGGCGCGGGCCACGTCAAGGTGTACGGCGGCGGTGGCGGCGTGATCGTCCCCGAGGAGATCGAGCTGCTGCACGAGCGGGGCGTCACGCGCATCTTCTCGCCCGAGGACGGCCAGCGGTACGGCCTGCCCGGCATGATCAACAAGCTGATCGAGGAGTGCGACCACGAGCTCGGCGACCCGCCGTCGGTCGAGGCCGTGCTCTCGGGCGACCAGGCGGCGCTGGCCCGCGCGATCACCTTCATGGAGTCCGGCCGCGCCCCCGCCGAGCTGGCCGAGGGGCTGAAGGCGGCGGTCGCCGTCCAGGAGCGACCGGCGCGGGTGCTCGGCATCACCGGCACGGGCGGTTCGGGCAAGTCCTCGCTCACCGACGAGCTGGTCCGCCGGTTCCGGGTGGACAACGACGACAAGCTGCGCATCGCCATCCTCGCCATCGACCCCACCCGCCGGCGCGGCGGCGGCGCGCTGCTCGGCGACCGCATCAGGATGAACAGCCTGGGCCCCCAGACCTACTTCCGCTCGCTGGCCACCCGCGGGGCGGCCAACGAGGTCCCGGCCTGCCTCGACGACGTGGTCACCGCGTGCCGCGCGGCCGGCTACGACCTGGTGATCGTGGAGACCCCCGGCATCGGCCAGGGCGACGCCGGCATCGTCCCGCACGTCGACGTGCCCATCTACGTCATGACCCCCGAGTTCGGCGCCGCCTCCCAGCTGGAGAAGATCGACATGCTCGACTTCGCCGAGGCCGTCGTCATCAACAAGTACGAGCGCCGCGGCGCCGAGGACGCCCTGCGCGACGTGCGCCGCCAGCTCGTGCGCAACCGGGAGGCGTTCGGCCAGTCGCCCGAGGACATGCCGGTCTTCGGCACGATCGCCGCCCGCTACAACGACGCCGGCGTCACCGCCCTCTACCAGCACCTCAAGGGCCTGCTGCTGGCGGACGTCGGGCCGGGGCTGCTGCCCGTCGTGACCGAGCGCACCTCCAAGGCGGCCGCGGCCATCGTCCCGCCCGCCCGCGCCCGCTACCTGTCCGACATCGCCGACTCCGTCCGGACCTACCACGCCGAGACGCTGGCCCAGGCGGAGGTCGCGCGCCGCCGTCAGCAGCTCGCCGCCGTGCAGGAGCTCCTGGGCGGCGAGGACGCCCGGCTGGCCGGGCTCGCCGAGCAGGCCGAGGGCGAGCTGAGCGAGGAGAGCCGCCACCTGCTCGACGGCTGGCCCGCGGTCCAGGAGGCGTACCGCAGCGACGAGCTGGTCGTGAAGATCCGCGACCGGGAGATCCACACGCCGCTCTGGCGCGAGACGCTGTCGGGCAACCGCATCCCGCGGGTGGCCCTGCCGCGCTTCAGCGACCACGGCGACCTGCTGCGCTTCCTGCGCTCGGAGAACCTGCCCGGATCGTTCCCGTTCACCGCCGGGGTGTTCCCGTTCAAGCGCGACGACGAGGACCCGACCAGGATGTTCGCCGGCGAGGGCGACCCGTTCCGTACCAACCGGCGCTTCAAGCTGCTGTCGGAGGGCCAGCCCGCCACCCGGCTGTCCACCGCCTTCGACTCGGTCACCCTGTACGGCCACGACCCCGACCTGCGTCCTGACATCTACGGAAAGGTCGGCACCTCGGGCGTGTCCATCGCCACGCTCGACGACATGAAGGTGCTCTACGACGGGTTCGACCTGGCGGCGCCCAACACGTCGGTGTCCATGACGATCAACGGCCCGGCGCCCACGATCCTGGCCTTCTTCCTCAACGCCGCGCTCGACCAGGCCCTCGACCGCTTCCGCGCCGAGCAGGGCCGCGAGCCCGACGAGCAGGAGGCCCGCGAGCTGCGCGCCCGTACGCTGGCCACGGTCAGGGGCACGGTCCAGGCCGACATCCTGAAGGAGGACCAGGGGCAGAACACCTGCATCTTCTCCACCGAGTTCTCGTTGCGGATGATGGCCGACATCCAGGAATGGTTCATCCAGAACGGGGTCAGGAACTTCTACTCGGTCTCCATCTCCGGCTACCACATCGCCGAGGCGGGGGCCAACCCGATCAGCCAGCTCGCGTTCACGCTGGCCAACGGGTTCACGTACGTGGAGGCGTACCTGGCCAGGGGGATGCGGATCGACGACTTCGCGCCGAACCTGTCGTTCTTCTTCTCCAACGGCATGGACCCCGAGTACAGCGTGCTCGGGCGGGTGGCGCGCCGGATCTGGGCGGTGGCCATGCGCGAGCGTTACGGCGCGGCCGAGCGCTCCCAGAAGCTCAAGTACCACATCCAGACCTCGGGCCGGTCGCTGCACGCCCAGGAGATGTCCTTCAACGACATCCGCACCACCCTGCAGGCCCTGATCGCCATCTACGACAACTGCAACAGCCTGCACACCAACGCCTTCGACGAGGCCGTCACCACCCCGTCGGCCGACTCGGTGCGCCGGGCGATGGCGATCCAGCTCATCATCAACCGCGAGTGGGGCCTGGCCAGGAACGAGAACCCGTTGCAGGGCTCGTTCATCATCGACGAGCTGACCGACCTGGTCGAGGAGGCCGTGCTGGCCGAGTTCGAGCGGCTGTCGGACCGGGGCGGCGTGCTCGGCGCGATGGAGACCGGCTACCAGCGCGGCAAGATCCAGGACGAGTCGATGCTGTACGAGATGCGCAAGCACGACGGATCCCTGCCGATCATCGGCGTCAACACCTTCCGCAACCCCGGCGCCGAGCAGTCCGACCCGCACAAGCTGGAGCTGGCCAGGGGCACCGAGGAGGAGAAGCAGTCGCAGCTCGACCGCCTGCACGCCTTCCACGAGCGCAACCGGTCGCAGGCCCCCGCGGAGCTGTCGCGGCTGCGCGAGGTCGCGATGTCCGACGGCAACGCGTTCGCGGTGCTGATGGACGCGGCCCGGGTCTGCTCGCTCGGCCAGATCACCGAGGCCCTGTTCGAGGCGGGCGGCCAGTACCGGCGCAACGTCTAGGGGAGATCGCGCCGCTAGGATCGCTGGTCGGGGAACATCGCTATCAGGAGGCTTTCATGTCCGACGTCACTTTCAAGGGCAACCCGATCACCGTGGGCGGCGCCTTCCCGAAGCCCGGCGACGCCGCGCCCGCCTTCAAGCTGGTCGGCACCGACCTGTCCGACCGCACGCTGGCCGACTTCGCCGGCAAGACCAAGGTGCTCAACATCTTCCCGAGCGTCGACACCGGCGTCTGCGCGGCCTCCGTGCGCCGCTTCAACCAGGTCGCGTCCGAGCACCCCGACGCGGTCGTGCTCTGCGTCTCGGCCGACCTGCCCTTCGCCCAGAACCGGTTCTGCGGCGCCGAGGGCCTGGACAAGGTGACCATGCTGTCGCTCATGCGCGGGCGCGAGTTCCTGGCCGACTACGGCGTGGCCCAGGAGTCGGGCCCGCTGGCCGGCCTGGCCGCGCGCGCGGTCGTCGTGATCGACGCCGACGACAACGTGGTCTACTCCGAGCTGGTGCCCGAGATCACCCAGGAGCCCGACTACGAGGGCGCGCTGTCCGCGCTCAAGTAACCCTCCGCTCAAGCCGCGCTGAGACGCTCGCGGAAGTCGGCGGCCAGCTCCAGCAGGTGGTCGTCGTCGGCGGCGGTGTGCTGGAGGTCCAGGATGACCTCGTGGACCCCGGCCTCCGCCGCCTGCGACAGGTACGCCGCGATCTCGGCCACCGTGCCGCTCCGCGGCGGAACGCCGTCGGCGGTGATCACCGGGTTGGAGCGCAGGATCATGCGCAGGGCGTCGGGGTCGCGTCCGGCCTGCTCGGCGCTTTCCCTGACCGTCTCCCACATCGACAGGAGCACGGGCACGGGCAGCGCGGCCGTCAGCCAGCCGTCGCCCCTGCGCCCGATCCGGCGCAACGCCTCCGAGGCGAACCCGGCCAGCAGCAGCGGCGGGCGGCGGGCCGGCTTGGGGCCGATGTGACTGGGCGCGATCGTCCACAGCTCGTGCTCGAACGTCACGGGGTCCGCGCCCCAGATCGCCTCCAGGGCGTCGAGGGTGGCCTCGTAGCGTTCGGCCCGGCCCTTCCAGGGCACGCCCACGGCGGCGTACTCGTCGGAGGACCAGCCGAGGCCGAGGCCCGCCGCCAGCCGGCCGCCGCTCAGGTGGTCGATCGTGGTGAGCGAGCGGGCCAGCACCGGCGGGGGGTACCAGCAGGCGTTGAGCGCGCTGGTCCCGAGCCGGACCGACGAGGTCACGGACGCGGCCACCGCCAGCACCGCGAACGGGTCGAGGAACACCCGATGGGCCGGCGGCACGCTGCCGTCGCCCCCGGGATAGCGGTCCTTGGGCCGCAGCGGCGTCAGCAGCCGGTCGCCCGCCCACAGGCCGGCGAACCCCATCGCCTCGGCCTCGCGGGCCACCCGCGTCACGCTGCCCAGCGCGGCGAACCTGCCGTACTGCGGGACGGCGAGGCCGAGGTCCATGGGCGCGTCCTAGACCTTCCTGGCCACGCCGCACACGATGAGCGACGACTCGGGGCGGTCCATGAAGTCGATCGTGTCCGCCTGGTCGGGATGCCATTCGGGCAGCCACACCAGACCGGGCTCCACCAGCTCGAACCCCTCGAACAGCTCCCTGATCCTGGCCCGGCTGCGCAGCGCCAGCCGCGCGGTGGCGTTGCGGTAGACCTCGGTGCCCGCGCTGACCGCGTCGGGACGGGCGTCGCTGGTGCCGTGGGACATGACCAGGTAACTACCCGGCGCCATGGCCTCGCGCAGGGTCTTCAGGATCCGCTCCGGGTCGTCGGACTCCTCGATGAAGTGCATGATCGCCACCAGCAGCACGGCGACCGGCCGGCTGAAGTCGATGGTCCGCAGCACCTCCGGGTCGCGCAGGATGTCGCCCGGGTTGCGCAGGTCGCCCTCTACCACCGTCGTGTCCTCGCCGTGGCCGGTGAGCAGCGCCCTGGCGTGCACCAGCACCACGGGGTCACGGTCGACGTAGACGACGCGGGAGCCCGGGGCGACCTTGGCGGCCACCTCGTGCACGTTCCCCTGGGTCGGCAGCCCCGTGCCGATGTCGAGGAACTGCCTGATGCCGGACTCGGCGAGGTGGCGTACGGCGCGGCCGAGGAAGGCGCGGTTGGCCCGCGCCGCCGCCCGTACCTCGGGCGCCACCGTGAGGATGCGCTCGGCCGCCTCGCGGTCGACCGGGAAGTGATCCTTGCCGCCGAGGTAGTAGTCGTAGAGCCGTGCCACGTTCGGCGTGTTCGGATCGAAATCCGATGCCTCGTGCTCCAACCGTCGAGCCCCCGATCACAGAGTTTTAACGATCTTTACCGGGATTCTACGGACCTATACCGACATAAGAGTGGTGCTACGCATATTTCAGGTAAACGCAACCTAAGGTGGTGCCGTGGTCCACGATGACACAGGGATCCCTGTGGAGGTACCCCAGACCGTCCGGCGGATCGTGTCGCTGGTGCCGTCGCTGACCGAGTCCGTGGCGGCGACCGTCCCGGAGGCGCTGGTCGGGGCGACGGACTGGTGCACGCATCCGGCCGACCTGGACGTGGCCCGGGTCAGGGGCACCAAGAACCCCGACCTCGACGCCGTCCTGCGCCTGCGCCCGGACGTCGTCCTGGCCAACGCCGAGGAGAACCGCGCGCCCGACGTCGAGGCCCTGCGCGAGGCGGGCGTGGCGGTGTGGGTGACCAGGATCGAGACGCTGGAGCAGGCGTTCGCCTCGCTGGAGCGCATGTTCGCGCACGCCTGCCGTACGGACCGCCCGGACTGGCTGGCGGAGGCCCGCCAGGCGTGGGGAGCCCCCGCGGACGGCCCGCGCCGCACCGCGATCGTCCCGATCTGGCGCCGCCCCTGGATGGTCGTGGGCCGCGACACCTTCACCGGGGACGTGCTCCGGCACCTCGGCGTGGACAACCTGTACGCCGCCCACCCCGACCGCTACCCCAAGATCCCCCTGCCCGAGCTGACCGGCAACCGCCCCGACCTGGTCGTGCTGCCCGACGAGCCCTACGCCTTCAGCGCGGACGACGGCCCCGAGGCGTTCCCCGGCCTGGACTGCGCGCTGGTCAGCGGCCGCCTGCTGACCTGGTACGGCCCCTCGCTCACCGAGGCCGCCACCGCCCTGCCGCGCGCGCTGGCCTGATCAGCCGACGGCGGCCAGCGCGGCGTCCACGGCCGCGGGGGAGAGCACGTGCTCCATCACGATCACCGCCATGCCCACGATCCCGGCCCGGTCGCCGAGCCTGCTGGTGACGATCTCCAGGTTGCGCGTCGTGTACGGCAGGCTCCGCCGGTAGACGATCTCCCTGATCCCGGTCAGGTAGTGCTCCTCCGTCTGGGCCATGTCCCCGGCCAGCACCAGCACACCGGGGTTGAGCAGGCTGACCGCGGTGGCCAGCACCACCCCCAGCGTGCGGCCCGCCTCCTGGACGCGCGCGATCGCCGCCGGGTCGCCGGCCTGCACCAGGCGCACGACGTCGCGGCTGGTCTCCCGGCCCAGGTCGGCCGCGAGCGCGTGCCCGCTGGCCAGGGAGGCCACGCAGCCGCGCGAGCCGCAGGTGCACACCCGGTCGTCGGTCTCCCGGATGCGGACGTGCCCGATGTTGCCCGCGGCCTCCTCGACGCCCCGGTAGATCCGCCCGTCGAGGACGATGCCGGTGCCGATGCCGGTGGACACCTTGACCAGGATCAGCGAGTCGGTCTCCCGCCAGGACGACCACCACTCGCCGAGGGCCATCGCGTTGGCGTCGTTCTCCACCAGGACGGGCACGTCGTACGTGCGCCCGACGGCCTCCCTGATCGGGTGGTCGTCCCAGCCCGGCATCAGGAACGACCTGATCACCCGTCCGCCGGTGTGGTCGACCGAGCCGGGCAGGTCGAGCCCGATGCCGCACACGTCGGCCGCCGGCCGCCCGGTCCTGTCCAGCAGGCGCTGGAACGCCTCGCGCACCCACGTCAGCACGGGCTCGGGCCCGCGGTCGATGCGCATCTCGGCGCGTTCCTCGGCCATCGGACGGGCGGCGAGGTCGGTGAGCGCCACCCTGGCGTGGGTGGCGCCCAGGTCGGCCACGAGGATCAGCCGCCGGGCGGCGTCGACGTCGAGCACCGAGGGCGGCCGGCCGCCGCCCGAGGCGCCGACGCCGGACTCGTGCAGGTAGCCGGCGGCGATGAGCCGGTCGACCCGGTCGGTGACGGTCGACCGGGACAGGCCGGTGAACTCGATCAGGTCTTTGCGGGTACGGCAGGAGCCATCGCGGATGAGCTGGAGGACCTGCCCTGCCGTCAGCATGTCTATCCCTTCTCCGCTCCTGCCGTGAGGCCCTCCGTCAGCAGGCGTTCACTGGCGAAGAACACGATCACGATGGGCAGCGTCAGCACCACGGATCCTGCCATCAGCACCGTCGTGGGGATCTCTATGCTCCCCGCCAGCTGAGAGAGCCCCAGGGAGACCGTCCAGCTCTCCCGCCGCTCCACGAGGAACAGCAGGGCGAACAGGAACTCGTTCCACGCGATCATGAACGCGTAGAGGCCGGTTGCCATGAGCGCGGGCTTGGACAGTGGCAGCACCACCCGCCAGATGGTCGACAGCCGCGAGCAGCCGTCGATCGCGGCCGCCTCCTCCACGCTCTGCGGCACGGTCTCGAAGTAGTTGCGCAGCATGTATACCGTGACGGGCACGGTCTGCGCGATATAAACCAGGATCAGTCCGACCAGAGATCCCCTGAGGCCCAGCATGGTGAACAGCACGAACAGGGGGATGGCCAGCACGATCGCCGGGAACAGGTAGACGGCGAGGAACAGGAAGTGCACCTGCCGCCGGCCGAAGAACCGCAGCCGCGCGACGGCGTAGGCGCCCGGGATCGAGATCAGCAGCGTGGCGGCCACCGACGCGACCGCCACGACCGCGCTGTTCCTGATGAACGTGAGGAACCCCTGCGTGGTCAGCACGTTCACGTACGTGTCCAGGGTGAAGTGCCGCGGCCACACCGAGCCGGGCTCCAGGATGAGCTCCTGGATGTCCCGTACGGACAGCGTCACCATGTACAGGAACGGCAGCCCGGTGACGGCGAACAGGAACACGATGACCACGGGCCGCAGCGCCGCGAACAGTGCGCGCTCGAACCTATCCCTGCTCACGGTCGCCTCCCGAGAAGAAGCGCAGGTACACGGCCAGCAGCACGACGAGGACGACGGCCAGCACGATCGCCTGCGCGGCCGAGGCGCCGATGTCGTCGCGGGCGGTCAGGAAGTTGTAGACGCGCACGCTGACCACCTCGGTGCCGGCGCCGCCGCCGGTCAGCAGGTAGACGTCGTCGAACTTGGTGAAGGTGAACACGAACCGCAGCACCGCCAGCAGCGCCACGATGCGCCAGAGCTGCGGCATGATCACGTGCCGGAAGCGCTGGGTGGGGGTGGCGCCGTCCACGACCGCGGCCTCCTCCAGCTCGGCCGGCAGCGCCTGGAGCCGGGCCAGGATGAACAGGAACGCGAACGGGAAGTACCGCCACGCCTCGAACGCGATCACCGTGAGCAGCGCGACCGGCACCTTCAGCCCCAGGAAGTCGCCCTGGGCCTGGGTGAGGAAGGCGATCGGCTCCTTCAGCCAGGTGTTCACGATGCCGTACTGGGGGTTCAGCATGGTCTCCCAGAGGAAGGCCACGGCCACCACGGGCGCCACGTACGGGATCAGGATCGAGGCCCTGACCAGGGTGCGGCCGGGGAACTTGGCGCGCAGGGCGAGGGCGGTCACCAGGCCGATCGCGATGGACAACGCCGTGCCGGCCACGGTGTAGATCAGGGTGTTGACCAGCGACGCCCAGAAGCCCGGCTCGGAGATCACGTACGTGAAGTTCTCCAGCGTGTAGTGCCCGAAGACGCCGGCCCGGCGGATGTTGATCAGCCGGACGTCCTGGAAGGCCAGCATGATCGCCCACAGCAGCGGCAGCACCACCACGACCAGCGTGATGACCAGCGTGGGCGAGATCAACGCCAGCCCGGCCCGCCCTTCCCGCTGCCGCAGGGTGCGGGATGCGCTCATTGACGGATCCCGCGCTTGATGGTCTCCACGTCCTTCTTGGCCTGGGCGGCGGCGGCCTGCGGGGTCAGCGAGCCGTCGGCCACCTGGCTGAGGGCCTTGGGGACGGGCAGCTCGCCCATCGTGGCGCCGACCAGCTTGCCCTGGCCCTGCGGGATGCCCCAGCGGGCGAAGGTGTCGGGGCTGCGGCGCAGCGCGTCGAGCACGTCGGCCGGGTAGACCTCCGACAGCGGCTTCTTGGCGTCCACGCCCGCGGGCAGCTTCTTCCACGTGTCGGCGAAGCCCTTGCGCGTGGGGAACTTGCCCTCGGGCGCCATCCCGATCCAGCGCTCGTAGCCCTCGTCCATCATGTACCTGACGAACCTGGCGGCCGGATCGGCGGCGGCGCCGCGCAGCACCGCCCAGGAGACGATCTCGCCGTACTGGGCGGGCGCGCTCGCGCCGGGGCCCTTCAGCGCCGTGACCACGCCGGTGTTCTTCGCCAGCCATTCGGGGTCGGCGCGGCACTCGGCGCAGCTGGGCAGCGCGTCCTTACGCAGCCCCGCCAGCTCGTCGAGGATGAACGACGACCAGATCATCATGGCCGCCTTCCCGGAGAAGTACGTGGCCCTGGTGGAGTCGACGTCCTGCTTGCCCTTGACCGAGTAGTTCTTCGCCAGTTTCGCGTAGAAATCGAAGGCTTTCACGCACTGCGGGCTGTCTAGCGTGACATTTCCGGAATTGTCGACTAGTTGGCAGCCGTTCGCCAGCGCCACGTGCTCGAAGCTCTGCGCGGTGAAGGAGTCCTTGGGCGCGATCGCCAGCGTGATGCCCGCCACCCCACCCGCGTTCAGCTTGGCCGCCGCCGCCTCCAGCGCCTCGTAGGTGTCCGGAGGCGCCAGCCCGGCCTTGTCGAACAGGTCCTTGCGGTAGAGCAGCAGCTGCGCCCACCCGTCGCTGGGCACGGCCAGCAGCCTGCCGCCCGAGGAGTCCAGTTCGAGCGCGCGCGGCGAGAAGGAGTCTCTGCCGAGCCCGTCCACGATCCGGCCCGGCGTCTCGGTGTCCAGCAGGTCGTTGGCCTCCAGCTCGCGGACGGCGGCCAGCGGCAGCGCGCCGATGACGTCGGGGAGGTCGTCCGCGGCGGCGGCGGCCGTCACGGTCTGGCTGAACTGGTCCTCCCCGACGCCGACCAGCTTCACCTTGATCCCGGTCTTCCTGGTGAACTCGGCGATGATCTGGTTCTGCACGGCCATCCGGTCGCCGAGGTTCTCCTCGGTCCAGACGGTGATCTGGTTCGCGCCGGACTGCTGCCCGCCGCCGTCGCCGCAGGCCGTGAGGGCGGCCGAGGCCAGCAGGGCGACGGAGAGGACGGCGGTGACCCGGTTCGGCATGGCACGCTCCTCTGGTTGGGGATATGCCGCACTTACCCGTAGAAAAGGGGCAGGCACCTGGCGTAGGCGAGAACGAGACCGGTCCGTACCCTCGCCGTGCCGCCGCCGCACGTCATCAGGGCCGTCGGTAAAAGGTTGGTCGGCGTTCCGGCAAATCTTCCCCAGAACCGATCACGGACGCCCACCTCGAAACGATCTGGTCTGATGTCATTTCGGTCATCCGGCTGCTGCCCGGACGAGCACTTCTGGCGCTTCCGGATCAGGTGGACAGACGGGGTGTGACATGTCGGTAAGGTCTCTTTCCAGAACGCGCCCTACCGGAAACCTGGATTCCATCGGCCGCGATCGACGGAAGTCGTAGACTTACGAGTGTTTCGAGCGCAACTATGGTGTGCAAACAAACACTAAATCTCTGACTTTTGTTTGATCAAAAAGCGTAAGTGTGGGGTATGCGCGTCATCACCTTCCAAGAGCCAGGCCGTGTCAGCGTCAGCCTGGAGTCGCCCGCCGAACTCGTGCCGGGCTCCGTCCGGGTGCGGACCCTCTATTCCGGGGTCTCCGCGGGCACCGAGCTGACCGCATATCGCGGCACCAATCCGTACCTCACCCGTAAGTGGGACACCGAGCGCCGGCTCTTCCTCGAAGGCCAGACGCACGCCTACCCCCTGTCCGGCTGGGGCTACCAGGAGGTCGGCGAGGTGGTGGAGGCGGCCCCCGACGTCGCCGAGCCGCCCGTCGGCAGCCTCGTGTGGGGCATCTGGGGCCACCGCGCCGAGGCCGTCGTCCCCGCCGAGAAGCTGGCCGGGCACATCCTGCCGCCGGGGGCCGACCCCGTCACGGGCGTCTTCGCCCGGGTCGGCGCCATCGCGCTCAACGCCGTCCACGCCGCCGACGTGCACCTGGGCGACCAGGTCGCGATCTTCGGCCAGGGCGTCATCGGCCTGCTCGCCACCCGCCTGGCGGTGCTCAGCGGCGCCCGGGTGGTGGCCGCCGACGCCATCCCCGACCGGCTCGAACTCGCCAGGAAGTTCGGCGCCGCCGAGACGTTCGACGTGCGGTCGGGCTCGGTCGCCGAGTTCCTGCGCAAGCGCATCGAGGGCGCCGACACCGCGATCGAGCTCAGCGGCAACCACCTGGGCCTCCAGGAGGCCATCAGGAGCGTGCGCAAGGGCGGCCGGGTCGTGGCGGCCGGCTTCTACCAGGGCGACGGCATCGGGCTGCGGCTGGGCGAGGAGTTCCACCACAACCAGGTGCAGCTCGTCTCCTCCCAGATCGGCGGCGTCGCCTCCTGGCTGGCCCACCGCTGGGACGTCGAACGCCTCCAGCGCACGTTCATGGAGCTCGTCCACCGGGGCGAGGTCGAGGTCGGCGACCTGGTCACCCACCTCGTGCCGGTCGAGCAGGCGGCCGAGGCGTTCGACCTGATCGACAAGCATCAGTCCGAGGTGCTCCAGCTCGTCTTCACCTTCGAGGAGTCACGATGAAGCTCGCCGCCCAGGAGCAGCTTCTGCCCGGCCGCAGCCTGCAGGAGAAGTTCGCGTTCGCGGTGGAGGCCGGGTTCGACGCGATCGAGCTGAGAGGGAAGGGCGACTTCCACTTCGCCGGCCGGCTGACCGAGCTCAAGCGGGCGCTGGCCGACGGCGTCGTGATGCCGACGGTGTGCGTCGAGATGCCGCACTTCATCGGCGACTTCGACCCGGCCAAGCGTAAGGACGCCATCCAGCAGCTCAGGTCGCAGCTCACGGTGATCGCCGAGCTGGGCGGCATCGGCGTCATGACCCCGGCCTCGTGGGGCCAGTTCTCGCTCCGGCTGCCGCCGTTCGAGCCGCCGCGCACCGCCGCGGACGACCGCGAGGTGCTGGCCGAGGCGCTCGGCATCCTCGGCGAGCACGCCCAGCGCAACGGCGTGCTGATCATGCTCGAACCCCTCAACCGGTACGAGAACCACATGGTCAACACGCTGGCCGACGCGGTCTCGTACTGCTCGATGGACTCGATCAGGATCGTCGGCGACACCTACCACATGAACATCGAGGAGGACGACCCCTGCCGGGCCCTGGTGGAGGCGGCCCCGTACCTCGCGCACATGCAGATCAGCGAGTCCAACAGGAACCAGCCCGGCACCGGTCACCTCGACTGGGGCGCGCAGCTCGCCACGCTCGACGCCGTCGGCTTCGACGGCTACCTCGCCCTCGAATGCCGGCTGCGGGGCGAGCCCGAGATCGTGCTCCCGCAGACGGCGGCCTTCATCAGGAAATTCCTATGATCCTTCGCGACGCCATACGCGTGCTCGTCGCCAACTGGGACGGCAGCCACACGGTTCCCTCCCGTCGCCTGTACCCCCACCAGTGGAGCTGGGACTCCGCCTTCATCGCGATCGGCAACGCCCGCTGGTCGCCGCGGCGGGCCAGGGCGGAGCTGCTGTCGCTGTTCGGCGCCCAGTGGGCCGACGGCCGGGTGCCGCACATCGTGTTCAACCCCGTCGTGCCCGAGGGCGCCTACTTCCCCGGCCCGCAGTTCTGGGGCGCCCGCGCGCCGTCCGGCTCGGCGACCTCCGGCATCGTGCAGCCGCCCGTGCACGCGCTGGCCGCCTGGAAGGTGCACCAGGCCGAGCCCGACCCGGCGTTCCTGGCCAGGATCTACCCCAAGCTCGTCGCCCAGCAGGAGTTCCTGCGCGCCTCCCGCCGCTCGCCCGAGGGCCTGATCTCGATCGTCCACCCGTGGGAGTCGGGCATGGACAACAGCCCGGCCTGGGACCTTCCGCTGCGGGCGGTCGAGACCGGCGCGACGGGCTTCGTCCGCCGGGACCTCAACACCGTCAGCGCCGACGAGCGCCCCACCGACCGCGACTACGAGCGGTACGTCGCCCTGGCCGCCGCCTACCGCGACAGCGGCTACCGGCTGGCCGGCTCCTTCGCGATCGAGGACCCGCTGTTCAACGCCGCGTACGGCGTGGCCGAGTCGGCGCTCGCCGAGATCGCGCAGGTGTGCGGCCACGACCCCGAGCCCCACCGGCGCGAGGCCGCCGCCGTCACCGCCGCCATGGTCGACCACCTCTACCAGGACGGCCACTTCCGCCCCCGCGACCTGCGCACCGGCCGGCTGATCCGCTCGGGCAGCGCCGCCGGCCTGGTGCCGCTCATGCTCCCCGGGCTGCCGCCGGAGATCGCCGAGGCGCTGATCGGCACGGCCCTGGACAAGTTCTCCCTCAAGGACGGCGTGCTGCCCAGCCACGCCCCGGCCACGGCCGAGTTCGACCCGGCCCGCTACTGGCGCGGGCCGAGCTGGATCAACTTGACCTGGCTGGTCTGGCAGGGGCTCCGGGACCGCCGTCCCGACCTGGCCGACCTGCTCGCCGAGGGCATGATCCACGCCGTCGCCCACTCCGGCTTCCGCGAGTACTTCAACCCGTTCACGCTGCGCGGCCACGGGTGCCGGGACTTCAGCTGGTCAGCGGCCCTCATCCTCGACGTCGTGGCTGAGCACGGCCTGGACGGCCTGCCGCCGTCGGGCCGCGAGATCGGTCAGAAGTTCGGGAGCCTCCCCGAAGCCGACGACGTCGGTGACCAGGTGCTCGCGTAGCAGCCTTCCGCGCTCCCTGAGCAGGCCGATCGTCTCGTGCGACAGGCGTTCCCGGTCCCAGGCGTGCGCGAGGCCGCGCGGCACCCGGCCGATCTGGGCGCAGCGCAGCGCCAGCCCGTTGTGGTGGAACTCCTCGCCGAGCCGCACCTCGTCGGCGCCCTGGGTGTAGAACGCGAGGTCGATCAGCGTGCCCTGCGGGCGCAGCAGCCGCAGCCCCAGGGCCAGCGCCCGCGGTTGACCGCGGCACTGGAAGACCAGGTCCGCGCCGCGGTCGCCCGGGGCGTGCCGCCAGCGGCGCTTCAGCGTCACCGCCGGGTCGTCGTCGGGGGCGGTCAGCACCTGCGCGCCGATCGCCTCGGCCACCGCGAGCCTGGCCCGGGTCTCGTCCACGACCACCACCTCGGCGGCCCCGCAGGACAGGGCGAAGGACGCGGTCAGCAACCCCACCACGCCCGCACCGACCACCGCGACGCGGCGGCCGCGCACGCCGTCGCCCAGGTGCTGGACGGCCGGCCCGTGCAGGTCGGCGGCCGCGTGCAGCAGGCCGTTGGCGCAGATCGGGCCCATGTGGGCGACGTAGATGCCGAGCAGCGGGTCGAGGTCGCCGGGCAGCACGACGAACCGGTCGGCCATCGGGTCGGCCACGTACGCCGTGCGGTGGCCGTAGGCCATGGCGACCCGCGCGCCCTCGGCCACGGCCCGCGTGCGGGTCTCGGCGACCACGCCCACCTGCATGTAGCCGATGCCGCGCACCGGGTACGCCACCGACGGCGTGCCCGGCAGGAACAGCCCGAGCGCCGGGTCCCAGGCCGAGGTGAGGTAGGGGTTGGCGCCCTTGAGATAGGTCAGCTCGGTGCCCGCCGAGACGCCGCTGTGCGTGGTGGCGACCATGAACCCGCCGTCGGGCAGGCCGGGCAGCTTCTCCTCGACCAGGCACACCTCGCCGGGCGCCTCGATGCTCAGGATCGTGCTCGTCGCCTCAGTCATCCAGCACCACCGGCCTCCGTTCCGCCGCGGAGCGCGCCAGCGCGACGGCCAGGCGGTGGGTTCGCAGGGCTTCGCCGTACGGCGCGCGCACGTCGGCGTCCTTCCCGCGCACCGCGTCGATGAACGCCCGGTCCACGAGGGTCTTGGCGTGCCCGCCGTCCTCGACGGCCTCCTCGCCGTCCACGAGCAGCCGGGTCTCGCTGAGCTCCAGCGCGATGCCGTCCGCGCACACCTCCAGCCCCACCCGGTGCTTGTGGCGCAGCAGGCAGGAGGTGGCCAGCAGGCCGGTCGCGCCGCCCGCGAAGCTCATGACGGCCGACGTGGCCCGGTCGATCTCGCCGTCCACCGCGTTCCCGGCCGGGACGGCGTGCACCATCGACACCTCGCCCACCAGCAGCCTGGCCAGGTCCAGGACGTGCACCGCCTGCTCCAGGATCTGGCCGCCCGACAGGCTCGCCTTCAGCCACCAGCCGACCGGCGGGACCTTGTCCAGCCAGTGCCCGAGCGCGAGCTGCACGGGACGGCCGTCGAGCCGTTCCCTGGCCCGGTCGACGATGTCGAGGTAGCGCCAGTGGTGGCCGACGGCGGACGGCAGCCCGCGCCGGTCGATTTCGGCCGCGATGTTTTCTGCGGTTTTGAGGTCGAGAGAAAGGGGTTTTTCCACAAAAATCGGGAGATTGCACGACAAGACGTCGTATTCAGGGTTACCGTGCGCGAAAGGAGGCACACAGACGTAGACAGCGTCGAGACCGCCGGCCTCCAGCAGGCCGGCATGGTCGCCGTAGGCGGGGGCGCCGTGCGCGGAGGCCAACGCCTCAGCCTTGTGGAGATCGGTGTCGGCCACCCCGGCAATCGTCACATCGGGGAAGCCGGACAGGACATCTGCGTGGCGAGCGGCGACATTTCCGGCACCAATGATGCCGACACGGGTAATTGGGGACACAACCCGACATATGCCACGTCTAGGGGTTAACAAACAAGGATGTTCGAAGGCGCATAGATCGGGCAGGGGTCGTGCCCCTATGAGATGGGGCTGACTGCATGGAGACAGATGTGCGAGCCTTGGCCAGGGCCCAGGAGTGGTGCGGCCCGCATTCAAGTACGGCCGCGGAATGGCCGGTGGATGCCTTAATCGAGGCCAAGGGCAACACAACGGTGAGCGTCGTCCTGCCGGCGCGCGACGAAGAGCGCACGGTCGGGGACATCGTCACCGTGATCAGACGTGAACTGGTGGAGCAGGCGCCACTCGTCGACGAGATCCTCGTCGTCGACTCCAACTCCACCGACGCGACGGCGGAACGGGCACGCGCGGCGGGCGCGCGCGTCGTGGCGCAGAACGAGGTGCTGCCCCACCTGCCGCGCCTGTCGGGCAAGGGGGAGGCGCTGTGGAAGGGGCTGGCCGCCTCCCACGGCGACATCGTCGCGTTCGTCGACTCGGACCTGCTCAACTTCGGCGCGCACTTCGTGTCGGGGCTGGTCGGTCCGCTGCTGATGAACCCGGGCACCCATTTCGTCAAGGCCACCTACGAACGGCCCTTCACGGGCGAGGACGGCGTGCCCCGGCGCGGCGCGGGCGGCCGGGTCACCGAGCTGGTGGCCAGACCCCTGCTCAACCTGTTCTGGCCGGAGCTGGCGGGCTTCCGCCAACCCCTCGGCGGCGAGTACGCCGCCCGGCGCGACGTGCTGGAACAGGTCCCCTTCGTCACCGAGTACGGCGTGGAGTTCGGCCTCCTCGTCGACCTCCTCCAACTGGTGGGACTCGACGCGATGGCCCAGGTGGACCTGGGCTCCCGCGCGCACGGCCACCAGTCCGTGCACGCCCTCGGCCGGATGGCCGGGCAGATCATGCTCACCGCGTGGTCCCGGCTGGAACGCCAGGGCCGCGTGGTGTCCTCGGTGCCCCCGGCTCACATGCTGCTGCAGTTCGGTCTCGACGGGCGGGCCGGCCTGGTGGACGTGGGAGTGGCGGAACGGCCGCCGCTCGCCTCGCTCATGCTGGAGGAGGACGTCGCGTGAAGGTGCTGATCAACGCGGGACCGTGGCTGGCGGTCCCGCCGCCCGGCTACGGCGGCATCGAGAACGTGGTCGCCACCCTGGTCCCCGCGCTGCGCGAACGCGGCGTCGAGGTCGTGCTGGCCTCCGTGGCGTCGAGCACGCTGGAGGCCGACGAGCTGATCGCCGTCTACGACGAGGGCCAGTTCGCCGAGTTGCAGAAGCCGTACAACCAGGTCATGGGGATCGCGCACGCGCACCAGGCGCGGGTGGCCGCCGAGCTGCGCGGCCGCGACGACATCGACCTCGTCCACGACCACGTGGAGGTCGTCGGGCCGGCGGTGCTGGCCGCGCTGGGCGGGCCGCCGGTCCTCCACACCCTCCACTGGGACCTGCGCAAACACCCGGCGTTCTACGGGGCCTTCCCGCGCTCGATCGCGGTCAACGGGGTGTCGGACTCGCAGCTCGCCCGCGCCCCGGAGGCACTGCGCGCCGCCTCGCTGGGCGCCGTCCACCTGGCCACGCCGCTGGCCGGCCAGGACGTCCGCGCCGAGCGCGGCGAGCACTTGGTGATCATGGGAAGGATCTGCGGGCTCAAGGGCCAGCACGTGGCCGCCCGGATCTGCCAGAAGCTCGGCCTGCCGCTGGTCGTGGCCGGCCCGGTCTGCGGCCGGGACAGCCAGGCCGAGCTGGACGTCGTCCTGCAGGACCCCTACCACCCGCTGCACAGCCATCCCGACGTGCGGTACCACCTCGACCAGGTGTCCCGCTACCTCGACGGCGACCTGGTCAGGTGGATCGGCGCGGTCGGCGGTCAGGAAAGGGACGAACTGTACGCCTCGGCCCGCGCCGCGCTCTTCCCCATCCAGTGGGACGAGCCGGGCGGCACGGCGGTCGTCGAGGCCCTGGCGCTCGGCGTCCCGCCGGTGGGCCTGCGCCGCGGCTGCCTGCCCGAGATCATCGACCACGGCCGCACCGGCTTCCTCGCCGACACCGAGGAGGAGCTGGCCGAGTACGTCCAGCGGGTGGACGAGATCGATCCCGAGGAGTGCCGCCGCGAGGCCCGGCGCCGCTTCTCGCCCGGCGTGATGGCCGACCGCTACCTGGACCTGTACGACCGGGTGCTGCGCGCGAACTGATAGACATGTGCGGTGATTCGCGTACTTCTGGCCGAGGACCAGGCCGTGATCAGGCACGCGCTCGCGACCCTGCTCGGCCTGGAGTCCGACTTCGAGATCGTGGCCGCGGTCGAGTCCGGTGACGCGGCCGTGGCGTCGGCCGCCGCGCACCGGCCGGACGTGGCCGTGCTGGACATCGACATGCCCGGCACCCTCGACGGGCTGGCCGCCGCGGCGGAGATCCGGGCCAGGGTGCCCTCGTGCCGCACGCTCATGCTCACCGCCTACGGCAAACCCGGCCATCTCAAACGGGCCCTGACCGCCCAGGTGGACGGCTTCCTGCTGAAGACCGCGCCGCCGGAGGAGCTGGTCGCGGCGATCAGGGAGGTCACCCGCGGCGGCCGGGTGCTCGACCCGTCGCTCGCGGTCACCGCCTGGGACCTGGCCGACAACCCGCTCACGCCGCGCGAGGCCGACGTGCTGCGGCTGGTGGCGGGCGGCGCCGAGGCCCCCGACATCGCCCGGCGGCTGCACCTGACCGCCGGGACCGTGCGCAACTACCTGACGGCCATCGTGGCCAAGCTAAACGCGCGCAACCGCACCGACGCCGTGCGCATCGCCACCGAGGCCGGCTGGATCTAGCGGGGCGCGCGCGTCGAGCCGGAACCAGCCGTCCGCGGCGGCGGTCGTGAGCCGGCCGCCCAGCGTGGCCAGGCGGGTGGTGAGGTTGCCGAGCCCGGACGAGCCGCGACGGGCGGCCGCCGTGCCCGCGCCGTCGTTGCGGACGAGCAGCCGGACCTCGCCGCCGGCGGCGGAGGTGGAGATCACGCAGGCGCGCGCGGCGCTGTGGCGCAGGACGTTCGTCACGGCCTCGCGCAGCACGGTGCTGAGCACGGTCTCGACCTCGGCCGGCAGCTCGGGGTGCGCGAGCCGCAGGGTGACCTCGACCCCGGCCGCCGCCAGCACCTTCCCGGCCGACTCGGCCTCGGCGGCGAAGGACAGCTCGCGCTGCTCGCCGGTGACCGAGCGCAGGTCGTCCTGGGCGTGCTCGGCCATGGCGACGACGTTCTCCAGCTCCCGGACGGGGTCGGGCAGCCGGCGGGCCAGCTCGCAGGTGAGCAGGATGGCGGCCAGGCTGTGGCCGAGCAGGTCGTGCAGGTCGCGGGCGGCCCGCAGGCGCTCCTCGACGACGGCCGACCGCGCCAGGCTCTCCCTGGCCGCGTGCAGCTCCTTGGCCAGCTGGGCCAGGCGCAGGAAGCTGTAGACCACCAGGCCGGTGGTGAGCGTGCTCACCGTGATGTTGACGCGGCCGGGCAGCTCGTACAGGGAGGCGACCGTCCAGACCGCGGCCAGGATCGCGGCCGTCAGGGGCCAGGCCGTCCGCGGGCGGAAGGCGAGCAGCACCGGACCGGCGAGGAAGCCCGCCGTCCCCAGCCAGATCGGCCCGAACACCGGGATCGGGGCGAAGGTGAGCGCCGCCATCACCCCCAGCGCCACCATGTGGCGGCCGGTGACCGAGCGCAGCTGCATGACGACGATCACGGCCAGCGCCGCGACCGCGGGCGCCAGCAGCCCGGCCGGGATCTGCAGCAACGCCTTGACGCTGAACCCGACCAGCACGGCGGCCAGCAGGACCACCGAGACGTCGGGCGGCTCGCGCCGGGCCGCCGCGGGCGGGCGCGTGGCGGGCAGCACGGCCTCCACCGTGTACCGGCCCCGGCCGGACAGGCCGCGGGTGAGCGCGCCGCCCGCCGCCGCCACCTGGCGGGTGAGCCCCGCCGGGCCGGCGAGCCCGCCGGTGTCGTCGTCCTCGGCCGTGCGGCGGCCGTCGTCGGCCACGCGCAGGTGCACCTGGGCTCGTTCCGGCTCCTCCCAGGTCTCGATCACGCACACGGTGGCGGTGCCGCGGCGGGCGACGTCCGTGACCGCCTCGCGCAGCACCGAGGCGAGCAGCGCGCCCGCCGGGCCCAGCGGCTCGGTGTGGGCGGCGCGCACCTCCACGCCGACGCCGGCCGCCTCCAGCAGGGCGCGGGCGGTGGTCAGCTCGGGGGCCAGGGACATCGCGCGGTAGCTGGCCGCCGCGGCGCGCGCGTCCGCCAGCGACAGCCGCGCCGTCGCGACCACCTCGCCGAGCGTCCCGGCCGCGTCCCGCGGCGCGGCCAACGCCCGCCGCGCGCCCGCGCCGATCGTGGCCAGGCCGCGGCCGAGGCCGTCGCTCAGCTCCGCGGCGATGCGCAGCCGCTCCTCGGCCACCGCTGCCGCGGCCAGCGCCGGACGGGTGGCCTCCCTCTCGGCCACCCGCTCGACCAGCCGGATCAGGCCGAACACGACCAGCGACAGAAGCACCGTGGTGATCGCGAGGTCCGTCGTGGAGACCGCGTCCCCGGAATGGCGCCAGTGATGGATCACCACGCCGCTGAAGGCCACCGCGGGCGCCAGCGCCCACCAGCGCGTCACCAGCAGCGACCCGGCGAGGAAGCCCAGGATCGCGACGGACGCGCCCTGCCCCAGCGTCACCGCGTAGACCAGCACGCCCTGGACGGCGAGCAGCCACCCCTTCCTGGCCAGCAGCGTGAAGGCGCACTGCACGGCCAGCACCGGCAGCGCCCCCCAGGCGCCGGCCACCACGTAGACGCCGGCCAGCGAGGCCAGCACCACGACGACGATCAATCGGGCGACACGCACGCCCAGAAGCTTAGGAGAACCCCCGCGGCAGCACGGTGACCGGGCAGGACGACGACCGCAGCACCTTCATCGCCAGCTCGCCCAGGAACACCCGGTGCGGCTGGGCGTCCTCGCCGGCGGCGCAGACCAGCAGCTCGCCGGGCAGCCACTCGACGTCCTTGAGCGCGGCCTGCACGTCGTGGCCCTCGGCCACCTCCGACTCGGCCTCGATGCCGGTGCTCTCCCAGGCCAGCCGTACGGCCAGGGCGAGGTCGTCGCGCAGCTTGCCCTGGTTCTCGGTGCGCAGGTCGAGGGTGATCAGCCGGAGCGGCACGTCGAGCCGCAGCGCCGCCTGGGCCACCCGCTCGACCGCCGCGTCGCACTGCGGCCGGTGGACGTAGGCCAGGGTGAGCCGGGCGGGCTCGTCGGGCGGCACGTAGCCCGAGGGCGCCAGCATCACCGCCTCCGGCGACAGGTGCAGCAGGTGGTCGGCGGTGCTGCCGACGGCGATGCGGCCGTACTGGCCGCCGCTCGCCGAGCCGACCACGATCAGGTCCGCCCTGATCCTGCTGGCCAGCACCGACAGCCCGCGGCCGGTGCCCCGGCTCTCGAACGCCATGTACTCGGCCGGGACGACGCCCAGCTCCTCACCCGCGTGCGCCAGGTTGGCCTGGGCCTCGACGGCCAGCCCCGGGCTGCCCGGGGGATAGATCGACGCCACCGTGAGCTCGCCCCCGGTCAGCCGGGTGATGGCGGCCCCGAGCGCGAGGGCGTCCCGCCCACCGGGGTCGTTGCTGTAGCCGACGATCACGTGCTCTCCGATCACGTTTGCCCTCTTACCCGCTCTGAACTGGGAATACGCGGTCTCAGTCGATGCGTTTGAAACGATTGGAGGCGTAAAAACAGTGAAGATCACCCTTGACACCCGTTTCAACGGGTCCCTCGGTCCGGTCACCCTTCGTGAAGCGGTTCAGCAGCTCAAGGCGCACGACCTGACGTGCACCGTCCCCGCCGGCGTCGTCGAGCAGAAGGTCACCGTCTTCTCCGACTGCGTGGAGCGTGGCTTCACCCCGCTGCGCAGCGAGATCATGGCCGCGTACTACATGGCCGAGCGGGACGCGACGGCCGAGGCGTTCGACCGCGGCCTCATCACCGAAGGCGAGCTGGAGCAGAGGCGCGCCCTCCTCATGCGCCAGTATCTTGGGTAAGGACCGGAATCGCCCTTTCGGTGGAAGCATTTGACGATCAAAGTTCATAAGGTCGTGTCCACTACCCGTTCACGGATTGGACACCTGTGTACCGCGACATCGTCGACTTCGCTCTGACCACGCCCGGGTGGCTGCACGCCCTCGCCGAGTTCGGCACGGACGCCGGCCTGTTCATCTTCGCGGCGCTCTTCCTCGTGTGCTGGTGGCGGGCGCGCCAGGCCCCCGCCCGCGACCTCGCGCTCGCCCTCGCCGGTCCGGCCGGGGTGGTGGGCGCGTACATCGTGAGCGAGGGCGTGAAGCTGCTGGTCCGGGAAGACCGGCCGTGCCGCGGCGGCATCGCCACGATCGCGGCCTGCCCGCCCTCCACGGACTGGTCCTTCCCCAGCAACCACACCGTGATCGCCGCCGGGGCGGCGGGCACGCTCATCCTGGTCTGGCGCGCCCTGGCCTGGGTGGTGCTGCCGCTGGCCGCCCTGATGGGCTTCTCCCGGGTGTTCGTCGGCGTGCACTACCCGCACGACGTGGCCGGCGGCTTCCTGCTCGGCCTGGTGCTCGCGCCGCTGTTCGCGCTGCTGCTGGTCGGCGCGGTCACCCCTGCGGTCAGGCTCGCGCGAAGCCGTCTGTCGCCGCGATGAGCCGGTCGACGATGCCGGGCTCGGTCGCCGCGTGCCCGGCGTCGTGCACCACCTGGAAGTCGGCCTCGGGCCAGGCCTTGTGCAGGTCCCAGGCGGTGGCCATGGGCGTGCAGGCGTCGTAGCGGCCCTGGATGATCACGGCCGGGATGTGCCGGACGCGGTCGACGTTCCTGATGAGCTGCTCGGGCTCGAACCAGCCGCCGTGGTGGAAGTAGTGGTTCTCGATCCTGGCGAACGACACCGCCATCTTGTCCTCGCCGAACTCCGCCACCAGGCTCGGGTCGGGCAGCAGCGTGATGGTGGCGCCCTCCCACTGGGACCACGCCTTGGCCGCCGCGAGCCGGACCGCGTCGTCGTCGCCTTCGAGACGGGCGCGGTAGGCGGCCATGAGGTCGCCGCGCTCCTCGACGGGGATCGGCGCCAGGTACGACTCCCACAGGTCGGGGAACAGGTAGCTCGCGCCCTCCTGGTAGAACCAGCGCAGCTCGTGCGGGCGCAGCGTGAAGATGCCGCGCAGCACCAGCTCGGTCGTCCGGTCGGGGTGCGTCTGGGCGTAGGCCAGCGACAGCGCGCTGCCCCACGACCCGCCGAACACCTGCCACCGCTCGATGCCCAGGTGCTCGCGCAGCCGTTCCATGTCGGCCACCAGGTTCCAGGTGGTGTTGGCGGCCAGCGACGTGCCCGGCGTGCTGGCGTGCGGCAGGCTGCGCCCGCAGTTGCGCTGGTCGAACAGGACAATGCGGTACAGCTCGGGGTTCCACTGGCGGCGGTGGTTGGCGCTGCACCCGGCGCCCGGCCCGCCGTGCAGCATGACGGCCGGCTTTCCGTCGGGGTTGCCGCAGACCTCCCAGTAGATCTGGTTGCCGTCACCCACGTCGAGCAGGCCGGACTCGTAGGGTTCGATGGGCGGGTACAGAGTTCTCATGTCTCGCGATCCTGCCATGGAGCAGGAGTCGGCCGAATTGTGCCGGTTCGCGCCTAGAGTGATCGTATGGACCTGGTGACGATCGACGACATCCGCGCGGCGGCCGGGCGGATCAACGGAACCGCGGTGCGCACGCCGCTCCTGAGGATGGGCGAGGCGTGGCTGAAGCCCGAGAGCCTCCAGCCGGTCGGCTCGTTCAAGATCCGTGGCGCCTACAACGCGCTGGCCGCGCTGCGTCCGGCCGGCGTCGTCACGCACTCCTCCGGCAACCACGGCCAGGCGCTGGCGTTCGCGGCGGCCGAGTTCGGCGTGCCGTGCGTGGTCGTCGTGCCCGAGGGCACCCCGGCGGTCAAGGCGGCGGCGATCGAGGGATGGGGCGCCGAGCTGGTGGTCGTGCCGCCCGACCAGCGCGAGGTGACGGCCGAGCGGCTGGCCGGCGAGCGCGGCCTGACGCTGGTGCCGCCCTACGACCACCGCGCGGTCATCGCCGGGCAGGGCACGATCGGGCTGGAGATCGTCGAGGACCTGCCGGACGTCGAGGTGGTGCTCGTGCCGGTCAGCGGCGGCGGGCTGGCCGCCGGCGTGGCGACGGCGGTCAAGGCGCTGCGGCCCGACGTCCGCGTGTACGGCGTCGAGCCCGAGCTGGCCGCCGACGCCGCCGAGAGCCTGGCGGCCGGGCACGTGGTCGCCTGGGAGACCACCCGCACGTTCCGGACCATCGCCGACGGGCTGCGCGTGCACCAGGTGTCCGAGCTGACCTTCGCCCACCTGCGCGAACACCTCGAAGGCATCGTCACCGTGTCGGAGGACGAGCTGCGGGCGGCCATGCGGCACATCGCGCGCACGGCCCGGCTGGTGGCCGAGCCCAGCGGCGCGGCGACCACGGCCGCCCTGCTGTCGGGCCGCGTCCCCGCCGGGCGCACGGTGGCCGTGCTGTCCGGGGGGAACGTCGATCCGGAGCTGTTCGCCCAGGTCTACGCCTGAGCCCAGGCGTGGCGGGTGAGGAAGCCGCGCTCGCCGGTGGCGTACTCGTGGAAGGCCTGCTGCACCTCGGCCAGCTCGGGCACCACCGCGCGGACCATCGCGCCCTCCTTGTACTCCAGCTCGTAGCCGGGGGAGACCTGGAGGAAGTGCCGGCCGAAGCTCACCAGGGCGACGAACGGGTTCTGCGGCGACAGGGTGGCCAGGACGTCGTTGACCAGCCCGAGGTCGGGGTCGTGCACGACCATCCCGTCGCCGGTGTGGAGCTGCATGCCCTCGTACACGCCGAGCGGGGCCACGTTGTGCACCAGGTCACGCTGGGGGTCGTAGCAGACCAGGCCGTGCGCGCGGGCGGTGGTGAACACCTGGGCCGAGCTCTCGTCCATCGTGTCCAGGTCCATCGTCACCAGGACGTGCCCGGGGTACACGGTGACCTGCCCGGGCAGCTCCTTGGCGACGTCGGGCACGTCCCCCTCGACGGGGTCGCTCCGCTTCACCGCCAGATACGTGGTCCGGGCCTGATCCCTGCTGATCGGCACCGGCTCGTCCCAGACCATCAACTCAACGCTCATCGGTCCATCTTGCCGAACGTCCACCGTGCCGGCGCGCCACTGGGGTCAAGAGTCCGTGATGTACGGTTCAGCGCGGTTTCTCGGACTGGGGCACCAGCTCCACCGTGCAGTGGGCGCACCGGCTGGCCTCGGCCGGGATGTCCGACAGGCACTCGGGGCACTCCTTGGTCGTCGCGGCCTTGTCGCGGTCGAACAGGTGGATCAGCCGCGTCATCGGGGCCACGACCAGCCAGTAGACGACCGCCGCGATCACCAGGAAGGTCAGCAGGTGGTTGAGGAAGTCGCCGTACTTGAACTGGCTGCCGTTGATGGTGAAGGAGTATTCGGCGAAGTTCGGCTGCCGGCCGCCGGTCACCGCGCCGATGAGCGGGGTGATGAGATCGGTGACCAGTGCCTGGACGAGCCCGCTGAAGGTCGCCCCGACGATGACGGCGACGGCCAGCTCGACGATGTTGCCTCGGAGTAAGAACTTCTTGAAACCGCCCATGGAGTCGGCATATTGCCGGGGGCCGCGGCCTGAAACCCCGATGGCCCCCGACAGAGCCCGACGGAGAACGTCGTGGCCGGTCAGACCTGGGGCGCGAGCCGTTCGAGATCGAAGTGGCCGCGCCGCACGCCGTCGAGGAACGCGGCCCACTCGTCGGTGGTGAACGACAGGACGGCATCGCCGGCGTCCTGACTTCCCCGCACCCAGACCCGGTCGGCGAGCATGGTGACCTCGACGCAGTCGCCATTGTTGCACCGTTGCCAGCGTGCCTGGTCAAGGGCAGGTGGGCGTTTCATCCATTACCTCCTGAAGGCGGCTGTAGAGGTATTGAGCCGATGGTGATTTTACCTTGACAGCCGAAGATGACCAGGCGACAAAAGGGGCAGTGCACCCGTCGGCGCCAGAGAAAACAAAAGGCGGGCGTCCCTGAGGACGACCGCCGGAAAAAGCGCCGCGCGTTCAGCCGGACTGACGTATTCCATGCAGGAACGCGTCCCATTCCCGGGCGCTGAACGTGAGGACGGGGCCGGCCGGGTTCTTGTTGTCCCGCACGCCGATCTCGCCGGCGGACAGCAACGCGACCTCGACGCATTCTCCGTTGTTGCAGCGCGACGCGGCCCGCCACCGCGGACCCGCCTGGACGTCAGGGTGGTGGGACGTCATTGTCTCCCCCTCGTGCATCGACAATGGGCGCGGCGGCGGTCGGACCTCGCCGGGCGCGCTGGAACGGTGTTGGTCGGACACCGGCGATCTCACGTGGAGAGCGAAAGCGTCCCAATGGATGAACAGTAGCACCTGGCACTTGCCACGGAAGCGAGGTCCCGATGTGTCGGAGGCATCATGCCAGGTGACCGGAAAAACGAGATGATCTCGTGATGGAGTGCTAAGCGAAGTTTGCGGCCATCTCGATAATTCGCCGCTTGGATTCCTGGATGCCCAGGGCCTCGGCCCGCAGATGGTCGATGATCTCACGAAACCGCCGGACCACCTTATCGGCCTCCAGGTAGAAAAGGCCCATTTGATGTTCCACGAAAATGGTGTCGGCGATGCCGGAGTCGTGGTCGAACTCCATGAGCCGGAAGGTGCTGTCGAAACCCACGTGCGCCCCCGCCGTGAACGGGATCACCTGGATGGTGACGTGCGGCAGCTCGCTCAGCTCGACGAGCCGGCCGAGCTGTTCACGCATGGTCTGCCGGCTGCTCACGTGCCGGTAGAGCACCGACTCGTCCAGCAGGACCCAGTAGCGCAGGGTGTCGGGCCGGTGCAGCCACTCCTGGCGTTTCATCCGCACCCTGACCCGGTCGTCGAGCACGTCGGGCGCGATGCGGGGCAGCCAGCCGCGGATCACGGCGCGGGCGTAGTCCTCGGTCTGGAGCAGGCCGGGCACGGTGGTGATCTCGTACTCGGTGATGGCGCTGGCCTCCGCCTCCAGGCCGAGCATCTGCCGCAGCTCGCGGTTGTCGTAGAACTGCCACCACTCCTTCTGCCTGGCGTCCTTGGCCAGCGTCATGAGCTGGGCGGACTCGGCGGGGGAGACGTCGTACAGGCGGCACAGGTCGCGCACGTCGCGCAGGCTGACGCCGCGCTGCGCGGTCTCGATCCGGCTGATCTTGGCCGGGGAGCACAGGAGGGCCTGGGCGACCTCGGCGATGCTGAGGTTCTGCTCGTTGCGCAGCTCGCGTAAGCGCATCGCCAGTTGCCGCTGCCGGAGCGTCGGGTTGGGGATGGTCATCGCCGCACACTCCCTTCCCACGGCGGCCGGTTGCCCCGGAGCGTACCCCCGGGTTCGGTTTCGAAGGCATGTGCGGTAGGTAATCGTCACCGGCACGTTCCTATGGCAAGTGCCAATTCGGGGTGGGTTTCCGGTGTCGGCGGGTAAAAGTCAGCCAAGCCGTAAGAGAGGGGGATGCCCTGGGGCTGATTTGATCAAACCACCAGAGATCGAAATGCCGCGTTCATTCCCTGACGTGATGGCTCACCAGAGGCCGTCCGTCACATAAGGCTGGGCCGACGGGGGCTCGTCGGCCCGGCAGCGCCGATCGTTCGCTCCTGCCAGAGCGAGGATCGACCGTCCTGATCGCGGGGGATCGGGAACGCAGCGTCGCGTCGCCCGATCGCGGGTGCGGATCCGGTGTGCGGGGGCCGCGCACCGGATCCGTGAACCTCGCCGGACCCCCCACCAGGCCGAACACGTGAGCCGCCTTCGACACCGCGCCGTCGGAGGCGGCTCACTCGATTTTTCGGAGTATTCCGGACGGACGCGTGGGAAGGAACAGGGTGGCCTTGTCCGCCGGAGCGGGGGAACGGAACATGGGGAGAGACCGCAAGGGAGCCTCGATGATCGAGATCTGGCCTGGAGACCCCTATCCTCTCGGGGCGACGTACGACGGCGCGGGCACGAACTTCTCGCTCTACACCGAGGTCGCCCAGGCGGTGGAGCTGTGCCTGTTCGACGAGGACAACGTCGAGTCGCGGGTGCCGCTCACGGAGGTCGACGGGTTCATCTGGCACGGTTACCTGCCCGGCATCGGCCCCGGCCAGCGTTACGGCTACCGCGTGCACGGGCCGTACGAGCCGGCCCGCGGGCTGCGCTGCAACCCCAACAAGCTGCTGCTCGACCCGTACGCGATGGCGATCGAGGGCGGCGTCGACTGGCACGAGGCGGTCTACGGCTACCGGTTCGGCCAGCCGGACACGCGCAACGACGCCGACTCCTCCCCGTACGTGCCGCGGTCCATCGTGATCAACCCGTTCTTCGGATGGGGGCACGACCGGCCGCCGGCGACGCCGTACCACGACACGGTGATCTACGAGGCCCACGTGCGCGGGCTGACGATAAGCCATCCCAAGATCCCCAAGCACCTGCGCGGCACGTACGCGGCGCTCGGCCACCCCGAGATCCTCGACCACCTCACCAAGCTCGGCGTGACGGCGCTGGAGCTGATGCCGGTGCACCAGTTCGTCACCGACCACATCCTGGAGCAGCGCGGCCTGTCCAACTACTGGGGCTACAACTCCATCGGCTTCTTCGCCCCGCACAACCGCTACTCCAGCACCGGGCAGCGCGGCGGGCAGGTGCTGGAGTTCAAGGCGATGGTGCGCAGCCTGCACGAGGCGGGCATCGAGGTCATCCTCGACGTCGTCTACAACCACACCGCCGAGGGCAACCACCTGGGGCCGACGCTGGGGTTCAGGGGCATCGACAACAGCAACTACTACCGCCTGGTCGAGAACGACAAGCGCTACTACGTCGACACCACCGGCACGGGCAACAGCCTGCTCATGCGCTCGCCGCACGTCCTCCAGATGATCATGGACTCGCTCCGCTACTGGGTCATCGAGATGCACGTCGACGGGTTCCGCTTCGACCTCGCCTCCACCCTCGCCCGCGAGCTGCACGAGGTCGACCGGCTGAGCGCGTTCTTCGACCTGGTGCAGCAGGACCCGGTGTTGTCGCAGGTCAAGCTCATCGCCGAGCCCTGGGACGTCGGCCCCGGCGGCTACCAGGTCGGCAACTTCCCCTCGCGCTGGACCGAGTGGAACGGCCGCTACCGCGACACGATCCGCGACCTGTGGCGCGGGCAGGCCGCCACGCTGCCCGAGTTCGGCTCCCGCCTGACCGGGTCGAGCGACCTGTACAAGGACGACAGCCGCCGCCCGGCCGCCTCCATCAACTTCGTGACCTGCCACGACGGCTTCACCCTGCAGGACCTCGTCGCGTACAACGACAAGCACAACGAGGCGAACAAAGAGGGCAACCGCGACGGCACCGATGACAACCGGTCGTGGAACTGCGGCGAGGAGGGCCCGGCGAGCCTGGCCATCGAGTCGCTGCGCGAGCAGCAGAAACGCAACTTCCTCACCACGTTGTTCCTGTCGCAGGGCGTGCCGATGCTCTCGCACGGCGACGAGCTGGGCCGCACCCAGAAGGGCAACAACAACGGCTACTGCCAGGACAACGAGCTGACCTGGGTCGACTGGTCCGACATCAGGGAGAACTGGCTGCTGCTGGAGTTCACCCAGGAGCTCGCGGCGCTGCGGAAGAAACATCCGGTCTTCCGGCGCAGGAGGTTCTTCTACGGCAGGCCGGTACGCGGGCTGAGCGACATCGCCTGGCTCACCCCGTCCGGGGAGGAGATGACCGACAGCGACTGGAACGTCGGCTACGCCAAGTCGCTGGCCGTCTTCCTCAACGGCGACGCCATCACCGAGCCCGACCGGCGCGGCCGCCCGATCCGGGACGACTCCTTCCTGCTGCTGTTCAACGCCCACCACGACACGATCAAGTTCACGATCCCCCAGGACTACGGCGAGATGTGGCACACCGAGATCGACACCGCGATGCCCATCAGGCTCGACGTGCGGATGGTGCGCGCGGGCGAGGCGATCGAGGTCCCCGGACGCAGCGTGCGGGTGCTGCGCCGTGTCTAGGCCGGCCTCGACGTACCGGGTGCAGCTCACCCCCGACTTCGGTTTCGCGCAGGTCGCCGAGATCGCCGGCTACCTGCGCGACCTCGGCGTCAGCCATGTCTACCTGTCGCCGGTGCTGCAGGCCACGCCCGGGTCGCGGCACGGCTACGACGTCGTCGACCACTCCAGGATCAGGGAGGAGTTCGGCGGGGCCACCGGCTTCCGCGAGATGGCCCAGGAACTGGCCGCGCACGACCTGGGCATCGTCATCGACATCGTGCCCAACCACATGAACACGATGAACGCCCAGTTCTGGTCGGTGCTCGAGGACGGGCCCGCCTCGCCGTACGCGAACTGGTTCGACATCGAGTGGGTGGACGGGAAGGTGGCGCTGCCGGTGCTCGGCGACGACACCGAGCCCGTGGTCGACGGCGACGTCCTGCGCTACCACGAGCACGCCTTCCCCCACCCGGGCCACTACCGGCTGGTCGACTGGCGCGAGGGCCCCGGCTACCGGCGCTTCTTCGACGTCTCCTCCCTGATCGGGCTGCGCGTGGAGGACCCGGCGGTGTTCTTCGCCACGCACGAGGTGATCTTCTGGCTGCTCGACGAGGGCCTGGTCGACGGGTTGCGCATCGACCATCCCGACGGCCTGGCCGACCCCCGCGGCTACCTCGACCGGCTGCGCGAGCGGACCGGCGGCCCCTGGACGGTCGTGGAGAAGATCCTCATCGGTCCCGAGCGGCTGCAGCCCGACTGGGCCTGTGACGGCACGACCGGCTACGAGGTGCTCAACCGGGTCAACGGCCTGTTCGTCGACCCTTCGGGCAAGGAGCCGCTGGTCCGGCTGTTCAGCGAGCTGACCGGGCAGCCCGACGACTACCGTCCGGTGATGACGCAGGCCAAGCGCGAGGTGCTCGACCTGTTCTTCGGGGCGGAGATCGACCGGCTGGCTCGGGTCACCGGCTGCGCGCCCGCCGCGGTGTCGGAGCTGCTGGCCGCGATGCCGCTCTACCGCGCCTACCTGGTGCCGGGGGAGGAGCCGCCGCCCGAGTCGGTGGAGATCGTCGAGCTGGCCGCCGCGGAGTGCTCGCCCGCCGTGCGGCCGCTCGTCCGGGAGGTCCTGTACGGCTCGCCGGAGGCGATCGTGCGCTTCCAGCAGACGTGCGGGCCGGTCATGGCCAAGGGCGTGGAGGACACCGCGCTGTACCGGTGGTTCCCGCTGTCGTGCCTCAACGAGGTGGGCGGCGAGCCGGACGTGTTCGGCGTCTCGGTCGAGGAGTTCCACGACTTCTGCGGGGAGATGTCCCCGTACACGATGACGACCCTGTCCACGCACGACACCAAGCGGTCGGAGGACGTGCGGGCCCGGTTGTCGGTGTTGTCGGAGATGCCGCGGGAGTGGGCGTCCGTGGTGTCGGAGTGGTCGCGGGAGCTCTCCTTCGACCCCCACCTCGACTACCTGGCCTGGCAGAACCTCATGGCCGCCTGGCCGATCTCCGCGGAACGCCTCACCGACTACCTGCTCAAGGCGGCTCGCGAGGCCAAGACCGCGATCTCGTGGGTGCGTCCGGACGCCGCCTACGAGCGGCGGCTGCGGGAGTTCGCGCGGGCCGCCGTGCGGCTGCCGGTGGAGGAGTTCACCGAGCGCATCGAGCCGTTCGCGATGTCGAACTCGCTCGGGGCCAAGCTGGTGCAGCTCATGATGCCCGGGGTGCCCGACGTGTACCAGGGCAACGAGACCACCGACTTCTCGCTGGTCGATCCGGACAACCGGCGGCCCGTGACGTACCCGCGCAAGCCCGAGACCTCCTGGGACGCCGCCAAGCTCCTGGTCACGACGCAGGCGTTGCGGCTGCGCAGGCGGCTCGGGGGCGCGGCGCCGTACCTGCCGCTGCGGGCGGAGGGGGAGGCGGCCGAGCACGCGATCGCCTTCGCCCGGGGCGAAGGCCCGCGGGCGGTGGCGGTCGCCACCAGGCTGCCGGTACGCCTCGCGCGCCGCTCCGCGGTCGCCGGCCACTCGGTGTGGGGCGACACCACCTTGACGCTGCCCGGCGGATCCTGGCGCGACCTGCTCACCGGCGAGCCGCACTCGGGGACGGTTCCGCTGGCCCGGCTGCTCGATCAGTACCCCGTCTCACTGCTGGAGCGACATGATCTTTGAGGTCTGGGCACCGAAGGCCACGGCTGTCGAGGTCGACGTTCTGGACGGACGCCGGCCGATGTCCCAGGGGGAGAGAGGCTGGTGGTGGGCCGAGGTCGCCGAGGCCGGCCACGGCACCAGGTACGCCTTCGTCCTCGACGGCGGCGGGCCCTACCCCGACCCGCGCTCCCGGCGGCAGCCCGAGGGGGTGTTCGGGCCGAGCGCGGTCTACGAGCACGACCGCTTCACCTGGTCCGACCACGACTGGAAGGGCCGCGACCTGCGCGGCTCGGTCATCTACGAGCTGCACGTCGGCACGTTCACCGGCGAGGGCACGTTCGCCGCGGCGATCGAGCGGCTGGAGCACCTGGTCGAGCTCTGCGTGGACTTCGTGGAGATCATGCCGGTCGCTCCCGTCCCCGGCGGGCGCAACTGGGGGTACGACGGCGTCGACCTCTACGCGGTCAACGAGACGTACGGCGGGCCCGACGGGCTGAAGTCGTTCGTGGACGCGTGCCACCGGGCCGGGATCGGCGTCATCCTGGACGTGGTCTACAACCACCTGGGGCCGTCGGGCAACTTCCTCCACCCCTTCGGTCCGTATTTTTCCGGCTTTGCTGGTAGCTATTGGGGTGAAGCGGTCAATCTGGACGGGCCGGGGTCCGACGAGGTCCGACGATACTTCATCGGCAACGCCGTCCAGTGGCTGCGCGACTACCACATCGACGGGCTGCGGCTGGACGCCGTCCACGCGCTGCACGACAGGCGCGCCCGCCACCTGCTGGCCGAACTTTCGGAGGAGGTCGACGCGCTGGCCTGCTCGCTCGGCCGGCCGCTGTCGCTGATCGCCGAGTCCGACCTCAACGACCCGCGCATGGTACGTCCGCTGGAGGCCGGCGGCCTGGGCATGACCGCGCAGTGGAACGACGACGTCCACCACGCCCTGCACACCGCCGTGAGCGGCGAGAGCCACGGCTACTACGAGGACTTCGCCGACCCGTCGGCGCTGGCCCGGGTGCTGACCCGGGGCGTGCTGCACGACGGCGGCTACTCCAGCTTCCGCGACCGGGCGCACGGTCAGCCCTTCACCGGCGTGCCCGGCCACCGGCTGGTCGCCTGCCTGCAGAACCACGACCAGATCGGCAACCGGCCCGGCGGCGACCGCCTGCCCGTGTCCGCACTCAGACTCGGCGCCGGGCTGCTGCTGACCTCGCCGTTCACGCCGATGTTGTTCATGGGGGAGGAGTGGGGGGCCGGCACGCCGTTCCTGTTCTTCTCCGACCACGTGGAGCCCGAGCTGCGGGAGAGCGAGGGGACGCGGCGCGAGCGCGAGTTCGACGGCTTCGGGTATGCCTGGGACGCGCCGAACCCGTCCGACGAGGAGGCGTTCCTCCGTTCCAAGCTGGACTGGAGCGAGCTGAAGGAGGAGGAGAACTGGTCCCTGCTGTGCTGGTACCGGGACCTCATCGCGCTGCGCAAGGCGCTGCCGGAGCTGTCGGACCCGCGGCTGGACCTGGTGCGGGTGGAGGCCGATCCGGAGGGCAGGTGGCTGGTCATGTGGCGCGGGACGGTGTGCGTCAGCGTCAACTTCTCCCCGGAGACGCTGACGTTGCCGCCGGCGGGCGCCACCCTCCTCCTGGCCTCGGACGACCCGGTCGCCGCCGGCCCGGACGGCCTCCGCCTCCCCGGCCAGACCCTCGCCATCACCCGCACCGCCCCTTGACCGCACCCCCTCCACCTCCCCGACCCCGCCCCCTTGACCGGACGCCCTCCACCTCTCCGGCCCCGCCGCCTGACCGGACAGCCTCCGCCTCCCGGGCCTCGGCCTCCTGACCGGACGGCCTCCGCCTTCCCGGTCAGGTCCTCGGCCCTCGCCGCCCCCTGACTGGACGGCCTCCGCCGCCCGGTCAGACCTCCACCATCACCCGCACCACCCCCTGAATGCCCGGCCTCCGCCTCCCCGGTGGTTGTCCACAGGGTGGGGGCCGGTCGGCGGGTTCGTCCCCAGAACCGGGTTCGGCCGCACCGCGGCCGGCCCGGTTCCGGATCCTGGGTGCCTCACCACGTTTCGAAGGCGAGGCACCTCATGAAGATCGTTCTGCCGCTCCCCGCCATGCTGACCTCACTGTTCGTCGTAGCCGTGGAGCACCTGCCGTTCGACGTCGACACCTTCGTGCCCTGGCGTGTCCCCGGGCCGTACCGGAAGGCGGCCCGTGACGCGCTCGACACCCCGGCGTCCCTGACCGTCACCCATGCCCCCGCCCCCTGGCGACCGGCCGGCCTCACCCTCACGGGCGACGAACGACGGCGGCTTCGCCGGGCCGGGCAGCACGTACTGGTGTCCACCACCGCGCCCCCACGCCGCCTGCCCGGCAACGTGCAGACTGCCAGAGCCGTCGCCCGCGCCCTCGCCCGCCAGTGCGACGGCCTGCTGATCGACCCGTCCACCGCCTCGGCCGTGCCCGCCTGCCCGAGGTCGCCGGGCGAGCCGGAAGACTTCCACCTCGCCGACGACTGGCTCAGCTGGGACGTGCAGATGCGCGACGACGCCACCTGCCCGCCGTGGGACCCGTCCGAGACGGCCGCCTGCGCCTGCCTGCGCGTCACCTCGCGCGGTCTGAGCCGCTTCGCGCTACCGGAGATCACCCTCGACGGCGCCGCCTGCGCCCACAGCCTGTGCGCGACCGCCCTCCTCCGATCGGTGGCCCATCGCCTGGTCGCCGACCAGCTCGCCCACCTGCGGGCGCACCCGCTGGCCACCTGCCACGAGATCGACGACCTCCTGCGAATCCAGCCCTCCGGCGCCCTGCGGGGCGTCCCACCGTTCGGTGTGCGACTGACCCCGTGCGACGCCGACCTCGCGGACCTTGCGGACCTTGCGGACCTCGCCGACCGTGCGGATTTCGCGGGCCGCGCCGACCCCGCCGACCCCGCCGACCCCGCCGACTGCGGCGGGCCGGGCCGCTCGGGCGCCATCCGCCGCCTGAAGGTGGGTCCCGCCCCCGGCAGCGGCCGGCTCACCTGTCTGAAAGTGGGGCCACCGTCCGGCTTTCCCGGCTCGGTCAACGACTGGCTTCGCGCCGCCGACAGCCTCGACCTGACGTCCGCCGACCACCTCGCACGCCCGGCCCTCGCCGCCTGACCTCCGCCCCCGCGAGACGGCCAGACCCATGGAGCACGTACGGGCCGGCCTCCCCGCTCATGCGCACGTTTCACGACCCCGGCGAAGGCCATCGGGCCCGGTCCGGTGAGAGGCAGGTGGTCAGCGGTGCAGGATCCGGGTGAGCGCCTGGTCGAGCGTGGACATGGGGTCGGAGGTGGGGCTGGGGGCGCGCCAGGCCACGTACCCGTCGGGCCGCACCAGGACGGCGCCGCCCTCCCGCACCCCGTACCGCTCCCGCCAGCGGCCCTCCACGTCCACCAGCTCGTCGTCCACCAGGATGCGGGTGAGCTGCACGCCCAGGCGCTCCTTGACCACGCGGCCGGCGTCCATCCAGACCTGGCCGCCGCACTTGTCGGCCAGCAGGACGAAGCCCGAGCCGAACAGGTCGATGGTCGAGATGCGCTGCCCCTCCCAGTCGAGCACGACGTGCGGGGCGCGGCTGCCGGGCCGTCCGCTCGGGACACGCGGGTCCTCCAGGAGCGAGCCATCGTCGCCGGGCTCCTCCAGGACGGCGGCGGAGTGGTACCGGTAGCCCAGCATCGCCTGCAGGAAGTCCTCCAGGGGCTCGGGATAGTCGGAGCGCTCGTCCACGGGCATCCGGACACTGAGGTTGGCGAGCTGGGCGTCGGCGGTCAGGGCGCCGATCGGGCGGCGTTCGGCGTCGTAGGTGTCCAGGAAGCCGGGGCCGGCCTGTCCGCTGATCACCAGCCAGAGGCGCCAGGCGATGTCGCAGCCGTCCTGGAGGGCGGTGCTGCCGCCCTGGCCGCCGGTGGGCGGCATGGTGTGGGCGGCGTCGCCGGCGAAGAAGACGCGTCCGGCGCGGAAGGTGTCGGCCACGGCGTGCGCCAGGTTGAACGTCGCCGTGTCCAGCACCTGCACGTCCAGGTCCGGGATGCCGGTTCCGGCGCGGATGAGCTCGACGCAGCGTTCCTCGGTGAGGGCGTCTGCGCCGCCGTCCGGAGAGGGGGTCTGGTTGATGCCGAGCACGTGCGCGCCGACGCCCGTGCCGGTCACGATGACGCCGGTGAACGCGTCGTTGTGGAGGTACCAGACGATGACCTCGCGCTCGTTCACCAGGCCGGTCAGGTCGGCGTCGAACATGATCGAGCGCATCTGCACGAGGTCGCCCCTGCCGGAGGTGGGCACGCCCAGCCGCTCGCGCAGCGGGCTCCGGTGGCCGTCGGCCGCCACCACGTAGTCGGCCCGTACGATGCTCTCCTCGCCGTCGGCGGCGCGGATCACGGCGGTGACGCCGTCGTCGTCCTGGTCGAGGGAGATCAGCTCGGTGGAGAAGCGCAGGTCGGCGCCGAGTTCGTCGGCGTAGGCGCGCAGCACCCGCTCGACCTCCGACTGGGGGGCGCCCACACGGGGCACGGGGGTGAGGTCGGCCAGGGCGTCGAACTCGCCCGTGTCCTCGAAGATCATCTGTGGGTCGGGGTCGGCCAGAGTCTTGGCGATCGCGATGCGCATGGAGTCGCCGATGCCGATCCAGATGTCGGCGAACGTCTGCTCGATCCCCGGCAGCGGCCGCAGCAGCTCGACGGCTCGCGGTCCCATGCCGAACGCCTTGGGCTGGATGGACGTGCTCGGGTGCCGCTCGACCAGAATGACGGGCACCTCGCGCCACGCCAGCAGCGCGGCAGCGCTCAGGCCCGCGTACCCGCCGCCGACCACCAGCACGGGCACTCGCTCTTGTCTCATTGCCTCCACCTCCGGGCACGAGTAGTATCGCGTTATCCGATCAAGCAACACGATATGTCGCGTCTACGAAGACGGTCAAGACATATCGCGAATCCCGCCATTCATCGGACCTCTGAAGCTGCCCGAAAGAGCGCGCCGCCATCTGGGCGCGAGGCCAAACGTGCTGCCACCCCACTCGCAAGCCGCACAACGCCGACATCGCCAGCCGACATCGCCAGAAGCTCGAACAGCGGCACTTCGAGCCAACCTCCAGCGCCCCGCACCCGCCACGGGCCACCCCGCCACATGTCCACCACGCGGGCTTCGCGCTATGCGTGCGCTACGGCGGGCACATGGGTTCGGAGCCCCTCTAGCGGGCGCACAGCGCGAAGCCCCGCAGCGGGCACCCGGCGGGCACCCGGCGGGCACCCGGCGGGCACCCGGCGGGCACGCGGCGCGCAGCCTCCATGGCGGGTGCAGGGCAGGAAACCGCTCGTAGCGGGCAAGCCACCCGGAGCCACCCGGCAACTGAGACCCGGCCTGTACGTCGACAGCTGAACACCCCCGGGAGCCGTACGCCATCGGCATCTGGTCGTCCGGCCGGGAAGGCGGTAGTCGGACTGCGACTGCGACGGCCTGCACCGCACAGAAGCTCTCAGCCACGTCCTCGTACCGTGAAACCCACGACCTGCGGATGCCGGCTTGAGCCCACAGCCGGGCAACACGGTGACGAACCCCCGCCGTTGAACGTGGCGAGAAGTCCCGTAGCGGGCACGTAGCGAGGAGCCCTCGTGGCGGCGGCCACATGGCGCGGAGCCGTCCCAAAGCGAGACGTAGCGAGGAGCGGCACAGCAGGCACGCGGTGCGCAGCCACTGCGGCGCGCACATGGCGCGGAGCCGTCCATGGCGGGACGTATCGAGGAGCCGCACAGCAGGCACGAGGCGCGCACCCATCCCGTAGCAAACACACGGCGAGAAGCATCGCAGCGGGCACGCAGCGCACAGCCCCATGCGTAGCGCGAAGCCCGCGTAGCGGACACGTAGCGCGAAGCCCGCGTAGCGTGAAGCCCGCGGGGGCCGGGCGCTGGCTGGGTGGCGGCTTTGGGTAGGCGATCGGGCGCTGGGCACGGGCCAAGTGCCGGTTTGTGCCGGTGGTCGGGTGCCGGGTGCTCGTCGGCCCTCGGGCGGGCTGTTGGACACGGGATGGGCCGTTGGACGTCGGGCGGGCAGCCGTTGGACGTCGGGCGGGCCGTTGGACGTCGGGCGGGGCGTTGGGCACCGGGCGGGCCGTTGGACGCTGCGGGGGTGACGGTTGCCGGGGCGGCAAGGCAGGTGTCGAGGTGCTGGCTGGGGTGGCTTCTGGGGAGTGGCTGGGGGTGAGGTGTTCCTGCTTGGAGCTGAGGTGTTCTGTTTGGGGGCTTGGCGGTGGGGCGGGGTCAGGGGAGGTGGCGTTCGAGGCTTTGGAGTTTGGTGGTCATGCCGTCCGTCACGCCCGGGCGCAGGTCGGCCTTGAGGACCAGGCTGACCCTCGGGGCGACCTCGGAGACGGCGTCCACCGCGCGCCTGACGACGTCCATGACCTCGTCCCATTCGCCCTCGATCGTGGTGAACATCGCGTCCGTGCGGTTGGGCAGGCCGCTCTCGCGGACCACCTTGACGGCGCGGGCGACCGGTTCGGCGACCCCTTCGCCGACGCCCAGCGGGGTGATGGAGAAGGCCACGATCATGGCGACAGATCCCTCGGAGAACGGAAAGAGCCCGGACGAGACGATCGTAGCCGGGGCGAAGAGCCACGACGCGGGTGGGGCGCCGTGGCTGATCGCCGTACGTCAGAGGTCACGACGTGATGGGCGCCGTACGACGGAGCCGCGGCGCGGATGGGGCGCCGTGGCCGGTCGTCGTACGTCGCAGGTCACGACGCGATGGGCGCCGTGCCCGGTCGGCGTACGTCAGAGGTCACGACGCGATGAGGCGTCGTGGCTGATCGCTGTACGACGGAGCCGCGACCCGGGCGGGACGTCGTGGCTGGTGGCCGTACGTCGGAGCCGCGACGCGGCTGGGACGTGGTGGCCGGTCGACGTACGCGACGTCACGCCACGTCATGCCACGTCACGTCACGTCACGTGCGAGAGGTCACGCGTGGTCGTGGTCGTGGTGGTCCTCGTCCTCGTCCTCGCTCGGCCCCTCGGACGGCTCCACCCCGAGAACGGCCTCACGCGGCTCGATCTCGGTGATGTGGTCCACGAGCTGCAGCACGTGGTCCGGCTCGATCAGCCACTGCAGCGCCGAGGCGCCGGTCTCGTCGGAGTTGACGAGGTCGGCCTGCTCGGAGCGCTCCTCGTCGCTGAGGTCGGCGTCGGGATGCCGGATCTCGGCCAGCGCCGCCGCCTGCAGCGCGTTCACGTCGAGCACCTCCACGGTCAGCTCGACCGTAAGGCGCAGGTATTTCGGTTCATCACTCATGGCGACGATGCTAGGGCAGCTTCCACTCGACAGGTGCGGCGCCTTGCTGGGTGAGCAGCTCATTGGCGCGGCTGAACGGCCGCGAGCCGAAGAAGCCGCTGCGCGCCGACAGCGGGGACGGGTGCGCCGACTCGATGCGCGGCACGCTGCCGAGCATGGGCGCGAGGTTGCGGGCGTCGCGGCCCCACAGGATGGCGACCATCGGCTTGTCGCGGGCCACGAGGGCGCGGATGGCCTGCTCGGTGACCTGCTCCCAGCCCTTGCCCCGGTGGGAGGCGGGCTTGCCCGGCATGACGGTCAGGACCCTGTTGAGCAGCAGCACGCCCTGCTCGGCCCACGGGGTCAGGTCGCCGTTGGCGGGGCGGGGGAGGCCGAGGTCGGACTCCATCTCCTTGTAGATGTTGAGCAGGCTCCCGGGTATCGGCCGCACCTCGGGCGCCACCGAGAACGACAACCCGACGGGGTGGCCGGGCGTGGGGTAGGGGTCCTGGCCCACGATCAGCACCCTGACGTCGTCGAAGGGCTGGTTGAACGCGCGCAGGACGTTGGGGCCCGCGGGCAGGTACTGCCTGCCCTCGGCGATCTCGTTGCGCAGGAACTCACCCATCAAGGAGATCTGCTCGGATACGGGCTCAAGAGCCTGAGCCCATCCGGCTTCGACGACTTCATGCAAAGGACGACCGGCCATGGCCGTGAAGCTTATCTAGGTCTGGTACGGCTTGCCGCCCAAACGGACGCGCAGGCCGTACCGGAATGATCACAACGACGGCTTGCCGGGCTGGAAGAGCCAGGCGTCGAAGAGGGCGTCGAGCTGCCTGCCGGACACGCGTTCGGACAGGGCGACGAAGGCGGCGGTGTCGGCGTTGCCGTACTTGTGGTCGTTCGCCCAGGTGCGCAGGATCGTGAAGAACGCGCTGTCGCCGACGGTCCGGCGCAGGACGTGCAAGGTCGCCGCGCCGCGGTCGTAGACGGGGTCGTGGAAGAGCGCGGCGGCGCCGCCGGGGTCGGCGGCAGGCGTCTGCCAGAACTCGTCGTCGGCGGGCCTGGCGTAGACGCCGTCGAAGGACGCCTGGACGGTCCGGCTGCCGATCTTCTCCAGCCAGAGCCATTCGGCGTACGTCGCGAAGCCCTCGTTCAGCCAGATGTCCCGCCATAAGGTGGGCGTCACCGAGTCGCCGAACCACTGGTGGGCCAGCTCGTGCGCGAGCAGCGACTCGCCGGGCACCACGGGGTAGATGGGCCGGGTCTGGGTCTCCAGGGCGTAGCCGACGTTCGGCTCGTGGTCCACGATCCCGCCGGTGGAGGAGAAGGGGTACGGGCCGAAGAGCGAGCTGAAGTAGTCCAGGACGGGGGCGTGGCGGGCGGCGAAGTCCGTGGCCTTGCCGGCGAGCTTGGGGTCCACGGCGGTGATCACCCGGTAGCCGCCTGACCTGGTGTCGGTGAGCTGGAACTTGCCGATCGACACCGTGGTCAGGTAACTGGCCATGGGCTCGCGGGCGTCCCACACGTAGGTGGTGCGGCCGCCGGCCGTCGTCCTGGCCACCAGGTCGCCGTTGGCCACCGCGACCCTGGTGCTGGGGACGGTGACCGTGAACCGGTACGTCGCCTTGTCCGACAGGTGATGGTTGCCGGGGTACCAGGTCATCGCGCCCTGCGGCTCGTTGGCGTTGAAGACGCCGTCGCTGGTCCTGATCCAGCCGTCCCTGGAGCCGTCGGGGTCGAGGACGTGGGTGGGCCTGCCGTCGTACCGGACGACGACGGAGAAGCCCTGGCCGGAGGCGAGCGCGGCGGCGGGGGTGACGACCAGTTCGTCGCCGCTGCGGGTGAAGGCGGCGGGCCGGCCGTCCATGGTGACCGAGCGTACGGACAGCGAGCCGGACAGGTCGAGGTCGAAGCGGCTGAGCGCCTGGGTGGCGCGGGCGGTGACGGTGGCGACGCCGGTCAGGGCGTTGGAGGAGGGCTCGTAGTCGAGGGCGAGGTCGTAGTGGCCGGCGTCGTAGCCGCCGTTCCCCTGGCCGGGGAAGTACGGGTCGCCCGCCCCGGGCGCGCCCGGGGTGCCGCCGAGCGCGGCGGCGGGGGTGAGGGGGAGGGAGATGAAGGCTGCTGCGGCGAGGGCGAGAAGACGCTTCATGAACAATCATCGGAGGTCCGTAAGGACATGTTACGGGCGCCCGCCTGCCCCCCTCGGGAGGCGGGCGCCCGCCGGGAATGGCCTACTTGACGGAACCGGCCATCATGCCCTGGACGAAGTACCGCTGGAAGGCGAAGAACAGCAGCAGCGGGATGATCAGTGACAGGAACGCCCCGGAGGAGAGGATGTCGACGTTCGATCCGAACTGCCGCATCTGGGACTGCAGGGCCTTGGTCATCGGCTGGTTGTCGGTGTTGGCGAACACGAGCGCGATGAGCATGTCGTTCCACACCCACAGGAACTGGAAGATCCCCAGCGAGGCGATGGCCGGCTTGCCCAGCGGGAACACGACCTGGGCGAAGATCTTCCACTCGGGTGCGCCGTCCATCCTGGCCGCCTCCAGGAGCGAGGCCGGGATGCCGACGAAGAAGTTGCGCAGCAGGAAGATGGCGAACGGCAGGCCGAACGCCGTGTGGAACAGCACCACGCCGGGGATCGTGCCGAAGATCCCGATACCGCCGTAGAAGGCGGCGACGGGGATCAGCGCGATCTGGATCGGCACGATCAGCAGGCCCACCACGACCAGGAACGCCGTGTCCCGGCCGCGGAACTCCATCCACGCGAACGCGTACGCCGCCATGGCCGCGATGCCGATCACCAGGATCGTGGTCGGCACGGTGATGGCCACCGTGTTCCAGAACGACGAGGTGAAGCCGCTGGCCAGCAGGTTCTTGTAGTTGGCCAGGGTCAGCTCGGCGGGCTTGGTGAAGATCGTCCACCAGCCCTCGGCGTTGTTCACCTTCACCGTGCGCAGGGAGACGACCAGCAGGCCGAGCGTCGGCACCAGCCAGAACAGGCCGAGCACGATCATGACCACCTGGACGGCCCCGCCGCCGAGGCGGTCCACGATCCTGCTCGCCACGCCCCTGCGCGGCGCGCCCGACTCCAGCCGGTGAGACGCCTTCACGGTCGCGGTCGTCATGTGTCTTCCCTTCTGAACCGGCGGATGTTCATGATCATGAAGGGGAGGACCAGGATGAGCAGGAACACCGCGAGTGCGCTGCCGAGCCCCTGGTTGTTCCCGCCGCCGAACGACACGCGCCACATCTCCAGCGCGACCACGTTCGACTGCGGCTGAACCGAGGCCGGCGCGATGATGTAGACCAGGTCGAAGACCTTCAGCGTATTGATGATCATCGTCACGAAGACGACGAGCAGCACCGGCGACAGCAGCGGCACGGTGATCCGCCGGAACACCTGCCACTCGGTCGCGCCGTCGATGCGGGCGGCCTCCAGGGCGTCCCGCGGGATGGCGGCGAGGCCGGCGGCGATCAGCACCATCGCGAACCCGGCCCACACCCAGACGAACGCGCCGATGATCGCCGGCGTGATGAGCGTCTGGCCGAGCCAGGTCAGGCCGCCGTAGCTGGCCTGGAAGTTCGACTCCGGCAGCCGTACGACGTAGGAGCCCGCGGGCAGGCCGTCGAAGCGGAACGTGCCGTCGTCGGCGGTCGTCGCGGTGCCCGCCACCTTGCCGTTCTGGACCGCCTCGACCGTGATGCCGGGCAGGCCCTTCTCCGTCGGGTCGACCGCGCCGCTCTGGCCGCCGCCGCCCTGGGTGAAGTCGAACCAGACGGTCCCGGCCAGGCCGTCGCCCGAGGGGGCGCGGGCGGGCTGGGCGTTGGACGGCATGGTCTGCGGCTTGACGCCGACGATCGGGATCAGCACCGGCCGGCCCGCCTGGGCGGGCTCCTTGGTGACGACCGCGCCGTTCTGCTCGGTCACCGGAGAGTCGTCGCCGCCGCGCGGCCGGGCCTCGGGGTAGCCCTTGGAGGAGGAGAACGTGTCGTGCACGGTGGTGAGCACGGCGTTGGCCAGGCCCTTGTCGGGGCTCTCCTCGTACACCAGGCGGAAGATGACGCCCGCGGCCATCAGCGAGACCGCCATCGGCATGAACACGATCAGCTTGAACGCCGTCGCCCACTTGATGCGCTCGGTCAGCACCGCGAAGATCAGGCCGATCGTGGTGACCACGATCGGGGCCACGACCACCCAGATGAGGTTGTTGCGGATCGTGACCAGCATGCCCTGGTCGCTGAAGATCGTGGCGTAGTTGCCCAGCCCCACGAACCCGCTGCCCGAGGCGTCGAACAGGCTGCGGAAGATGGAGTAGACGATGGGGTAGACCACCCAGACGCCGAGCAGCAGAGCCGCCGGCAGGAGGAAGGCGATGGCGACCGCCGGCGATGGGCCGAGGCGTCGTCTCGTACGGGGGGTTTCAGCCGGTCCTGCGGAGGGCCCGCCCGCGATCTTCGCGGGCGGGGCCGCCGGGCCGTCCAACCGTTCGGTCACGGCCTTACCTCTTTACTTCCAGGCCTTCTTGGCCTCGGCCTCGAGCGCCGCCTGGGCGCCCTTGACGTCGCTCGGGTTGCGCAGGAAGTCCTGCAGGACCTTCCACTCGCCCTTGCCGTCGGTGCCGCCGAAGGCGCTCGGGGCCAGGTCCGACATGTCGTAGCGGACGGCGTCACCGGCGGAGACGATCGTCTGGCCGAGCTGCTTGGTCAGCTCGTCGGGGTAGTTGTCGGGGGAGACGTTCTTGTTGGGCGACAGGTAGCCGGGGAGCTTGGCCCAGATCTCGCCGCCCTCCTTGGAGGCCAGGAACTGCACCAGGGCCATCGCGCCGGGGGAGTCCTTCATGACCACGGCCACGTCGCCGCCGAGCACGACCGGGGCGGTGTCGCCGGCCTTCGGGAACGGGAAGTACTTGGCGCCCTCGCCGACCTTGGCGCCGTCCTGGGTGGCCTGGGTGGCGACGAAGTCGGCCTCGATGACCATGGCGGCCTTCTTGTTGCCGTAGACCTTGGTCACGCAGGTCGGGAAGTCGGTCTGCAGCGCGCCGGAGGCGCCGTCGAGCACGAACTCCTTCTTGCCCGCGATCTGCGCGATCTTCTCCAGGGCGGTGGCGACGCTGGCGTCGGTCCAGGGGATCTCGTGCTTGGAGAGCTTGTCGTAGTTCTCCGGGCCGGCGCTGGACAGGTAGACGTTCTCGAACAGGTCGGTCAGCGTCCAGCCGGAGGCGCCGCAGAGGGAGAAGGGCGGGGTGCCGGAGTCGGCGATGGTCTGGCCGGCCTTGATCAGCTCGTCCCAGGTCGTCGGTACCTGGACGCCGGCCTCCTCGAACGCGTCGGAGCGGTACCAGACGAGCGACTTGTGCGCGGCCTTGATCAGCACGCCGTACACCTTGCCGTCGGCGGAGCCGAGCTCCTTCCAGTACGGCGTGTAGTTGGTGTCGATCTCCTGGGTGACCTCGGCGGACAGCGGCTTGAGCGCGTCCTGCTTGGCGTACTGCTGAACCAGACCCGGCTGCGGCAGGATCGCGACGTCCGGCGGGTTCTTGCCCTGGATGCGCGGGCCGAGGTAGGCGCCGGTGTCCTCACCCGTGGAGGCGTAGGTGACGGTGGCGCCGGTCTTGTCGGAGAAGGCCTTGAGCACCTGCTCGAAGTTCTTCTGCTCCGCGCCGGTCCACTTGGCCGCGACCTCCAGCTTGACGCCTTCGAGCGTCTTGGCGCCGGCGGCGGAACTGGCCGGCGCCGACTCCGAGGCGGTGGGGGTCGTCGTCGTCGGGGCGTTGCCGCAGGCGGCGACGGCTACCGCTAGCCCTGCCAGGACTACTGCTGCACTGGCTTTACGCATGGCTTGCCTCACTGGGTTCTGATGATCTCTTCGAGTTCGGACTTCATGGAGGCCGCGACGTCGTCGGCGGACTCGTTCTCGGGGTCGGCCAGGGCCTTGGCGACCGAGCTGGCGATCACCAGGCTCACCTGGTTGTAGTTGGCGCTCACCGGCCGTGGTTTGGCGGCGAGGATGCTCTCCTTGAGCACCGGCAGGTACGGGAACCGCTTGATCAGGGCCGGGTCGTCGTACAGCTCGGTCCACACGGGCGGGAAGGAGCCCTCGGTGAGGACGCGGCGTTCGTTCTCCAGGCTGGTGAAGTAGCGGATGAACTGCTGTGCGGTCTGCTGGTGCTTGGAGTAGGCGCTGACGGCCAGGTTGGTCCCGCCGAGGGAGCTGGATCCCTGACCGTTGAGTCCGGGCAGCCGGGTCACCGCGAAGCGGTCGCCCAGCTTGGCCCTGGCAGGGCCGTAGGCGTGCGGCCAGTTGCGGGCGAAGGCCAGCTTCCCGTCCTGGAAGGCCAGCCGGGTCTCCTCCTCCTTGAAGGTGAGGGAGTCGCCGGTGATCCAGCGCTCCCGCAGCCCCTGCATCAGGAAGTCGAGCGCGATCTTCCCCTTGGCCGGATCGAGGGTCACTTCCGTGCCGTCGTGGTTGAGAATCTGCCCGCCCGCCGACTGCACTGCCTCGGAGAAGTTCACGGTCAGGCCTTCGTAGGCCAGGAGTTGGGCCGCATAGCCTCCGATATCCCGCTTTTTCGTTACCTCTCGTGCCTTATCGCGAAGTTCCGCCCAGGTCTGTGGCGGCTTCTTGATGAGATCGGTCCGGTAGTAGAGCAGTCCCGCGTTGCTGGTGTACGGGACGGCCCAGAGCTTGCCCTTGTAGACGGCCGTGTCCACGACGGGCGGCAGGAACCTGTCGAGCGGGAACAACCCGCGCTCCAGGGGGATGATCCAGCCGTTCTCCGCGAACTCGGCGGTCCACACCACGTCGAGCCCCAGCACGTCGTAGCGGTTGCTCTGGGCCTGGAGGTTGGCCACCATCTGGGCGCGTTGCTCGTCAGCGGCCTCGGGCAGCTCCAGCAGCGTCACCTTCTCGGCCGGGTGGGCCTGGTTCCAGCGGTCCAGCAGGGGTTGCAGGTACGCCGTGGTGTCGCGTCCGGTGGCGAAGGTGATCGGGCCTGTGCCGCCCGTCCCCTTCTCGCCGCTGCCCTCGTCACCCGCCACCGTGCATCCGGCCGCCAGCACGACGACCAGAGCGAACGAAAGCGGGCGCAGCACTCTGTTTCCTCCACAATCAGCGGGGTTACATACGTGTTAGGTAGATGCATTCATGTTATGCACACCTGTAATCTGATGGTCAACGGATACCTACGTAACGCTCACGTAACACAAAGCGGGGAGGTGAGGCGTGCGGCTTCACCTGCTGGCGCTCCTGGCCAAGGAACCGGCCCACGGCTACGAGCTCAAACAGGCCCTTGAACAGACGTTCGGCAGCGCCTACCCCTCCCCGAACATCGGGCAGATATACGTGACGCTCGGCCGGCTGGAGAAGGACGGGCTGGTCAGGGCCGTCGACGTCGAACAGTCCAACCGGCCGAACAAGAAGGTCTACTACCTGACCGCCAAGGGCCGCGACCTGCTCACCATCTGGGTCGACGAGCCCACAGAAGGGCCCAGGGTGCGCGACGAGTTCTTCATGAAGCTCGTGCTCGCGCCGCTCACCGGCATCGCCGACCGGATGGCGCTGATCAGTCGCCAGCGCCGCCACTACCTGTCGCTCATGGGCGACCTCAATGACCTGCTCTCCCGTACGGAGCCCACCGACCGGGTGGCCCTGCTGCTGATCGAAGGGGCCATGCTGCACCTTCAGGCCGATCTTGACTGGCTGGAGCGATGCCAGGAGGATCTGGCATGAGCTCGGTCCTAAAAACGGTCAATCTGGTCAAAATCTACCAAGATGGCGCAGTGCCGGTGCCGGCCGTGCGCGGGGTGGACCTCCAGGTCGAGCCGGGCGAGTTCGTCGCGGTGATGGGGCCGTCCGGCTCGGGCAAGTCCACGCTCGTGCACATGCTCGGCGGCCTCGACGCGCGCACCAGCGGCGAGATCTGGCTCGACGGGCAGCGGGTCGACACCCTCTCCGAGAGCGCCTGGGCGCTGCTGCGGCGCAAGAAGGTCGGCTTCGTCTTCCAGTTCTTCAACCTGGTCGCCAACATGACCGTCGGCGACAACGTCGAGCTGCCCGCGCTGCTGGCCGGAGCCTCGCCCAAGGTGGCCCGCGAGCGGCGCGAGAGCCTGCTCGGCGCGCTCAACCTGGCCGACCGCGCCGGGGCCTCGCCCGCCCAGCTCTCCGGCGGCGAGCAGCAGCGCGTCGCGCTGGCCAGGGCCCTGGCCAACAAGCCCAGCCTGCTGCTGGCCGACGAGCCCACCGGCAACCTCGACAGCCGCAACACGCGCGACGTGCTGCGCCTGCTCAGCGACGTGCACAAAGAGGGGCAGACGATCGTCATGGTCACCCACGACGCCCGGGTGGCGGGCCTGGCCGACCGGCTGGTGTCGCTGTTCGACGGCGAGATCGTCGACGACGGCCGCATCGCCCGCCGCCGCACCCGCACCGCCGGCGAGGTGATCGACCTCCGATGAGCACCACCCTGGCCGGAAGCCGGTGGATCAAGGCCGACCTGCGGGCCAGGAAGGGCCAGGCGGTGCTCACCGTGCTGGTCGTGGCCGGGATCGTGGCCGCCCTGATCACCGCGGCGACCCTCCTGGAGGACGGCACCAACCCGTGGCGCAGCCTGTCGGCCCAGACCGACGGCGCCCACGTCTGGGTCTACACCGACGACGACCCCGACGTCGCCCTGGGCGGCATCGACGGCGTCACCGGCACCGCGGGCCCCTACCGCTCGGCGCCCGTCACCGTGGCGCAGGAGGGCAAGAAGGAGCCCGCGTCGCTGCGCGCGATGCCCGCCTCGCCGCCCCGGGTGGCCCATCCCGTGCTGGCCGAGGGCAGGTGGCTCGACGGCTCGCAGCCTGACGGCGTGGTCGTCGAACACTCCTTCGCCAGGTCGCTGGGCCTGGCGATCGGCTCACCGTTCACCGTCATCGCGCTCAGCGGCGAGCGCCACACCCTGTACGTGCGCGGCATCGCCGACTCCGCCGACCAGGGCTTCTACCCCGAATGGACCCCCGGGCTGGCCTGGGTGCTGCCCGCCACGCTCGACCGCGTCGAGCCCATGCTGGGCCGCAGCGAATGGGTCACCGGGCTGCGCCTGTCCGACCCCGACGCCAGCCAGGTCGTGGCCCAGCGCGTCGTGGTGATGCTGGAGGACAAGCTCCAGCGCGTCTACACCTGGCGCGAGGTCAGGGCCGCGATGGAGCTGGACAACCGGCTGCTCGGCACGCTGCTCGCGCTGTTCGGCGTGGTCGGCATGGTCGCGGCGGCGCTCGCGCTGGCCAACGCCGCCGGCGGCCGGGTGCTCGGCCAGCTCCGCGACCTGGCCACGCTCAAGTCGATGGGCTTCACCGGCGGTCAGGTCGCCCTGCTGCTCCTGGTCGAGCACGGCGCGCTCGGCCTGCTCGGCGTCGGTCTCGGCGCGCTGGCGGGCTGGGGGGCGACCGCGGTGGTGCTCGGCACGTACTCGGCCGCGCCGGTGCCGGTGCTGGCCATCGTGGCGGGCACGGCGCTGGTCGTCCTCGGCGCGGTGGGGGTGCCCGCCTGGCGGGGGGCGCGCACGCCCCCGATCCCCGCCGTGCCGGCCTCGCCGCCGCGCGGCCACCTGTCCCGGCTGGCCCGGCTCGGCCTGCTCGTACGCCTCCCGCCCGCCCTGATCCTGGGCACCCGCGACGCCTTCACCAGGCGCGTGCCGGCGTTCCTGACGGCGTTCGGCCTGGCCGTGCCGATGATGATGATCACGATCGGCCTCGGCGTCTGGGCCACCCTCGACAACTTCCTCAGCCACCCCGAACAGGTCGGCCAGCACGCCAGCCTGTACGTCCGCCCCGGCAAGCAGATGGAGTCGGCCGAGGCCCAGCGCATCGCCGAACGTGATCGCGACGTGCGCTCGGTCTACCCGGGCACCGACGTGAACGCCCTGGCCCCGGGCGAGGCCCGGTCGGTCCGGGTACGGGCGGTCGGCAGCTCGACCGACCCCTACCCGTTCCCCGTGATGGAGGGCAGGGGCTACGCCGAGCGCGGCGAGGCGGTCGCCGGGCAGGGTCTGCTCGACCTGCTGGGGGTCAGGATCGGCGACCGGGTGCGGCTGACCGTGGGCGGCTCGCCGCTGATCGTCCGGATCGTGGGCCGCACCGTCGAGCCCGACCTGGACGGCGAGGTGCTCTCGGTGGGCCTGGACAGCCTGGCCGCCAAGGACTCCGTGCCGCCCCAGTACTACGCGCTGGCCCTGCGGCCGGGCGCCGACAAGGCGGAGGTGCGCGCCAGGCTGCTGGCCGAGTCGGGGGAGAACCTCGACGTGCAGGCCGCGGTCAACCCGGCCGACCGGCTGTCGATCATCAGAGTGGTGATCGTGGCGCTGATCGCCGTGCTGGCCCTGATCGGCCTGGCCAACCTGCTCACCGCGAGCGCGATCGGCCTGCGCGACCACGCCTTCGACCTGGCCGTGCTCAAGGCCATGGGGCTGACGCCACGCCAGGTCATGGCCACGCTGGTGACCGGCACCGGCCTGCTGGTCGTGCTCGGCGTCGGCGCCGGCACGGCGGTGGGGGCGTCCGTGGTGGTGGGCCTGATCGACCTGCAGGGTCACACGAGCGGCGTGGGCGCGGGCATCGGCCGCGCGCCCTCGCCGGTGACGCTGGGACTGGCCGTGGTGACGGCAGTGGGCACGGCCCTCGCGGTGGCGCTCATTCCCGCCCGCCGCGCGGCCCGTGCCCAGGTGCCCGTCACGTCACGCTGATCTGCCCGGGGGCTGTGCTCAGTCCCCGGCCTTCAGCGCGAACCAGTAGAAGCCGTGGCCCGGCAGGGTCAGCAGGTAGGGCAGCTCACCGATCTTCGGGAAGCGCACCCCGCCGCGGGCCTCGACCGGCACCATGCCCTCGAACCTGCGCAGGTCCAGCTCGACGGGCTGCGGGAACTTCGACAGGTTGTTGACGCAGAGCATCACGTCGTCGCGGTCCTCGCGCACGTACGTGAGCACGCACGGGTTGGAGGACCACATTTCGGTGTAGGCGCCGAGGCCGAACACCGGGTGGTTCTTGCGGATCTCCAGCATGCTGCGGGTGAAGTGCAGCAGGGAGCCCGCGTGGCGCTGCTGGGCCTCCACGTTGACCGCCTGGAAGCCGTAGATCGGGTCCATGACGGCCGGCAGGTAGAGGCGGCCCGGGTCGGCCGAGGAGAACCCGGCGTTGCGGTCGGGGCTCCACTGCATCGGCGTGCGGACCGAGTCGCGGTCCTCCAGCCAGATGTTGTCGCCCATGCCGATCTCGTCGCCGTAGTACATGACCGGCGAGCCCGGCAGCGACAACAACAGCGCCGTGAACAGCTCGATCAGGTCCCGGTTGTTGTCCAGCAGGGGCGCCAGCCGGCGCCGGATGCCGAGGTAGGCCCGCATGCGCGGGTCCTTGGCGTACTCCTTGTGCATGTAGTCGCGCTCTTCCTCGGTCACCGTCTCGAGCGTCAGCTCGTCGTGGTTGCGCAGGAAGATGCCCCACTGTGCCGTGTCGGGCAGCTTGGGGGTGCGGGACATGATCTCGGAGATCGGCTCGCGGGTCTCCTTCTTCACCGCCATGTAGATGCGCGGCATCAGCGGGAAGTGGAAGGCCATGTGGCACTCGTCGCCGCCGGTGGTGGGGTCGCCGAAGTACTCCACGACGTCCTCGGGCCAGCCGTTGGCCTCGGCCAGCAGCACCCGGTCGGGGTAGAGCCGGTCGACCTCCGAGCGGATCTTCTTCAGGTACGCGTGCGTCTCGGGCAGCCCGGAGCACGCCGTGCCCTCACGCTCGAACAGGTACGGCACCGCGTCGAGGCGGAAACCGTCGATCCCCAGGTCGAGCCAGAACCGCAGCACCTCCAGCATGGCCTCCTGCACCGCCGGGTTGTCATAGTTCAGGTCCGGCTGGTGGTGGAAGAAACGGTGCCAGTAGTACTGCTTGCGCACGGGGTCGTACGTCCAGTTGGACTCCTCGGCGCCGATGAAGATGATCGGCGCGTCCGGATAGCCGGTGGGCTCGTCGGACCAGACGTAGAAGTCCCCGTAGGGCCCCTCCGGATCGTGCCTGGAGGCCTGGAACCACGGGTGCCTGTCGCTGGTGTGGTTCATGACCAGGTCGGTGATGATCCGCAGGCCCCGCTCGTGCGCGGCCTCGATCAACTGGACGAAGTCCCCCAGGTCGCCAAAATCCGGAAGGATCTTCATATAGTCCGAAATGTCATAACCGCCATCGCGCAGCGGAGACTCGTACAGCGGCAGCAGCCAGAGGCAGTCGACGCCGAGCCATTCCAGGTACCCGAGCTTCTCGATGAGACCGCGCAGGTCGCCCGTGCCGTCACCGTTGGAGTCCTTGAACCCCCGGACGAGAACCTCGTAGAACACCGCCCGCTTGTACCATCGCGGATCTTCCGAGACGAAAGCCTCAGAGATCGACTCAGGTGATGGGGATGCGTTGATCATGATGTCGCTCACAGGAAGAGATGTGGGCAGGACGAAGTCACCGGTTACCCCGGCGTTCTTAGCTGGTGACCGCGCCGCGTGGAGTCGTCATCCCTGCGAACTCCATGCCCTCGAACGAGACCTGATTTGTGATCTGGTGCCCGTTTGTTGCGGCGCTTACGGGCCGAACACTACCAGCCCGGTGGCTTTCCGGAACCCGCTTCTGCTGTGCGACGTGTAATACCCGCGAGATCCGTACGTAATCGCCCTGTTACCCAGAGTTCACTAAAAAGGTGCGGTGACGTCCGGGAGGTCGTTCTCGAAGTCGTTCAGCCAGAGTCCGAAAAGCACCAGTCCGCGCACCCAGAAACGGTCGTTCCAGCCGTTGAACCGGGTCAGCGCGTCCGGACCGCCGGCGATCACCTCGTGCAGCTCGTCGGAGAGCATCGCGGGCACGCGCCGGGCCACGACTTCGAGCATGGCGTGGGAATAGGCCCGCGCAGGCGCGGCCGTGGAACGCAGGGGCACCCGCTGGAGCGGCTGCTTGACCACGTTCGTGGACGGCAGCGCGGCCACCCTCGGGTTGGCCGCGTGCAGCACCTCGCGGTAGAAGCGGCCCTTGTCCTTGCGCGCGACGCCGACGCTGAGCGCGGCGTCGAAGAAGGCGGGATGGATGAACGGCGCCGCGAACGACGCCTCCGGCCCCACCAGGTTGACCGCCGAACGCGCGATGCCGCGCACGGTCCTGGTGTGCAGCACCGACAGCGGCAGCTCGGCCCGGTGGCCGTGGAGCATCGAGGTGGCCGCCGCGAACTGCTCGCGCACGGTCTCCTCCATCCACTGCGCGGCCGCCTTGGACAGGAACGGCTGCGCGGGCGCGCCCAGCGACAGCGAGCCCAGCAGCGCCGCCGACCGCTCGGCCTGCGTCCTGGCCTCCAGCGCGGCGCCGCTGACCATGAAGTTCTTCAGCAGCGGGCCGCCGGCCAGGCCGTCGACCAGGATGCGGCCCGAGCCGTGCACCTCCTTGGCGAACGGCGCGTACCAGGCGTGGTGCGGCGTCAGGTACTCCAGCCGGCGGGCCACCTCGGCGGCGTCGGCGGGGTAGGCGGCGGCGTCCTGGGTGACGACCCGGTGCGGGATGCCCAGCTCGCGGGTGATCGCCCTGGCGAAGGCGATGTCGGTGTCGGTGCCATCGTCGGGGCTGGTGGTCCACGACTCGACGTCGGCGCCGCGGGCCATGGCCACGCTGGCCAGCAGGCGCGAGTCGTAGCCGCCGCTGACCGGCACGAGCAGCCTGCGGCCGTCGTAGTCCTGGTAGACGTGGTGCAGCAGCTCGACGATCTCCTCGGGGCTGGTCCACGCCTCGTACGGCTCGGTGCGCAGCCAGCGCGGCAACCGGCGCTCAGTGGCCAGCCGGCCGTGCTCGAAGACCAGCGCGCTCGACCCTGGCAGCCGCCTGACCTCCTGGTACGGGGTCGCCTCGCCCAGCGGGAACGTCACCTGGATGATCGAGGCCCAGGCGGCCCAGTCGATCTCGATGGGCACCAGGCTGAGCAACGGCTGGATCAGCGAGGAGAAGTAGACCGCGTCGCCATGCCGCACGTAGTAGACGTCGACCAGGCCGAGCGCGCCCGCGTGCAGCGTCACCCGCGCGCCGTCGCCGATCAGGCCGGGCGTCTCGTACGTCTCCGCGACCGTCATCCAGTCCTCGGCGGCGGCGGGCTTGCGCTCACCCCACGAGAACGCGAACGCGCCGCCCGCCCGGTGGTACGGCGGCAGCGGCGCGGAGCTGAACAGCGCGGCCTCGTCCGTCTGGAGCGCGGGCCGCACCTTGGGGCCCGCGGCGGTGAGTTTGCCCAGTATGGAGGTGTCGATCCGGCCGAGAGCGCCGCATACGTAGGGTCGCACGTTGAACTGCACCGGATCTCATCCCTTCGAGACGCTCCCTGCAAAAGAGTATCCTTTGCCGGGCTGAGAGAGCGGAGGTCCGGTTGTCTACCGAGCTGGAAAGCACGCGTCGGGCGTTGCGGGAAGCTGTCGCGCAGGCCGAGCGCGCGGCCGAACTGGCCAGGCTGCTGGACGCCGCGCAGTCCAGGCTGGCGGCCGCCGAGGAGAGCGCCGAGGAGGCCAGGAAGCTGGCCGAGCAGCTGAGCGAGACCGAGGAGCGGCTGGAGGCCGAGCGGGCCGCGGCCGACAGGCTGCGCAAGGAGCTGGCCGAGCAGCGCTTCCAGGCCGAGGTGGCCAACTGGAAGCTGTCCTCGATCAAGGTCGCCCGCTGGAACCGGCTCGGCGACGCCATCAAGAGCGGCAAGAACAACCCGATGCGCCTGGCCAAGGGGCTCAAGGGCGCGGCCAGGCCGGTCAAGCGGCCCAGCGCGCCCAAGCGCCGGCCGGTGGCCGTCCAGGGGGCCAAGGAGGCGCGTCCGGGGGTGTCGTTCCAGGCCACCAGCACGACCAGGACGCTGGGCGGTGCCTCGTTCCGGCTCAAGCCGTACCGGATCCCCACCGGGCCCAACACCCGCCCGCACCTGACCGCCGCCGTCGTCGCCGATCCGCACGTCGAGGCGCTGCTGCGCTACGAATGGCGTCAGACGACCGGGTTCACGCCGCGCGACTTCGCCCGCGTGCTGCCGCTGGAGGTGCCCCACCTGCTCGTGGTGGAGTCCGTCACGCAGGGGCCGTGGCTGGAGGAGCTGACCGGCGAGCCGGGCGAGGGGCTCAGGGCGCTGCTGGCCTGGTGCGCCGAGCGCGGCATCCGCACCGTCTTCTGGCACACCCAGGGCGACGTGGCCGACTACGCCGCCGCGGCCGAGCTGTTCGAGCACCGCTTCACCACCGACATGACGGTCCCGTGGCCGCGCCTGCACTTCGGCGTGCAGCCCCGAGTGCACAACCCGCTGCCGCTGGCCGGCGGGCGGGTCGACCGGGTGCTCACGCTCGACCAGCTGCTGCCGCCGCACCTGGCCTATCCCGACGTGCTCACCTCCTACCGCTGGCCGGCCGCGGCCGACTGCCCGCCGGGCACGCCGCAGTGGCGGCTGGCCGAGATCGCCGCCTGCGGCACGCCGATCGGCACCGAGCCGGACTCGCGGCGGGCGCACGTGGCGCTGCGCCGGGCCTACGGCACCGGGACGATGACCGAGCGCGTGGACGAGCTGCTGGAGGCCATCGGCCTGCCCAGCGCCCGCGCCACCCTCGACACCTCCGTGCTGCTGCCGATCCTCGACCCGTCGCTCATGGAGCACGCGCTGGCCCAGGTGGCCAGGCAGTCCGGCGTGGCCCAGGTGATCGTCATCGGGCCGCCCGAGGCCGAGCTGCGCGCCCGCGACGTGCTGATCGACGCCGAGGTGCTGTACCGGCGGCCCCACCCCGCCATGAGCGAGGGCGCGATGCTGGCCAAGGGCCTCGACCTGTGCGAGGCCGACCTGGTCGCGGTCATGGACCCGCGCGACGTCTACGGCCCGCACTACCTGTCCGACCTGCGCCGGGCCTTCCTGTTCAGCACGGCCGACATCGTCGGCAAGGCCGCCTTCTACGCCCACCTGCGCAAGCCCCAGGCGACCCTGCTCAAGCAGCCCGAGGCCGAGTACGCCTACCTCCCCGAGATCGCCGGGGCCACCCTGCTCGCCCGCAGGAACGCCCTGCGCGAGGTGGGCTTCGCCGACCTCACCGAGGGCTGGGACGAGGTCATGATGCGCCAGTGCCGCACCGACGGCGTCAAGGTGTTCTCCGCCGACCGGTTCGGCTACGTGCGGGTGCGCGACGAGGACCGCTGGCTGCTCGGCGCGGCCCACCTGGTCGAGTACGGCTCGGCGGAGCCGCACGCGCTGATCTGACGCCTACGCTGAGCCGATGACCGACCTGCTCGCCCAGTCGCTGGCGGAGGTGCTGGGGGAGCCGCCGGCGCCCGAGGGCACGTGGGAGCGGGAGGCCGTCTACGTGACGGCCGCCGCCCTGCGCCGCCGCGTCCCGCCGGCCGAGCTGGCCGCGCGGGTGCGGGCGGTCGACGGGGTGGCCGAGGCGCAGGCGCGGCCGAACGGCTTCCTGCGCATCGTCGTGGACGCGCCGGGACGGCTGGTCGAGTCCCTGGACGCGCCCGCCCTGCCCGAGCCCGGCTGGCCCGACTTCCCGCGCACGTGGGACAACCCGGGCTTCGTCGTCCGGTACGCCCACGTCCGTGCCTGTGCGGTGCGGCGGTGGGCCGGGGAGCTGGGGGTGCCGCTCACCGGCTTCCGGCCCGAGCTGCTCGACGGCCCCTACGACCGCCGGGTGCTGCGGGTGCTGGCCGAGCTGCCCGGACGCGCCGTCAGCCGCGACCCCGGCTGGGACGCCTACTCCGTCCGGCTGGCGCTGGCCTACCACGACGCCCACGAGCACGCCCCCGCCGTCCCGATGGGGGACGAGCCGGTCCGGCCGGTGCACACGGCGCGGTTGCGGCTGACGGAGGCCGTCCGGGGGGTACTGGTTGGGCCGGAAAGATTGTGATGAATCGTAAAATATCCGGCTAAAGCGCGAAAAATCGTGAAAATGTTGCTTGTGGACCTTGATCGTGTCTCGATACGTGGGCAGCGGTCCTGGAAGGGGCGGCGGTTCCGATAGCCTCGATCGGGTGAGCTTCGTCCATCCAGCCGGGGACCGGCACGCCGAGATGCTGCCCCACGAGCGCCCCCCGATGGCGCCCGCCGACCTCAACCGGATCGACCCCGCGATCTGGCCCCGAACGTCGACCCGGACCGACGGCACGCTCACGGTCGGCGGCGTCGACGTGCGCGACCTGGCCCGCGAGTTCGGCACGCCGCTCTACGTCCTCGACGAGGCCGACGTACGCTCACGCATGCGCGACTACGCCACGGCCTTCCAGGGCTCCGAGGTCCACTACGCGGGCAAGGCGTTCCTGTGCAAGGAGATCGTGCGCTGGCTGGCCGACGAGGGCCTCGGGCTCGACGTCGCCAGCGGCGGCGAGCTGGCGGTGGCGCTCAGCGTCGGCTTCCCGCCCGAGCGCATCACCCTCCACGGCAACAACAAGTCCACGGCCGAGCTGACCCGCGCCCTGGAGTGCGGCGTCGGGCACATCGTGGTCGACTCCTACGAGGAGATCGCCCGCCTCGGCTACCTCGCCGAGCAGCTCGGCAGGCGGCCCAAGGTGATGATCCGGGTGACCACCGGGGTCGAGGCCCACACCCACGAGTTCATCGCCACGGCCCACGACGACCAGAAGTTCGGCCTGTCGCTCAACACCGGCGCCGCCGCCGAGGCCGTGCGCCGCATCCTCGCGCTGCCGCAGCTCGACCTGGTCGGCCTCCACTCCCACATCGGGTCGCAGATCGTCGACACCGCCGGGTTCGAGGTGGCCGCGCGGCGGCTGGCCACGCTGCTCGTGCAGATCAAGGACGAGCACGACGTCGTCCTGCCCGAGCTCGACCTCGGCGGCGGCTACGGCATCGCCTACGTCGAGGGCGACGAGGCCCCCGACATCAAGGAGCTGGCCGACGGCCTGCGCGAGATCGTCACCAAGGTCTGCGCCGACGCCGGCCTGCCGGTGCCGCGCCTGACCGTCGAGCCGGGCCGCACCATCGTGGGTCCGGGCGGCATCACCCTCTACGAGGTCGGCACGGTCAAGGACGTCGAGGGGCTGCGCACGTACGTCAGCGTCGACGGCGGCATGAGCGACAACGTGCGCACCGCCCTCTACGGCGCCGAGTACACCGCCGCCCTCGTCAGCCGCGCCAGCGACGCCGCGCCCATGCTCAGCCGCCTGGTCGGCAAGCACTGCGAGAGCGGCGACATCCTCGTGCGCGACTTCCACCTGCCCGCCGACCTGGCGCCCGGCGACCTTGTCGCCGTGGCCGCGACCGGCGCCTACTGCCGTTCGCTGGCCAGCAACTACAACTACCTGCCCAGGCCCGCCGTGGTCGCCGTCGCCGACGGCGCGGCCCGGGTGATCGTGGCGGGCGAGACCGAGGACGACCTGTTGAGGGGGCAGCTGTGAAACCGCTGAAAGTGGCTCTGCTGGGCTGCGGCGTCGTCGGCTCGCAGGTCATCAGGCTCCTGCACGAGCAGGCCGACGACCTGGCCGCGCGCATCGGCGCGCCGCTGGAGCTGGCCGGCGTGGCCGTGCGCCGGCTCGGGCGCAAGCGCGACATCGAGGTCGACCCGGCGCTGCTGACCACCGACGTCGAGTCGCTGGTCACCCGCGACGACATCGACATCGTCGTCGAGGTGATCGGCGGCATCGAGCCGGCCCGCACGCTCATCGTGGCCGCCCTCGAACGCGGCAAGTCGGTCGTCACCGCCAACAAGGCCCTGCTGGCCGAGGACGGCTCGTCCCTGCACGAGGCGGCCCGCCGGGGCGGCGGCGACCTCTACTTCGAGGCCAGCGTCGCCGGCGCGATCCCGCTGCTGCGCCCGCTGCGCGAGTCGCTGGCCGGCGACCACGTCAAGCGCGTGCTCGGCATCGTCAACGGCACCACCAACTACATCCTCGACAAGATGGACACCTCGGGCGCGTCCTTCACCGACGCCCTGGAGGAGGCCCAGACGCTCGGCTACGCCGAGGCCGACCCGACGGCCGACGTCGAGGGCTTCGACGCCGCCGCCAAGGCCGCGATCCTGGCCGGCCTGGCCTTCCACAGCCGGGTCACCGCCGACCAGGTGCACCGCGAGGGCATCACCGAGATCACCGCGACCGACGTCGCCTCCGCCAAGGCCATGGGCTACGTCATCAAGCTGCTGGCCATCTGCCAGCGCTCCGACGACGGCCGGTCGTTCGGCGTGCGGGTGCACCCGGCGATGATCCCGCGCACCCACCCGCTGGCGGGGGTGCGCGAGGCGTACAACGCGGTGTTCGTGGAGGCCGAGTCGGCCGGGCAGCTCATGTTCTACGGCAAGGGCGCCGGCGGCGCGCCGACGGCCTCGGCCGTGCTCGGCGACCTGGTGGCCGTCGGCCGCAACCGGCTGGCCGGCACCCACGGGCCCGAGGAGTCCACCTACGCCGACCTGGCCGTCCACCCGATGGGCGACACGGTCACGCGCTGCCACGTGGCGCTCGACGTGGCCGACAAGCCGGGCGTGCTGGCACGGGTGGCCGACCTGTTCGCCAAGCACGACGTGTCCATCCAGACCGTCCGCCAGGAGGGGCACGGCGACGACGCCCAGCTCGTCATCGTCAGCCACCGCGCCACCGACGCGGCCCTCACGGCGACCATGGAGGGGCTGCGCGAGCTCGACATCGTCCGCGCGGTCGCCGGCGTGATGCGCGTGGAGGGCGACGACTGACGCCCGCCCCGCCCGGTCAGTGGGCGGGGAAGGCCAGGTCGCGGACGCGGCGCACGGCCCGTTTCAGGACCGTGCGGTCCTGCTCGCGGGCCAGCCGCACCGCCTCGCGCCGCCAGCTCTCGGCCTTCTCCCGCCAGCGGGAGGCGTCCCTGCCGTTCTTGGCGGCCTCCCGGCGCAGCTGGGCGATCTCGGCGCGCAGGGCGGCGACCCGCTTGCGGTGGAGGGTCAGGTCCTTCTCGTGGCGGGCGGTGAGCTGGGCGAGCTCCGCGACCGGCGGCCGGCGCGGCGGGTAGACGTCGGGGCGGCGGCGCAGGCCCCACGACGCGCCGTCCGCCCATTCCAGGCCGTACAGGGCGTCGATCAGGTCGTCCGGGTGGTCGCCGGGGGCGGCGACCAGGGCGGCTCTGGACAGGGCGGCCGTACGGTCGAGGCGGGCGGCGACCACGCCCTGCGGGGTCTCGTCCAGGGCCAGGCACAGGCTGCCGAGGTCGTGCTCGTCCAGGTGAGCGATCAGGCGTTCGAGCGTGTCGGGGGAGAGGGTCCAGCCGGGCGGCACGGTCAGTCGGAAGGGGGCCGTCGTGCCGGCGGGTGGCCCAGGAGGTGGTTCGGTGGCCAGCCGGACCCGCGGGTCGTGCTCGAAGGTGGCCTTGAGCAGGCGCAGGTCCAGGTCGGGGTCGCGCAGGGGCGAGCGGCGTCCGGTGGGCAGCGCGGGCCACGGGCCGGTGAGGGTGAGGCGCACGTCGGGGACGGAGGAGGCGAGCAGGGCGTCCGCGGTGGCGCGGGTGTCCTCGTAGCCGCCCGCCGTCACCACCGCCTCCACGTACGGCACCAGCCACTGCCGCCCCGGATCCGCCCGCAGGTACCGCCGGTAGGGGACCCGGTCGGCCACGTAGGGGTCGTTGTACCGCTTCAACGCCGCGACGTCGCGCATCGCGGTCGGCAGGCCGACGTGCCACGCCCGCGCCTGCGGGTCCGGGACGAACACCGCCCCCGCCTGGACGAGCCGGTACCCCAGCTCGGTGTCCTCGGCCAGCACCAGCGACGTGTCCAGGCCGCCGATCGAGCGCAGCAGCGCCGCCGGGTACGACGCCGTGGCCCCCACGTGCACGCGGGCGGCCGTCGCGCCGGACGCCGTACGCAGGCCGTCGTGGTCGTGGATGATCTGCTCGGCCCAGTCGTGCCGGTGCGGCGACAGCGGGAACAGGCCGTCCTCGGCGCCCGCGTCCAGGGCCTGGACGACCTGCTCCGGCGTGGGCGGCTCGCCGGCCGAGGTGAAGTCGATCCAGCCCAGCACCACCACGTACGGGGCCAGGTGGTGCCACCGGAGCTGGGCCTCGACGTGCCGCCGGTGCGGGACCATGTCGGCGTCCAGCACGAGGACGACGTCGCCGGTTGCGGCGTCCAGGCCCGCCTGCACGGCCCAGGCGCGCCCCCAGCCGCCCGGCGGGCTGGAGATCAGCTTGGTGCCGCCCGGGGCGAGGGCGGGCAGGCGGATGGGGGTGGCGCTGCCGTCGTCCACCACGATCACGTCGAGCAGGTGCGCCGGGTAGCTCTGCGCGGACAGGGCGGCGAGCGTCAGGTCCAGGGTCTCCTGGCGGTCGTGCGCCGGGATGACGACCGTGACGGCGAGCTCCGGCTCCCAGGCCCCCAGCTCGGGCGGGTCGAGGACGCCGAAGTCGTTGCCACGGATGCGCGGAACGGTCATGGGCGGCTGCTCCCCTCCAGCTCCATCAGGGCGTTCGGGCGGAACCCGCGCCACTGGCGCCGGTTGCGGCGCAGGAACGTGCCGATCGGCTCCTGCCAGGTGTGGGCGGCGGCCGGGCCGCGGCGCAGGATGTAGCCGAGGCCGTGGGTGCGGTAGATCTGGCCGCCCGCCGCCTGGAGGGCCTCCTGGAACTGGGTGTCCACCGAGCGGCGCAGCGGCCGGAAGCCGCCCACTGCCTGGAACGCCGAACGCTCCACCAGGATCGTGCCGCCCGCCACGAAGCTGGTGATCTGCTCGGTGACCTGGCTGCGGTGCACGGTGACGTCGATCGAGGCCAGGTAGACGAACTCGGGCACCGTGCCGACCACCTGCGCCCCCGAGTAGGCGTGGGCGAGCAGCAGGTCGGCCAGGAAGTCGGGGCCGTACCAGTCGTCGTCGTCCATCTTGAGCAGGAACGAGCCGGAGGCCCTGGCGGCGGCCTCGTTCAGCACCTCGCCGAAGACGGCGGCGGGGTCGGCCTCGTACACGGTCACCGGGCCGCCGAAGCCGGCCAGGGCGGCGGCGACGTCGGGGTGCTCCCGCGGGACGCCGTGCAGCGCGAGCACCACTTCGAGCTGGGCGTCGCGCTGGCGGGCGATCTGCCGCAGCGCGAACGGCACCATGTCGGCGCGCCGGGTGGCCAGCAGGACGGAGGTGAGCGGGGGAGCGGGGGCGGGCGCGCCGAACTGCTCCCACCGCGCCGCCACGCCGTGGGTGCGCAGGGCGGCCCGGCGCAGCCGGATGCTGTGCTCCTCGCGCCGCAGCTCGTCGGACAGGTCGGGGGCGGCGGGCAGCAGCGCGACCAGCTCGTCCCCGAGAGCGCCCGCCCAGCGCGGCACGGCCTCGGTGACCAGCGGCACCCCGGCGGCGGCCAGACCGGCCAGCACCCGCACGGCCGCCAGCGGGCCGCTGTGCGGATGTTGCCAGCTCACCTCGACGCCGCGGATCTGCCGGAGCCTGGCCACGTCGGCGTCGGTGACCCCGCCCGACTCGGCGAACGTCGTCACGACCTTGCCGTCGAGCAGCACCGACCAGCGGCCGTCGCGCTCGGCCAGCGCGGCCATGCCCCGGGACGGCGTGGTCACGAACCCCTGGGGGTTGACCAGGCGCTCGTCCACGGGCGGGACCATCGACGGCTCGCCGAGCACGTCGGGATCGGCCAGCGGCGACCCCGCCCCGCCGGGGCGCCCGATGCTCTCCCAGCTCGCGGCGACGATCGTGGGCCGCTCGACGGGCGCCTGGTCACCGGCCCAGCCGATCCCTCCCGGCTCGGCGGACGCGCCCGGCGTCAGGGCCGGGGACGCGTCCGGGGCGCGGCCGTCACCCGGCGGGCGCAGGGCGTCGCCGGGCAGGCCGCGGAGGGCGACGTCGCCCAGCGTGCGGAGCACGACGTCGCTGCCGGGGGCGCCGACGCGTTCGGGGACCGGGCCGCTCACCTCGGCGGGCGTGGCGTTCGGGTCGCCGGGACGCCAGTCGGCCGAGCCGATCCCGGCGATGCCGGCGGCGGGCGCGGCGATCACGTCCAGGCGGTGACCGGCGAAGGCGCGGGCGGTGGCGGTCACCGTACGGCCGGCGGGCGTCGCGGCCGAGAAGCGGGCGTCCACCACCCACACCCGGCTCCTGGGCTGGTGGACCCGCAGGTCCGTCAGCGAGCGCCAGCGGTGCGCGGGGGTCGGCGTGGGCACGGGCGCCGGGTGCGAGGCGGGGGCGTCGAGCACGCACACCACCACCCGCCCGGCCAGCGGGAGCAGCTTGTGCAGGGTCGCCACCCTGCGCAGGTCGGCGGGCGTCCTGGCGAGCACGAGGACGTGGTCGGCCGACTCCGGCTCGGCGGGCGGCTCCAGCAGGTCGCGGTCCAGGTCCACGGCGCCGGCGGGCAGACCCGCGCGGCCCTCGCCGCCCTCGCCGTCGGCCGGGAAGGTGAGGCTCTCGATGCCGGCCAGGAACACCCGGGCGTCCGGCAGTTCAGCCAGCAACGCGGTGACCGTCCGCTGCTCGGCGCTCATCCGGCGCTCCGCAGGTGCCGGATCAGGGAGCTCAGCGGCCCGGGAGCGGGGTCCTCCTGCTCCTGCGCGCGGGACAGGCGCTCGACCTCGGCGGAGAGCCGGTCGACCTGGGCGCGCAGCTCCTCGGTCTCCGCCAGCCGCCGGGCCGCCAGGGCACGCCACTTGGCCGGGTCGCCGCCCAGCGGCGGAGGATCGGCGGCGGTGCCGAAGCCGTGCTCGCCGCCCTCGACCCACAGGACGCCGAACAGCTCGTCCACCAGGTCGTCGGCGGCGCCGTCGAAGCGCGCGGCGCGGGCGAAGGCGGCCGTGCGCTCCAGCCGGGCGGCCACGACACCATCCGCGTCCTCGGCCAGGGCGACGCAGAGCAGGCCGAGCAGGTCCTCGTCGGCCAGCCGCACGAGCCGGGCGAGGGTGTCGGCCCCGAGGACCCAGCCGGCGGGCAGCCGCAGCAGGAACGGGGTGGGCGCGGCGCTGACCGGTTCGCTTTCCGCGAACGTGACGCGCGGCTCGTGGGCATACAGGTTGTGCAGCAGCCGCAGGTCCAGCAGCGGGTCGTCGAGGCTGGACCGGCGCTCGCCGGTCAGCCCGCCCCACGGGCCGACGACGGTGACGGCGGCGTCGGGCAGCGTGCCCGCCAGCGCCGCGTCCACGCTCGCCCGGGTCTCCTCGTACGTGGTGGCGCGCACCACGACCCGCACGTACGGCACCCGCCAGTGGCGCCGGGGATGGCCGCGCAGCCAGCGCAGATCCGGCACCAGGTCGCCCAGGTAGGACCAGTTGTGCCGGTGGACCTCCTGCTCCCGCAGCATCACCGTGGACGGCCCGACGTGCCACGCCCTGGCCTGCGGATCGGGCACGAACACCGCCCCCGCCTGGGCCAGCCGGTAGCCCAGCTCGGTGTCCTCGGCCATGTTGAGCGAGGCGTCCACGCCGCCCGCCGCGCGCAGCAGCTCGGCGCGCACCGACGTGGAGGCCCCCGTGTGCAGCAGGTACGCGCTCGTCCCCGCGTCCTTCAGCATCCGGGTCGACTCCAGCGTCCTGCGCGTGTACTCCAGCCGCGTGCCCTCCTCGCCCGGGGCCGTCACGAACCGGATGTCGCCGATCACCACCACGTGGTCGAGCAGGTGGTGCCAGCGCATGTGCGCCTCAAGGTGGTCGGGGGCCAGGATCATGTCGGAGTCCAGCCAGTGGATCACCTCGCCGGTGGCGGCCAGCTGCCCGGTCTGCCGGGCCGCGCCGCGTCCCCAGCCGTCGGTCACCCGGACGACGCGGGCCCCCGGCAGCTCGACCGGCGGCGTGCTGCCGTCGTCGGCGACCACGATCTCGACGAGTTCGGCCGGGTAGGTCTGCGCGGCCAGCGCGGACGCCGTGCGCTCCAGCGCCTCCTGGCAGTCGTAGGCCGGGATGACCACGGACACGCGCAGCTCGGGCGTCCAGTCGCCGATCGCGGGCGGGCGCAGCACCCCGTAGTCGTTGTGCCGGACGCGGGTCATGCCAGGCCCTTGGCCAGCGCGCGAACCTCCTCGCGCAGCTCCTCGACCTCCCGGGCCCTGGTCATGGCGTTGACGCGGTCCTCGCCGAGCGAGGCGAGGATCGCCCCGATGTCGTCGGCCCGCCGCCCGGCCGACTCCTCGACCGCCTGGACCAGCAGCTCCAGCCGGGATTCGAGGTTCTTGACGGCGGTCGTCGCACGGGCGAGCTCGGCCTCGTGCTTCTTCATGCGCAGGTCGATCCGGTGCGCCTTGCCGTCCACGCGGCGGACGGTCAGCAGCACCAGGGCGAGGGCGGCCAGCGTGACCGCGAACGCCGCGACGGCCGCCGCCGCGCCGAGGGTGAGCAGGCCGGCCAGGACGAGGAGGGCGAGCGCCCCAGCGGCCACGACTGCGAGAAGTGCGGCGGCCGCTGCCAGTCGGCGGGGCGAGAGCATCCGCGCAAACCTTTCATAGTCACGACTAGTCGGGCATAGGAGGATGGGCGGGATTATTGTCACCCTAATAAACCCTGACCACTACCGTGCCATAAGTTCCTGGAGGAAAACTGGGAACCCGGCCCCGGGGCTCAGGCCGTCCGCCACCCGAAAGCTGCCTGTCTGTCTACTGACGTGTAAAAACGGGCGTAAGGTAGGCGCCGATCCAGTCCCGCCCGGTCGAGGAGCATCGTCCATGTCCGTCACCCCCTGCGGCTTCACGCGTACGCCGGGCAAGGGGTTCGCCCGGCTGCACTGGTCGGACGGATGGCAGGTGGACGGCGGTCCGCCCGACGTGCCCGCGCTGCGCTCCCGGCGCGGACTGGAGATCGACTGGCCCGCCGGGCCGGTGCCGCTCGACGGCCTGACGGAGCTGGCCGGCGCCGGGATCCCGCTGACCGCCCAGGACGCTCCCGCGTGGGTGCCGGGCGACCTGGCCGCGCTGCTCACCGACCGCGACTGGCTCGCCGCGCCCGCCGACGGCACCGCGCGCTCCCTGGCCGACCTGCGGCGGGAGGAGCACAGCGTACGGCTGCGGCGGCTGGTCCACCGGCCCGCCCGCGCGACGGTCAGCATCGTCATGTCGACCAAGCGGCCCACCCTGGTCGGCGCGGCGCTGGCGCAGATGGAGCGGCAGCGGGGCGTCGAGGCCGAGGTCCTGCTCGGGCTGCACGGGGTGGCCTTCGAGCAGGTGCGCGCGGCCGTCGAGGCGTGCTCGCTGCCCGTCAGGTGGGTCGAGGCGGCCCCGACGGTGCCGTTCGGCGAGGTGCTGAACCGGGCCGCCGCCCTGGCCTCGGGCGACTACCTCGCCAAATGGGACGACGACGACTGGTACGGCCCCGGCCACCTGTCCGACCTCCTCATGGCCCGCTCGTACGCGGGGGCCGACGTGGTGGGCACGACGGCCGAGTTCTTCTACCTGGAGCCGTTGCGCGCCACGATCCGGCGGACGACGTTCGCCAGCGGGGCGGCGTACCCTAGCGAGGTTTGGGCGGATCACGTAGCCGGAGGCACCATTTTGCTCCAAAGCGCGAAATTTCGGGAAATTGGAGGATTTCCCGCCCTTCCGCGTGCGGTCGATCTGGAGTTCCTGAAAGCGGCGCAAAAGATCGGCGCGCGCGTCTATCGCACGCACGGCCTCGGCTACGTCCTGCGCAGGGGGTTCACCGAGGAGCACACCTGGCAGCTGCCCCTGGCCCATTTCGTCAGAATCGCCACGAACCAATGGCACGGCTTCCGGCCGAGCCTGCTGATGGAAACCCCATGAACAACGGCCAGAAGCCGCCGGTGCGCGGCAACGACTACCGCGTGCTGCGGCCCGCCGAGGACCTCGCCCCGTCGCTCACGGTCAGCGTGATCGTCCCGGCCTACGGCGGCCAGGACAAGCTGGACCTGGTGCTGGCCGGCCTCGCCCGCCAGACCTACCCGGCCGCGCTCACCGAGGTCGTCGTCGTGGACAACGGCAGCGTGCCGCCCCTGCGGCTGCCCGACGTCCGTCCCGAGGGCGCCCGCCTGATCGTCTGCGACCGGCCCGGACGCGCCAACGCCCGCAACGCCGGGCTGGCCGAGGCCACCGGCGACGTGATCCACTGGCTCGACTCCGACGTCGTCCTCACCCCGGGCGCGATCGAGGCCCACATGCGCTGGCACCACACGGCCCCCTACCTGGTCGTGACCGGCTACATCAGGTTCACCGACGCGGAGCTGCCCGCCGAGCTGCCCGCCGGCCTGGAAGAGTACTTCGAGCCGGCCGAGCCGCACGCCTGGATCGTCGACCTCGTCGAACGCACCGACGGCCTCACCGCCAACCCCCAGCGCCCCTTCAGCCTGCACGTCGGCGGCGCGACCTCGGTCGGGGCCCGCCTGATCGAGGCCGCCGGCCCCATGGACGACGAGCTGATCCTCGGCCAGGACACCGAGATGGGCTACCGGCTGGGGCAGGCGGGCGCGGTGTTCGTGCCCGAGCCGCGCGCCCGCGCCTACCATCTCGGCCCGACCATGCGCATGCGCGACAAGGAGTCCATCGACCGGGTGAGCCACGCGTTCGTGGCCGACCGCATCCCGGCGTACCGGTGGTTGCGCTCCCATCCGTCCCGCCAGTGGAAGATCCCGTACGTCACCGCCGTCGTGGACGGCACGGCCGGCTACGACAGCGTGCGCGCGACCGTGGACGCCCTGCTCGCCGGGACCGTTCCCGACCTGTCGGTGCTCCTGCTCGGCCCCTGGGACGAGGTGGGCCGCGAGCGCCGCGCCCCGCTCAAGGACCCCCGCCTCGACCTGGCCCTGGTCCACGGCCACTACCGGCACGAAGGGCGGGTGCGCCTGGCCGTGGCCGAGGAGCCGGACCCGGCCACGCCGTTCGTGCTGCGCCTGCCGCCCGGCTGGATCCCCGGCGAGGACACCCTCGCCCGCCTGCTCGACCTGGCCCGCGACGAGGGCCTCGGCCTGGTCGCCGTGCTGCTGCGGGAGTCGTCGCACGGTGTCGTGGCGGCCCGCCTGGAACGCTGCTCGGCCTTCGCCAGGGCCCGCATGGTGGCCGCCGACCACCCCGGCGAGCCCGGCGACCTCGACGACGTGGTGGACGCCGTGTCCGGCGTGTCCTGGGTCGAGGGCGAGACCTACGGGTTCACCACGGAGGCGGCGCCGCTGATCGGGCGGCGCGGGGCGTACCGGGCGCGGCTGGAGGCCCGGGCCGAGGCCGAGCGGCTGGCGGCGGAGGCCGAGCGCCTGCGCGCCCAGGTGACCAAGTGGCGGGACGAGGCCACCAGGTGGCGCAAGACCGCCGTCGAGCTGCGGCGCGACGTGAGCACCCTGCGCCGCCAGCTCGCCGCCGCGAACCGCGCCCAGCAGAGCCTGCGCACCCTGCTGTCGGCGACGATGAAACGCGCGCTGGGCCGCCGCCTGCGCGGCTGACGGGGTTACCGCCGGCGGCGGTCAGTTCGGGCGCAGGGCCGACTTCAGCCTTCTGAACAGGGTGTTCTCGGCGGACTCGGCCGGGACCGCGACCGTCGCGGGGATGGTGACCGGCTCCGGCTGCGGCGGCGCGGGCCAGTAGCGGTCCGGCGGCTCGTGCCGTACGCCGTGCGTGGTGTCGATGACCTCGTCGAGGTCGGCGCCGGGGCCGGCGAGCAGCAGCGCCCGGCCCAGCGCCGAGGCGCGTTCGAGCCGGGCCGTGCGCCCGTCGGGCAGGTCGACGACGAGCACTCCCGTCAGGTCCTTCTGCACCGACTCGACCATGCGCTCCAGCGTCGCCCGGTGCAGCGGCACGTCCACCGGCCCCCGGTAGCGGAACGGCGTGGGCGCGGGCGTGGGGGCGGCCTCGTCGATGAGCCGGATGCGTTCGTCGTGCGCGAACAGGTCGCGCATGAGCCGCAGCTCGAAGCACGGGTCCGACAACACCGCGCGCCGCCCGTCGTCGAGCCGCGACCACGGGCCCACCAGCGTCAGCACGACGTCCTGGAGCTTGCCGTCCAGGGCCGCCGTCACCGCCCGCCGCACCACCGACTCGGAGGTGTCGGTGACGTCCAGCACGATCTCCACGTACGGCACCAGCCACCGCCGGCCCCGGTCCTTGCGCAGGTCCCGGCGGAGCGGGATGCGGTGCGCCAGGTACGGCTCCACCGCCCGCACGGCCCGCTCCCGGTCGCGGTGCTGCGCCGGCAGCCCGAGGTGCACGGCCTGGGCGGCGCGGTCGGGCACGAACACCACGCCGTGCATGGCCAGCCGGTAGGAGAACTCGGTGTCCTCGCCGCGCACCACGGTCGGGTCGAGCCCGCCCACGGCGTCGAACACCTCGCGGGGGAGGGCGAAGGTCGGCCCGGTGCACACGTGGTACGGGTTGCGGCTGCTGCGCAGCCCGTCGGTCTTGTCGATCGTCGCCTCGGTCGAGCTCGACACGGCCCCGGCCAGGTCGAACACCTCGTCCAGGCGCTCGGCGTGGAAGACCTGCCGCGCGGTGACCGGCGGCGCCTCGACGAACTTCTTCATCCCGATCGTGACCAGGTAGTCGGTCACGTGATGCCAGCGGGCCAGTGCCTCGATGTGCTCCCGACAGGCGACCATGTCGGCGTCGAGCCGCTGGATGATCTCCCCGTCGGCGGCCTTGGCGCCGGTGTTGACCGCGTTGGAGATGCCCCAGCCGTCGCGTACCGGGACGATCCTGGTGCTGACCGGCCGGATCTCCGGCAGCCGGACGGGCGGCGCACTTCCGTCGTCGACGACCAGGACCTCCATGAGATGGTCCGGGTACGTCTGCGCGGCCAGCGCGGCCAGCGTCAGGTCGAGTTTGTCCTGCCCGCCGTGCGCCGGTATCACCACGCTCACGGACAACCCCGGCGACCAGGCCCCGAGCTCCGGCGGCACTACTGGTGAATAGTCGTTCTGCCTCAAAGCAGGACGCGCGTTCATGGTGACCCCCTGCCGAGACCTTATCGGGAGATGCTGAGAATTTCCTGAATAGTGGCGCTGTCCAACGACCTGTCCAGTCAGTGGACTCGGCTCCGCGCCCGCGCCGCGCACCCCGTACACTCGGTGGCCAACACCGCAGGTAGGGAGTCATCATGGGCAGGTCGTGGCGTGGCCTCATCGAGGAGTACCGAGAGCGTCTTCCGGTCACCACGAAGACGCCCGTCGTCACGCTCCTCGAAGGCGGCACCCCGCTCGTCCCGGCGCACCGCGTGTCGGCGCTGACGGGATGCGAGGTCTATCTCAAGGTCGAGGGGGCGAACCCGACCGGCAGCTTCAAGGACCGCGGCATGACCATGGCCATCAGCAAGGCGGTCGAAGAGGGCGCCAAGGCGGTCATCTGCGCCTCCACCGGCAACACCTCGGCCTCCGCGGCGGCCTACGCCGTCCGCGCGGGGCTGACCTGCGCCGTGCTGGTGCCGAAGGGCAAGATCGCGATGGGCAAGCTGGCCCAGGCGCTCGTCCACGGGGCCACGCTGCTGCAGGTCGAGGGGTCGTTCGACGACTGCCTGGAGATGACCCGCAAGCTGTCCTCCAGCTACCCGATCGCGCTGGTCAACTCGGTCAACCCGTTCCGGCTGCAGGGCCAGAAGACGGCGGCGTTCGAGATCGTCGACACACTCGGCGACGCCCCCGACATCCACTGCATCCCGGTGGGCAACGCGGGCAACATCTCGGCGTACTGGATGGGCTACCAGGAGTACGCCGACGACGGCGTCTCGACGAAGCGTCCGCGCATGTTCGGCTTCCAGGCCAGCGGCGCCGCGCCGATCGTCGAGGGCGCCCCGGTGACCCACCCGCACACGATCGCCACCGCCATCCGCATCGGCAACCCGGCGTCCTGGGACCTGGCCACCGCGGCCCGCGACGAGTCCGGCGGCGTCATCCAGGCGGTGACCGACCGGCAGATCGCGGCGGCGTACAAGCTGCTGGCCCAGGAGGAGGGCGTGTTCGTGGAGCTGGCCTCGGCGGCGAGCGTCGCCGGGCTGCTCCAGGCGCACGCGCAGGGGCTGGTGGCGGCCGGGCAGCGCATCGTCTGCACCGTCACCGGCAACGGCCTGAAGGACCCCGACTGGGCCATCTCGGGCGCGCCCGCCCCGGTGGTCATCCCCATCGACGTGCACGCCGCCGCCGCGGCGCTCAACCTCGCCTGAGAGGCGCACGCGGAGTGAGCGAACGACGAGAGAACCGTGAATCGATGACGACGGTGCGAATCCGCGTGCCCGCCACGTCGGCCAACCTGGGGCCGGGCTTCGACGCGCTAGGCCTGGCGCTCACCCTCTACGACGACGTGGAGGCCACGCTCACCGCCGAGCCCGGCGTGCGCGTGAGCGTGGAGGGCGAAGGCGCCGGCGAGGTCGACCTCGGCGAGGGACACCTCGTCGTCCGGGCGATGCGCGAGGCGTACGCCCGCATGGGGGCGCCGCAGCCCGCGGGCATCGCCCTGCGCTGCGTCAACCGCATCCCGCACGCCCGCGGCCTTGGCTCGTCCTCGGCCGCCGTCTGCGCCGGCATCCTGGCCGCCCGCGCGCTGAGCGACGACGACCTGTCCGACGACGACGTCTTCGCGCTGGCCACCGAGATGGAGGGCCACCCCGACAACGTCGCTCCGTGCCTGGCCGGGGGCCTGACGGTGGCCTGGACCGACCACGCGGGAGCAGCGCGTATGGTGAAGCTGGCCCCCGACGAGAGGGTCCGTCCGGTCGTCGTCGTTCCCACGACGCGGCTGGCCACGGAGACCGCTCGGGGGTTGTTGCCGAAGGACGTGCCCCACAAGGACGCCTCCTTCAACGCCGGCAGGGCCGCGTTGCTGATCGCCGCGCTGACCTCGCGGCCGGAACCAGAGCTGCTGCTCGCCGCCACCGAAGACCGTCTCCACCAGCCCTATCGCGCGCCTGCCATGCCGGAGAGCGCGCGTCTGGTAGAACGTCTGCGTGCAGTCGGCGTGCCCGCGGTCGTTTCGGGAGCGGGTCCCACGGTTCTTGCGTTTTCGTCACCGGATACGCAGGATTTGATCGCGCCAGAAGTGGGTAATGACTGGCACATCCAGCAAATGGACGTCGACCCGGTTGGTGCGAACGTTCAGTTCCCCGAGACACGCTGATGCCTCTTTAGACCTTCAGGGAATAGCCGTGTGCGCTGGTGATGTTAGGCTGATAGCCGCACCAGATGCCCCCTTGGTGGGTGCGTGCTTGTCAGCCATACATCGCTGCATCATGCTTCACGTCGCGAGGCGTGAGCAGCGCGGCTGTCTCCCCGGAATCCGTTGCCTCCGGTTGGCCCACACCCGGTTGGCCCAACGTGAGGCGGCGACGACGGGGACCTGCGCGTTCGACGCACATCGACATCTGGTTGGCGACAGCAATCTGGGGGGTGTCAGCCACGCGCCACGGTCCTGTGGCGGCCTGGACGAACCCCTCCCCAAGAGTGGCGGCCGTCCGCGACAGCCGAAGATCGCAACGTGCACCCCGACCCGGTCTGTCCCGCCGGGTCGCAAGCACCTCCGGGACGCCCGGCAGAACAAAACCGGCGCCCGACCCCTGGGAAGGACCTTTTAGTTGAGCGACACCACCGAACTCCTCTCCGACGCACCAGGCGCTCAGCCCGCGTCCGGCGACACCCCCACCCGCGCCGCGGCCAAGCCTCGTGCGCGTCGCTCCGGCACCGGCCTGTCCGCCAAGGTGCTGCCCGAGCTGCAGAAGATGGCCGCTGAGCTGGGCATCAGCGGCACCGGGCGCATGCGGAAGAGCCAGCTCATCGCGGCCATCCAGGAGAAGCAGGGTGGCGCCTCCGGAGACGGCGCTCCGGCGGCAGCCGCGGTTGAGGCGGCGCCCGTCCTGACGGAGGCCGCGCCTCCCGTGGCCGAGCGGCCCACCCGTACGCGCAGGGAACGTTCCCGCACGAAGCCCGCCGACGAGGCCGCACCGCAGGCCGCCGAGCCGGTGGCCGCGGCCCCCGAGCCCGTGGCCGCGCCGGCCGAGCCGGCCGTCGAGCAGCAGGCCCAGGTCGTGGACGCCGGTCAGGCCGACACGCGGGGCGAGCGCGAGAGCCGTCGCGAGCGGCGCAGCCGCGGCGAGCGCCGTGAGCGTGGCGAGCGCAGCGACCGCGGCGAGCGCGGTGAGCGCACCGACCGCGGTGAGCGTGGCGACCGTGCCGACCGCGGTGAGGGCGGCCGTGCCGACAGCAGCCGCGGCGACCAGCGCGCCACGGACGCCGGCGGCAGGGGCGACCAGCGTGGCGAGCAGCGTGGCGAGCAGCGCGGTGACCAGCGTGGCGACCAGCGCGGTGACCAGCGCGGCGGCGACCAGCGAGGCGACCAGCGCGGCGGCGACGACGACGAGCGCGGGCGTGGCCGCAGGGGCCGCTTCAGGGAGCGCAACCGCGGCCGCGGCCGTGACCGCTTCGACAGCACCGAGCCCGTCATCGGCGACGACGACGTGCTCATCCCGATCGCCGGCATCCTCGACATCCTCGACAACTACGCGTTCGTCAGGACCAGCGGCTACCTGCCGGGCAGCAACGACGTCTACGTCTCGCTGGCCCAGATCCGCCGCAACGGCCTGCGCAAGGGCGACGTCATCACCGGCGCGGTGCGCCAGCCGCGCGACGGCGAGCGCCGCGAGAAGTTCAACGCCCTGGTCCGCCTCGACACCGTCAACGGCATGGACCCGGAGCAGGCCCGCAACCGGCCCGACTTCAACAAGCTGACGCCGCTCTACCCGCAGGAGCGCCTGCGCCTGGAGACCGAGCACAACATCCTCACCACGCGGATCATCGACCTGGTCTCGCCGATCGGCAAGGGCCAGCGTGGTCTGATCGTCTCGCCGCCGAAGGCCGGCAAGACGATGGTGCTGCAGGCGATCGCCAACGCGATCACCCGCAACAACCCCGAGTGCCACCTGATGGTCGTGCTCGTGGACGAGCGTCCCGAAGAGGTCACCGACATGCAGCGGTCGGTCAAGGGCGAGGTCATCCACTCGACCTTCGACCGTCCGGCCGAAGACCACACCACGGTCGCCGAGCTGGCCATCGAGCGCGCCAAGCGCCTGGTGGAGCTGGGCCACGACGTGGTCGTCCTGCTCGACTCGATCACGCGACTCGGCCGCGCCTACAACCTGGCGGCCCCGGCCTCCGGTCGTATCCTGTCGGGTGGTGTCGACTCCACGGCGCTCTACCCGCCGAAGCGCTTCTTCGGCGCCGCGCGCAACATCGAGAACGGCGGCTCGCTGACGATCCTCGCCACGGCCCTGGTCGAGACCGGGTCCAAGATGGACGAGGTCATCTTCGAGGAGTTCAAGGGCACCGGCAACATGGAGCTCAAGCTCAACCGCTCCCTGGCCGACAAGCGCATCTTCCCCGCGGTCGACGTCGACGCGTCCGGCACCCGTAAGGAAGAGATCCTCATGGGCAAGGATGAGCTGCAGATCGTCTGGAAGCTGCGCCGGGTGCTGCACGCCCTGGACATGCAGCAGGCTCTGGAGCTTCTCCTGGAGAAGATGAAGGAGACCAAGTCCAACGCCGAGTTCCTTCTGCAGGTGCAGAAGACCACGGTGAGCAACGACCGCGACTAGCGGCCACGCGCCATGAGGGGCGGCGGGGAGGTTCTCCCGCCGCCCCTTTCGCATGCCAGGGCGCCGGGGTGGGGTTAACCCCACCTGGGGATCGGACGTCTGCTCCATTCACCCCGTCCGCGGCGCCGGGCAGGCTGGGGGCATGCGATCGGTGAGGCTGAAGGACAGGGTGCGGTTCGGGCCGAAGGGGCCGTTAGGGGTGCTCGTCGACCCGATGACCTGGCGGGCGGCTCCGTACCTGCTGGTCAGCGCGGGGTTCGGGATGGCCTGGTTCGTCGTGGTGACCCTGGCGACGACGGTGGCGGTGCCGCTGGTGGTCGTCTGGGTGGGGCTGCCGCTGACGATGGCGACCGTGCTGATGTGGCGCGGCGGGGCGATGCTGGAGCGGCGGCTGATGGGGGCGGCGTTCGGGGTGCGGATCGCCGACCCGTACCGGAGCAGGCCCGAGGGCGGGCTGCTCGCGCACCTCACCTGGCTGCTGGGCGACAAGGCCACCTGGCAGGACCTCGGCTACCTCCTCATGCTCCTCCCGCTGGGCCTGGTCGAGTCCGCGTTGTCGCTGGCCCTGTGGACGGCGACGGCGGTGCTGCTCCTCGCGCCCCTGGCCCGCGTCCTGCACGTCCTGAGCGACGGGCGCACCGGCCTGATCATCGACGACTGGGCGGGCGCGCTGGTCGCGGGCGCGGCCGGCGTGGTGCTGCTCGTCGTGACGGCCTATCTCGTACGGGGCATGGCCTGGCTGCACGGCACCCTGGCCACGGTGCTGCTCGGCGGCAGCGAGGAGGAGCGGCTGCGGGCCAGCCGGGCCAGGGGGATCGACGCCGCGGAGGCCGAACGCCGCCGGATCGAGCGCGACCTGCACGACGGCGCGCAGCAGCGGCTGCTGTCGGTGGCGGTGGACCTCGGACGGGCGCAGGCCAAGTTCGACGCCGAGCCGGAGGAGGCCAGGGCGCTGATCGTCCAGGCCCACGCGGGCACCAAGGCGGCCATCGCCGAGCTGCGCGACCTGGCCCGCGGCATCCACCCGGCCATCCTCACCGACCGCGGGCTCGACGCGGCGCTGTCGGGGCTGGCCGCGCGGGCGCCGGTGCACGTGGACGTCTCCGTCGAACTGGCCGAACGGCCGCCCGCCGCGGTGGAGAGCATCGCGTACTTCATCGTCGCCGAGGCCCTGACCAACCTCGCCAAGCACTCGGGCGCGACGGAGGCGTCCGTGGCGGTGTTCGGGGGCGACCGCGGCGTGGTAGTGGACGTGTGGGACAACGGCATCGGCGGCGCCGTCGTCACGCCGGACGGCGGGCTGTCTGGCCTGGCCGACCGGGCGGCGACCATCGACGGCGTGCTCGTGCTGCACAGCCCCGTCGGGGGGCCGACGATCGTGCGTGCGGAGCTGCCCTGCGAATGGTAGTCATGTGCACATGCGCGTGGTCATCGCCGAGGATTCCGTACTGTTGCGCGAGGGGCTGGCGCGGTTGCTCGCCGACGGCGGTTTCGAGACCGTCGCGGCGGTCTCCGACGGGCCCGCGCTGGTGGCCGCCGTCCGGGAACACGAGCCCGACCTGGCGATCGTCGACGTGCGCATGCCGCCCACCCACACCGACGAGGGGCTGAAGGCGGCGCTGAGGGTCCGCGAGGCCAGGCCCGACTTCCCGATCCTGGTCCTGTCCCAGTACGTCGAGGAGCGCTACGCGGGCGAGCTGATCGGCAAGGCCGTCGGCTACCTGCTGAAGGAGCGGGTGGCCGACGTGGCCGAGTTCATGGAGACGGTGCGCGAGGTGGCGGCGGGCGGCACGGTGATCGATCCGGAGGTCGTCGTGCAACTGCTCAGCCGCAGGCGCAGGGGCGCGCCGCTCGACCTGCTCTCCCCCCGGGAGCGCGAGGTCCTGGCGCTGATGGCCGAGGGCCGCTCCAACACCGCGATCGCCTCCAGGCTGGTCGTCACCGAAGGGGCGGTGGAGAAACACGTGTCCGGCATCTTCGCCAAGCTGGCCCTCGGGCCCGCGCCCGAGGACCATCGGCGGGTTCTCGCCGTCCTGACGTATCTGGGTCGCTGATACGGCCTGCACCCGGGGTTGGGGATGCGGGCCGTATCCGCTACCTCACGTCCACGAACTCCTGCGGCGACAGGGAGGTGCGCGTCTTGCTCGTGCCGGGCACCTTGACCTGGAAGTAGCCGTCCTTCTTGGCCTTGAAGGTCTTGCTGTACTTGCCGGTCGAGGTGGCCTTGGCGTACCCCATGAACTTGTACGTCTTGGTGCCCTTGGCCTTGAAGTACACCTCGACGATCTTGTTCTTGTACGCCTTGGCGCCGCGGTAGACCTTGCCGTAGACCTTGAACGCGCGGCCCTTGGCGACCTTGTTCGGGGCCGAGATCGTCACCCTGGTCTTGGCCTTCTTGGACGCGCCGCCGGTGGGGGCGACGACCGAGAAGGACGCCTCGCCCTTGAGCGTCTGGCCGCTGCGGGTGGCGTACACCTCCAGGGTCCAGGCGCCCTCGGTGGTGTCGTCGGTGAAGTACGTGACGCCGCGGTAGTAGTTGTCCGACTCCTTGGCCAGCTCACCGAGGTCGTAGTACTCGCTGGTGGTGTCGCTGACGAGCTTGGCCGAGACCGTGCCCGCGTCCTTCACCGACGCCTCGACCGTGACCTTGGTGTCCTTGCCCTTGACGAGCTGGACGGGGTCGGGGGTGACGTTCGCGCCGGAGATGCCCTGCTTGCCGGAGACCTTGACGGTGAAGGTGCTCGGGCTGCTCCCGCCGCCCGTGCGGGCGACGTTGACGGTGAGCTTCCAGTCGCCCGCCGGGTCGTCCTTGGTGATCGTCCACTTGCCGGTGATCGTCTTGTCGGCAGCAGGCGACGGGGTGGCGGTCGGGGTGGCGGTCGGGGTGGAGGTGCTCGGCGTGAAGTCGAACGACACCGTCTTGGCCGACTTGCCGGGCGGCTCGATGGACCCGGTCACGCCGGTGACGGTGTCCGGGTTCTTGAGCTTCAGCGTGACGGTGGCGTCGACGTCCTTCTCCAGCGGGACGTACGCGCTCGCCGACGCGTCGCCCGTGAAGTCGTCCGCCAGCGCGTACGCCGAGGCCGACGCGCCGGTGGCCGAGAGACCGGCGCCTCCGAGGAGAACGGCGGCCCCCGTGGCGGCCGCGAGGAGCAGCCGCACCCTTCTCTTCATCAGTTGGATGATCCTTTGGCTAAGTCCCATTTGTGGGAAAAGTGATGGTTTGTGCGAGGGAGCCTAGTGTGGCGCGTGCGACCGCGTCATGAAGATCGCGGGAATGCCCCATGGCCTGGGCAGGTTGCACGATCTGGCACACTGGTAGCTGACCATTTTGCGGTTCCGGTTCACGCCATGCGTGAAGGCGACCCGGCGGCCGCAGCCCGAAAGGACAGCCATGAAGCCCGACATCCACCCCGATTACCACGTGACGCAGGTCTCCTGCTCCTGCGGCAACACGTTCACGACCCGCAGCACCGCCAAGAACGGCGTCATCCACGCCGACGTGTGCTCGGCCTGCCACCCGTTCTACACGGGCAAGCAGAAGATCCTCGACACCGGCGGCCGGGTGGCTCGCTTCGAGAAGCGCTTCGGCAAGAAGGCCACGGGCAAGTAGCTTCACCGACGCCGACCCGGCCGCACCACGTGCGCCGGGTCGGCGTTGTTGGTGAAACGGCATTCAAACCACTGAAGGACCCACGGTGAACCTCGACGAGTTGCTCAAGGAGTATTCCGAGCTGGAGCTGCAGCTTGCCGACCCCGCCGTGCACGCCGACCAGAACAAGGCCCGCACACTCGGCCGGCGCTACAGCCAGCTCACCCCGATCGTCAGCACCTACCGGGAGCTCGACGCGGCCCGCGAGGACCTGACGGCGGCCAAGGAACTGGCCGGCGAGGACGAGGGGTTCGCGGCCGAGGCGGCCGAGATCGAGGAGCGCATCCCGCAGCTTGAGGAGAAGCTCAAGCACCTGCTCATCCCGCGCGACCCCAACGATGACAAAGACATCATCATGGAGATCAAGGCGGGCGAGGGCGGCGAGGAGTCCGCGCTGTTCGCCGGCGACCTGCTGCGGATGTACCTGCGCTACGCCGAGCGCCTCGGCTGGAAGACCGAGATCATCGACACCCAGCCCTCCGACCTCGGCGGCTACAAAGACGTCACGGTCGGCATCAAGGCCAAGGGCGACGAGGGCGTGTGGTCCAGGCTCAAGTTCGAGGGCGGCGTCCACCGCGTGCAGCGGGTGCCCGTCACCGAGTCCCAGGGCCGCATCCACACCAGCGCCGCGGGTGTGCTGGTCTACCCGGAGGCGGAGGAGGTCGAGGTCCAGATCGACCCCAACGACCTGCGCATCGACGTCTACCGCTCCAGCGGTCCCGGTGGCCAGAGCGTCAACACGACCGACTCGGCCGTGCGCATCACCCACCTGCCCACGGGCGTGGTCGTCTCCTGCCAGAACGAGAAGAGCCAGCTCCAGAACAAGGAGTCGGCGATGCGCATCCTGCGTGCCCGCCTGCTGGCCGTGGCCCAGGAGCAGGCCGACGCCGCGGCGCAGGCCGAGCGCAAGTCGCAGGTCCGCACGGTCGACCGTTCCGAGCGCATCCGCACGTACAACTTTCCCGAGAACCGGATTTCCGACCACCGCGTAGGCTTCAAGGCGTATAACCTCGACCAGGTTCTCGACGGCGAGCTCAACGCCGTCACCCAGGCACTCATCGACGCCGAGATGGCGGAGAAGCTCGCACAACACTCATGACATTTCTGCTGGACGAGATCGCTCTGGCCACCGCCCGGCTCGCCGAGGCAGGTGTGCCTTCGCCGCGCACCGACGCGGAGGAGATCGCGGCGTTCGTCCACGGCGTGCGCAGGAGCGAGCTCCACACGGTCAAGGACTCCGACTTCGACGCGCTGTTCTGGGAGGGCATCGCCCGGCGCGAGGCGCGTGAGCCGCTGCAGCACATCACCGGCCACGCCTACTTCCGCTACCTGGAGCTCGCGGTCGGCCCCGGCGTGTTCGTGCCGCGGCCGGAGACCGAGGTCATGGCCGGGTGGGCGATCGAGACCCTGCGCGCCATGGACGTGACGGCGCCGCTCGTCGTCGACCTCGGCACCGGCTCGGGGGCCATCGCGCTGTCGATCGCCCAGGAGGTCGCGCTCGCCGAGGTGCACGCCGTCGAGGTCGACCCCGCTGCCTACACCTGGGCCAAGCGCAACATCTCCGAGCTGGGCCAGGGGCGTACGCACCTGCACCCGGAAGACCTCGCCGAAGCCCTTCCCGAGCTCAACGGCAAGGTCGACCTGGTGATCTCCAACCCGCCGTACATCCCGCCCGGCGCCATCCCGCGCGACCCCGAGGTCCGCGACTACGACCCCTCCCGGGCCCTTTACGGCTCCGGCGACGACGGCCTCGGCGAGGTGCGCGCGGTCGAACGCACCGCCCGCCGCCTGCTGCGCCCCGGCGGCTGGGTGGCCGTCGAACACGCCGACGAGCAGGGCAGGGCCGTCTATCTGACCTTCCCGGAGGACAACGGCTGGCGCGACGTCCGCCTGCGCCAGGACCTCACCCGAAGGGACCGCTTCGTCACGGCCAGACTCGGCCAGGACTAGGATGCACGCCGTGGGAAGACGCTTTGACTGCTCCGACATCGACCAGCGCGCCGAGGGCCTGATCGAGGCCGCCACCGCCGTGCGCCGCGGCGAGCTGGTCGTGCTGCCGACCGACACCGTCTACGGCATCGGCGCCGACGCGTTCATGCCGCCGGCCGTCACCGCGCTGCTCGACGCCAAGGGGCGCGGCCGCGACATGCCGCCGCCCGTGCTCGTGGGCACCGTCAGAGCCGCCACGGCGCTCGTGGACGACCTCGGGCCCTACGGGCAGGATCTCATCGACGCCTTCTGGCCGGGGCCGCTCACGCTGGTCTGCAGGGCCAACAGGGCCCTTTCCTGGGACCTGGGCGACACCAAGGGCACGGTCGCCGTCCGCATGCCGCTCCACCCGGTCGCCCTCGACCTGCTCAAGGAGACCGGCCCGATGGCCGTCTCCAGCGCCAACCGCTCCGGCGCCCCCGCGGCGACGACGGCGGAGGAGGCAGAGGAGCAGCTCGGCGACTCGGTCGCGGTCTATCTCGACGGCGGCAAGACGACCGACAACACGCCCTCGACCATCCTCGACCTCACCACCGCGGTGCCCCGGATGTTGCGCCGCGGCGCGATCCCCGTCGAGAAGCTGCGCGGCATCATCGGCTACGTCGCCACCGACGACTGACGTCATACCGTCTTTGCATCCCGGCTGCGGCGACGCCACGGCCGCGATTACCGTGAGTCCCGGAACGGCGACACGTCCGGGAGTGGCCCATGGGCAAGTTCGACGGCATGGATCCGCAGCTGGTCCGTGACCTGCTGACCGAGGTCAAGCACGCGTCCTCGGCGCTGCGCACGGCCGAGGACCAGGTCAGGGCGGTGCTGAGCCGTGCCGGGCTGTCCGCGCGGAGCACCCACCGTCCGGTCCAGGTGGCCGACTCCGCCGATCACATGGTCAAGGACGTCAACGCGCGGCTGGCCGTCCTGGAGAAGCGCGCCGACGGGAAGCTGGGCGACACGTCGAAGACGGGCGGCGGCGGCACGGCCGACGAGCCCAAGGAGTCGCCGGGCAGCCGCGACGACAAGTACGGCAACCCCCGCGCCGACGACCCGCCCAAGCACACCGACCCCGCCACCCCCGGACACCCCGCCGACCCGAAGCCCACCCACCCCTCCACCCCGAAGGACCACGACCCGAAACCCACCGACCCACCCCCGAAAACCCCCGACCCCAAGCCCACGGACCCACCCGCCCCGAAAGACCACGACCCCAAACCGACGGACCCGCCCGCGTCGAGGCACCACGACCCCAAGCCGACGGATCCGCCCGCGTCGAGGGACCACGACCCCAAACCGACGGACCCGCCGACGCCGAAGGACCCCGACGGCAAGACCGGCGACGACGGTGCCAAGGCCGACGGCGACGGGAAGGCGTGCGACGGCGCCGACAAGGACACCGGGACCAGCGGAAACGACACCAGGACCGACGGACGGACCGGTGAGCGGACCGGCGACCGCACAGACGGCCGCAGCGACGGCCGCATCGGTGACACCCCGGCCGCCGACGACCCCAAGGCCCCCGACCAGGACAGCAGACGCGACCGGGGAGCGGAGGCCGACACCGGCACCGCCAACGTCCCCGCGAAGGACCAGCCGGACGACCCGCACAAGCCCCAGGTCGTGGTGGTCGACGGCGTGAAGGTCCTCCAGGTCCCCATCGACCCGCCCACGGCCGAACAACTGGAATCCCTGCTCAAGAACGTCGACAACGTGCAGCCCGCCGACATGCCGACCGTGCACGCCGACGGCGGCGCGGCGACGGCGGGCGGAGGCGAAGGGCTGTCGGTGCCGACAGGAGAGGGCGGCACCGACCCCTCGACGACCACCGCAGGCAACACCACCGCCCACCACCCCGGCACGGCAACCGCGACCGGCCACCCGTACGGCACCGCAACCGCGACCGGCCACCCCTACGGCACGTCAGAAGGCACGGGCGCACACTTCGGCACCGCAGGCGACACGACGTCCCACAACGGCAGCACCCAAGACGATGCGGCCACCCACCCCGGCACCACCGGAGACACCTACCGCGGCACCACCGGGGACACAGGCGCCCACCAGGGCACCCCAGGAGACGCGGGCACCCACGGCACCCACGCCGACGGCACCTCCGCCACCCCGACCCGCCCCGACGCCACCACAGGCACCGGCACCCAGCCCATCGGCGACACCGGCCGGGCCGACGGCGCAAATGGCCACACGGACACCGGCACAGGCCGGACCGACGGCTCCAGCGGCGGCGCGATCAGCGACAACGGCCGCTCCGACAGCGGCACCACGGACACCGGCCGCACTGACGACACCGCCTGCGCCGACGACAAGGCCCCGAACGGCAACCGCACTGACGCGGGCACCGCCAACGGCAACCGTGACGCCGGCGGCAACACCGACGGTGGGCGCGCGGATGGTGGACGTGACGGCGTGGGGACCGGTGGCGGTGCGGCTGATGCCGGTCGGGCTGATGGCGGCGCCGTGAATGGTGGCCGTGACGTCGGTGGTGGCTACGGAGATGGTGGGCGTGCCGATGGCGGCGCAGGCAATGGGCGTGGCGATGTGGGCACCGGTGGTGGCGCGGCCGATGCTGATCGGGCTGATGCCGGGCGGGCTGACGGTGGGGCCGCGGATGCTGCTCGGGCTGGTGCAGATGGTGGAGCTGGGCGGGGTGACGGGTCTGCTGGGGTGCGGATTCCGCCTACGGCGCCTGGGGGAGGGGCGGCCGTATCCGCTGGAGGAGACGTTTCTGCTGGAGGGGACGTATTTGCTGGTGGTGGTGATACGGGGCGTCATGTCGCGGCTGTTCACGGCGGTGTCGGGGGGCATGGTGATGGTGGGGCGCAGGGCTTGGACGGCGGGGGTCATGGTGATGGTGGGGCGCAGGGCTTGGACGGCGGGGGTGCCGGTGGGAAGTGGGTGAGTGAGGGAGACGGGGTCGTGGCTGTGGATGTGTCCTCGGCCAGGCCGGAGGCGATCAGGACTTTGATCGACGACGTCCGCGACATTCAGCCGCTCGACATGCCGTCCGTGGGGGTTCCGCCCGGTGAGTACGGCGAGGGTGACTGGGCTCCCAGGGACATCAGGCCGGACGGTCCATCGGGTGAGGTCGATCCCGGGACGTCGGGAAGGAGCGTGTGATGTACGTCGACCCGCCCGCCCCCAGGCCCAGGAGCAGGGACGAGATGCCGCCCGTCACCGCAGCGGGCCCGCTGGACAACCAGCCGCTGGCCTACGAGTTCAACCCCGACTACGAACGTCTGGTCACCGCCTGGAACACCGTCATGCCCATGCTGGAGAAGCTCAGCACGGCCCTCGACAAGGCGTACGCGCTGGCCAAGAGCCCGCAGACGTGGGACGCACCGGTCGGCGATCGTTATGTGCAGGACATCCGGGAATGGCGGTCGAAGCTGGCTCTCTACCGTCACGCCGTGCTCACCGCGATCAGCGACCAGGCCGACGACACCCCGAGGTGGATCCCCAGCCAGACCGGCGCACCACACGCCTTCCCCTGACCTCCGCCTTCCCCGGCGCTTCGCGGTCCTTGAGCTTCACGGTCCGGGAGGCTCCGCGCTCCTGGAGGCTCCCGGAAGTACCCGGAGGCTCGCGGTCGCCGTCACCTGGCCTTCGCAGGCAGGTGACCGCCTTCATGGCTCCCGACCGTCACGAACCCCCTGCCCTCGCAGCGCGGCTATCTGGGCAAAACGGACACGCGGTCGTACAGTGGAGAAATGGGTGGGGAGCCGTACTACGGGCCCGACTTCGGGCGGTTGCGGCGGCAGGATCCGGAGCTGGCGCAGGTGCTGCTCGACGAGCTCGAACGCGAACGCGCCGGCATCCAGCTGATCGCCGGCGAGAACTTCACCTCCCCCGCGGTCATGGCCGCCCTGGGTTCCACCCTCACCAACAAGTACGCCGAGGGCTACCCCGGCAGGCGCTACTACGGCGGCTGCGAGGTCGTCGACCGGGCCGAACGGCTGGCGGTGGAGCGGGCGCGCAGGCTGTTCGGCGCCGAGCACGCCAACGTCCAGCCGCATTCGGGCGCGAGCGCCAACCTGGCCGCCTACGCCGCCCTGCTCCAGCCCGGCGACACCATGCTCGCCATGGCGCTCCCGCACGGCGGCCACCTCACGCACGGCTCGAAGGTGAACTTCTCGGGACGATGGTTCGACGTCGCCTCCTACGGCGTGCGCCGCGACACCGAGCTCATCGACTACGACGAGGTGCGCGACCTGGCGCTGCGACGCCGGCCCAAGGTCATCGTGTGCGGCGCGACGGCGTACCCGAGACTGATCGACTTCTCGGTCTTCCGCGGCATCGCCGACGAGGTGGGCGCGTGGTTGCTGGCCGACGTGGCGCACCCGATCGGGCTGATGGCGGGCGGGGTGATCCCGTCGGCGGTGCCGTACGCGGACGTCGTGACGCTGACCACGCACAAGGTGCTGCGCGGGCCGCGCGGCGGCGCGATCCTGTGCACGGAGGAGCTGGCCGCCAAGATCGACCGGGCGGTGTTCCCGTTCGTGCAGGGCGGGCCGCTGATGCACGCGGTGGCGGCCAAGGCGGTGGCGTTCGGGGAGGCGCTGCGGCCGGAGTTCGCCGCGTACGCAAGCCGCGTCGTCGGCAACGCCCGCGCGCTCGCCTCCGCGCTGGAGGGGGCGGGCATGCGTCCGGTCACCGGCGGCACCGACACCCACCTGGCCCTGATCGACCTGCGTGAGCTGGGCGTCTCGGGCGCCGAGGCCGAACGGCGCTGCGCGGCCGCCGGCATCACGCTCAACCGCAACGTCATCCCGTACGATCCGGAGCCGGCGGCCGTCACCTCCGGGATCCGGGTGGGCACGGCGTGCGTGACGACGCAGGGCATGGGCCCGCGGGAGATGGAGGAGGTGGGAAGTCTGCTGTCGATGTCCGTACGCGATCCGGCCGTTGCGCCCGAGGTCAGGGAAAGAGTGGCGGCGCTTCTCGCCATCCATCAGCCATATCTCAGCGAATATTAAGCTGGTCTGTGTCGGTTTCCGGTCACAGCTGGCCGGAGCATCCGGGAAACTAGGTCCGTGCGCGAATACCTGTTCATGGCGCTCATCTCGGCAGCGGTGACGTATCTGCTGGTCCCGCTGGTGCGCCGCTTCGCCATCCGCATCGGCGCCATGCCCGAGGTTCGCGAGCGCGACGTGCACACCACGCCGACGCCGAGACTCGGCGGCCTGGCCATGTACGGCGGTCTGGTGGTCGGCCTGCTGGTCGCCAGCCAGCTGAAACACACCGGCGCGGCGCTGTCGGAGTACGACGGCAGAGCCGTCACCGCGTTGATCGTCGCCGGCGGCCTGATCACGCTCACCGGCTTCCTCGACGACTGGTGGGGCATGGACGCCTTCATCAAGCTCGGCGGGCAGATCGCGGCGGCGGGCGTGCTGGTCTACTTCGACCTGCGGCTGCTCTACATCCCGCTGCCGAAGGACTGGGGCGGCTCCACCAGCCTCGACTACACGCTGAGCACGATCATCACCATCATGATCGTGGTGGTCACCATCAACGCCGTGAACTTCGTCGACGGGCTCGACGGGCTCGCGGCCGGCATCGTCTGCATCGCCGCCATGGCCACGTGGGCGTACTCGATCCTGCTGGCGCAGAGCATGAGCGTGGGCAACATCACCACGACGGCGGCCATCGCGGCCGTGCTCATCGGCACGTGCCTGGGCTTCCTGCCGCACAACTTCCATCCGGCCAAGATCTTCATGGGCGACACCGGGGCGATGCTGATCGGGCTGGTGCTCGCCTCCTCGATCGTCACGGTGACACCGCTCGACCCGGCCGCCATCGAGGACATGAACAAGGTCCCGGTGCTGCTGCCGCTGATGCTGCCGGCGGCGGTGCTGGTCCTGCCGCTGATCGACCTGATCACCGCCGTGGTCCGGCGCACGTCCCACGGCATGTCGCCGTTCGCGCCCGACCGCGGTCACCTGCACCACCGGCTGCTGGACATCGGCCACTCGCACCGCCGCTCGGTGCTGATCATGTACGCGTGGGCGTTCCTGTTCGCCTTCGGCCTGGTGGCGATGTCCCGCGAGGGCGTGCCGGTGCTGCTGTTCGTCGTGGTCATCGTGCTGGCGCTGGCGGTGCTCGTCCTGATGGCGGCGCCGCGGTGGCGGGGGAGGGGCGGCGCGCACGCCGCCACGCGCGACAAGCAGCCCGACGACGACGGCCCGCCCACCGGCCCGATGCCGCCGATCGGCCCGGACACCCAGGTCAGGCGGCAGATGCCGCCGCAGGGCGGCCCTTCGGCGCAGGAACGCGCGAGCGCCGAGGGCAAACCGGTCATTCCTGCATTTCCGAGCCGTCCGTGATCGGGAACTAGAAACGGCAGGTAAAAGCGGTCTTCCGTGAGCTTGTGATATCTTTCACGAGCAGGGACCTCCAGACGCACATGTTCTGGAGGTAGCAAACGCTCGCTTGACAACATGCTGATGGAGCACCGATGCAGGCCAACGACGTGCGCGTACTCAAGAGCGCCGCTGTTCCGACCTTCGCGGTCGGGGTGGTCGCGGTCATCGTGGCGTTCCTCCTCGCGGGCGGCAAGGGAGCGCTCGGCGCGGCCCTCGGCACCTTGCTCGTCGGGGTTTTCTTCAGCATCAGCGTGGTAGCGGTCTCCTATGCCGCCCGCGTCTCCCCCCAGATGATGGCGATCGCGGCGATGGTCAGCTACCTCGTCAAAGTCGTCGCCATCATGGTGGTGCTGTCCGCCTTCCGTGAGACCACCGCCTGGAACACCCAGGCCTTCGCGTGGTCCGTGGTCGGATGCACGCTCGTCTGGACCGGATTCGAGGTCCGCGCGTTCATGAAGACCAAGATGCTCTACGTCGACCCCGAAGCCTCGGTCCCCGGAAAGGGCGACTCATGAGGCAGGTAAAGGGATGGGGTCCGATATGACTAGTCCTCCACTCGCCTGCTATCGTCGGGGCCGCGATGAGCGCACAGGAACGCCGGCCGGAACACGACGGTCGCGACTTCTCCGATGCCATGTGGTCAGTCCCCAGCTATCTGCTCGCCGGGATGGCGGTCTATGGCGGTCTCGGGTGGTTGCTGGACCGGTGGCTCGACATGTCCGCGTTCTTCCCCATAGGCGTGGTCCTTGGGGTCGTGCTCGGCGGCTACGCGGTCTACCGGAAGTTCGGTCGCTAACCCGACGCAGCGATCGCCTCGCTGAGGAAACCCTTGTGATCCACTACGACGTTGAAGGGAACGCCGCGTGATTGCGCTGACGGTCCTCGCCCCCGAAGACAACTTCCGGGCGCCATCGCCCGATGAGCTGTTCAATTCGTTCACGCCGATCATCCCCGGGGTGACCTGGTTCACCAAGCCGGTGCTGCTGGCGATGCTCAGCGCGCTCGTGGTGATCGCCGTGTGCTGGGTGGCCTTCGCCAAGCCGAAGCTCGTGCCGAGGGGCACCCAGAACGTCGTCGAGTACGGCTACATGTTCGTCCGTGACCAGATCGCCCGGCCGTTCCTCGGCAAGGACGCCGATCGGTGGATGGGCCTGCTGGTCACGCTCTTCTTCCTGGTCCTGTTCTGGAACATCCTCGGCGTGATCCCGCTCGCGCAGTTCCCGGTCGCCTCGCACATCGCGTTCCCGGCCGTGCTCGCGCTCTCGATCTACGCGATCAAGGTCTACCTGGGCGTCAAGCACCAGGGCGGCATCGGTTACTTCAAGAACATGATGTTCCCGCCCGGCCTGCCCAAGCCGATCTACTTCCTTCTGGCGCCGATCGAGTTCCTGTCGAACATGATCATCGCGCCGTTCACGCACGCTGTCCGACTGTTCGCGAACATGTTCGCCGGTCACATGCTGCTCGCGTTCTTCAGCATGGTCGGCTTCTGGTTCCTGTTCGAGAAGCTGACGCCCTTGGGTGCCCCCGTCGGCGTGGTGGGCGTGATCATGACGATCATCCTGACCGGGTTCGAGATGTTCATCCAGTTCCTGCAGGCCTTCCTGTTCGCGATGCTGGCGTCGATGTACATCGGCGGCGCGCTGCACCCGGATCACTGAGAACCACATACCGGAATATCCATGACCGGTGGGACTCCCTTCACCGGCCGTCCAGTAAAGGAAATAGCAATGAGCGTTCTCGCTGAGGTCTCCGGCAACGTCACCGCCATCGGTTACGGTCTCGCCGCCATCGGCCCCGGCATCGGCGTCGGCATCATCTTCGGTCAGGGCGTGCAGGCCATCGCGCGTCAGCCCGAGGCTTACGGCCTGATCCGCCAGAACATGCTCCTCGGCTTCGTCCTCACCGAGGCCCTCGCCCTGATCGGTCTGGTCGCGCCGTTCATCTTCGCGGGCATCTAGGACCAGAAGAATTCTGACGAAAGGCTGCACCCATGATTAAGGCAGCTACGCTCCTCGCGCAGGAAGAAGGGGCGAACCCGCTCCTTCCGCACACGTTCGAGCTCGTCGTCGGTATCTTCTCGTTCCTCGTCGTCCTCCTCGTCGTCGGCAAGATTCTCGTTCCGCGCATCCAGAAGACTCTGGCCGAGCGGACCGACGCGATCGAGGGTGGCATCAAGAGGGCTGAGGAGGCCCAGGCCGAGGCGCAGAACCTCCAGCGGCAGTACGCGCAGCAGCTTGAGGAGGCCCGCCGCGAGGCCGGCCGGCTCCGTGAAGAGGCTCGCGAGCAGGCCGCGCAGATCAAGGCGGAGCTCCGCGAGGAGGCGCAGGCCGAGGCCCGTCGTCTCGTCGAGGCCGCGCACGCCCAGATCGAGGCCGACCGCGCCGCCGCGTTCGCGCAGCTCCGCACGGAGATCGGCCGTCTGTCCACCGAGCTGGCCGGCCGCATCGTCGGCGAGTCCCTTGAGGACGAGGTCCGCCAGAGCCGGATCGTGGACAGGTTCCTCGACGAGCTCGAGAGCAGCAACGCGCAGGCGGTGCGCTAATGCGAGGTCTGAGCAGGACCTCGTTGGCAGAGGTCGAGGAGCGCTTCAACGCGGTCGCGGGCAGCGCCGACCTCGGCGCGCTCTCCGACGAGTTGTTCGCCGTCGCGGATCTGCTCGACCGCGAGCACGGCCTGCGCCGCGCGCTGTCCGACCCGGCCAGGGCTGCCGAGCAGAAGGCGGGCACCGTCCGCGCCCTGCTCGGCGGCAAGGTCTCCGAGGCGGCCCTCGCCACGACCGAGGCCGCGGTCTCGGTCCGGTGGTCGCGCGCGGGTGACCTGGCCGACTCGCTCGAACGGCTCGGCGTCGTCGCCGCCGCCGCCGAGGCGGAGGGCCAGTCCAGGCTCGACGACGTCGAGGACGAGCTCTTCCGCTTCGGCCGTATCGTCGCCGCCAACCCCGACCTCCGACGCGCGCTCGCCGACGCGGCCGCGCCCGCGGAGGGCAAGCGGCAGCTGCTGGGCGACCTGCTCGGCGGCAAGGTGGCCCCCACCAGCCAGCGCCTGATCACGCAGCTGGCGGTGCACCCGCGCGGGCGTAGCCTGGAAAGGGGCTTGGAGGAGTTCGGCCAGCTCGTGGCCCAGCAGCGCCAGCGCCTGGTGGCGGTCGTGCGCAGCGCGGTCGAGCTGTCCGACGCGCAGAAGCAGCGACTGGCCGACTGGCTGCGCACCTCCTACGGTCGTGACGTGCACCTGAACGTCGAGGTGGACAAGCGAGTGCTCGGTGGGTTCTCGGTCCGCATCGGCGACGAGATGATCGACACCACGATCGTGGGACGAATTGAAGAAGTCCGCCGCCGGTTGGCCGGCTGAGGCGCAGTGAGCGCCGAATGAATAGGGAGACAGAGTAGAGATGGCGGAGCTTACGATCCGGCCGGACGAGATCCGGGACGCGCTTGAGCGCTTCGTCCAGGCGTACGAACCGGAAGGCGCCGCGCGCGAGGAGATCGGGACCGTCGTCGACGCCGGCGACGGCATTGCCCATGTCTCCGGCCTTCCCTCGGCGATGGCGAACGAGCTGCTCGAGTTCGAGGACGGCACGCGCGGCCTGGCCCTGAACCTCGACCCCCGAGAGATCGGCGTCGTGGTCCTGGGCGACTTCAGCAAGATCGAGGAAGGCCAGACGGTCCGCCGGACGGGCGAGGTCCTGTCCGTGCCGGTCGGCGACAACTTCCTCGGCCGTGTGGTCGACCCGCTCGGCAACCCCCTCGACGGCAAGGGCGCGATCGAGTCCGAGGGCCTGCGCGCCCTCGAACTGCAGGCCCCCTCGGTCGTCCAGCGGCAGCCGGTGAAGCAGCCGCTGCAGACCGGCATCAAGGCCATCGACGCCATGACGCCGATCGGCCGCGGCCAGCGCCAGCTGATCATCGGTGACCGTGGCACGGGCAAGACCGCCGTGGCCGTCGACACCATCCTCAACCAGCGCGACAACTGGCTCTCGGGCGACCCCGAGAAGCAGGTGCGCTGCGTCTACGTCGCGGTCGGCCAGAAGGGCTCGACGATCGCCCAGGTGCGCTCCCGTCTCGAAGAGGCCGGCGCCCTGGAGTACACCACGATCGTCGCCGCCCCGGCCTCCGACCCGGCGGGTTACAAGTACATCGCCCCCTACACCGGTTCGGCCATCGGCCAGCACTGGATGTACCAGGGCAAGCACGTCCTCATCATCTTCGACGACCTCACCAAGCAGGCCGACGCCTACCGCGCCGTCTCGCTGCTGCTTCGCCGCCCGCCGGGCCGCGAGGCGTTCCCCGGTGACGTCTTCTACCTCCACTCCCGTCTGCTGGAGCGCTGCGCCAAGCTCTCCGCCGACATGGGCGGTGGCTCGATGACCGGTCTTCCGATCATCGAGACCAAGGGCAACGACGTGTCGGCGTTCATCCCGACCAACGTCATCTCCATCACCGACGGCCAGATCTTCCTGGAGACCGACTACTTCAACGCCGGTATCCGTCCCGCCATCAACGTCGGTATCTCGGTCTCCCGAGTCGGTGGCTCGGCGCAGATCAAGGCGATGCGCAAGGTGGCCGGCACGCTGCGCCTGTCGCTGTCGCAGTACCGCGACCTGGAGGCCTTCGCGGCCTTCGCCTCCGACCTGGACGCGGCCTCCCGCGCCCAGCTGGAGCGCGGTCAGCGCCTGACCGAGCTGCTCATCCAGCCGCAGTACTCGCCGTTCTCCGTGGAGCGTCAGGTCGTGTCGGTGTGGGCGGGCACGACGGGTGAGCTCGACGAGGTTCCGATCGAGGACATCCGCCGCTTCGAGCAGGAGTTCCTCGACTACCTGCAGAGCAGTCACAAGGGCATCTTCGACAGCATCCGCGAGACCAACGAGCTGTCCGACGACGCGGTGACCAGCCTCAAGGACGCCGTCACGGAGTTCAAGAAGGGCTTCACCACCTCTTCGGGCGAGCTCCTGGTCAAGGACGAGCCGGTGGCGCCGCTCGAGGCCGACGAGGTCGGCCAGGAGAAGATCAAGAAGGTCGTCCGTCCGGCGACGGAGAAGTAGCTCATGGGTGCCCAGCTAAGGCTGCTGCGGCGGCGGATCAGGTCGGTCAAGTCGACCGCCAAGATCACGCGCGCCCAGGAGCTCATCGCCTCCTCGCGGATCGTGAAGGCGCAGATGCGGATGCAGGCGGCGCTGCCGTACGAGCGTGAGATCACTCGCGCCGTCACCGGCGTCGTCAGCAACGCGGCCAGCGTCGACCATCCGCTGACCGTGGCGAAGGAGAACCCCGCCAAGGCGGGCGTCCTCATCGTCACCAGCGACAGCGGGTTCTGTGGCGGCTTCAACGCCAACGTCCTGCGCGAGGCCGAGGCCCTGCGCGGGCTGCTGGAGAGCCGCGGCCTGACGGTGGTGCCGTTCGTCACCGGCCGGAAGGGTGTCACCTGGCACACCTTCCGCAACCGTACGATGGGCGGCCAGTGGGTCGGCTTCTCCAGGAAGCCGGCCTACGCCGACGCCAAGGAGATCGCGCAGACGCTGATCGACTCCTTCAAGGAAGAGGCGGGGATCGACGAGATCCACATCGTCTCGACCGAGTTCGTCTCGATGCTGACCCAGAACGTCGTGGTCAAGCGCGTGCTGCCGCTGGAGGTCGAGGAGACCGAGGCGACGGCCACCGAGACGATCCCGCCGTACTTCGAGTTCGAGCCCACCGCGGGCGACGTGCTCGAATCGCTGCTGCCGCGCTATGTGGAGTCCCGCATCTTCACGGCGCTGCTGCAGTCGGCTGCTTCGGAGGAGGCCGCGCGCCGCCGCGCCATGAAGTCCGCCACGGACAACGCCAACGAGCTGATCCGCGTGTTCACCATGCAGATGAACCAGGCTCGCCAGGCCGAGATCACCCAGGAAATCAGCGAGATCGTCGGTGGCGCCAACGCGCTGGCTGACGCCGCAGCGGGGAAAGAGTGAAATGACTGCAGAGGCTGTTGAGACTGTTGAGCCCACGTCGGCCGGTGCCGGTCGTGTGGCCAGCGTCAAGGGGCCCGTCGTCGACGTGGAGTTCCCCGTCGAGGCGATGCCCGACATCTACAACGCGCTCAACGTCGAGGTGACCCTCGGCGGCGAGACCAAGACCCTGACCATGGAGGTCGCCCAGCACCTGGGTGACAACCTGGTCCGCGCCATCTCCATGCAGCCCACCGACGGCCTGGTCCGCGGTACGGCCGTCACCGACTCCGGCCACCCGATCTCGGTGCCCGTCGGCGACGTCGTCAAGGGTCACGTGTGGAACGCGCTCGGCGAGTCGCTCGACGTGCCGACCGCTTCGCTCCAGGTCACCGAGAAGTGGGGCATCCACCGGCCGTCCCCGCCCTTCGACCAGCTCGAGTCCCGTACCGAGATGCTGGTCACGGGTATCAAGGTCATCGACCTGCTCACCCCGTACGTGCAGGGTGGCAAGATCGGCCTGTTCGGCGGCGCCGGTGTGGGCAAGACGGTTCTCATCCAGGAGATGATCCGTCGTGTCGCCCGCAACTTCGGTGGCACCTCGGTGTTCGCCGGCGTCGGCGAGCGCACCCGTGAGGGCAACGACCTCTGGCTGGAGATGGAGGAGGCGGACGTCCTCAAGGACACCGCGCTCGTCTTCGGCCAGATGGACGAGCCGCCGGGCACCCGTCTGCGGGTGGCCCTGTCCGCGCTGACGATGGCGGAGTACTTCCGCGACGTGCAGAAGCAGGACGTGCTGCTGTTCATCGACAACATCTTCCGCTTCACGCAGGCGGGCTCGGAGGTCTCCACCCTCCTCGGCCGCATGCCGTCCGCGGTGGGTTACCAGCCGACGCTGGCCGACGAGATGGGTGTGCTCCAGGAGCGCATCACCTCGACGCGCGGTCACTCGATCACCTCCATGCAGGCGATCTACGTGCCCGCCGACGACATCACCGACCCGGCCCCGCACAACGCGTTCGCGCACCTCGACGCGCAGACCGTTCTGTCCCGGCCGATCTCGGAGAAGGGCATCTACCCCGCGGTGGACCCGCTCGACTCCACCTCCCGGATCCTCGACCCGCAGGTCGTGGGCGAGGAGCACTACCGGGTGGCCCAGGAGACCAAGCGGATCCTGCAGAAGTACCGCGAGCTCCAGGACATCATCGCGATCCTCGGTATCGACGAGCTGTCCGAAGAGGACAAGGTCACCGTGCAGCGGGCCCGTCGCATCGAGCGGTTCCTGTCGCACCCGATGTACGCCGCCGAGGCGTTCACCGGCCAGCCGGGCGAGAACGTCCCGCTGGACGAGACGATCGCCTCCTTCAAGGGCCTGTGCGCCGGCGAGTACGACCACCTGCCCGAGCAGGCGTTCTTCATGGTCGGCGGCATCGACCAGGCCGTGGCCAAGGCCAAGGAACTCGAGCGTCGCTGATCGCCCTACGGTAGTGGCACGGGTGGGAGAACCCGTGCCGCTACCTGATCGGAAAGGAACCTGACGAAGTGGCGAAGCTACGCGTAGGGGTTGTCTCACCCGAGCGTGAGATCTGGTCGGGCGAGGCCGACATGGTGATTGCCAAGACCGTTGACGGCGAGATCGGTATTATGCCGCAACACGCACCCGTGCTCGGTGTCCTCGTCGAGGGCGGCGTGCTGCGCGTCAAGCGGGAAGGTGAGCCCGAGCTCGTCGCGGCCGTTCACGGGGGGTTCATCTCCGTGGCCGATGATGAGGTGTCGGTGCTCGCCGAGGTCGCCGAGCTCGGTTCCGAGGTCGACGTCGCGGCCGCCCGAGACGCTCTCGACCGGGCTCAGGCCTCGATCGAGGCCAACCAGGAGGACGCCGACGCGGCGATCGAGGCGAAGCGGGCCAGGGCCCGGCTGCGCGCGGCGGGCGAAGAGGTTTAATACATACAACGGGATTCAGGGGGGCGGCCATGGTGGCGACGGTTTCGGTTTTGTTGTTGCTGCTGGTCGCCCTCGTGGTCCTGCGAGGGGTGACGCTCGCCCGTTCGCGCGGGAGCGTACCCTGTCGGCTGAAAGCAGGCAGCCGAGGGTGGCAGAGCGGGGTTGCCCGCTACGCCGACGGTGAGCTCCACTGGATTCCGCTCATGGGCGTCCGACTGAGGCCGCGCCACGCGATCGCGAGGCGCGGCCTCGTCGTTTCCGCCCGGCGGGAGATCGACGGCGGCCTCTACGCCGTCGACTGCGGCGGCACGACGCGCGGGTTGTCGCTGGCGATGAGCGCCGACGCCCTCACCGGCTTCCTCGCCTGGCTGGAGTCGGCGCCGCCCAGCGCGTACCTCGACGTCGCCTAGCGGGTGCCGCCGGGCTTCCAGAGGATCTCGTTGCCGCCGTGGGCGACCCGGCAGGCGATGAAGAGCAGGTCGGACAGCCTGTTGAGGTATTTCGCGGTCAGCGGGTTGACGTCGTCGTGGGCCTCGAGCGCCGCCCACGTGGTGCGCTCGGCCCTGCGTACGGTCACCCGGGCCAGGTGCAGCGCGGCCGTGGCCGGGTCGCCGCCGGGCAGGATGAAGCTGCGCAGCGGCTGGAGCTCGGCGTTGAGCCGGTCGCACTGCTCCTCCAGCCGGTCGATGTAGGACTGCTCCACCCGCAGCGGCGGGAACTCCGGCTCGTCCACCACCGGTGTGGCGAGGTCGGCCCCCACGTCGAACAGCTCGTTCTGGATGCGCACGAGGAGCGCCACGAGGTCGGCGGACAGGGTGCCGTGGGACAGGGCCAGGCCCAGGCAGGCGTTGGCCTCCTCGACGTCGGCGTAGGCGGCCAGCCGGGTGTCGGTCTTGGCCGCGCGGCTCATGTCGCTCAGGTTCGTGGTGCCGTCGTCGCCCGTACGGGTGTAGATGCGGGAGAGGACGACGGGCTTGTCCTTGTCGGCACGCGTCATGAGCCCAGCGTAATGACAAATGTCATCCGAACGGGACGCGCTTTCCATGTCGCGTCCATGATTTCCACGACTACCAGGGCGAACGCCGCCAAAGCCACAATCTACTCATGACGAGAGAGAGGACCTGATGCTCGAGATCAGCGAGCTGCGCAAGCGCTTCGCGGGCGGTCCCGACAACCCCGGCGGCAAGGTGGCCCTGGACGGGATCAGCTTCACGGTACGTCCGGGCGAGATGTACGGCTTCGTGGGCGCGAACGGTGCGGGCAAGACGACGACGATGCGCATCGTCATGGGCGTGCTCCAGGCCGACTCCGGTTCGGTGCGCTGGCGGGACCGCGCGCTGGGCTACGACGACCGCACGCGGTTCGGCTACATGCCCGAGGAGCGCGGGCTGTACCAGAAGATGCGGGTCAGCGAGCAGATCGAGTACTTCGGCCGGCTGCACGGGCTCGCCCCGGCGGCGGCGAAGAAGGCCGCCGACGAGCTCATCGAGCGGCTGGGGCTGACCGAGCGCAGGGGCGACGCGGTGCAGACGTTGTCGCTGGGCAACCAGCAGCGCGTGCAGCTCGCCGTGGCGCTGGTGCACGACCCCGAGGCGCTGGTCCTGGACGAGCCGTTCTCGGGGCTCGACCCGCTCGCCGTGGACGCCCTGGCCGGGGCGCTCCAGGAACGCTGCCGGAGCGGCGTGCCGGTGATCTTCTCCAGCCACCAGCTAGACCTGGTGGAGCGGCTGTGCGACTCGGTGGGCATCGTCTCCGGCGGCAGGATGGTCGCGACAGGCACGGTGGCCGAACTGCGCGCCGCCGAGGGCGACACGTTGCGCGTGGAGGTCCGCGACCCCGCCCCGGGCTGGGCCGACGGCCTGCCGGGCACGGTGACCGTCCACGGCGACCTGCACACCCTGCGGACGACCGAGGGCGACGACCAGGAGATCCTGCGCCGCGCCATGAAGGCGGGCCGCGTCGAGCACTTCGGGGTCGAGCAGCCGACCCTCACCGAGATCTTCAAGGAGGCCGTGGCGTGAACGGACTGATGCTGGTCGCCCGCCGCGAGATCGTCACGCAGGTTCGGACGAAGACGTTCCTGGTCGGCCTGCTGGTGACCGCGCTGCTGGTGGCGGCCGTCTCCTTCGCGCCCAAGATCATGGGCGGGAACGACTCGTACACGCTGGGCACGGTCAACTCCCAGCAGCTACCGCTGAAGGCCGCCGCGCCGGACGCCGAGTTCGAGTGGCGCTCCTTCCCCGACGAGGCCGCGGCCAAGAAGGCCGTGCTGGCCGGTGACGTGGACGCGGTGCTGGTCAACGGCGACAAGGTGCTCACCGACGGCGAGATCGACAGCAAGCTCGGCGTGCTCATGCAGAGCACCAACCGGGAGATGCGGCTCGGCGCGGCCGGGGTGACGATCCCGCCGCTGCAGATGGTCTCCGTGGGCGTGGACACCCGCTACCAGGCGGCCAAGACCGGCATCGCCGTGGTGCTGGTGCTCGTCCTGTTCATGCTGCTCATGGGTCAGGTCATGATGGTGGCGATGGGCGTGGTGGAGGAGAAGGGCAGCAGGATCGTGGAGATCCTGCTCGCGGCGGTGCGCCCGTGGCAGCTGCTCGGCGGCAAGATCGTCGGGCTGGGCGTGCTCGGGCTGATCAACCTGCTCACCATCCTCGCCGTCGGCCTGGTCGCCACGTCGGTGTCGGGGTTCGCCGCCGACTTCCCGCCGGGCGTGCCGGGGCTGGTGGTCGCCGTCCTGGTCTGGTTCGTGCTCGGGTACGCGTTCTTCGCCACGCTCGCGGCCGCGTTCGCCTCGCTGGTCTCCCGCCAGGAGGAGGTGAGCAGTGTGATGTCGCCGCTGACCATGCTCATCATGGTCACGTACTTCGTGGCCTTCTACGCCACCAACGACCCCACGGGCACGCTGGCCACGGTGATGTCCTACATCCCGCCGTTCTCGTCGATGATCATGCCGGTCCGGATGGCGGCGGCGGACGTGCCGATGTGGCAGGTGGCGGCGTCCATGGCGGCGATGGCCGTGGCCGTGCTGGCGGTGTTGTCGTTCGGCGCCAAGGTCTACGAGCGGGCGGTGCTGCGCACGGGCGCCCGGCTGAAGCTCGGCGACGTGCTGCGCGCGGGCTAGATGGACGCGATCACGCGGGCGCGGCGGCTGACCCGCCGGATGCTGAACTCGACGCTCGTGATCATGTGGATCTTCCTGATCGCGTCGACCGTCTTCAGCCTCGGCTCGGGGGCGGCCGGCTGGCCGCGCCTGCTGCTCGCGACGATCGCGGCACTCGGCTTCACCTGGCTCTACGTACGCGTCGTCGCCGCGGTCATGGAGCGCCGGTATCCCACGAGGGAGGTCGTGTGGACCGGCGCTCTGGCGTTCCTGGCGGCGCTGCTCGGCGGGGCCGACCCCATGGGCTGGGGGTTCGTGCCCATGGTCTGGCTGTCGGTGGTGGTGATCGGGCTGCCCGCGCGCCGGGCGCTGGCGCTGGGCGCGGCGACGTGCGCGGCCTGCGTCGGGCTCGGCGCACTGTCCGTGCTGGGGGGGACGGGCCTGCTGGCGCTGAGCGGTGACTCCTTCCTCGTCTCGCTGCTCGTCATCGCCGCCCTCGACGTCGTGTGGGCCACGGCGCTGCCCTGCACCAACAGGATGTGGGCCTGGATCTGGTCGCTGGCCGTGCAGGCCCACGACGGCCGCGAGGCGCACACCCGGCTGGCGCTGGCCGAGGAGCGGCTGCGTTTCGCCAGGGACCTGCACGACCTGGTCGGCCATCAGCTGTCCGCCATCGCCGTCAAGACCGAGCTGGCCGTACGCCTGGCCGACGCCGACGGCAAGGCCGCCAGGGACGAGATGGCGGAGGTGAACACGCTGACCCGCAAGGCCCTGCGGGAGCTGCGCCAGGCCGTGCGCGGCTACCGCGAACTTGACTTGACCGCTGAGCTGAATAGCGTGAAGGGAGTGCTCGAAGCGGCCGGCGTCCGCTGCGAGGTGCGCCTGCCGCACCGCGAGCTGCCCCACGGGGTCGCGCCGGTGTTCGCCTACGCGGTGCGTGAGGCCGTCACGAACGTGCTGAAGCACAGCGCCGCGACCTTCTGCGACATCACCCTGCGGTTCACCGACCAGGAGGCGGAACTGGCGGTGCGCAACGACGGCGTGGCCCGCAGGCAGGCCGACGACCTGGGCAGCGGGCTGACCGGCATGGGCGAGCGGATGGCTGCCGTGGGCGGGCGCATGACGGCCCGTCCCACCGGCGACGGACAGTTCCTGCTGACGGCTGTCGTGTCACTCCCGATAGATGGGTAGGGGAGGTGGAGCGGGGGTTTCGATCCCGGCGACCACACGCCGTGTGCGTGATTGAGGAGGTGGCATGCGCGTCCGGCGCAATCCACGAGGCCAGACGGTGCGGATCGGCGCCCGGCTCGACGCCGGCACGTCGGCCGGCGTGCGCGAGCGGCTGCACGCCGCGCTCGACGCCGGCGAGGGCGACCTCATCCTCGACCTCTCCAAGCTGGAGATGATCGACGCCACCGGGCTCGGGGTGCTGGTCGGAGCGCATCGGCGCGCGATCAGCGTGCAACGCCGCCTCGTTCTTCGGGGGGTGCCCCCGCGGATCATGCGGATCCTGGCGGTGACCCGGCTGAATCGGGTCCTGCTCGTCGAGGTTCCCGCGGCCGCGGTGGCCTGAGGTCACATATCGGGGCCGGGCGCCGATCAGCCGTCGCCCGTGCCCTTTCACGAGCCGAATATAGAAGGAATGTAGATTTCGGCTGGCCCGCTATCACGGGCGTGGGCACTCGGAAAGAACTGTGAAAGTGATTATTCTGTGACCCCATCACTGCGGGTAATCGGCGGGTCACGACGGACTGAGGCTGCGGATGAAGATGTGCACCGCCACCTCGACCAGATCGTCGATGGCGGGCTGCTGGTCGGCCAGTATCCATTCGATCAGCAGCTCTTGCAGCGCGCCAATTACGCCAAGTGCCACCAGGCGCCGATTCAGCGAGCCGGCCTGCGGGAAATCCGCCGACGCCTCCTCCACGAGCCGGGCGAAGGAGTCCACCGCCCGCTGACGCGAGGCTGTCAGGACGTCACCCGACCTGCGCACCTCCAGGTGCATGATGCGGGCCCGCCGCCAGTCGGCGGCGGCGAACTCGATATAGGCGCGAATCCCCGCCTTGACTCTTCCGTCAAGCGTGCCCGGCGCCTCCTGTAACGCTTTGGCCACAACCGCGAGGCTTTCCTCCACGCACCGCTCGTGCAGCGCCTGGAGCAACTCCTCGCGGCCGCCGAAACATTCGTAGAAGGCGCGGTTGGAGATCCGCGCCTCCGAGCACAATCTTTCGATGGTCGTCGCCGCGAAACCTGGTTTCGCGTATAGCGTGTAGGCGGCCGTCATCAGCCGCTCGCGTCTGTCCGCCAGCCTTTGCTCAGCCGACATTCCCCGGTAAGACCGGTTCACATTCCACCCGTCCAACATGATCGTGGCCCCCAGAGCACACAATTATGGACGGATGATCGGATTTGGGAAAGAGTGCGATGATTATCTTTTACGTCGTCCGTGCAAGAACGTGACAAGCCTGATCAGTCGCTCAAGCTCGTCGGGGCCCCTCCTGAACGAGGTCAGGTTCATGCCGGGCAGGGCGAAGCGCTGCCGGGAGACCGCCTTCGGCCTGGTGAACTCGCGTAGGCCGTCGGCTCCGTGGATGCGGCCGAACCCCGAGTCGCCGACCCCGCCGAACGGCAGCGCGGGCACCCCGGCGAAGGAGATGACCGAGTTGACGGCGGTCATCCCGGTACGCATCGCGCGCGCGAGCCGCGTCGCCCGGCGCGCGTCCCGCGAGAAGATCGTGCCCGCCAGCCCGTACGCCGAGGCGTTGGCCAGCTCCAGCGCCTCCTGCGCGTCGCGGGTGCGCCGGACGGTGATCGTCGGCCCGAACGTCTCCTCGCGCACGGCCGGGGAGTCCTCGGGCACGTCCGCCACGATGACCGGGTCGACGAACGGCGCCCGGACCGAGCCGGGGCCGCCGGTCACCACTTTTCCGGACTTGGTGGCGTCGTCGATGTGCCGCCGGATGATGTCGATCTGGGCGGGCATGGTGATCGGGCCGTAGTCCTGGCCGGCCTTGATCTCGGCGGCCCGCTCCGACAGCTCCCGCATGAACGGCTCGTACACCGCGTCCACCACGTAGACCCGCTCGACGCCCGCGCAGGTCTGGCCCGCGTTGGACATCGCGCCCCACAGGCAGGCGTCGGCCGCGGCGGGCAGGTCGGCGTCGGCGTCCACAATGAAGGCGTCCTTGCCGCCGCACTCGGCCACGAGGGGCGTGAGGTTCTCCGCGCACGCCGCCATGACCCGCTTGGCGGTGGCGGTCGAGCCGGTGAAGGCCACCTTCCGCACCCGGGGGTCGGCGGCCAGCGCCGCGCCGGTCTCGCCGAGCCCGGTCACCGTCTGCAACACCGGCTGCTCGGGCACCGACTCGGCGAACAGCTCCGCCAGCCGCACGCCCACGCCCGGGGTGAGCTCGCTGGGCTTGAACACGACCGCGTTGCCGGCGGCCAGCGCGTACGCGATGGACCCCATGGGGGTGAACACCGGGTAGTTCCACGGGCCGATCACGCCGACCACGCCGAGCGGCAGGTACTCCAGGGTGGCGGCCAGGTTGAGCCCCAGCATGCCGGTCGCCACGCGGCGGCGGCCCAGCACCTTGGCGGCGTTGCGGGCCGCCCAGTCGAGGTGCGTGACGGCCAGCACGATCTCCAGCGTGGCGTCGCCCACCGGCTTGCCGGTCTCCTCGTGCACCAGCGCGGCCAGCTCCCGCAGGCGCCGCGTGATGACCGCCTTGTAGTCGAGCAGGCGGCGCCTGCGCTCGCCCGCGGGCAGGCCCGCCCACCACTCCGCGGCCGTCTCGGCCCTGGTCACGGCCTCGCGCACGGCCTGGGCGTCGTTCTTGGGGTGACTGCCGACGACCTCGCCGGTAGCCGGGTTCAGTGAGTCGAACGTCAGCGTGGTCATGGCGTCACGATAAACCGGTAAGCCGTCGCTTACTAGCTCCGGGGCGGGCGCAGCATCCCCCACACCGGCGGCCCGTCCGGCAGCGTGAACCGCTCGGTGACCGCGAACCCGAACCGCTCGTAGAAGGGCACGTTCGACTCCTTGCTGCTCTCCAGGTAGACGGGCAGGCCGCCGCATCTGGCCAGGCCCGCGCGCAGCAGCGCGCCGCCCACGCCGGTGCCCTGGAGCTCGGGCACGGTGCCGAGCTGAGCCAGGTACCAGTAGGGGCCTTCCGGCTTGTGCCGGGCCAACTCCTCCTCCAGCACCAGCCCCTGGCGCACCCGGTCGCCCATGGCCGCCACCAGGCCGGGCACGGCCGCCTCCATGTCGGGCCGGTGGCCCGGCGGGTCCCACAGCGCGGCCCCCGCTACGGCGCCGCCCCCGCTGAGCGCCGTGTCGGTGAACCCGTGCAGGTGACGGGCGATCGTGGTGAACATCCCCGCCGCGCCATGGCCGCCGGGCAGCAGCCAGCAGACCACCGGATCGTCGTGGAAGGCCCTGGCCAGCGCGTCGCCGGCGGCCTCGAAGTCGTCGGACTGCCTGATCTCCACCGGTCAGCCCTCCGCGAACCACGAGCCGTGGAAGCCCGCCGGCACCCGCCTGGGCAGCCGCACCGACGCGACGCCGGACAGGTCGCTCGCGTCCAGCACCAGCAGCTCGGACGACTCCCCGGAGGTGACGATCGACAGCAGCCACCCCTCGTCCTCGCCCGCGGCCCCCTCGGCCGGCACGAACACGGCCTCGCCGGTGGCGCCGCCGGTCTTCCTGACCTGGGCGGAGCCGTCGCGCAGGTCGTACTTGACGACGGCGTCGGCGCCCACCGTGTACAGGTGGCGGCTGGGCCGGCCGAGCAGGTCCTCGTTGAACGTGGGGAACTCCACGCCGCGGTCGTCCAGCGCCTCCTCCGTGGCCGTGCCGGTGGCCGGGTCGAGGGTCCAGCGGTGCAGGGCGGCCGCGCCGGCGGCGCCCGCGTGCCGGGCCGGGTCGGCGGCGCCGCCGATCTGCTTCCAGACGGCGGACCACGCGCCGGGGGAGTAGCGGGCGGCGTTCAGGACGACGCGCACCCGCTCGTCCTCCCAGGCGTTGCCGACGTGGAACACGTAGCAGGGGTCGACGTCGAACCAGCGGGTCGGGCCGCCCGCCCGGGGGGTGACGCCGATCCTGGCGCCGTAGTCGTCCTCCCACGCGTACGGCATGCCGCGGCGGTCCAGGTCGAACACCACCGGCAGGTCCAGCCAGAGCAGGTGGTGCTCGGTGACGGCGAAGTCGTGCATCATCGTCGGCCCCGGCACCTCGATCTCCCTGCTCTCCACCAGCTCGCCGGCGGCCGAGAGCCGGTGGTAGGTGAGGAACGGCGGGAAGTATCCGTAGCCGAAGAAGTGCAGCTCGCCGGTGAGCGGGTCGTGCTTGGGGTGGGCGGTCATCGCGGTGGTCAGCCGTCCGCCGAAGTCGCACGGGCCCACGGTGGCCAGCTCGGGCGTCACCTCGTGCGGCAGGCCGTTCTCCACGAGCGCCAGGATGCGCCCGGCGTGCCGGACGACGTGCGTGTTGGCGGTCACGGCGGCGAGATCGACGCCGGTGTCGGAGACGAACGGCGCGTCGTCGGTGAACTTGCTGGTCCGCACCCACCGGTTGCGGTACCACTCGGCCCGCCCGTCCCGCAGCCGGACGCCGTGCAGCATGCCGTGCCCGGCGAACCAGTGGCCGGGATCCTCGCCCGGCCGCGGGTTGGGCCCGTTGCGGAAGTAGCGCCCGGTCAGCTCGGCGGGCAGCGCGCCCGTGACCTCCAGGTCGTGCGCCTCGATCTCGTCGGGGACGGGCGCCAGGTCGCCGCTGAGATACGCGGGAACGTCCATGAACACTCCAATCTCGATAGGTCGAAACTAGAACGTCCATGAGAGACGTGTCAACACAGGAATGTCAGGCCATGGGAAATCCCGGCCTGCCAGGAGGCCGGGAAGGGCTAGAAGAGGGTCGGGTTCTCCGGCTCGATGCCGCGCAGGGCGGCGTAGTCGAGGGTGACGCAGTCGATGCCCCGGTCGGCGGCCAGCACGCGCGCCTGCGGCTTGATCTCCTGCGCCGCGAACACCCCGCGCACCGGCGCGAGCAGCGGATCGCGGTTGAGCAGCTCCAGGTAGCGGGTGAGCTGCTCGACGCCGTCGATCTCGCCGCGCCGCTTGATCTCGATGGCCACCGTCGCGCCCTGCGCGTCGCGGCACAGGATGTCGACCGGCCCGATGGCCGTCATGTACTCGCGGCGGATCAGCGAGTAGCCCTCGCCCAGGGTCGTGATGTGCTCCGCCAGCAGCTCCTGGAGGTGGGCCTCCACGCCGTCCTTGATCAGGCCGGGGTCGACGCCCAGCTCGTGGCTGGAGTCGTGGATGATCTCCGCCATGGTCAGGACCAGCTTCTCGCCGGTCTTGCCGTGGGTGACCGTCCAGGTCTCGCCGTCCTCCTTGAGCTTGCACGGCGGGTTCATCCAGTTGAGCGGTTTGAAGGCGCGGTCGTCGGCGTGGATGCTGACGCTCCCGTCCGCCTTGATGAGGACGAGCCTCGGCGCCATCGGCAGATGCGCCGTGAGCCGTCCGATGTAATCCACGCTGCACCGCGCGATGACCAGCCGCATGACGGTCCACCTTAGCGGCTCTGGAAAACTGGTCGCATGGCGTTTGAAACGGTGGGAGTTGTCGGGCTCGGCACGATGGGCGCCGGGATCGCCGAGGTCTTCGCGCGTGCCGGGCTCCGGGTGATCGGCGTCGAGGCCGACGTGGAGGCGCTGGCCAGGGGGCGCGGGCACGTCGAGCGCTCCACGGCCAGGGCGGCCGACCGGGGCAAGCTGACCGACGGGCAGCGGGCCGAGATCCTGGGGCGCATCACGCTGACCACCTCGCGCGAGGACCTGCGCGAGGCCGACCTCGTGATCGAGGCGATCCCCGAGGTGCTCGACCTGAAGATCTCGCTGTTCCAGGACCTCGACCGGATCTGCAAGCCCGAGACGGTGCTGGCCACCAACACCTCCTCGCTGCCGGTCACCGCCGTCGCCGCCGCCACGGGCCGGCCCGGCCGCGTGGTCGGCATGCACTTCTTCAACCCGGCGCCGGTGATGCGGCTGGTCGAGGTCGTGGGCACGGTGGTGACCGCGCCCGGAGTGGTCGCCGAGATCTGCGAGCTGGCCGGGCGGCTGGGCAAGACCGCCGTGCCGGCGGGCGACCGGGCCGGGTTCGTGGTCAACCGGCTGCTGCTGCCCTATCTGAACCACGCCGCCGTCCTGCTGGAGCTGGGCATCGCCACGCGCGACGGCATCGACGACGCCATGCGGCTGGGCGTGGGGCTGCCGATGGGGCCGTTCGCGCTGCTCGACCTGATCGGGCTCGACACCGCGTACGAGGTGATGGAGGTGCTGTTCGACGAGACGCGCGACCGCCGGCACGCGCCCTCGCCGCTGCTGCGCGAGCTGGTCACCGCCGGGCGGCTCGGCCGCAAGAGCGGCCACGGCTTCTACGGGCCGCAGGAGCCGCCCAAGGAGCCGGAGAAGTCCACGGTCATCACGTTCGGCATCGACGGGCCCGACGTCCACGGGCTCGGCGAGCGGTTGCGGGCCTCCGGGTTCGGGCCGTCCGACGCGCCCGACACCGTGCTGCGCTGCACCGACCGTCCGGTGATCGAGCACGCCGTACGCCTGTCCGACCCCACCAGAATGGTCGGCGTGCACGTCGTCGGCGACAAGGTGGCCGAGCTGGCCGGCACCGCGCTCACCTCGCCCGGGGCCGCCAAGGCGGCGCGCGACCTGATGCGGGTCGCCGGTCTGGTGCCCGTCTCGTGCAAGGACCGGGCCGGGTTCGTGGCCGACGCCCTGCTGTTCCCCTACCTCAACGACGCCGTCCGCATGTACGACGCCGGCTACGCCTCCATCGCCGACATCGACGCCGCCATGCGGCTGGGCTGCGGCTACCCGGCCGGCCCGTTCGAGATGCTGGGCTACCTCGGCCTGGCCAGGGTCCGCGACGGCCTCAGGGCCCTGTACGCCGAGTACCGCGAGCCCGCCTTCGCCCCCGCCCCCCTGCTCGACCAGCTCGTCACGGCCGGTGTGAGCGAGTTCCCCCGCTCATGAGCCCCCGCCGCGCCCGCCGGAGGGACGACTCCCGCCCTCTCGGCCTTCCCACCGGCACCGACAAGGTGGAGCAATGGCCGGACGGCGACTGGAAGGTGCGCATGCTCACGGGCGCGTCCTCGACCAAGACCTACCGCTGCCCCGGCTGCGACCAGGAGATCCTGGGCGGCAGGCCGCACCTGGTCGCCTGGCCCGACTGGCCGGGCGGCGACGAGGAGCGCCGCCACTGGCATCCGGCCTGCTGGCGCAAGAGACTCGACCGCGGCCCCGGCCGCAGCCGCTACTAGGAGGACCCCCGTGGAGATTCGCGCGGCCACCGTGCTGCCCGCCAGGCGTGAACCGATCGAGCTGCAGACGGCCGACGGCCTGACCCTGGTCGGCGAGCTGGCCCAGCCCCTCGACCGGCCGCCCGTGGCGACCCTGGTGACCCTGCACCCGCTGCCCACCCACGGCGGGTTCATGGACAGCCACGTCTACAAGAAGGCCGCCAACCGGCTGCCCGCGCTCGCCGACCTCGCCGTGCTGCGCTTCAACACGCGCGGCACCAGCTCCGAGCGCGGCACCTCCGGGGGCGCGTTCGACGGCGGCGAGGGCGAGCGGTTCGACGTGGCGGCGGCGCTGGAGTACGCCGAGTTCAACGACCTGCCGCGGGTGTGGGTGGTGGGCTGGTCCTTCGGCACCGAGCTGACCCTGAAGTGGGCCCACGACCCCCTGGTCGAGGGGGCGATCCTGCTCTCGCCGCCGCTCCACAGGGCCACCGACGACGACCTCGACGCCTGGGCCCGGTTCGGCCGGCCGCTGGTGGCGATGGTGCCCGAGTTCGACGACTACCTGCGTCCGGAGGAGGCCCGGCGGCGCTTCGCCAGGGTGCCGCAGGCCGAGGTCATCGGGGTCGACGGCGCCAAGCACCTGTGGGTGGGCGAGCCCTACGTCCGGATCGTGCTGAACGAGATCGTCCGGCGGGTCAATCCGGAGGCGTACCCGCTGCCGACGGACATCTGACGGTCACCTCCAGCCCGCCCTGCGGCCGCGCGACCACCTCCAGCGTGCCGTGATGGGCCTGGACGACGGCGGCGACGATCGACAGGCCGAGCCCCAGCCCGTCGCCGACCGCCCGGCGGCCGCCCGCCAGCTGCTGGAACGGCTGGAGCAGCGTCGCGACCCGGTCGGGCGGGATCACCGGGCCGCTGTTGGCGACGCTGAGCGTGGCCAGGCCCGCCCGCACGCCGGTGGTCACCGAGATCCAGCCGTCCGGCACGTTGTGCCGTGCCGCGTTGTCCAGCAGGTTCACGACCAGGCGTTCGAGCAGGGCGCGGTCACCGGAGGCGGGCGCGGGCCGCAGCGCCGCCTCGACCCGCAGGGGTGAGTCCGGCCGCCGGTCGAGCGCCTGCCCGGCGACGGCGGCCAGGTCCAGCGGCTCCCGGTGGTCCAGCCCCTGCTGGCTCCTGGCCAGGACGAGCAGCGCCTCGATGAGCCGTTCCTGGTGCCGGCCGGCGGCCAGCAGGCGGTCGAGGACGCGGCGCAGCTCGGCGGCGCCGGCGTCGGGGTCGGCCAGCGCGACCTCGGCCATGGCGCGTTGCAGGGTCAGCGGGGTGCGCAGCTCGTGGGAGGCGTTGGCCACGAAGCGGCGTTGCGCGGTGAAGGCGGCCTCCAGCCGGTCGAGCAGGTCGTCGAAGGTGTCGGCCAGCTCCTTCAGCTCGTCGTGCGGGCCGGAGGCGGCCAGCCGCCGGTCGAGCCGGTCGGCCGTGATGCGCCGGACGGTCGCCGTCATGTCCCGCAACGGGCGCAGCACCCGCCCGGCCGTCAACCGGCCCAGCAGCACCGACGCGAACGCCATGACCACCAGGGCGATCGCCGAGTTGACCAGCAGCCTGCGCAGCCCGGCCGCCTGCTGCTCGGCCAGGTACGCCACGTCCACCCGCGGCGGCGGCACCACCTGGCCGGGCCCGCCGGGCAGGACGGGCGCGGCCGGCGCGGCCGGGAACGGCGAGTGGGCGACCAGCAGGTAGATCAGGGCGACCAGCAGCAGCCCGGCGGCCAGGAACAGGCCGCTGTAGAGCAGCGTCAGCCGCAGCCGTACGGTCCGCCGCACGCCGGGGCACCTCCGTCCGGGTCCGGTGCCCGCGCGGGGCCGGCCATCCGGTACCCGGCCTGCGGCACGGTCTCGATCAGCGGCGGGTCGCCGAGCTTGCGGCGCAACCGGCTGACCGTGACCTTCACGGTCTGGGTGAACGGGTCGGCGAACTCGTCCCAGCCGCGTTCGAGCAGCTGCTCGGCCGAGACGACCGCGCCGCCCGCCGACAGCAGCAGCTCCAGCACCGCGAACTCCTTCGGGCTGAGCGCCAGCCGGCGTCCGTCGCGGGTGGCCACCCGCGTGGCCGGGTCGAGCCGCAGCCCGCCGTGGACCAGCACCGCGGGCAGCGCCGGACGCGCCCGCCTGGCCAGCGCCCGGACCCTGGCCACCAGCTCGGCGAACGCGAACGGCTTGGGCAGGTAGTCGTCGGCCCCGATGCCCAGCCCGCTCACCCGGTCGTCGATGGTCCCGGCGGCGGTGAGCATCAGCACCCGCGCCGGATGGCCGCCGGCGGCCAGGCTGCGGCACACGTCGTCGCCGTGCAGGCCGGGCAGGTCGCGGTCGAGCACGACCACGTCGTAGTCGTTGACGGACGTGCGTTCCAGCCCGGCCGGCCCGTCCAGCGCCACGTCGACGGCCATGCCCTCGCGGCGCAGGCCGGCGGCCACGGTGTGGGCGAGCTCCTCGTGGTCTTCGACGATCAGCACCCTCATGGTCCGCCCAGCATGCCCAGAGCGGGGTTACAGCGGGGTAACCGCCGTCGTTCCCGGGCGGTAACCGGGGGCGGGGTTCGCTGGGAGCGTCGGACGAAACGGAGGAGTCATCATGAAGGGTTCGACCATCAGGCGGGTGGCCCTGGCCGCCCTGGTCTTCGCCGCCGTGGCGGGCGGGGCGGCGGCGTCGTACGGGGAGAGCGGGCCGGGCGACGGTGGGAAGGCGTTCACCGCCTGCGTGCGGGCGCACGGGCTGCCGGACTTCCCCGGGGTCACCGTCTCCGAGGACGGGCTGATCAACCTCAGCATCGACGGCGAGCGGGTGGACGCGCTGTCGGCGACGTACGGGGCGGCGGTCAGGGCGTGCGAGTCGCTGCTGCCGCGAGGGGCGAGGCTGCCGGCCGCGCCGCAGGCCCCGGCCGCACCCGCGGCGCCCGTCCTGTCGTGATTTGGGGCGGTACGGGCATAGCGCGGGCCGGGCAAGATTTGTAGAATCTTGTTCGGTTCCGAGCGAGGAGGCAGTGTGGGCGCGTTCGACCTGTCCGGCAGGACGGCTCTGGTCACCGGGGCGTCGAAGGGCATCGGGCGGGCCATCGCGCTCGCCTACGCCGCGGCGGGCGCCGACGTCGCCCTGGTCAGCAGGTCGGCCGAGCCGCTCGCCGAGGTGGCCAAGGAGGTCCAGGCGCTCGGCAGGCGGGCCGTCGTGATCCCGGCCGACCTCACCGACCGCGAGGCGGCCGCCGCGGCCGTCGCCGCCTCGATCGACGGGCTCGGGCACCTCGACGTCGTCGTCAACAACGCCGGCGGCTCGAACTTCCTGGTTGAGTTCAAGGACCTGCGCCTGTCCGGCTGGGACAAGCTGATGCGGCTCAACCTCGACTCCGCCATGGCCGTCTGCCACGCCGTCGCGCCCCACCTGCTGGGCCGCGGCTCCGGCTCGGTGATCAACGTGGCCTCGGTGGCGGCCCGCGGCGCTCCGCTGCTCGCCCCGTACGCCGCCGCCAAGGCCGGGCTGGTGGCCCTGACCAAGACGCTCGCGGCCGAGTGGGCGCCGGCGGGCGTCCGGGTCAACGCCCTGTGCCCCGGCTGGACGGCCACCGACCTCAACCGCAACCTGTGGCAGGACGAGACCGCCGCCGCGGCCACCGTGGCGGGCGTGCCCATGCGGCGCTGGGGGACGCCGGAGGAGATGGCCCAGCCGGCCGTGTTCCTGGCCGGGGAGGCGTCGGCGTACATGACCGGGCAGGTGCTGTTCGTCGACGGCGGGGCCACCGCGATCGGCTGAGCCCATTAAGACGCCGGGCGGGCTTATCCCGGTATACCGGCATAGGTCAATAAGTGAATGTCTCCGTGAACCCGGCTACCGTGTGGTCCGTGCAGCTCTACACGAGATCGGCCGGGAGCGGACTCCCGGTTGTGCTGCTTCACGCGTTCCCACTGTCGTCGGCGATGTGGCTGGCCCAGCGCGAAGGGCTGTCGACGGTCTGCCGGGTCATCACCCCCGACCTGCGCGGGTTCGGCGGCTCCCGGCTGGGCGACGACGAGCCCTCCCTCGATCTGATGGCCGACGACGTCGCCCGGCTGCTCGACGACGAGGGCATCGACCGGGCGGTGGTCGGCGGGTTGTCGATGGGCGGCTACGTGACCATGGCGTTCTGCCGCCGGCACCCCGACCGGGTGCTGGGCGTGGTCCTGGCCGACACCAAGGCCGGCACCGACCCGCCCGCCGCCAGGGACAACCGGGAACGCATCGCCCGCGCCGTGCTGGACGAGGGGAGCGAGGTGCTGGTCAGCGAGGTGCTGCCGGCGCTCATCGGCCCCACGACCAAGGAACGCAGGGCCATGGTGTTCGGCCGGGTCAAGGGCCTGGTGCAGTCGGCCCCGCCGGGGGCCGTGGCCTGGGCGCAACGGGCCATGGCCGCGCGCCCCGACTCCTTCGGCACGCTGGGCGAGCTGAAGGTGCCCCTGCTGATCGTCGTGGGGGAGGAGGACGAGCTGTCACCGCCCGCCGACGCCGAGGCCATGGCGCGGGCCGCGCCCGAGGGCAGGCTGGAGGTCATCCCCAAGGCCGGTCACCTGAGCGCGGTCGAGCAGCCGGAGGCGTTCAACGCGATGGTGGCCGAGTTCCTCAGGACCGAGCTTGGCGGGGCAGCACGATCTCCCGGATGATCAGCGCGATGGCGGCGGCCACCGGGATCGCCAGCAACGCTCCGACGATGCCGAGCAGGGCGCCGCCGAACAGCGCGGCGATCACCGTCACGGCGGGCGTCACGTCCACCGAGCGCTTCATCACCCTGGGGTAGATGAAGTAGTTCTCGATCTGCTGGTAGACCACGAAGAAGATGGCGCAGGCGATGCCGGCGGGCAGCGACTGCAGCAGCGCGACCCCGGTGACCAGCACCGCCCCGATCGTGGCGCCCACCAGCGGGATCAGGTCGGTCAGGGCCACGACGAGGGCGAGCGCGAGCGCGTACTGCACCCCGGCGATCGACAGGAAGATCCAGGTCAGCACGCCCGCGATGACCGAGATGAGCACATTGCCCGCGACGTAGCCGCCGATGCCGGTGAGGATCTGCTCGGTGATGGCCGACGTACGCGGCCGGCGCGAGGCCGGGACGAGCTTGAGCAGGTACTCCTTGATCGTGTGCAGCGAGCCGAGGAAGTACAGCATGAGCACCAGCAGCGTCACCGTGGTGAACACGCCGTTGAGCACCACCAGGCCCGCGCCCATGATGCCGCTGGCCAGCGCGGGCCCGAGCGTGCTGGTCACGAACTGGCGCACCTGTTCCAGCACGTGGTACTCGGCCTCGATCTGGCGGACCGTCGGATGGTTGCTCAGGTCGGTGATGTAGCCGGGCACGGCCGCGATGAACTCCGACAACTGCTGGCTGACCGGCGGCACCACGGCCAGGCCGAACAGCGCGAACGCCACGACCACCCCGGTGAACACGATCGAGATCGCCGGCCGCCTGCCCAGGCCGCGCCGCTGCAACGCCTCCACCGCCGGGTTGAGGCCCACGGCCAGGAACATCGCCACGACGATGAGGATGATCGTGCTGAGCGACTTCTCGATCATCTGCGCGAGCGCGATGGCGGTCAGCACGCCCAGCCCGCCCACCAGCCCGAACAGGAACGGCCCGCGGGCGAACGGCTTGCCCGGCAGCCCGTACGGCGCCGGCTCCTCGGCGGCCCCCTGCTCCTCTGCGGGACCGGGCTCCTGGGGCGCCCCGGCCTCCTCGGCGGTCCTGGGCTCGGTTTCTGCGGACACGGGGGGCTCCTAGGGGGACGGGAGGTGTCGGGGAAACAGAAAGAGAGCCTAGCGACCCAAGGTCACCAGGCTCTCTCTCCAATCGTTTCGCTGCCCCCGTGTGCGGTCTCCCGTCTAGCCCGCCGTCACTCCTGCCACCACTCCGCGTCGTCCTCGCTCTTGGCCTCGACCTTGGGAGCGGGCGTCGTGGGCGGCGCGACCGGCTCGGCGGCCGGCGCGGCGATGGCCGGCTTGGCCGGGGCCGCGGCGACCGCGGGCTCCGGCTCCAGGCCCGGCAGGGCGGCGCCGCCGAGCAGCTGGCGCAGCTGGGCCAGGTGGCTGGTGATGCTGTCGCGCTGCCTGGTCAGCTCGTCGACCTGGCGCTGCATCGTGGTGCGGGTGCGCTCGGCGTCGTTCTTCGCCTCGGTGACGATCGTCTCGGCGCTGGTCTTGGCCTCCGACATGATCGTCTCGGCGCTCTTGCGGGCGTTGGCGACGAGCTGCTTGGCGTGCAGGTCGGCCTCGCGGCGCGTCTGCTCGGCCTGCTGGGTGGCCTTCGTGGCGCGCGACTCGGCCGTGGCGGCCCGCTGCTCGGCCTCGGCCACCATCTTCTGCGTGTTGGCCTGGGCGGTGGCGTGGCGCTCGGCCTCCTGGCGCTCGGCCTCCTCCCGGCGGGAGGCGAGCTGGATCTCGAACTCCGCCTCGTCCTGGGCCCGCTTGGCCTCCGACTCCTCCAGCACCCGCTGAGCCTGCGCGCGCATCTCGTCGGCCTGCCGCTTGGCGGTGGTCAGCACCTCGTCGCGCTCGCGCTTGGTCGAGGCGCGCAGCTGCGCCACCTCGCGCTCGGTGGTGGTGCGCAGCTTGGCGATCTCGCGCTCGGCGTCGGCCCGCTTCTCGGCCACCTCGTGGTCGGCGGTGGCCCGCAGCTTGGCGGCCTCGCGCTCGGTGGTGTTGGTCAGCTCGTCGGCCTCGCGGCGGGCGGTGGAGCGGATCTCCTCGGCGTCCCGCTCGGCGGTGGAGCGCATGTCGTCGCTCTCCCGCGTGGCCTGGGCCCGCTTCTCGGCGGCCTCGGCCTCGGCGGCGGCCCGCAGGTCGGCGGCCTCGACCTTGGCGGCGGCCTTGATCTCGTTGGCCTCGGTCCGGGCGGCCTGCACGAGCTCGGTGGCCTGCTCCTCGGCCAGACGCAGCAACTGCTCGATGCGGGCGCCGAGACCGGAGTACGTCGGACGCTCCTGCTCCTGCAGCTGGCGCTGGGAGTCGGACAGATCGCGCTGCAGGTTGGTGACCTGCTCCCTGGACTGGCGTAGCTCCAGGTCGAGCTGCTTGAGGTGGTCGTGCACCTGGTGCCGGTCGTAGCCCCTGAGCACGACGTCGAACTCGCGTGCCGGGGCGTCCTCGAAGAAGTTGTTGAGCTGGGCGTCGATGTCGGACTGCATGGAGGCTCGATCCTGGGTTGTCGAGACGGCTACACGGGCCGGACGGGGGGTTCGGGGCAGCCGAGCCAGGAGCCTGTGCCTCACGGCAGGCTCCCTGTCCGGTGGGAAGCCAGCGTACTCCGCTGGTGCCACCTTCGGGCCCCGTCCAGCTTTCTGCGTGACTAGTTACTTATGTACGATATTTCCGTTTGCTAGCGCGAGGCCGCTTGGACCAACTCGGTGAGCATTCCTCCCACATCTTTGGGGTGCAGGAACGCAATCTGCGACCCCATCGAACCGTGACGCGGACGTTCGTCCAGCACCCTCACGCCCTTCTCGTTGATCTTAGTCATGGCCTCGGCGACGTCGGAAACCCCAAATGCCACATGGTGGACACCTTCGCCCCTTTTGGCGAGGAATTTCCCCACCGGCGAATCGTCGGAGAGCGGTTCCAGCAGCTGGATGTAGGAGCCCCCGCCCTCGCCGTCGGCGATGTGCAGCATCGCCTCCTTGACGCCCTGCGCCTCGTTGACCTCGCGGGCCACGACGGTCAGCTCGAACGTCTCCGAGAAGAACGCGATCTTCTCCTCCAGGTCGTGGCAGGCGATCCCGATGTGGTCGATGCGCATGAACATTGTGTGGCCTACCTCCATAGCGGGCGAGCTCCTACTCGTGGGTATGGTGTCAAAGAACCCCTCGTGAGCACAGGAGGCCGCCGCCAATGTCCAGTTCCGTCATCGTCGCCGGAGCTCGTACCCCCATCGGCAAGTTGCTCGGCGCCCTGTCCGGGCTGTCCGGCGTGGAGCTGGGCGGCATCGCCATCAAAGCCGCCCTGGAACGTGCCGGAGTGGCCCCCGAGGCCGTCGAGTACGTGATCATGGGTCAGGTGCTCCAGGCGGGCGCGGGCCAGATCCCCTCCCGCCAGGCCGCCGTCAAGGCCGGCATCCCGATGACCGTGCCCTCGCTGACCGTCAACAAGGTCTGCCTGTCGGGCCTCGACGCCATCGCCCTGGCCGACCAGCTCATCCGCGCCGGCGAGTTCGACATCGTGGTCGCGGGCGGCATGGAGTCCATGACCAACGCCCCCCACCTGCTGCCGGGCCTGCGCAAGGGCGTCAAGTACGGCGGCTCCGACGTGGTCGACTCCATGGCCCACGACGGCCTGTTCTGCGCCTTCGACCAGTGCGCGATGGGCGAGTCGACCGAGCGGCACAACGCCCGGCTCGGCATCGCCCGCGACGAGCAGGACGCCCTGTCGGCCCGCTCACACCAGCTCGCCGCCGCCGCCACCAAGAACGGCGTCTTCGAGGAGGAGATCGTCCCGGTCGAGATCCCGCAGCGCCGCGGCGAGCCGGTGATCGTCCGCGAGGACGAGGGCATCCGCGGCGACACCACCGCCGAGACGCTGGCCAAGCTGCGCCCGGCCTTCGCCGCCGACGGCACCATCACCGCCGGGTCGGCCTCGCAGATCTCCGACGGCGCGTGCGCCGTGGTGGTCATGTCGAAGGCCAAGGCCGAGGAGCTCGGGCTGCCGTGGCTGGCGGAGATCGGCCGGCACGGCAACGTGGCCGGGCCCGACGCGTCCCTGCAGTCGCAGCCGGCCAACGCCATCAAGCACGCGCTGGCCAAGCAGGGGCTGACCGCCGACGACCTCGACCTGATCGAGATCAACGAGGCGTTCGCGAGCGTGGTCCTGCAGTCGGCCAAGGAGCTCGGCGTGCCGCTGGACAAGGTGAACGTCAACGGCGGCGGCATCGCGCTCGGGCACCCGATCGGGGCCTCGGGGGCGCGGATCGTGCTGACGCTGGCGTACGAGCTGAAGCGGCGGGGCGGCGGCCTCGGGGCGGCCGGTCTGTGCGGCGGCGGCGGGCAGGGCGACGCGCTGATCATCCGCGTGCCCTGACCCGTCCGGGCCCACCCGGCCGCTGTCGTCGGGTGGGCCCGTCTCCCGCCCCCCGCGCGCGGTCGCCGGTCAGGGCGCGGTCAATGAGCCGCGCCCTTGCCCGTGTGCCGCCCGCCCGCCGGGACCAGCTCGCACACGCCGTCGGTGCACCGGCGCTGCATGCGTCCCATCGAGACGAGCTGCACCAGCGCCATCACCCAGCACGCCGGGCAGCCGCGCAGGGCGATCGCGCCGACGACGGCGAGCACCAGGCTGACCGGCCCGGTCCACGGGATCAGCGCGACCGAGGCGATCAGCGCGCCGAAGCCCAGCGCGCCGCGGGCCAGGTGGCGGGGCAGTGACGTCCCCGCGGTGGGCTCAGTCATGGAGGGCTCCTCGCGACAGCAGGCCGTGCACGGTCGCGCGGGCGCGGTGCAGGCGGGACTTCATCGCCGGGACGCTCAGCCCGAGGGCGTCGGCGACCATGCGGCCGCTGAGCCCCTGGACGTCCCGCATGATGAGCACCCGCCGCTGGTCGGCGGGGAGTGCCGCGATGGCCTCGGCCACCCGCGCGGCCTCCAGCCGTTCGAACATCTCCTCCTCGGCCGACCGCACGGCGGCCGAGGAGGGGGTGGGTGGTGCAGGACGCAGCATCAGGCGGGCCCGCCTGATGCACTCGTTGCGGATGATCCGGAACATCCACGAGGCCAGCGCTCCGGACGCGCGCAGGGTGCCGATCTTGCGGTACAGGACGATCAGCGCCTCCTGGGCGGCGTCCTCGGCGTCCTCCGGCGTGGCGCACAGCGTGTGGGCGAAGCGCCGCACGTGCGGGTGGGCGCCCGACACCAGCGCGGCGATCGAGTCGGCGTCGCCGGCCCGGGCCGCGTCGATCAGCTGCTCGTCCGACCAGGCGCGCCCGCCGCCGCCCGGCGCCGGCGCGCCGGGCCCGGCGACCGTGCCGAGGCGCTGCGGGTCAGCCACGTTCCTTGCTCCTTCGCCGCAGTACGACGACACACGTGCAGATCAGTAGCGCCGCAACCCCGGCCGCGATGCCGATCACCATGACGGTCTCCCATTGTCTCGTTCCGTTGTACGGACATGAGAGGCGCCGACCCCCGGAAAGGATTCAGGAGGCGCGGGTGAACTCGGCCGTCCAGTTGGTCTCCCAGGTCGTCCCGCCGTCGGGGGAGAAGCGCTGTTCCCATCGGCACGACTCGGCGGTGATGTCCGACCAGACGTAGGCGACCTTGATCGGCCTGCCGTCGTACACGTCGTCGCAGGTGAACAGGCCGACTCCGGTGTCGTCGAAGCGGCCCACGACGGGCGGCAGGGACATGCCCGTGGCGCTGCCGGCCCAGTAGAGCGACCAGGTGCCGGCCGTCTTGTCGTACAGGCGTAGGGTCACCCCGGCCGAGCCCTGGCTGGGGAAGGTGACCTCGTCGATGTTGCCCGCGCCGTCCAGGACGCTCCAGCACCTGGTGCGGCCGGTGAACTCGTACCATTCGTCGCTGCCGGCCAGCACCTTGCGCAGCCGCCGCTGCCGTGAGGTCCAGGTGCCGACGAAGAAGTCGAAGCTGTTGTCCATGCCCGGACGGTATGCGCCGATCCCTGACATCTTCCGTCAGTGTCTTCCAGACGCCGTACGAGCCCCCGCGACGTACGGCGTGAACGCGCGACACCCCGGTCCACCAGGAACGGACCGGGGTGTCGCTGACGCTGCGCTCGGGCCGGCCAGGAATCCGGCGCCGGACGCGCCCCCTAAGGGGGCATCTCAGCCCGGCCGCGAGGGAGGATGCGGCCGGGCTGCTTGTGGACGGTCATGAAGCCAGGAACTTGGCGAAGACCGAGCGGTGGCGACGCTCGGAACGCTGTCCCTTCAGCGCTTCCCGTACGCGCCGCTGCTCGGCGGCGGCCCGACGGAGTTCGGCGGCGTGGTGCTGCATGACGGAGTACTCGAGTTCGGCGTTCATCCGATGCTCCTGCTGTTTCGTGTTTCCTTGTTCCCTGCACTCTTAAGACTCCTCCTAAGGCCCCTCCCGCCACATCGGGCGGATGTCCTATCTGCCGGGGTTCGGGCAGGTAGGGAGGTACCTAGGCAGACGCGCCCATGAACTAAGCACGCCTCGGCATACCTAGGCGGGAACGCGGACGGACCGCCCCACCCGAGGTGGAGCGGTCCGCAGGCAGGGTAAGGCGGCCCGTCAGGGCTCGTCGGTGAACTTCACGGTCACCTTGGCGAACCCGAGCGACTTGAGCATGCCGGTGAGCATCGACCTGGTGTTGGCGTCGGCCCGCGCCCGCAGGTCGCTGGCCACGGCCGCCTCGGTGATCTTCTTCTCCGCCAGCAGGTAGAGCTCGCGCTGGTCGCCCGGGGAGCCCGACAGGAAGTCCTGGACGCGGTCGAGCAGGCCGCGCTGCTGGGCGAACACGTACGAGCGGCTGTTGTCCAGGTTGGGCTTCTCCAGCTGGGCGCGCGGGAGGCGGACGGTGGCCTCGGTGCGCTCCTTGTTCACGGTCACCGCGCCCGCCCCCATGGCCGAGAAGTCGACGTAGGCGTCGACGCCGCCCGCGCCCACGAACAGCGTGCGGGTGCCCTTGACCGCGTCGGGCAGGAAGTTGGCGTCCTTCTCCAGGTCGACGACGACCTGGAAGGTGCCCGTGGCCGCCTCGAACCGGCTGAGGTCCTTGATGGACTGCAGCAGCACCGGCTGGCTGCGGTCGACGGTCTGCTCTCCGAACGGGTTGAGCCAGGTCCAGGCCAGCCGGCCGCCCACCACGAGCAGGACCGCCAGGACGAGGAACCCCGCCGCGTATCGCCACCTGCGCCGCCGCCGGGGAGCCAGGTCCGGCGACGTCGTCTGGGAAGTCGTCATGGGGCATGACTACCCGCTCGGCGATCATCAGTGCCACCCGCGGGGTGACATCTTCGTCCTCAGCCGGTGGTGCCCGCCGTGCCGGGGTCGGGATAGACCGGGTAGACGTGGCTGCTCTCGGGCGTGGCGCCGGTGGGGGGCGTGATGACGGCGCTGGGGGCCGGACCGCCGCCGAAGTGCGTGCTGGACAGGCGGCAGGCCTGGAAGTCGCTGTAGAACATGCGCAGCCACTCCCTGCGCTGGTGCTCGTCGAGACCGGAGAACCAGGACGCGGCGTACTGGTGCTCGGGCAGCGGGCCGCCGGGCAGCGGCTCGCCGCGCAGCCAGGCCATCACGATCTCCCGGTAGCCGTCGGCCGGCGTGCCGGGGCAGCGGGCGGCCAGCGCGTCGATGTACTCGTAGGCCGCCTCCTCGGCGAACCCCGCCGACAGGTCGGGCACGTGGATCGGCGCCAGGCCGTTGGAGGGCTTCAGCGGCTCGTCCAGCGGCCGCTGCTCCACCCGCGTGAACGCGGCCGGCGTGCCGGCCAGGCGCGAGGCGATCTGCGTGAACACCGCGCCCAGCTCGGTCTGCCCGGCCCGCATGCCGGGATGCAGGCAGACCGTGATCGGCCACTCCTGGCAGGCGTAGGCGATGTCCTCGGCCGCGGCCGGCTTGGGGTGGGCCAGCATCCGCGACACGCCCATGCCCGCCGCCAGCACCGCCAGCAGCGCGCACGCCAGCACCAGGGCCTGCCTGGTCACCAGCGCCGCCCAGCCGAGCAGCAGCGCGCAGGTGATGCCGAGCAGCCAGATCGTCTGGTCGAAGAACGGCGCCCCGCCCAGCCCCTGGAACAGGTCGTACGGCTCGCCGGTGCCCGGCACCAGCCGGTCGGCCAGCCCCCGGTCGTCGGCCAGCCAGGAGAAGGCGACGTAGCAGGCCAGCCCCGTGATCGGCGGGGTGAGCGCCTTGGGCACGACCCAGCCGGCCACCCACCCGATCACCGCGTAGAGCGCCAGGCCGGCCATGCCCATGCCCAGGCCGGACAGGCTGAGCCGCCCCGCCTGGTCGGTGAGCACGGTCTTGACCGCCAGCACCAGCACCGTCGCGCCGAACGAGCCCAGCACCACCACCACGATCGCCAGCGGCGCCTTGAGCGCCCGCCAGGTCGTGAGCGACCGCCCGCGCAGGGCGCGCCGCTTGCGCAGCGCCACCCACGCGGCGAACGCGGCCGCCACCGGCCCGGTCATCCGCAGCGAGCCGATGACCGCGGCCAGGATGTTCTCCCACGCGTCGACGCCTGGTATCAGGACGTTCCACGCTGCGACCAGGCCGAGAGCGAGCAGCACTGCCACTGTCACGGCCGCGCTGTGCTTCAGCTCCTCGCGTGTAACGCCCGCGTGCTCACGCACCCTGTATCCCGTTGATGTTCACCAAGCACCCCCCGTGCCCTCGGCAAAGCGGAAGAATGCCAGCCCAGACCCGTCCCCACGGCAGATGGACTTGGCTTCCGCGTCACCTTACGTGAGAGAACCATAACGGAGCGTGATGATTGACGGTCGGATTCTTGGTCAAGCGGTGAAGCCTGTCGCTCCAGGTGGCCCGACGAAACCGGGACGAGAGGCACGCTACCGTAGCGCTGTGTCCCAGCCGAAGCCGCTCAATCTGCCGTTCGATCCCATCGACCGCGCCGCGGAGAGCTGGCGTGCCCGCTTCGGGCCTTCCTCCGCGATGGCCGCGGTCACCTCGATCATGAGAGCGCAGCAGATCCTGCTGTCGCAGCTCGACTCGCTGCTGAAACCCCACGACCTCACCTTCGCCCGCTACGAGGCCCTGGTCCTGCTGACCTTCAGCCACACCGGCTCGCTGCCGCTGTGGAAGATCGGCGAACGGCTCATGGTCCACCCCACCAGCGTCACGAACACGGTGGACAGGCTGGAGAAGTCCGGGTTCGTCTGCCGCCTGCCCAACCCCCGCGACGGACGCGGCGTGCTGGCCGAGATCACCGGCAAGGGCAGGGAGGTCGTGCGCCGGGCCACCGACGACCTGATGGCCGCCGAGTTCGGCCTCACGATGTACGCCGAGGACGAACTCCGCCAGATCTTCGACCAGCTCCGCACGCTGAGGGTGGCGGCGGGTGACTTCGCGGGCGCGTCCATGCGGCAAGATGAGGAGCATGGCGGACTTCTCTAGGCCCGGGTCGCTCTACGGAGCTGTGGACCTGGGCGCGCGCAAACAGGCACTGGAGGCCCAGGCCCGGCGGGAGGCCGCCGGTCCCCAGGGGGCCACCTCCGCCTCGGTCGTCGACGTGACCGAGGAGACGTTCACGACGGACGTCATCGACCGGTCGATGACCGTGCCGGTGGTGCTCGACCTGTGGTCGCCGAGGGCGCCCGGCAGCGCCCAGCTCAGCCCGGTGCTGGAGAAGGTGATCGGCGACCTGGGCGGCCGGGCCGTGCTGGCCAAGGTCAACGTCGACGCCAGCCCCCAGATCGCGCAGGCGCTGCGGGTGCAGGCCGTGCCGACCGTGCTGGCCATCTTCCAGGGGCAGGCCGTCACCGGCTTCCAGCAGGTGCTGCCCGAGCAGGAGGTGCGCCGCTGGCTCGACGAGCTGATGGGCGCGGTCGAGCAGTTCTACCAGGCCAACCCCGACGCCCGGCCGCCGGCGGCCGAGGAGGGGCCGCAGGAGCCCGCCGGGCCGCCCGCCGACCCCGACCTGGTGGCGGCCGAGCAGGCCATCGACGCCGGCGACCTCGACGCGGCCGAGGCGGCCTACCGGCGCCTGCTGGCCCGCGTCCCCGGCGACGAGGACGCCAAGATGGGCCTGGCGGGCGTCGGCCTGATCAAGCGCACCTCCGCGGCCGACCCGGCCGACGTGCAGCGGCGCGCCCAGGACCCGTCCGACATCGACGCGCAGCTGCTGGCCGCCGACCTGGAGATGCTCTCCGGCGCGGTCGACGAGGCGTTCGAGCGGGTCGTGGCCGTGGTCAAGCGCACGTCGGGCGACGACCGTGACCGGGCCAGAAAGCACTTGCTCGGACTTTTCGACGCGTTGCCGTCAGACGACCCATCTTTGGCAAAAGCGCGTAGAGCATTGGCGAGCGCCCTGTTCTAGCCTGGAGGTATGCGGGTCGTCACGATCTCCGCGGCCTACGGCACGGCCGGCAGCCACATCGGCCCGGCCGTCGCCGAACGGCTCGGCGTGCCCTTCGTCGACCGTGCCATCCCCAGCGCGGTGGCCAAGGAGCTCGGCTGCACGCTGGAGGAGGCGCTGGCCCACGACGACCGCGCCGAACACGGCCTCGGCAGGCTGCTGTCGGGCGCCATCCGGCTGCCCACGGTCACCTTCGGCGGCGTGGACATGTACGTCCCCGGCGCGATGCCGCTGCCGCCCGAGGAGTTCGTCCGGCGCACCGAGCGCATGATGAAGGAGATGGCCCTGGCCCAGGGGGGAGTCTTCCTGGGCCGTGCCGGCGCCCTGGTGCTGGCCGACCATCCCGGCGCCCTCCATGTCAGGCTCGACGCGCCGCTCAAGCGCCGGGTCCGCCAGACGGCCACGCTGAGCGGCACGAGCGAGCGGGAGGCGCGGGCCGTCATCGAGGACAACGACCGGGCCAGGACGGCCTACGTCCGCCACTTCTACCGGGCGGATCCGGGTGATCCGTGCCACTATCACCTCGTGCTCGACAGCACGACGATTCCCGTCCCCGCGTGTGTCGATCTCATCGTCACCGCAGCGACGGCACTGGGTTGACCTGATGCCCCCTATCCTTGGATGACTTCTTGGTCAGTCCCGAAGGAGCGATTGACGTGGCGACCGTCCCGAGTGTGTCGTACTCCATAACCGTGCGTCTTGAGGTGCCCGCAGGCGGCAAGGCCGTGAGCCAGCTCACCCACGCCGTAGAGTCGGCCGGAGGCGTGGTGACCGCCCTCGACGTCACCAACGCGGGCCACGAGAAGCTCCGCATCGACGTCACCTGCGCCGCGCGTGACACCGACCACGCGCAGGCCATCGTCGACCAGCTGGAGGCGGTCGAGGGCGTCGTCATCCACAAGGTCTCCGACCGCACGTTCCTCATGCACCTCGGCGGCAAGATCGAGATGAAGTCGAAGGTGCCGCTGCGCAACCGCGACGAGCTGTCCATGGCCTACACCCCGGGCGTGGCGCGCGTGTCGATGGCCATCGCCAGGAACAAGGAGGACGCGCGGCGCCTGACGATCAAGCGCAACTCGGTGGCCGTGGTCACCGACGGGTCGGCGGTGCTGGGCCTGGGCAACATCGGGCCGGAGGCCGCGCTGCCGGTCATGGAGGGCAAGGCGGCCCTGTTCAAGCGGTTCGCGGGCATCGACGCCTGGCCGATCTGCCTCGACACCCAGGACGTCGACGAGATCGTCCGCACCGTGCAGCTGATCGCGCCCGGGTTCGGCGGCATCAACCTGGAGGACATCGGCGCGCCGCGCTGCTTCGAGGTCGAGCGCCGGCTGCGCGAGCTGCTGGACATCCCGGTCTTCCACGACGACCAGCACGGCACGGCGATCTGCGTGCTGGCGGCGCTGACCAACGCGCTGCGCGTGGTGAACAAGTCCATCGAGAACGTCCGGATCACGATGGCCGGCGCCGGCGCGGCCGGGAACGCGGTGCTGCGGCTGCTGCTGGCCGCCGGCGCCCGCAACGTGGTGGTCTGCGACTACCTGGGCGCCGTGCACAAGGGCCGCGACGACCTCGACGACTCGCTGCGCTGGATCGCCGAGCACACCAACGCCGACGGCTACGCGGGCGACCTGCGCGGCGCGGTCAAGGACGCCGACGTGTTCGTGGGCGTGTCCGCGCCCGGCATCCTGACCGGCGACGACATCGCGACGATGGCCAAGGACGCCGTGGTGTTCGCGCTGGCCAACCCCGAGCCCGAGGTCTCGCCCGACGACGCGCGCGAGCACGCCGCCGTGGTGGCGACCGGCCGCTCCGACTACCCCAACCAGATCAACAACGTGCTGGCCTTCCCGGGCGTGTTCCGCGGCCTGCTCGACGCGCAGGCCGGCGGGGTGACGCAGGAGATGCTGCTGGCCGCGGCGGGCGCGCTGGCGGCCGTGGTGACCCCGGAGGAGCTGGGCCCCAACTACATCGTGCCGAGCGTCTTCCACCCCGACGTGGCCACGGCGGTGGCCGCCGCCGTCCGCGAGAGCGCCGGCGGCCGGGCGCGGGGCTTCACGGAGGCGTGAGACACGGGGGCCGACCCAGCAGGCTCGGCCCCGCACCCAGGCGGCCCACAGAGCGCACCGTCACGGCGGCGCGCCGGTGAAGGGTCAGAGGGCGTGACATGGAAGGTCACCGGCCGGAGTACGGCGGGTGGCCTGACCACGCGAAGCCGTGAGGAGAGAAAAGCGCGAGAGGGCCGTGAGGAGAGAAGCCGCTGAGCGAACCGTCTACGTGTGGGTGATGGCGGGGATGAGGCGGTAGCTCTCCTGGAAGACCAGGTTGTGGGCGTCGGCGGCGGCGATGGCGCGCAGGGTGGTGAGCTGGCCCGCCGCGTCCGAGTGGTCGAAGACGTTCAGCGGCCAGTCGCCGACCGTGTTGCCGCGCAGGTGCGGGTGGTGGAAGTCGGCGCCGTAGTGGGCCACGATCGCGATCGGCAGGATGTCCTTGTCGCGCTGCTCCGGCCAGGTGAGCGACCACATGGCGTTGAGCCCGCCCTCCTGAGACCTGGTGAGCCCGCTGGCCACCACCTGCCCCGTGCCGAGGAGCAGGTCGGCGTTGAACTCGTCCAGCGTCGCCCGCGCCACCGGGTCGAGCAGCTCGACCGCCGTGGCGAACAGGCGTTCCTTGTCCTCCCGCGCGGTGACGCCGCCGTGGACGCCGTCGCGCAGGTCGGTGAAATGCCTGATCAGAGCCTCGTTCATGGCAGTGCGCATGCCTACCCCCTTCCCCCGGGACGGGGGCGACACCCCGTGCGACGGCGATCCGCCGCACGGGGACGCGCGGCTCAGGCGGCGTACGGCGCCGGACGCCGGTCGCGGATGCTCAGTTCGTAGATCTTCTCGTAGCCCATGGCCATGCCGAGCGCGTCGAAGTTGCGCTTGACGTGCATGCGGCAGTCGGCCGGGTTCAGGCCGCCCGCGGCCTCGACCGCCTCGGCCAGGTCGGCGGGGTCGTCGCAGACGTAGCCGGTGATGCCGTCGACGAGGACCTCGCCCACGGCGCCGCCGCGCAGCGCGACCACCGGGGTGCCGCTCGCCATGGCCTCGATCATGACCATGCCGAACGCCTCCTCCCGGCGGCTGGGGAAGAGCAGGCAGTGGGCGTCGGCCAGCAGCTCGCGCTTGCGCGGTCCGTCGGCCTCGCCGACGTAGACGGCGTCGTCGCCGAGCCGGGGACGGATGTGGCTGTCGAAGTACTCGTGCTCGGACGGCTCGTTCAGGCGGCCGGCGAGCACGATGCGCCGGCCGGCCCGCCGGGCGGCGTCGATGGCCAGGTGGGCGCCCTTGCCGGGGGTGAACCGGCCGAGGAAGAGCGCGTAGTCCTCCTTGCGCTCGCGGAAGGGGAAGCTCTTCAGGTCCACGCCGTTGTGCACGGTGCCCAGCCAGTTGAGGTCGGGGGCCTGCATGCGCTGGAACGTCGAGGTGGACACCAGGCCGACGGAGTCGCCGAGTCGGCGGTAGCGTTCGGCCTGCTCGCCCGAGGCCGGGCCGTGGACGGTCGTCACCGTCGGGATCCGGGGGTTCAGGGCGGTCACCGAGCCGGCCGGGGAGTGGTCGTGGACGACGTCCACGTCCAGGTCCGCCGGCCGGACGTCGGGGACCGCCGCCCTAGGGGCGGGTTCGTCGAGCGGGTGGGAGGGCGGCTCGGTGTAGGCGGCCAGGACGTGCGGGGACGTGCCCGACCGGCCAGCGCCGATCAGGGTGACCTGGTGGCCCAGTCTGAGCAGGGACCGCGCGAGGTCGTCCATCATGACCTTGACACCGCCGCCGTATGAGCGGGGCGGGTTCTCGAACCGCGGGGGAGCCACCATCGCGATGTGCAGCCGGGACTTGGCGGACATGACGTCACCTCCGTAGGGGCGGCAGAAGAGGGTTCGGCCGGTAGGCGGCCCGCCGCCTCGACGGGGAGGCGGCGGATGCGACGTCTGGGATTCCCCGTACCGGCCGCTTCGAACCTGTGAACTGCGGTGACGTTCGTCGCAGCCGCGGCGGCGGGGCGCCGCCGCGGCCGGGGTGACGGTCAGGCGAGCAGCTGCTCGATGCGGGTGCGGACGTCGGGCGTGTCGAGGCCGCGCACGGTGAGCGTGGTACGGCGGCGCACGACGTCGTCTACGGTGGCCGCCCACTCGTGGTCGCGGGCGTAGACGGCCTGGGCCCAGATGTCGGGCCCGTCAGGGTGGATGCGCTCGCCGAGCGAGGGGTCGTCGCGGATGAGCCGGGCCACGTCGAAGGCGATCGTGCCGTAGTGGGTGGCCAGGTTGCGGGCGACCAGCGGGTCCATGCGGGCGCCCGGCTCGCGTTCGGTCCACAGGCGCATGGCGACGGCGTCCGGGCTGGCCAGGCCCGGCAGCGGCACGGCGGGCAGGATGTCGGCCAGGTCGTCGCCGAGCGGCCGGCCCGGCAGGCGGGAGAGGGTGTCCAGGACGTGCCTGCCGATGTGCCGGTAGGTGGTCCACTTGCCGCCCGCGACCGACAACATGCCGCCCGCGCCCCTGGTCACCACGGTCTCCCGCTTGGCGGCCGACACCTGCCCGGGGCCGCCGGGCAGCACGCGCAGCCCGGCGAAGGCGTAGGTGATGTCCTCACGGCGGAGCTGGCAGTCGCGCACGGCGTGACCGGCCTCGTCGAGGATCTGGGCGATGTCGGCGTCGGTGGCGCGCACGTCGGCCGGGTCGCCCTCGTACGCCTCGTCGGTGGTGCCGAGCAGCAGGTGGTCCTCCCACGGGATGGCGAAGGAGACCCGGTACTTGTCGATCGGCGTGGTGAGCGCGGCCTTCCACGGGTCGTGGCGGCGCATGACCAGGTGGGCGCCCTTGGAGAGCCTGATGCTCGGCGCGGCGTGCGGGTCCTCCATCCGGCGCAGGTGGTCCACCCACGGGCCGGTGGCGTTGAGGACGAGCCGGGCGTCCACCCCGAACTCGGTGCCGTCGAGGCGGTCGCGCAGCTCGGCCCCGGTCACGCTGCCGGTCGTGGCGCCGCCCGACTTGCGCAGCCCGACGACCTCGGCGTGGTTGAGCACGACCGCCCCGGCGTCGACGGCCGCGCGCACGGTCATGACGGCGACGCGGCTGTCGTTCATCTGGTGGTCGCCGTAGACGGCGGCGGCGCGCAGGCCCTCGCTGCGCAGCGCGGGGACGCGGGTCATGGCCTGGTGCGGCGTGATGACCTTGCCCATGCCGTCGCCGAACACCGACAGCGCGGAGTACAGGAAGACGCCGGCGCCGAGCTTGGCCGCGCCGTGCGGGCCGCCCTTGTAGATCGGCACCAGGAAGCTGAGCGGTTTGACCAGGTGGGGCGCGATGTCGGCGGCCAGGGCGCGGCGTTCGCGGTGGTTCTCGGCGACCAGCTTGACGTTGCCGGTCTGCAGGTAGCGCAGGCCGCCGTGGACCAGCTTGGACGACGCGCTGGAGGTGGCCCCGGCGAAGTCGCCCGCCTCGACCATCGCCACCCGCAGCCCCGCCTGCGCGGCCATCCAGGTGACGGAGGTGCCGAGGATGCCGCCGCCGATCACCAGCAGGTCGTACGTGGCGCGGGAGAGCTCGTGCCGGATCTCGGCCCGGTCGGCGCCGATGGCGATGTTCATGACGTGCTCCAGTCCTACTGTTCGACCCAGTCGAGGGTGCGGGCCACGGCCTTCTTCCAATTGCGGTACTCCCGCGCGCGGACCTGTTCGTCGATCTCCGGCCGCCACTCCGACGCCTTGTGCCAGTTGGCGCGCAGGCTGTCGAGGTCGGGCCAGTAGCCGGTGGCCAGGCCGGCGGCGTACGCGGCGCCGAGCGCGGTGGTCTCGGCGACCATCGGCCTGATCACGGGGACGGCCAGCACGTCGGCCAGCGTCTGCATGAGCAGGTTGTCGGCCGTCATGCCGCCGTCGGCGCGCAGGGTGGTCAGGTCGAGGCCGGAGTCGGCGTTCATCGCGTCGACGACCTCGCGGGTCTGCCAGGCGGTGGCCTCCAGCACGGCCCGCGCGATGTGGCCCTTGGTGACGAACCCGGTCAGCCCGGCGATCACGCCGCGCGCGTCGGAGCGCCAGTGGGGCGCGAACAGCCCCGAGAAGGCCGGGACGAAGTAGCAGCCGCCGTTGTCGTCGACGGTCTTGGCCAGCGTCTCGATCTCGGCGGCGCTGGAGATCAGGCCCAGGTTGTCGCGCAGCCACTGCACCAGCGAGCCGGTGACGGCGATCGCGCCCTCCAGCGCGTACGTGGCCGGGCCGTCGCCGATCTGGTAGCCGACGGTGGTCAGCAGGCCGTGCCGGGAGACGACGGGGTCCTGGCCGGTGTTCATCAGCAGGAAGCTGCCCGAGCCGTAGGTGCTCTTGGTCTCGCCGGGCTCGAAGCAGGTCTGGCCGAACAGCGCCGCCTGCTGGTCGCCGAGCGCGGAGGCCACCGGCACGCCGGCCGCGGTGTGGCCGTAGACCTCGGCGGACGGGCGGATCTCCGGCAGCATCGCGCGCGGCACGCCGAGGGCGGCGAGCAGGTCGTCGTCCCAGCTCAGCGTGTGGATGTTCATCAGCATCGTGCGGCTGGCGTTGGTCACGTCGGTCAGGTGGCGGCCGGTCAGGTTCCACAGCAGCCAGCTGTCCATCGTGCCGAACAGCACCTCGCCGCGCTCGGCCCGCTCGCGCAGGTCGTACGCGTCGAGCAGCCAGCGGATCTTCGGCCCGGAGAAGTAGGTGGTCAGCGGCAGGCCGGCCTTCTCCTTGAACAGCCCCTCGTGCTCGGCGAGCGCGCGGGTGAGCGTGTCGGTCCTGGTGTCCTGCCACACGATCGCGGGGCAGACGGGACGCCCGGTCTCCCGGTCCCACAGGACGGTGGTCTCGCGCTGGTTGGTGATGCCCAGCGCGGCGATGTCGAGCCCCTCGGTGGCCTCGGCCATGACGGTCCGGACCGACTGCCAGATCTCCTCGGCGTCGTGCTCGACCCAGCCCGGCTTGGGGAAGATCTGGCGGTGCTCGCGCTGGGCGACGGTGACGATGTTGCCGGCCTGGTCGAAGACGATGCACCGGCTGGACGTGGTGCCCTGGTCGATGGCTGCGATGTAGTGCGGTCGAGGCACGAGGTTCCTCGCTTGGGAGTCGGGGTTCGACATTGTCGAACGATGTGAGCGATGTTACGTGTTTGCCCCGGTGTTGTTCAACCGGTCATCTGGCCAGATCGCGGGTGATCGCGCGGGCGGCGTCGCGGACGTAGGAGACGTACTCCATGGTCAGGGCGCCGTCGGAGGTCAGCCGTTCGACCGCGCCGCGGATGCCGATGGCGCCCACCACGAGGCCGCGCGGGTCCTTGATCGGGGCGGCGATGGCGACCTCGCCCTCGGTGAGCTCCTCCATCTCGGCCGCCCACCCCCTGGCCCGGACCTGCTCCAGGTCCTCCTCCAGCTTGGCGGCGTCGACCAGCGTCCGGTCGGTGTAGGCCGGCAGCGGCGGGGCCGCGAGCGACTCCCCGTACGGGTCGTAGGCGAGCAGCACCTTGCCGAGCGCGCTGGCGTGCGTCGGCAGGTAGGTGCCGACCTGGAGGGTCTGCATGCTGTCGTCGGGGCGGAACACGTGGTGGATCACCAGCACGTGCCCCTCGTGCAGGGTGCCGATCCAGGCGCTCTCCCTGCTCCGCCCGGCCAGGGCGTCGGCCCAGTTGATCGAGCGGGTGCGCAGCTCGTTGACGTCGAGGTAGCTGCTGCCCAGGTGGAGCAGGGTGGCCCCGAGCCGGTACTTGCCGGTGGCGGCGTCCTGCTCGACGAAGCCGACGCGGACCAGCGTGCGCAGGATGCCGTGGAGCGTGCCTTTGGGCAGGCCCAGCGCCCTGGCGAGCTCGGCCACGCCGAGCTGGCGGGGGCCGGATGCGAGCAGTCGCAGGATCGCGGCCGCCCGTTCCACCGATTGAATCGTCTCTCCCACGGCGGCCACCCTAGCGCAGATCGGTTCGACATTGCCGAACGCTTACCGGAAATCAGCGCTCCCGCCGACCGCGAGTGCGGGCGCGAAGCCGGGACCTGAACCGATCATCGGCAGCGCCACGTTCAGAATGGAGAAGTCCACGGCGAGCGGGAACTGGGGCCCCGGCGGGAGCGCCAGAACCGGCCGTTGCGCGGACGTCATGCGATCGGATCGGGGCCGATCGGCGAGCACGGTCATGCCAGCCCCCTGATGGGACATCTGTTCCGTTGAGATGCGGCACGACGAGAGCATGAAAGGGGCATTAATGGAGCAAGAGTCCCGTTTGGCGGGGACTGTGCGGCCAGGGGGCCGCACCGCGCGCGTGCGCGCGGCCGTGCTGGAGGCCACTCAGGACGAGCTGGTCGAGCACGGTTTCCATGGGCTGACCATGGACCAGGTGGCGGCCAGGGCCGGCGTGGGCAAGACCACGGTCTACCGGCGCTGGGGCAGCAGGGCCGGGCTGGTGACGGACCTGATGACCGAGCTGGCCGAGCAGTCGTCACCGCACGCCGACACGGGATCCATCGAGGGCGACCTGCTGGCCAACGCCACGGCCGTCGTGGGCGCGGTCACCGACCACCGGCTCGGGGCCACGTTCCAGGCGGTGATCGCGGCGGGCACCTCCGACGCGCAGGCCGTCCAGGCGTTGCGCGCGTTCTACCTGCGGCGCATCGAGGAGTGGGCGAAGGTCGTCGACCTCGCGGTGAAACGGGGTGAGCTGCCCGAGGGCACCGACGGCATGGAGGTGATCCGGGCGATCTCCGCGCCGCTCTACTACCGCCTGCTCGTCACCAAGGAGCCGGTGGACCTGGAGGTCGCCCGGGACGCGGTGCTGCGCACGCTGGCCGCGGCGCGGGCGGGCGCGTTCGTCCCGCGGGACGCCTGACGCGGCACGACGGCGCCTCTCGCGCGGGCGGGGTCACAGGGGGCCGTCGGGGACCGAACGGGGCCAGACGGAGCCGTACCACCACATGATCCCGCCCATCACCACCAGCCCGGCCGCCGTGGCCAGCTTGCCCCACAGGTCGGACGGCGGCCCGGTGTACGGCAGGCGGCCGTGCCTGCGCTCCCGCCCCCAGGCGCAGTCGTTGCGCACCCGGGTGGAGTCGAGCAGCGTGTCGGGATGAGTGTCGGTGACCGAGAACGCCTCGATCTCGCGGGTGGTGCCCCGGTCGATCCGGACCGTCCTGACCACCTGCTTGCGGGCCGGGATCGAGCCGGTCGCCACGCTGCGCGCGTCCACCCGCAGGTCGAACCGGGCGAGCTGGGGGGTCTGGTTGCGCAGCGTGACCCGTACGGACCCCGAGCCGCACGCGATCCGGTCGGTCGTCATCGTGAACGGGTCACCCCGGTCGGGCAGCGGCCACGCCTGCGCGGCCGACGGGAGCAGCAGGGCCGCGCCCACGGGAAGGACGGCCAGGACGAGACGTGTACCGATGCGCATGTGCTCCTCCCGAGCCCCGCAAGCGTGATCTTTGCCACAGATCGTGCCCATAAGCGCACAGAAAGTAACATGACCGAGCCGGGGGAGCGGAAGCCCGTCACACCCCTCATGATGGAGGTATGGCGGAAGCGATCTACGTCGGCGGTTTGTTGGTGGCGACGCCGCTTCTTGACGACCCCAACTTCCGGCGTAGCGTCGTGCTGATCCTGGAACACGACCACGACGGCGGCACGCTCGGCGTGGTGCTCAACCGGCCGAGCGACATCTCGGTCACGCAGGTGCTGCCGGTCTGGGACCCGCTGGTGACCGGGCCGCCGGTGCTGTTCGAGGGCGGTCCGGTGCAGACCGACAGCGCCCTCGCCCTCGCGGCGGTGCCGAGCGGGGAGGAGCCGCTCGGCTGGCGCAGGCTCCACGCCGGCACCCCGGCCGTCTCCCGCCTGGGCACGGTCGATCTCGACGCGCCTCCCGAGATCCTCCAGGACGAGATCGCGCAGATGCGGATCTTCGCCGGATACGCCGGCTGGACCTCCGGCCAGCTGGAGAGCGAGATCGCCGAAGGCGCCTGGTACGTCGTCGACTCCGAGGCCGGCGACACCTTCCACGGCGACCCCGGCTCGCTCTGGCGGCACGTGCTGCGCCGCCAGCCGGGCGAGCTGGCCTTCGTGGCGACCTGCCCCGACGACCCCACGATGAACTAGGCCGCCGGGCGGGTGTCCCAGCCGGGCCGCAGCGACGCCTCGGCCAGCGCGATCGCCTCGGAGATGCGCGAGACGATCTCCGGCATGGTGGTCTCCCTGCGGGGGCACTCGAAGCCGATGCGCATGGTGGACATCGCGAACGCCACGATCAGGTACGTCAGCTGATCGTCCTCGGGGGCGACCCCCCTGCGGGCGGCGACGGCCTCGGCCAGCCGGGTCTCCGTCATGGCGCCCCGGGCCACCGACTGTCCCACCAGATGTGGATATTTATCGAATAGTTGCCGCAGTTTCAGGAACCTCTCGGTGTCCTCCGGCGTTGACCCCTGCATGTCGTCCACCATGGCCCGCAGGCCGTGCATGAGCGACGTGAACGGGGGCTCGTCCGCGGGACGAGCGGCGAACTCCTCCAGCAGGAGCTCCTCACCGTGGTCGTGGAACCACAGAACGAGATGGTCCTTGCTGGTGAAGTAGCGGAAGAAGGTGCGGGGAGAGACTTCGACGACCCCCGCTATCTGCTCGATCGTGGTGGACTCGTATCCTTGTTCGAGGAACAGATCGAGCGCCGCGTCGAGGAGCGCGAGGCGCGTCTTCTCCTTCTTGCGTTCCCGTAGACCCACAGCGGACACCCCTTCGCCACCTTTCTGTCACAGTGTGCCAGAAGTCATGCGGCGTCTTTTTAAAATCGTTTGTCATAAGTCATCGCCTGACATACCCTACCTGAGGCTTACGAGACCTATGCCGCAGTTGAGCGGTATGTGACTGAGGGGGACCTTATGGCTAACGCGAAGGCGGTCGTCGAACCGTCGTCGCCCGGCCTCGGTAAGACGGGGACAGGTGGCGGAAACCCGTGGCTGGTGCTGTTGGCGGTCAGCCTCGGCGTCATCATGGTGATGCTGGACGGCACGGTGGTGGGCATCGCCAACCCCGTCATCCAGATGGAATTGAAGGCGTCGCTGTCCGACCTGCAGTGGGTGACCAGCGGTTACCTGCTCGCGCTGGCCGTGTTCCTGATCACGGCGGGCAAGCTCGGCGACCTGTTCGGGCACAAGCGCGTCTTCCTGATCGGCGTGACCGGCTTCGCCCTGTCCTCGATCGGCATCGGTCTCAGCCAGGAACTGGCCGACATCGTTCCCGGCGTGTCGCCGGTCGGCGCGCTGATCGGCCTGCGGGTGCTGCAGGGCCTGTTCGGCGCCCTGCTCCAGCCGGCCGCCCTGGCCCTGCTGCGTGGCGCCTTCCCCGGTGAGAAGCTGAACCAGGCCATGGGCGCCTGGGGTGCGATCATCGGCCTGTCCAGCGCCGCCGGCCCGATCGTGGGCGGCGTGCTGGTGGAGAAGGTGAGCTGGGAGTCGGTCTTCTTCATCAACGCCCCGGTGGGCATCGTCGCGCTGATCATGGGCATTTTCCTGATCAAGGAGAACCGCGTCCAGACGTTCGCCAGGATCGACTGGCTCGGCGTGCTGCTGCTGTCGGGCGCGATGTTCTCGCTGGTCTGGACGATCATCAAGGCCCCCGAGTGGGGCTGGGGCGACTCGACGACGCTGACCTTCATCGGCGCGTTCGTCGTGCTCATCGCCGCGTTCATCTTCTGGCAGAGCAGGGCCAAGCAGCCGCTGGTGCCGCTGTCGCTGTTCAAGAACGCCTCGATCTCGATCGGCACCCTGCTGATGATGATGGTCGCGTTCGCCATGTTCGGCGCGATGTTCTTCCTGGGCTTCTTCTTCCAGGGCGTGCACGGCCTGACCCCGCTGGAGGCCGGTCTGCGGATGTTGCCGATGAGCGCGGGCATGATCGTGGCCTCGCCGCTGGCCGGCATGGCGATCGGCAAGCTCGGGCCGAAGATCACGATGGCCGCCGGTCTGCTGATCACGGCGTGCTCGATGTTCCTCATGTCGCGTCTCAGCATCGACGCCTCGTTCATCGAGAGCGGCCTGCCGTTCGTGCTGCTGGCCTTCGGTCTCTCGCCGGTGTTCGTCGGCGCGACCGAGATCATCGTGGGCAACGCGCCGGTCGAGCTGAGCGGTGTCGCGGGTGGCGTGCAGCAGTCGGCCATGCAGGTCGGCGGCGCGCTCGGCACCGCGATCCTGGGCGCCGTGATGGCCGGCGAGATCGCCGACACCCTGCCCGGCTACCTCGGCCCGGCGGCGCAGGCGATCCCGCCCGCGCAGCTCCCGCTGCTGGAGAAGGCCGCCGCGTTCGGCGCGGCGCCTCCCGGGCTGCCGCAGGTGGTCACCGACGCCGTGCACCACTCGTTCATGGACGGCATGCACCTCGCCTTCCTGGTCAGCACCGGTGTCGCGGTGCTGACGGCCCTGCTGACGCTGTTCGTCAAGGCCGGGCGGAAGAGCGAGGGCGCGCCGGTCCACATGGGCTGACCGCGTCCCGCCGGAACGGCCCCCGCCTGCGTGGCGGGGGCCGTTCCGCTGTCCGGGCCCGGTTACGCGGGGGTGACGGTCAGGACGACGCGGCCCGAGGTCTTGGTGGTGACCGTCAGGATGCGCCTCGCGGCGTTCCAGGCGGCGGTGCCGCCGTCCACCCGGCCGCCGTTCGGGAAGCCGCGCTCGGGCAGGTAGATCTCGGTGGGACCGGTCTCGTTGGCGTCGAAGACCACCTGGAGGCGGTTCTCGCCGTAGGCGACGCTGATCGGGACGCCGCCGATCGCCCTCGGGTACGCCCTGACGTACGCGCCCGGCAACGCGGTGGCCTTCCCCTTCACGTCGTACGGCCCCCAGGCGTCGGCGTCCCGCGACCAGTAGGCCATGCCGGTGCCCACCTCGTCACTCAGCCCCTGGACCTTCCGCACCAGGTCGGACGCGCCCGGCCGGGTCATGTCCAGCCCGAACTCGCCCAGCAGGACGGGCGCCCCCATGCGCTCGGCCGTCCGCGCGATGTTGTCGCGCCACCAGCCCAGCGTGCGGTCGGTCCACTCCTTGGAGCCCGCGGCGTAGTCGTCCCCGAGGTCCAGCGGCAGCGGGTAGACGTGCGGGGCGAAGGCGATGCGCGGCGGCCCGCCGCGCGGGTCGTCGAAGCGCGGCAGCGACGACGGCAGCCCCCAGTTGACGCCCACAGCCTGCGGCTCCAGGAAGATCCAGCTGTCCTGGTCGACCGCCCTGATCCGGTCGATGCTCTTGCGGTAGAGGGTGGCCAGGGGGCCGGTCTCGAACGCCGCGCCCTGGACCGAGCCGCCCCACGGCTCGTTCATCAGGTCGTACCCCAGAACGCCCGGCACGTCCTTGAAGCGGGCCGCGACCGCCGCCCACGCCCTGGCGTAGTGGTCCATCAGCTCGGGGTGCTCGCCGGTGGTGTTCCAGAAGTGGTCGAAGGCCCGGATGACGCCGGGTTCCAGGTAGTACATCTCCCAGGTGAAGTGGTCGGTGGCCACCGGCAGGCCGTCGGTGTGGGTGGCCCAGCCGGGCGCGCCGTTGCCGGCGACGCCGGTGGGGGTGATGCCGTTGCCCCACAGGTCCTGGTGCATGTCGAGCATGACCTGGTAGCCGCGGTCGGAGTACCACCGCACCCGCTCAGCCACCTTGTCCAGATATTTCGTGTCATAGGTGCCGGGGGAGGGCTCCACGGCCCGCCACTGCATGAGGAACCGCACGAAGTTGGTGCCCATGTCCCGGTACTCGCGGTCGATGTCGTCCGGGGTCAGCTCGGGCAGGGCGTCGGGGGCGCCCTTGGCGCTGCCCGCCGTGTTGAAGCCGTGCAGGATCAGCGCCCGTCCCCGGTCGTCGGTGACGTAGCGGGGCGTGGACGGGGGAGCGTCCCTGGTCGCGGCGGCGACGGCGCCTCCGGCCAGCAGGACGAGCACGGCTGTCGTCGCGAGCAACCTGGCACGCTTCATCTGATCTCCGCGGATGCCGGGAAATGGGGTCTTCCATCAGAATCATGGACGCGGCTAGCCTGCCGAACATGAGCCTTGTTCGCAATAGCCTGCCGGCGATCGTCGCCTTCTTGATCGTCTTGGGGTTCGGTCTGTTCGGCGCGGCCCTGGTCACGAGGGTCGGCTACCTGGCCGTGCCGTCCGCGGTCGGGGCCCCGTACGCGCTGCCGGGCCTGCGCGTCGTCCCCCTCGGCGAGACGACGTGGCTGCTCACGCTCGCCGACACGGTCCTGGCGCTCGCCCTGGTCGGCGCGGTGGCGGCCACGCGCGGCGGCTTCTGGCGCACCTGGGGCAGGTTCCTGGCCGCCGCGGTCGTGGTGAACCTGCTGCGCGCGGCCCTGCTCGCCACGGTCGCGCAGGCCGGGATCGGCGCCTATCTGGGCTATCTCGGCGGCGGCCTGGCCCTGGGGCTGATCTGGGGAATCGTGCTCGGCTGGCTCCCCGGGCTCGCCGCGCTGCCACGCCGACGCGGAACGCGGAAGCGCTCGCCGGCGGGCATAAACTCGGAGGGGTGAGCACGAAGATCCTCCCTGAGCAGGAGACCACGCCGCGCACCTCTCACGGTGACGGCGACCACGAGCGCTTCGCCCACTACGCGGACAAGCACAAGATCACCGAGAGCATGGTGACGGGCACACCCATCCGAGCCCTGTGCGGCAAGGTCTGGGTGCCCAGTCGGGACCCGAAGAAATACCCGGTCTGCCCCGAGTGCAAGGAGATCTACGAAGGTCTTCCGTCGGGCGGCGGGGACGACGACAAGAAGCAGTGAGTGTTGCTGAAGCCCAATCCCCTCGGGTAAGGCTACGGTCGGTAATCTGACCAGCCCATACCGTCACGGGGGGATTGCATGGCCCGGCGCGCGACCGCCGTCTCGTTGGCATGCCTGCTGGCGGCCGGGCTCGCCCCGCCGCTCCCGCTCGACGCCACGCCGACGTCGCGCTGCGAATCGTCGGCCGCACGCCTGGCCGCACGTCCGGCTGTGCGCCCGACCGCCCGTCCGACCGTGCGTCCGAACGCGGGCATGCCCAAGGCGACCGGCCCGCGCTCGCCGCTCCCCGAGGACGTCGCCAAGGTCATGGCCGAGCTGAAGGTCCGGCTGCGCGGGGTGGCCGTGCCTGCGCGCATCACCGTGCCGACCAGGGTGGTCGTCCTCACCGACGGCCGCCGCAAGGTCTCCGAGCAGGCGGTCAAGGCCCAGATCGACGTGCTCAACGCCGCTTACGCCGGCCGCAACGGAGGCGTCGACACCGGCGTGCGCTTCAAGCTGGAGTCGGTCTCCGTCAAGGAGAACGCCGGCTGGTTCACCGACCCCGTCGGCGGCGAGAAGGACATGAAGACCCGCCTGCACCAGGGCGGCGCCCAGACGCTCAACCTCTACATCGCCCAGCTCAGCGAGCTCATGCTGGGCTTCGCCAGCTACCCCTACTGGTACGCCGGCGCCCCCGCCCTCGACGGCGTCGTGATCGACTGGCGCAGCCTGCCCGGCGGCCCGATGACCAACTACGACAAGGGCTACACCGGCGTCCACGAGATCGGCCACTGGCTCGGCCTGTTCCACACCTTCGAGAACGGCTGCGACGAGCCGGGCGACGGCATCGCCGACACCGCCCCCGAGGCCCGCGCGACCGAGGGCTGCCCCGAGGGCAAGGACACCTGCACCCACGCCGGCTCCGACCCGATGCGCAACTACATGGACTACACCCACGACCGGTGCATGTCGGAGTTCACCCAGGGCCAGGCCGACCGCATGCACGAGATGTGGACGGCCTACCGACGCAGCGCAGATGCGTAGTTTGGGGCCAATTACGATGTGTAGGTGACAGCACCGAAGGCAATCGACGCTCCCGACACCTCACCCCCCATCCTCGGGCCCCAGTACCGCACCGCCACCTTGGGGATCCTTCTGGTGGTCACGCTGATCGCCTTCGAGGGCATGTCGGTCGGCGTCGTCATGCCGGCGGTCTCGGCGGACCTCGACGCGCTCAACCTCTACGGCATCAGCTTCTCCGCCTTCCTCATCGCCAGCCTGTTCGCCAACGTGGTCGCCGGGCTCTGGTCGGACCGGCGCGGCTACCCCCTGCCGTTCCTCGTCGGGGTGGTGCTGTTCGTCGCCGGGATGGCGCTGGCCGGCGCGGCGGACGCCAAGGAGCTGTTCCTGGTGGCGCGGGCCGTCCAGGGGCTGGGCGCCGGTTCCTCGATCGTGGCGCTGTACGTCATGATCGCCCGGGTCTACCCGGCGGTCGTGCGGCCCAAGGTCTTCGCGGCGCTGTCGGCCGCCTGGGTCGTGCCCTCGATGGTCGGGCCCGCCGTGGCGGGGGCCGTCGCGAAGGAGTGGGGCTGGCGGTTCGTCTTCTACGGGATCATCCCGCTGGTGGTGCCCGCGCTGGTGATGCTCGTCCCCGCGCTCCGGATGGCCTCGCGGGGTGAGGCCGGCGAGAGCCCGCGCGGGCCGCGTTCGCAGCCGCTGGCGATGACGCTGGCCGCCACCTCCGCCGCCGGCGGCGCGGGCGTGCTGCTGTGGGGCGTGGACGAGCTGCACCAGCAGCCGGTGATCGGCGCGGCCGCCACGCTCGGCGGGCTGGGCTTCCTCGTCTACGGTCTGCACCGGCTGCTGCCGCCGGGCGCGCTGCGGTTCGGGCGCGGGCTGCCCACGACCGTGCTGCTGCGCGGGTTCTTCTCGGCCGCGTTCTTCGGGGTCAACTCCTTCATCCCGCTGGTGCTCACGTCGGTCAAGCTCTTCGACGCCAGGGCCGCCGGGATCGCGCTGACCACGGGCGCGCTCGGCTGGTCGGCGGGTTCGTTCCTGCAGAGCAGGCGGACCGCCGAGCCGCACCGGCGGATCAGGCTCGGGGCGGTGTGCGTCACGGCCGGGATCGTGATCGCGCTGTTCGCGGCGCTGCCCGCGGTGAGCGGCTGGATCGCGGTGCCGGCCTGGATCGCGGCCGGGTTCGGCATGGGCCTCGGCATGACCACGGTCAGCGTCACCGCGCTCAGGCAGTCGCCGGTCAGCGAGCAGGGCGCCAACTCCGCCGCGCTGTCGGTCACCGACATGCTGGGCTCGGCCCTGACCGTGGGCCTGGGCGGCGCGGTGATCAACTTCATCGGGCACGGCTCCGGGCAGATCGCCACCGGATTCGTGGTGATCTCGGTCCTCATGGCGCTCATCGGGCTGGCCGCCACGTTCCTGGCCGCCCGCACCCGCTGATCGTGCGATTCTGCCCCTCCCGCCACAGCGATCACGGATCGCCAGATCTTCGTCCCGAGGAGTGATAGGACAACGGGACGAGGAGGTGTCATGGAGGATGATCACCGGGTCTGGCCCCCCACTTCCGGGCCCCGGCACCGCCGCACTCCTCCCCAGGACGCGGACTTCCCGGCCGACCCCGACAGCGACGACGACGACAGCGACGACGGCGACGACGAGGAGGTCCCCTGGCCGCCGCGCCGGGGGCGCGACCCGTACGAGCGGACGGCGTGGAACCCCCGGATCCGCCGGACCGTCCCCTTCGACCCGCCGGCCGCCGACCCGCTGCCGCCCTCGGCCCGCCGCCACGCCACCCCCTCCGAGCCGCTGCCGCCCTCGGCCCGCCTCTACGGCACCCCCGCCGACCCCGGACCGCTGGAGCAGGCCCCGCGGCGCGGACGGCGTCCGGCCGGCGTCCTGGTCGCGCTGGTGGCGGCGGCGGGGCTGGTCGCCGGGGTGAGCGCGGTGGCGTCCCGGCTCACCGCGCCGCCACCGCGGCCCGACCGGCTGAGCGACGCCGTGGCCGGCGTGACGCTGCGGCTGCCGCCCGGCTGGAGCGCCGGGACGGTCCCGCCGGTCACCGGCTTCACCTCGGTCGCCAGGGACGGCAACGGCGCGCTGGTCATGGCCAGGCGGGTCGCCGAGCCCGTGCCGAACGTCAAGAAGGCCGCGGGGGAGGCCGCCGAGCTGTACTCCAGGCTGCTGCTCAAGGGCGACAAGGTCACGGTCGTCGACGACCGTGACATTCCGCAGGGGCACACCCGGGCCCTGCGGGCCGAGTACCAGGACGTCGTCAACCGGCCCGCGTTCCTGCGCGTGATGCTTCTCACTCGCGCGGGCCGCGCCGTGCTGCTCGTCGGCCTGCTCCAGCCCGAGGCGGCCACCGGCAGACAGGCGCTCGACGCGGTGATGACGAGCTTCAGATAAGCCACATAGCACGTAGGGAAGACCTTGGCCAGAATCCTCGGTGCACGGCACGTCTTGTCGGTGGGCCCGATTACTCTTGGGTCACTGTGAGAGAGCGAAGCACACGAACCCCAGAGGTGATGCGGTGAGCACCTTCGCCGCGTCCCACCTTTCGCCTTCCTATCCAGACCGCGCCGCGTGGGGCACCGCGCCCAAACTGCGCGCCTGGCAGCAGCAGGCGTTCGACCTGTACTTCAGGCGCGAGCCGCGTGACTTCCTCACCGTGGCCACCCCCGGCGCGGGCAAGACGACCTACGCCCTGCGCATCGCCAGCGAGCTGCTGGCCAACGGGGTGATCAGGGCCGTCACCGTCGTCACGCCCACCGAGCACCTCAAGCGCCAGTGGGCCGACGCCGCCGCCCGGGTCGGCATCGGCATCGACCCCGAGTTCAAGAACAGCCAGGGCACGACCTCGCGCGACTACACCGGGGTGGCGGTGACCTACGCGCAGGTCGCGATGCACCCCGCGCTCCACCGGGCGCGCACCGAGGCCCGCAAGACGCTGGTCATCTTCGACGAGATCCACCACGCGGGCGACGCCAAGTCGTGGGGCGACGGCGTGCGCGAGGCGTTCGAGCCCGCCACCCGCCGGCTCCAGCTCACCGGCACGCCGTTCCGGTCCGACGACAACCCGATCCCGTTCGTCGGCTACGAGGAGGACGCCGAGGGCGTCAAGCGCAGCGTCTCCGACTTCTCCTACGGCTACGGCCCGGCGCTCGACGACGGCGTCGTCCGTCCGGTGATCTTCCTGGCCTACTCCGGCGAGATGAAGTGGCGCACCCGCGCGGGCGACGAGATCGCCGCGACGCTCGGCACCCCGCTCACCAAAGACCAGCTGTCCCAGGCGTGGCGGGCCGCGCTCGACCCCAAGGGCGACTGGATCCGCCAGGTCATGCAGGCCGCCGACCGCCGCCTGACCGAGGTCCGCCGGGGCGTGCCCGACGCGGGCGGCCTGGTGATCGCCACCGACCACGAGACCGCCCGCGCCTACGCCCGCCACCTGCGCAACATCACCGGCGAGGGCGCGACCGTGGTCCTGTCCGACGACCCCGGGGCGTCCAAGAAGATCAAGCAGTTCGCCGCGTCCCACGACCGGTGGCTGGTGGCCGTCCGCATGGTCTCCGAGGGGGTCGACATCCCGCGCCTGTGCGTGGGCGTCTACGCCACCTCGACCTCCACCCCGCTCTTCTTCGCCCAGGCCGTGGGCCGGTTCGTGCGCGCCCGCAAGCGCGGCGAGACCGCCTCGGTCTTCCTCCCCTCGGTGCCCACCCTCATGGGGCTGGCCAACGAGATGGAGGTCGAGCGCGACCACGTGCTCAACAAGAAGCCCCCGGAGGACGGCCTCGACGACAGCCTGCTGGAGCAGGCCAACCGGCAGAAGGACAACCCCGACGTCCTGGGCGACGAGCTGCCGTTCGAGACGATGGAGACCTCGGCCACCTTCGACCGGGTGCTCTTCGACGGCGGCGAGTTCGGCACCGGCGCGGAGATCGGCTCGGCCGAGGAGGAGGACTTCCTCGGCCTGCCCGGCCTCCTGGAGCCCGACCAGGTGGCCACCCTGCTCCGCAAGCGCCAGTCCGACCAGCAGGCCGCCAAGCGCAGGCAGGGCCCGGCCGAGCAGCCCAAGGAGACGCTCGCCCCGCACGAGCAGATCGCCGAGCTCCGGCGCGAGCTCAACGGCCTGGTCGGCGCCTGGAACCACCGCACGGGCCAGCCCCACGGCGTCATCCACGCCGAGCTGCGCCGCACGTGCGGCGGCCCGCCGATCGCGCAGGCCACGGCCGAGCAGATCCAGGAGCGCATCGACGCCATCCGCCGCTGGGCCACCCAGCGGCGCTAGCCGCGCCCCCTTCGCCGGTTCCCCGCGAACCGGCGAAGGGGTCCGGGGGGACCCGGCAGGGGACCCTGCACATTTGGACACAGAGCAGTGACCTTCCGTTAGAAGGCCGGCCAGAACGGCAACAACCCTTTTGGCTGTCTTGGGATACCAGAAGGATCTTGCCCATGTCGTCTGAGGCCCCCGGCAGGTCGACGCTCACCGTCGCTTCCGGCCTCTCCCGAAACGCCGTCATCATCCGGCTCGAAGGCGAGCTCGACGTCTACGCGATCCCGATCCTGCGCGAGTACATGCAGCGCGTGTGGGAGCTTCCGGCCAGGCCGTTCCTGATCCTCGACCTCGGCGCGGTCGCCTTCTGCGACTCGATGGGCATGAACGAGCTCGTCGAGGTCATGCAGCGATGCGAGTCGAGGGGCACCAGGCTGCTGCTGGCGGGGGTGCACGGGGTGATGGCGCGGGTGTTGTCGATCACGGGGCTGCGGCACGCGTTCGAGGTGTTCACCAGGTTCGACGACGCCCTGCGGCTGGCCGTGGCGACCCTCTAGGAAGCGCTAGAGGCCGGCGGGGGCCGGGATCCGCCTCCCGGAGCGGCCGTCCACCGGGATGTAGCGCTCGTCGCCCGGCAGCGGGACGGTCAGCGCCGCCCGGCCGTCCTTGACCCGGACGGGAAGGGTGCGCACCCCCTGATGGTCGCCGTTCAGCGGCCCCTCGTGCACCCACACCAGCAGCCGGCGGCCCTCCGGACGGGCGATCACCTTGGCCGTCGCGCACTCGCGCGGCGCGGCCGACCACGACAGCACGAGCTGCCGGCCGACCTTGGCCCACTGGGGGATCGGGGTGCGCTCGTCGCAGGCGGGCAGCGGGGGCGCCGGCGGCATGTCGTGGGCCACGACGGCGGGGCCGCGGCCGGAGGGCACATCGCCCATCGCGACCGTCGCGACCTCCAGCAGCGCCAGCGTCACGACCGCACCCACCCGCGCTCCCGGACGGCCCTTGACGAGCACCCAGAGGGCGAGAGGGGCGAGCAGCAGCCAGGACACGCCCAGGGAGATGGCAAGCATGGGAAACCTCGCACAGGATGAAGAGATATGACTCTACGTACTACTTCGACTGCGGAGAGGTTAGGTCATCCTTGAATATCACATGACCGCAGGGTTGCGCACTGTGTACCGTCCGTGATCAGACTCGGTCGCGGTGCAACCCCGGGTCGGCCCCGGGCGGTTGGCCGGTCAGCCCGCCTTGGGGGTGCCCTCCAGCGTCACGCCCGCGGCCTCCATCTGGGCCATGGCCGACTGCGTGGTCGCCGGGGAGACGCCCGCGGTGAGGTCGAGCAGCACGCGCACGGACAGCCCGTTGGCCGCCGCGTCGAGCGCGGTCGCGCGCACGCAGTGGTCGGTGGCGATGCCCACCACGTCGACCTCGGTCACCCCGCGCTCGCGCAGCCAGTCGGCCAGCGGCGCGCCGTCGCCCGAGGCGCCCTCGAAGCCGCTGTAGGCCGCCGCGTGGGCGCCCTTGCTGAAGACCTCCTCCACCTCCGACACGTCGAAGGAGGGGTGGAAGTCCGCGCCGGGGGTGCCGGCCACGCAGTGGGCGGGCCAGGACGTGACGTAGTCGGGGGTGTCCGAGAAGTGGGTGCCGGGGTCGACGTGGTGGTCACGGGTGGCCACGACGTGGTCGTAGCCGTGCTCGCCGAGATGGCGGGTGATCGCGGCGGCCACCTCCGAGCCGCCTGCCACGGCCAGGCTGCCACCTTCGCAGAAGTCGTTCTGCACATCGACGATGATCAACGCGGTGCCCATAAGAGCACGATACGTCAGACGAACTCCGTGGGGATCGCCGCGTACCCCCTCCCGAGGTGCAGCGCCTCCTGGGGGAGCAGCGCGACGGCCGCGGCGTGGCGGTCACGGGCGGCGGACAGGGGCTCCCGGCCGACGACCTCGCCGTCGCGCACCAGCTCGTGCAGCAGGGGGATGCCGCCGTCGGGGACGACGCCGCCGGTCGTGATCAGCTCGGTCTCGACGTGCCCGTCGTCGTCGAGCAGCCGGTACGCCTCCTTGCGCCCTCCACGCGACGGCTTGCCCACCGACCGCTTGGCCACGGCCTCCAGCCGGCCCGCCCCGGTCTCCCGCGCCACCAGCTTGTACACCAGGGCCGCCGTGGGGACGCCGGACCCGGTCACCAGGGAGGTGCCCACGCCGTAGCCGTCCACCGGGGCGGCGGCGAGCGCGGCGATGGCGTACTCGTCGAGGTCGGAGGTGACCACGATGCGGGTGTCGAAGGCGCCGAGCGAGTCGAGCAGCTCGCGCACCTCCTGCGCGGCGGCGGCCAGGTCGCCGGAGTCGATGCGGACCGCGCCCAGCTTGTTGCCGGCCAGCTCGACCGCCGTGCGCACCGCCTGCTCGACGTCGTAGGTGTCCACCAGCAGCGTCGTGCCCACGCCGAGGGAGGCGATCTGGGCCTCGAACGCGTCCCGCTCGGAGTCGTGCAGCAGGGTGAACGCGTGCGCGGCCGTGCCCGCCGTGGGGACGCCGTACATGTGGCCGGCCATGAGGTTGGAGGTGGAGGCGAACCCGGCGATGTAGGCGGCGCGGGCGGCGGCGACGGCGGCGTACTCGTGCGTGCGGCGCGAGCCCATCTCGATGAGCGGGCGCTTGCCGGCGGCGTTGGTCATGCGGGAGGCGGCCGAGGCGATGGCGCAGTCGTGGTTGAGTATCGACAGCGTCAGCGTCTCCAGCAGCACGGCCTCGGCGAAGGTGCCCTCGACGATCATGATCGGGGAGGCGGGGAAGTACAGGTCGCCCTCGCGGTAGCCGTAGACGTTCCCGGAAAACCGGTAATCGGCGAGAAACGCCAGAGTCGATTCGTCGACCACCTCCTGCTCGCGGAGAAAGGTGAGTTCTTCGTCACCGAAACGGAAGCGTTCGAGCTCGTCCAGGACGCGTCCGATGCCGGCCACGACCCCGTACCGGCGGCCCCCCGGCAGGTGTCTGGCGAACACCTCGAAGACCGCGCGCCGGTGCGCCGCGCCGCTGCGCAGTGCCGCCTGGAGCATCGTCAGCTCATAGTGATCTGTGAGCAACGCAGTGCTCATGGTCATTCTCACGACTCGAAGACTACGACCCAGATAGGGCAGACTCGGGGATGTGGGTAGCACCGCTCCAATCACCGTCGAGCGTCCGTCATCGGACGTCCGGCCCGATCTGCCATGGGTGACCATCGTCTGGAACGACCCGGTCAACCTCATGTCCTACGTGACCTATGTCTTCCAAACCGTCTTCGGCTACACCAAGGAGAAGGCGGAGAAACTCATGCTGGACGTCCACCAAAAGGGCAAGGCGGTCGTGTCCAGTGGCACGCGCGAAGAGATGGAACGCGATGTGCAGATTCTTCACTCCTACGGCCTGTGGGCGACGGTCCAGCCGGATTCGGTCAAGTGAGGCGGCGGCGGTGAGTTCGGGGTTCTCGGCCGGGCGGAACGGCTCGGTCATCGCGCAGTTCGAGGCCGCGGAGGTCTCGCTGTTGCGCTCGCTCGTCTCGATGCTGCTCGGCCTGGTCGCGCCGGGGGAGACCAGCGACGATCCGCTGGAGCGGGCGCTCGGCATCGGGGCGGCGCAGGCGCCCACCGACCCGGTGCTGGCCCGGCTGTTCCCCTCGGCCTACGAGGACGAGCAGGAGGCCTCGGAGTTCCGCCGCTACACCGAGGCCACGCTGCGCGACGGCAAGCGCGCCGACGCCCAGACCGTCCTGGACACCGCGCGGCCGGGCGGCGCCGAGCTGACGCCGGAGCAGGCCCAGGCGTGGCTGCGCTCGCTCAACGACGTGCGCCTGACGCTCGGCACCAAGCTCGACGTGACCGAGGAGGTCCACGACGAGATCGCCATGATGTCCGAGGACGACCCCCGCTACCCGGCCTACGTCACCTACGACTGGCTGACCTACCTCCAAGACAGCCTGGTCCGCGCCCTCTGGTAGCTTCCCGGCATGCTCACGATCTCGCAGGAACTGGTGGACAAGATCGTCGCGCACGCGCGGGCCGACCATCCCGACGAGGCGTGCGGGGTGATCGCGGGCCGCGACGGCGTGCCCGAGCGGTTCGTCCCGATGGAGAACGCCGAGCGTTCGCCCACCTTCTACCGGTTCGACTCCATGGAGCAGCTGCGCGTCTGGCGGGAGATGGACGACCGCGACGAGGAGCCCGTCGTGATCTACCACTCCCACACCGCCACCGAGGCGTACCCGTCGCGCACCGACGTGTCCTACGCCTCCGAGCCGCAGGCCCACTACGTCCTGGTCTCGACCAGGGACGAGAACGAGGTCGAGTTCCGCTCCTACCGGATCCTCGACGGGGTGATCGAGGAGGAAGAGGTAAGATTCCTCCCATGATGGTCCGGCCGGTGCAGAGCTACCTCTTCGCGCACACCCCGGCCGTCGTCGTCTACGACTGTCGCTGATCTGGAATCCGTACCAAGCCATCGGTGTTGCCGCCGATGGGACGACGACCAGATAAGAGGAGAATGACCGCGATGGCCATCGAGGTTCGCATTCCCACCATCCTGCGCACCTACACCGACGGCGCCAAGGCCGTCGACGCCGAGGGCGCCACCCTCGACGAGCTGATCAGCAACCTTGAGTCGCGCCACCCCGGCATCAAGGACCGCCTGGTCGACCAGGGCAGCCTGCGCCGCTTCGTCAACGTCTACCTCAACGACGAAGACGTGCGCTTCCTCGGCGGCCTCGGCACCCCGGTGTCCGACGGCGACACGGTGACCGTGCTGCCCGCCGTCGCCGGCGGGTGACATGCGGTTCGACTCGCTGATCGACTCGGTCGGGCGCACGCCGCTCGTCGGGCTGCCCCGGCTGTCGCCCTCGCCCGAGGTGCGCGTCTGGGCCAAGCTCGAAGACCGCAACCCGACCGGGTCGATCAAGGACCGGCCGGCGCTGTGGATGATCGAGCAGGCCGAGAAGGACGGCCTGCTCACGCCCGGCTGCACGATCCTGGAGCCCACCAGCGGCAACACCGGCATCTCGCTCGCGATGTCGGCCAAGCTCAAGGGCTACCGGCTGATCTGCGTGATGCCGGAGAACACCTCCGAGGAACGCCGCCAGCTCCTGCGCATGTGGGGCGCGGAGATCATCTCCTCGCCCGCCGCGGGCGGCTCCAACGAGGCCGTCCGCGTGGCCAAGGGCCTGGCCGCGGAGAACCCGTCCTGGGTGATGCTCTACCAGTACGGGAACCCGGCCAACTGGCGCTCCCACTACGAGACCACCGGTCCGGAGATCCTGGCCGACCTGCCCACGGTCACCCACTTCGTGGCCGGGCTCGGCACGACGGGCACGCTCATGGGCGTCGGCCGCTTCCTGCGGGAACGGGTGCCCGGCGTGCAGATCGTCGCCGCCGAGCCGCGCTACGGCGAGCTGGTCTACGGCCTGCGCAACGTCGACGAGGGCTTCATCCCCGAGTTGTACGACGAGTCCGTGCTGACCACCCGATTCTCCGTCGGCTCGGCCGACGCGCTGCGGCGCACCCGCGAGCTGCTGGCCGCCGAGGGCATCTTCGCCGGCGTCTCGACCGGCGCCGCGCTGCACGCCGCGCTGGGCGTGGCCGGGAAGGCCGTCAAGGCGGGCGAGCGGGCCGACGTCGTCTTCGTGGTGGCCGACGGCGGCTGGAAGTACCTGTCCACGGGCGCCTACGAAGGCTCCCTGGAGGAGGCGGAAGAGCGCCTCGAAGGCCAGCTCTGGGCCTGAGGACATGAAGAAGGGGGCGGCCGGGACGGCCGCCCCCTTCTTGCACGCTCAGTTGAACAGGACCCGCAGCGAGAAGTCCGCCTCGGTGGCGCTCTGCTTGCCGCTCAGGCCGACGGCCCGCAGGACCTGCACGTTGGCCTTCTCGTCGCCCTCCATGCTCTGCAGGTACAGGTGCTCGACCTTGTCGAGGTCCACGAAGAGCGCGAAGGTCGCCTCGCCGGCGTCGGGGATCGCGGTCTGGAACGTCTCGGAGTCGCCCAGCGTGCCCTCCTCGGCCAGCTTCTTGGCGTACTCCTCGCTCGTCGCCGCCGTGAAGACGCCGTCACCGGGCACCTTGGCGAGCTGCGGAGCGGGCTGCCCACTGGCCGCCAGCGCCTTCTCGATCTTGTCGACGACCGCCTGGGCCTTGGCCGGGTCGGTGACCACGCGGACGCCCGCCTTGATCTGGTCGCCGTCCAGGCCCTGGCTGTCCACCGCGACCGTGAGGTTCTTGCCGAGCACCGTGGCGAGGTCGCCGGGCAGGTCGAGGCCGAACTTGGTCTTGGCCTGGTCGAGGAGCTGCTGGACCTCGGCGCCGCCGCCGGCCGCGGCCGACTTCTGGATCTGGGCCCACTGGCTGGTGATCATCTGGTCCAGGCCGGAGACCGACAGGGCCCCGGCGGTGCCGGCGGGCAGTGTGCCCAGGGTGGCGGGCTGGAGGTCGTCCGAGGTCACGCCCTTGGCGCCCCTGACCAGGCCGGCCAGCTCGACGTAGGCGCTGTCGAAGCGCAGCGCGCCGGCGAACCGGGCGTCCTTGATGGGCTCGATGCTCGCGGCCTGCTCGGCGGGGATGGGGCTGAGCTTGGCCAGCGCGCCCATGTCCGCCCAGAACGACAACACGCCCTGCTCGCCGACGTCGCCCATGTCGTCGTTGAACTCGCTGTTGTCGGCCAGGGTGGCCTCGCCCTTCGCGAACTTGTCGGCCAGCGCCTGGGTCGAGGACAGCAGCGCGTAGTCGTCGCGGAAGGCGATGCCGTACTTGTCGCCGTCCATGAGCTTGGCGATGCCCGCCTTGGCCTGCGCCTCGTCCTTGACCTGCACGGCCACCGCGAAGTCGGGCTCGGACTTGCCGGAGGGCACGGCGGCGAAGCCGACCCTGCTGCCCAGCCACGGGTCCACGTCCTTGGCGAAGTCGACCTTCTTCTCGCCGCTCTCGTTGACCAGGTTGAACAGGGCCTGGCGGGGGTCCTCGCCGGTGAAGGAGCCCTTGGTGACCGTGAACTTCCTGGCGAGCTGGAACAGCGCCAGCTTCTGGTTCGCGGCCGGGTCGAGGTCGAGGCGGGCGTAGGCGATCGCGTTGGCGGGCAGAACCTCGTTCGGCTGCGTGCCGCCGCCGCCGATCGCGCCCACGGCCCACACCGCGCCGCCGCCGAGCAGCACCACCGCGAGCGCCGCCGCGCCGGCGATCAGCCAGCCCTTGCGGCCGCCCTTCTTCGCCGGCTGGGGCGGGCCGAAGCCCTCGGGGCCCTGCTGCTGCCAACCTTGCTGCCCGTACTGGTCCTGCTGCTGCCAGCCCTGCTGGTGCTGCTGCTGCGCGTAGGGGTCCTGCTGCGGCCAGCCCTGTTGCTGGGCGTGCTGGTCCTGCTGCGGCCAGGGCTGTTGCTGTTGTTGCTGCTGTTGCCAGCCCTGCTGGGCCTGGCCGCCGTACGGGGCGCCGTAGGCGGGCTGCTGGCCGTAGGCGGATTGGGGGCTGTAAGCCGGCTGCCCGTACGAAGCTCCCTGCCCCGGCTGGGCGGCCTGCTGACCATAGGGCTGCTGGTACGGCTGCTGCTGCTCCTGCGGCTGGTCCCAGCCTCCTCGGTACGCCGTGGTGCGCTCAGGATCCTGGCCAGGTGGGGGATTATTCGCAGACATCACTCAACTCACAATGTGGACTTTTGACCACAGAGAAGGTAGCTGATGTTGCTAGATGGCCGCTTGCAATGTGCTGAAGTCGGGATCAGGCCCGGTTTAGCTCCTTTTTCAGCACATCGAGGTGTACTTCGCCATCTGTCCAGTCCGTCACGCAGGCCCAGGGGACGAACGTGCACCCGGCGTACACCGTCCGCGCCAGCGTCTTGGACAGCCAGGGCGAGCGGCCCTGACGGTCACGGGTGAGCCCGAGCAGGACGGGCGCCCGCCGTCCCGAGACGACCAGCCCGTAGACCGTCTGGCTCTGCTGGAGCCCGCCCCTGTGCTTGTGGGCGCGGATGTCGACCACGTGACCGACCCAGATCCCGTTGGAGTCCCACACCGACTGACCGATGAGTTCGGTGACAGTTGCCATGATCGAACTGTCCCATCCGGGTGGTGTTTCCGCAGGTAGGCGCGCTGATGTCGGACCGGCGTGGTGCGAACGCCGCAGCCCCGCGTAAAGTGGGGGACCACTAGAATATAGTTCCGTACGGTGAAGGCAGGGCGGGATGACCAAGTTCGACGAGGCCACACAGGCGATCAGGGTCGACGAGACCACCTATGACGTGTGCCTCGACCCCGGATACTCCATCGGCGGCCCGCTCAACGGCGGCTACCTGATGGCCGTCGTCCTGCGCGCCGCCGTGGACGCCTCGCCGTTCGAGCACCCGGTGAGCACCACCTCGCAGTTCCTCAGGTCACCGGTCGCCGGCCCCGCCCAGGTCCGGGTCGAGCCGCTGAAGTCGGGCCGCACGGCCGCCTTCGCCAGGGCCACCCTCGTCCAGGACGGCGTGCCGCAGATCGAGAGCCTGATCACCACCGCCACCCTGACCGGCGCCGACCCCGCCTACACCGACGCGCCCTCGGTCGTCATGCCGTCCGTCGAGGAGTGCGTCAAGCTGCCCGACCCCAAGCCCGAGAACAACATGACCCTCAACGCCCAGATGGACATGCGTTTCGACCCGCCCACCATCGCCTGGCTGGCCGGCGAGCCGACGGGCAGGCCGGAGTCGCGGGCGTACTTCAGGATGGCCGAGCCGCAGGACGCCGACCCGTACGTGCTGGCCCTGGCCGTGGACGCGCTGCCGCCCGTGGTGTTCTCCGCCGGCGCCCGCGGCTGGGCGCCCACCGTCGAGCTCACCTGGCACCTGCGGGCCCTGCCCGCCCCCGGCTGGCTCACCCTGATCGGCGGCGGCCGCCTCATTGCGGACGGCTGGTTCGACGAGGAGGTCGAGGTCTGGGACTCCGCGGGCCGGCTCGTCGCCCAGTCGCGCCAGCTCGCCAGGGTCGGAAGGGGCTGATGTGAGCAACACGACAGTCGCGCCTTCATCAGGTGTGAGCATTCTTACGCGGTGTTGATCGAGCAGGTCGCCTACCCTCTAGAACGTGCCGGACGAGAGTATTGGGATCTTCGACAGCGGGGTGGGCGGCCTGACGGTCGCACGCGCGATCATCGACCAGCTCCCCCACGAGTCGATCACCTACGTGGCCGACACGGCCCGCCAGCCGTACGGGCCGAAACCCATCGCGGAACTGCGCGCCTACGCCCTTGAGGTGATGGACCACCTCGTCGAGCAGGACGTCAAGATGCTCGTCATCGCGTGCAACAGCGCCAGCGCCGCCGTCCTGCGCGACGCCCGCGAACGCTACGACGTGCCGGTCGTCGAGGTGATCCAGCCCGCCACCAGGCGCGCGGTGCGCGCCACCCGCACCGGCCGGGTCGGCGTGATCGCCACCCAGGCCACCATCACGTCGCTGGCCTACCACGACGCCTTCACCGCGGCCCCCGACGTGCAGCTCACCGGCGTGGCCGCGCCCCGGCTGGTGGAGTACGTCGAGCGCGGGGAGACGATGAGCAAGGAGCTCATCGACGTCCTGCGCGACTACCTGGAGCCGATCAGGGCGGCCGGCTGCGACACGCTCATCCTCGGCTGCACCCACTACCCGCTGCTCACCGGCGCGATCTCCTACGTCGTCGGCGACGGGGTCACGCTGGTCTCCAGCGCCGACGAGACGGCCAAGGACGTCTACCGGATCCTGCACGACCGCGGACTGGCGGCGGGGGGCGAGGCCACCCCCCGGCACCGCTTCCGCGCCACCGGCGACTCCCACCTCTTCGCCCGCCTCGGCAGGCGGTTCCTGGGCCCGGAGATCGACGCGGTCGAAGTCGCGCCAGTGGGGGGTACTACCTTTAGCGGGAGGCCCACATGAAGGTGACCATCGTCGGATGCTCGGGCAGCTACCCCGGCCCCGACAGCCCCGCGTCCTGCTATCTCGTCGAGGCCGAGGGGTTCAGGATGCTGCTCGACCTCGGCAACGGGTCGCTCGGCGCGCTCCAGCGCCATATCGGCCTCTACGACGTGGACGCCATCTGCCTGTCCCATCTGCACGCCGACCACTGCCTCGACGTCTGCGGATACCACGTGGCCCGCACGTACGGGCCCGACGCGCCGTACCCGCCGGTGCCGGTCTACGCGCCCGAGGGGGCGCCGGCCCGGCTCGCGGCCGCCTACGGGATGCCGGACGAGCCCGGCCTGGAGACCGCCTTCGACTTCATGCCGCTGTCGCCCGGCTCGTTCGAGGTGGGGCCGTTCGTCGTCACCGCCGGGCTGGTGAACCATCCGGTCGAGGCGTACGGGTTCCGGGTGGCCAGCGACGACGTGTGCATGGCGTACTCGGGGGACACCGGGGAGTCGGCGGAGCTGGTCAAGCTGGCCGCGGGGGCCGACCTCATGTTGTGCGAGGCGTCGTTCGTCGAGGGGCCCGACCTGCCGCCCGACCTGCACCTGACCGGTCGTCAGGCGGCCGAGCACGCGGCCAAGGCCAACGCGGGCAAGCTGGTGCTCACCCATCTGGTGCCGTGGAACGACAACGCGAGAGTGCTGCAGGACGCGTCGAGGGGCGGCTACGCCGGGCCGATCGAGCTGGCCCGCAGCGGCGCGGTCTACGACCTGGCCTGAGCGTCGTCGAAGTCGCGTAATCGGGGCAGCGGCGAGAACAGCAGCGGCGCGAACGACATGACCCGGCCGATCATGAACACCCATAACGCCGTCCGCACGCCGAACTGCTGGGCGACGATCCCGCCGAGCAGCGCGCCCAGCGGGACCGAGGTCCACGTCAACGACCGGAACGAGGCGTTGACCCGGCCCAGCAGCTGCTCGGGGACCGTCGTCTGCCGGTAGGTGATCTGGCCGACCGTGCTCAGCGCCGAGCTCCACGACAACGCGATCGAGGTGGCGGCGAAGAACGCCACCCGCCAGTCGGCCTGGGTCATCGGCAGCAGCAGGGCGAAGGGCGCCGGCACGGTGAGGGAGAGCCAGGTGATCCTGGCCGTGCCGACCTTCCTGGCCAGCAGCGCGCCGAGCAGGCCCGCGGCCACGCCGCCGAACCCGCCGGACATGAGCAGCACGCCGATGAGACCGGGCGCCAGGCCCACCTCCTCGGCCAGGAACAACACCGACAGGCCGAGCACGGCGCCGACCGTCAGGTTCGCCAGCACCGAGGACGCGGCGAACATGCGCATCAGGCGGTCGCGCCACACGTAGCGCAGGCCCACGCCGATGCCGCGCAGCAACGGCTCGGGCTCGCCCGTCGCCGGCGGCTTGTCCGGGGTCTTGATGGTGCTGAGGAACAGCGCCGACGTCAGCGAGCCCAGCGCGGTGGCGAGCATCGTGAACGGCGCGCCGACGAGCTGTACCAGCACGCCGCCGACGCCCGGCCCGGCCAGGAAGCCGCCGGAGCGCACCACCTCCAGCTTGGAGTTGCCGTCGCCGAGCTGCCGGGTGCTCACCAGGCTGGGCAGGTACGTCTGGTCCGCGACGTCGTTGAACACCTGCGCCGCACCCGCCAGGAAGGCGACCGCGAACATCATCCCGATCGACAGCACGCCCAGGTGCGCCGCCAGCGGAATGCTCGCCAGCAGCACGAACCTGGCCAGGTCGGTGACCATCATCACGCGACGCCGGCGCATCCGGTCGACCCACACCCCCGCGGGCAGGCCGAGCACGAGGAACGCGGCGGTCTGCAGCGCGGACAGCAGAGCCACCTGGGCCGGCTGCGCGTGCAGCGTGACGACCGCCACCAGCGGGAGGGCGACGCGCGAGATATTCGCTCCCAGTTCGTTCCCCACGTGCGACGTCAGGAACCGGAGGAAGTCAGGGTTTCGCAACACCCCCGTTGTCATTGCGTAAGGATCCATGTGTCGGACACATTTGGTCAAGAGTGTCGTGCCGCGGAGATAGGGTGATCTGCATGTCCCGACAGGATGGCCGCAACCCCGACCAGCTACGCCCCATCACCATCACCCGGCAGTGGCTGGCGCATGCCGAGGGTTCGGTCCTCGTCGAGTTCGGCGGCACGAGGGTGCTCTGCGCGGCCTCGGTGCAGGACAGCGTGCCGCGCTGGCGCAGGGGCAGCGGGCAGGGCTGGGTCACGGCCGAATACGCGATGCTGCCGCGGGCGACCAATACCCGTAATGATCGGGAATCGGTCCGCGGCAAAATCGGCGGGCGCACGCACGAGATTTCCCGGTTGATCGGAAGATCACTTCGCGCGTGCGTCGATTACAAGGCTCTGGGCGAAAACTCCATTGTGCTCGACTGCGACGTTCTCCAGGCCGACGGCGGCACCAGGACCGCCGCGATCACCGGCGCCTACGTCGCGCTCGCCGACGCCGTCGCCTGGATGAAGGCGCGCAAGATGTGCCCCGGAGACCCGCTGATCGGCTCGGTCGCGGCCGTCTCCGTCGGGGTCGTCGGCTCGGTCCCCATGCTCGACCTGTGCTACACCGAAGACGTCGCCGCCGAGACCGACATGAACGTCGTGATGACCGGCGAGGGCGCCTTCGTCGAGGTGCAGGGCACCGCCGAGGGCGTGCCCTTCGACCGCGCGGCCCTCGACCAGCTGCTCGACCTGGCCGCCGCCGGGTGCGAGGAGCTCACCCTGATCCAGCAGGAGGCGCTGGGCGCATGAAGATCGTGCTCGCCACCCGCAACCCGGGCAAGATCGCGGAGCTGCGGCGCATCCTCGCCGACTTCGAGATCGTCGGCCTGGAGGAGTTCCCCGAGATCGGCGAGGTCGCCGAGACCGGCGTCACCTTCGAGGAGAACGCGCTGCTCAAGGCGCACGCCGTCGCCAAGGGCTCCGGGCTGCCGGCCGTGGCCGACGACTCCGGGCTCTGCGTCGACGTGCTCAACGGCATGCCCGGCGTCTTCTCGGCCCGCTGGTCCGGCCGCCACGGCGACGACCAGGCCAACCTCGACCTGCTGCTCGCCCAGCTCTCCGACGTGCCCGCCGAGAAGCTGTCGGCGCACTTCGCCTGCGCCGCCGCGCTCGCGCTGCCGTCCGGTGAGCACCGGGTGGTGGAGGGCACGCTGCCCGGCCACCTGATCACCACCCCGCGGGGCACCAACGGCTTCGGCTACGACCCGATCCTGGTGCCGCTCGGCCACGACCGCACCACCGCCGAGCTGTCTCCCGACGAGAAGGACGCCATCAGCCACCGGGGCCGCGCCTTCCGCGCGCTGGCGCCGATCGTGCGTGACATCGTCGGCTCGTAACCACCGCGTAAGAACCTGCTGACCACGGGCGACGTAACGTCGTACCGTGCAGAAGAACGAGACAGTGCCTGCCTGGGCCGGCGCCCTGGCGGGGCTCACGGCGGGCGCGCTGGCGCTGGGGATCGCGCAGCTCGTCGCCGGGCTCGCCGGTCCTGAGACCTTTCCGGTGGTGGCGGTGGGCGACGCCGTCGTCGACCTGACGCCGGCGCCGGTCAAGGATTTCGCGATCAACACGTTCGGGGAGAACGACAAGACCGTCCTCATCGGGGGCGTGCTCGTGGTGCTCGCCGGGATCGCGGCCGTCATCGGGGTGCTGGCGCGGCGGCGGCTCGCGTACGGGTACGCGGGGCTCGCCCTGTTCGGGGTGGTGGGGGTGGCCGCGGTGCTCACCCGTCCGGGGGCGGGGGCGGCGGACGTGCTGCCCACGGTGGCCGGGGTCTTGTGCGGCGGGCTGGCGCTGGGGTGGCTGCTGCGGCGCGCGGGCGGTGGTCGCGGTACGGCCGCGGCGGCCCCCGAGGTCGGCGGCACGGTCCCGGCCGGTGAGGCCGGTGGCGAGGTGGCGCCTGGGAGCGGCGGTGAGGGGGCCGTTTCCGAGGTTGGCGGCGCTGGTGGCGGCGGTGCGGGCTCCGAAGTCGGTGCGGGCGCTGGGGAGCGGCCTGCGGTGATGCGGGCCGGGGCGGGGGAGCGCGGGTTCGACCGGCGGCGGTTGATCACCGGGGTGGCGGGCGGGATCGTGGTGGCGGGGGCGTCGGCCGCGCTGGGCCGGCAGCTCGGCGGGCGGCGGGAGCTGGCCGCGACGCGGGTGAACCTGGCGCTGCCCAGGCCCGCGACGCCCGCCCGGCCCCTTCCCCCCGGTACGGACTTCCGCATCCCCGGCCTGTCATCCTTCATCACGAAAAATCAGGACTTCTATAGGGTTGATACGGCGCTCGTCGTCCCCCAGGTGGACCCGCGCGCCTGGCGGCTTCGCATCCACGGCATGGTGGACAGACCGGTCGAGATCACCTACGCCGAGCTGCTGAACCTGCCGCTCACCGAGGCCGACATCACCCTGACCTGCGTCTCCAACGAAGTGGGCGGCCCGTACGTCGGCAACGCCCGCTGGCTCGGCGTCCGCATGGCCGACCTGCTGCGTCGTGCCGGGCTCCAGCCGGGCGCCGACATGCTGCTGTCCACCTCCGACGACGGCTTCACCTGCGGCACGCCCGTGGACGTCGTGATGGACGGCCGCGACGCCCTCTTCGCCATCGCCATGAACGGCGAGGCACTGCCGTTCGAGCACGGTTTCCCCGTCCGCCAGGTGGTGCCCGGCCTGTACGGGTACGTGTCGGCCACCAAGTGGGTGGTGGACGTGAAGGTGACCCGGTTCGACCGGGACCAGGCGTACTGGACGCCACGCGGATGGGCCGCCAAGGGGCCGATCAAGACGGAGTCGCGCATCGACGTCCCGAAGAGCGGCGCCTCGCTGAAGGCAGGGCGCACGACCATCGCCGGGGTGGCGTGGGCCCAGCACACCGGGGTGGACGCCGTCGAGGTGCGGGTCGATCGCGGCGAGTGGCGGCAGGCGCGGCTGGCCGCCGTGCCGGGGCCCGACACCTGGCGGCAGTGGGCGCTCGACTGGGACGCCACGCCCGGGGAGCACACGATCGAGGCGCGGGCGACGGACGCGGCGGGTCACACCCAGACCGAACGGCAGGCGCCGCCCGCGCCCGACGGCGCCAGCGGGTGGCCGGCCGTGACGGTCCAGGTGACCTGATTCGCAGGCGTTTGCGCAGGTAAAGCCGTTCCCCCCAGACGGATAATCTTCCCCACTTCCCCCTCTCGGACGCGACGGCGGCCCTACGATCGGTCGTCCAAGCAGGACAGGAGGCAGGACGTGGTCCGCGAACGCAAGTCGAGCGTCCGAGGGGTCCTTCCGGAGGGGCAGTACAACCCGGTGGTGGGGGAGGGGGTCCGGTGGCTCGACTATGAACGTGCCGCCGAGGACGTGCCCGGCGAAGCGCCCGCCACGACCGAGGTCCCCTCCTCCCGTGACGGCTCGGCCCCCTTAACGCCCGCCGCCTCCAGCGCCTCCGACGAGGAGCCGCCGCCGCCCCCCGGCCTCCGTACGCAGGCCCCTGCTTCTTCCCGCCCGTCCCCCCAGCCCGCCGCTGGTGTGGCCTCCGCTCTGGACGTGCTCACCGGTCTCGCCACCCGCCCGGCCCCGGCCCGCACCGGCACGCCGTACGGCCTGACGTTCAGCCTGAACACCCTCAACCGCCTCGCAGTCGCCCTCCCGGACGAACCGGAGGGCGCACGCTCCGGCCTGCCGCCGGCGGATGCGCCGGACCTGCCGGCGCCGCCTTCCGCCGAGCCGACCGGCTGCGACGCCGACGGCGGCGCGGCGACCGTCGGGCAGACCGCCACACCAGTGCCGAACGCCGGGAAGGCGCAGACCGGCACGTCCGGCCACCCGGAGGGACGTCCTGACGCGCCCGACGCCCGGGTACTGCCGGAGGTGGCGGCGTCGCGCACGACGACTCACCCGGCCCGCGATCCGCACGGAGCCGCACCCGCGCCCGCCGCCCCGCGCGAGATCGGCCTGAACGGATCCGCCCCCCAGGCAGGCGCGGCACACGGGAGCGGCCTGCGGGGAGCCACCCCCGAGACGGGAAGCCTGGGGACGGCCGGGCCGGACCTGGGCAGCCCGCATGAGATCAGTCCGGACAGAGGCAGCCTCCCTGGAGCCGGGCCGGACGGGCGGGAGCCGGGGGAGTACCCAGGGGGCGGGACCGGCGGGCCGGAGAGGCCCGGGGGCGCGGTGACGCGGGGTTTCGGGGCGGCGGTCAGCGGGATGCGGCGGCTGGAGTTCGGGGAGCGGGACGGGGCCCGTGGCGCGGACGGACGGCATCCGCTGGAGGCCCGGATCGACCGGGCGAGAAACCGTGCCGCCGTCGACTGGTTCGAAGGCGAGCGGCGGCCGCCGAGGCTGGCCGACAGCCGGCCGTACGGGCTGCCCGGCGGGCTGGCACAGCCCGACCCGCAGGTCGAACGGGAGCTGAGACAGGCATTGGAGCCCGGCACCCGGTTCCCCGACCCGCGCGGCACCTGGGTCCGGCTGATCAACGGCGGCGGCCCGGCGGACGACCCGTTCCGTGCCTCCAACGCCGCCGACTGCGCCCTGGCCGTGCTGTCCACCTGGCACGGCGAGCCCGCCACCGCCGCCCCCCGGCTCCCCGAGTACGACGGGATCGGCCGGCCGCTGCTCACCGGCGAGAAGGGCGGAGCGTCCCGGATCGAGCGGTGGACCGGCCAGCGGTTCCAGTACGCGGGCCAGGGGCGGCACGCCTACCCCATGATCGCCCGGCGGCTGCTGGAGGCCGGGCACGGCGCGAGCGCGGTCATCGTGGTGCGCTGGCCGGGCGGCGGGTCGCACGTCTGGAACGCGGTCAACTCCGGCAGCGAGGTGATCTGGATCGACGCCCAGCGCGGGCACATGTCGGTCGAGCCGCCGTACGCGACGGTGACCGGGGTGTTCTGCATGATCCTCGACCGGCAGGGGCGGCCGCGATGAACATGGACCAGGCCAGGGCGCTGGCGGAGGAGTACGTCAACGGGACGCGCCCGCCGGACGAGCCGCTGTCGGTGGGCCTGTACGGCTTCCACGACGGGTATGTCGCCTGGATCCGGGAGCTCGACCCCGACGACCCCACCACCCTGCCGGACACGATCGGCGGGGCGTGCATCGTGATCGACAAGGCGTCCGGTGAGGTCGTGGTACGGCCGCTGCTGGACCCCGAGACCGTCGCCGAACTCTGGCCGGGCCGCACCCCACGCTGACCGCATGACGCACGGAAGGCCGGGCGCCGCCCCCATAGGGCGCCCGACCTGTCCGTGGCGCCCCCATGGGACGCCTGACCTGCGGGCACGGATGTGGCCGCGCGGCCTCGGCGTCCCCCACGACACCCGTCCCATGAGGCCGCGCAGCCCCTGTGCGTACCCTCTATCCTGATTTTTCGCTTTTATTCGCTTTTATCAGGGATTAACCGGTAGCCAGCGAGCCGACGATCGACGCCCTGGCCGCCCGCCGGGCCGGCACCACGGCGGCCAGCACGCCCGCCAGCCCCGAGAGCACCACGAACAGCGCGATCTGCCCGAGCGGCGCGGAGAACACCGCGCCGGGCAACATCGCCCGTACCGCGGCCCAGCCGAACACGCCGCCGAGCACCACGCCGACCAGCGCCCCGATCAGGCCGAGCAGCAACGCCTCGACCGAGAGCATCCGCCGCAGTTGCGGCCGGGTCAGCCCGAGCGCCCGCAGCAGCGCCGACTCCCTGGTGCGCTCGTGCACCGACAACGACAGGGTGTTGGCGATGCCGAGCAGCGAGATCAGGATCGCCAGCCCGAGCAGCCCGGTCACGATCATGAGCAGCATGTCCAGGGTCTCGTCGAACTGCCCGCGTACCTCGGTCGAGCTGGCCATCTGGACGGTGGGATGGGCCGCGATCGCGGCCTTGACCACCTGGCGGGCCTGGTCGGTCGCGACGCCGTCGCGGATGTTGATCATCACGCGGGAGTCGGGCACCCGGTCGTAGTAGGTGTCGAACGGCCGCTCGGCGACGGTGAGCGGCGGCAGGGTGGAGTTCGTCCCGGCGAGGACGGCGACCACCTTCAGCGGCACGGACCCGGCCAGCTCGGTCCTCACCGTGACCGTGTCGCCGACCTTGACGCCCAGGGCGGAGGCCGCGTAGTCGAGCAGCGCGACCTGCCCGGCCGACAGGCCCGCCATCGAGCCGGACAGCACCTCGGGGGTGAGGGTCCCGTGGTAGGTGCCGATGTCGAAGCGCCGGTCGCCCACCTTGCCCGGGGTCTCGCGGATCTGCAGCACCGAGGCCAGCTCGGGACGGCCGCGCAGCCTCTCGGCCACCGACCTCGGCACCCCGCTGTCCTGCACCTGGCCGGCCAGCATGTAGTCGACCGGGAACTGCTCGTCGAGCTTGTTCCACACGGTCAGCCGGGTGGAGGCGCTGAGCACCGAGATCAGCGTCATCAGCGTGACGCCGATGGTGAGCGCGACCGTGGTGGTCGCGGCGCGCCGGGGGTTGCGGGCCGAGTTGTCCAAGGCCAGCCGTCCGGGCACGCCGAACAGCTTGGCCGGGACCCAGCCCACCACCGCGCTCAGCGGCCCGACCAGCACCGGCCCGAGGATCAGCACGGCCAGGAAGACCAGTGCGCCGCCGGCCATCACGACGAACAGCGTGCTCGTCTCGCCCGCCGGCAGCCCCGCCACGCCGTACGCGGTCAGGCCCGCTCCGGCCAGCAGGAACAGCCCCGCGAACACCGAGCGCAGCAGGCCGGTGCGGAAGTCCTGCTCCTCCGGCTGGGCGCGCAGCGCCGCGACCGGCGGCACGCGGGTGGCCGCCCGCGCGGGCAGCAGGGCCGCGAACAGGGTGACCACCAGGCCGACGGCCAGGCCGATCCCGACGGTGGCCGGCGTCAGCGCGACCGCCGCGTCCGTGGGCATGGGGGCGTCGAACGCGGCCAGCAGCGTCAGGGCGAGCATGGCCAGCCCGTACCCGGCCAGCAGGCCGAGCGCGGAGGCGAGCAGCCCGACCGCGATCGACTCCAGCACGATCGAGCCGAACACCTGCCCGCGGGTCGCGCCGATGCAGCGCAGCAGCGCCATCTCCCGGGTGCGCTGCGCGACCAGGATGGTGAAGGTGTTGTAGATGACCAGCGCGGCCACCATCATCGCCACCGCCCCGAACAGCAGCAGGCCGATGGTCAGCGTGCGCATCGACAGCCCGGCCGAGGCCGCCAGGTCGTCGGCCAGCTCCGTGCCGGACTTGACCTCGTACGCGCCGCCGAGCGCCGCGGCCACGGCCTGCTTCAGCCCGGGGGCCGAGCCGGCGACGTCGATCTCGCGGTAGCCCTTGGCGCCGGTCATGCGCTGCGCGGTGGCCGCGGTGAAGCCGACCGCGCCGGTGAAGGAGAGCTCCTGGTCCACCCCGGGGTCGAGCAGGCCGACCAGCCGGAACTGGTGGCGGGCCTGCTTGCGGTCGAGCACGGTGATCGTGTCGCCGAGCCGCAGGCCCTGCGACTTCGCGGTGTTCTTGTCCAGCACGGCCGCCTGGTCATCGGTGCCCGGACCGGTGCCCGCCACGATCGCGGTGCGGTCCAGCGGGCCGGGGACGATGGACAGAGCCGTGGTCGGGCTGCTGCCGACCGCCCTGCCGTCCTTGCCGAGCAGCGGCGCGGGGTCGCGGATCAGGCCCTGCGCCTCGGTCACGCCGGCGAGGGCGCGCACCCGTTCCAGGGCCTTCTCCGGCAGCACGCCGTCGCGCTCCTTGGGCAGGACGGCCACGTCCACCTTGTCGGCGTCGGCGGTGACGCGCTGGGAGAAGCCCGCCTGGATGGTGTCGTTCAGCACGAACGTGCCCGCGATGAAGCCCACCCCGAGCGTGATCGCCAGCGAGGTGAGCAGCAGCCTGAGCTTGTGCGCGCGCAGCCCGGCCAGCGCCGTCTTCAGCACCTCAGCCCTCCAGCTTCACGAGCGTGTCCAGGACGGCCTGCGGCGACGGCGAGGTGATCTCGGTGACCAGCTCGCCGTCGCGCAGGAACACCACCCGGTCGGCGTAGGCCGCCGCGACCGGGTCGTGGGTGACCATGACGATGGTCTGGCCGAGCTCGCGGACCGAGGTGCGCAGGAAGGACAGGATCTCCGAGCCGCTGCGCGAGTCCAGGTTGCCCGTGGGCTCGTCGGCGAAGATCACCTGGGGCTTGCTGATCAGGGCCCTGGCCACGGCCACGCGCTGCTGCTGGCCGCCGGACAGCTCGGTCGGCCGGTGTCCGAGCCGGTTCCGCAGCCCGACGGTGTCGATGACCCGGGCGAACAGCTCCTCGTCCGCCTGCCGGGCGGCGATGTCCAGGGGCAGCCTGATGTTCTGCTCGGCGGTCAGCGTGGGCAGCAGGTTGAACGCCTGGAAGATGAAGCCGATCCGCTCCCGGCGCAGCAGCGTGAGCTGCCGGTCGGCCAGGCCGGTCAGCTCGACGTCGCCGATGTGCACCGTGCCCGAGGTGGCGGTGTCCAGGCCGGCCAGGCAGTGCATGAGCGTCGACTTCCCGGAGCCGGACGGGCCCATGATCGCCGTGAAGGCGCCGGTGGCGAAGGCCACGTCCACGCCGCGGAGGGCGTGGACCTGGGCGTCGCCCTGGCCGTACACCTTGGTCAGGGCCTTGGCCACCACCGCGGGCGGTGCCGCGCGCCAGGACTCGGTGAGGGTCACTTTCACTCCTTGTCGCAATTTCTCGTCGCGACCAACGTTAGGAGTGGAAATTTCAGGAATTGTGGGCCCTGAGGAGGGACTTTGTGTAGAACCTCAGACGACCCCCGTCAGCCTTTCGGCCGATGCGAGGGCACGACGAGCCCCGCCTCGTAGGCGTACACGACCACCTGGGCCCGGTCCCGCAGCCCCAGCTTGGCCAGCACCCGGCCGAGATGCGTCTTCACCGTGGCCTCGGCGACCTCCAGGCGGTTCGCGATCTCCATGTTCGACAGGCCGCGGGCCACCATGAGCAGCACCTCCCGCTCGCGCGGGGTCAGCTCGGTCGCCGCCGGCAGCTCCTCCACCGGCAACTGGGCGGCGAAGCGGTCCAGCATCCGGCGCAGCGTGCGCGGCGAGACGACGGCGTCGCCCGCGTGCACCTGCCTGATGGCGTTGACCAGGTCGGCCGGCGGCACGTCCTTCAGCAGGAAGCCGGCCGCGCCCGCCTTGATCGCGGCCAGGGCGTACTCGTCGAGGTCGAACGTGGTCAGGATCAGCACCTTCGGCCCGTCGATGCGCCTGGTCGCCTCGACGCCGTCCATGCGCGGCATGCGGACGTCCATGAGCACGACGTCCACCTCGACGCGGTCCAGCAGCTCCAGGGCCGTGACGCCGTCGGCGGCCTCGGCCACCACGTCGATGTCGGGCTGGGCGCCGAGCACCATGCGGAACCCGGCCCGCAGCAGCTCCTGGTCGTCGACCAGCATCACCCTGATCATCACGCCGCCCTGGCCGTCGGGAGGCGGGCCAGCACCTCGAAGCCGCCGCCGGTCAGAGGACCGGCCGAGACCGCGCCGCCGTACATGCCGACGCGTTCGCGCATGCCGATCAGGCCGTGCCCGTCGGGGCTGCGCGGCGCGGCGGCCCCCCGGCCGTCGTCGGTCACCCGGACGACCAGCTCGGGCCCGCCGTAGTCGATCTCGACCCGCGCCTGGACGTGCGGGCCGCCGTGCTTGAGCGCGTTCGTCAGCGCCTCCTGGACGATGCGGTAGACGGCGAGCTGCTGCCCTTCGGGAAGCTCGCCGGGCACGCCGCCGATCCGCAGGCTGGCGGGCACGCCGGCGCCGCGTACCAGCTCTTCGAGCTGGCCCAGGCCGGGCTGCGGGGTGTAGTCGGTGCCGTCGTCCTCGTTCTCGCGCAGCACGCCGACCATCCTGCGCATCTCGGCCAGCGCCGCCCGCCCGGTCTTGGAGATGTTCCGCACGGCCAGCCGGGCCTGCTCGGGATCGCTGTCGAGGGCGAAGCCCGCGCCGTCGGCCTGCACCACCATCACGCTGACATTGTGCGCCACCACGTCGTGCAGCTCCCTGGCGATCCTCGTCCGCTCGGCCGCCGCGGCCATCCTGGCCTGCTGGTCGCGTTCGCGCTCGGCCCGCTCGGCGCGTTCCTCCAGCCCTTCGAGGTAGCGCCGGCGGGTGTTGGCGTACAGGCCGGCCAGCCAGATGGTGACGACGAAGATCGAGCCGCTGAAGAACATGCCGAAGGTGGCGACGGACCAGTTCACCAGCGCCAGGAAGATCCCCAGCTCGGCCACCAGCCCGGCGGCCAGCGCCCACCGGAACGCGCACTCGGAGGCGACCGTCCACAGCGCCACCATGACCGCGAGGTTGGCCGGCAGCGGGTCGACGTGGGCCAGCCACTGCCCGAAGGAGGCCAGCGAGATCACCGCGTACGCCGCCAGCGGCCTGCGCCGCCACAGCAGCGGCGCTATCAGCAGCACCGAGAGCGCGACGTAGCCCGCCACGCCCAGGTACCGGCTGCCCGGCGCCGGGGTGAGCGAGGCGTAGGGGATCGCCAGAAGCAAGCTGAAGACGGCGAGGGGGGCGACCCGCAGGACGCTCACCAGCCCGCCGTGGCGCCTCGACCACGCCCGTACCCTGCCGAACACATCATCACGATATGTAAGCCACGCCGCGGGTTTGTCCGCCTGGAGGGGGAAGTCCGCGTACGACCCAGGTCTTACATGGGTCTTACGGGGGACCAGGCATGGTGGTACACGGGAGCGCCCCTCGTGGGCGAGTAAAGGGAGATCGTGATGGCGGATCATGATCGAGACGCGGGTCGCGCGGTGAAGAGGAAGCACCGCGCGACCCGGCCCCCCGGACGGCGCGGCCCGCGCCGCCGCCGCGTGTGCGGGCGGGGGGACTCGAACCCCCACAGTGTCTCCACCAACAGGACCTAAACCTGCCGCGTATGCCATTTCGCCACGCCCGCGATCCCGCCGAGGCGGGCTGGGAACAGCTTAGCGCTCCGGCCGTGGCCGGGCAGCCTTCCGCGACGAGCGCGGGCCCCTCGCGTGCGGGGCCCGCGAGCCGGGGTCAGGCCAGGCCGAGCTTCTTCTTGAGCGAGGCCACGTGGCCGGTGGCCTTCACGTTGTAGAGCGCCTGCTCGATCTTGCCGTCGGCGTCGATGACGAACGTCGAGCGGATCACGCCGATCATCTCCTTGCCGTAGAGCTTCTTCGGGCCGTACGCGCCGTAGGCCTGGTGGACGGCGAGCTCCGGGTCCGACAACAAGGGGAAGGTCAGGGCGTCGCGGGCGACGAACTTGGCCAGCTTCTCCGGCTTGTCCTTCGACACGCCGAGGACGACGAAACCCTCGCCGGTCAGTTGGCTGAGGTTGTCGCGGAAGTCGCAGGCCTGTTTGGTGCAGCCGGGCGTCATGGCGGCGGGGTAGAAATAGAGGATCACCCTCTTGCCGCGCAGGCTGTCGAGGGAGACGGTGCCGCCGTCGGCGGTGGGTAGCGTGAACTCGGGCGCGGCGTCGCCGGGCGCGAGCTTGGTCTCTGTCATGGGCCCTCCTGAGTTCCTCCGGCAAACCTACCGGCCCGGCCGCTGTGCCGTACGGCACGCCGACCTGACAGACTGATCACGACCAGAACGGACGGAGCTCGCGACGGACAACGTAGCGGGCGCGACCACGCGTACGGTCGAAAGGAGAGCCATGGCTGACACCGATCCCGACGAGTTGGAGCGGCGGATCGCGCGCACGCGCGCGGAGTTGGCGCAGACGGTCGACGCCATCGCCGACCGGGTGAGCCCCAAGCGGGTCGCCGAGCGTACGGTCGCCGATGTCAAGACCCGGGCGGGCCACTTCGTGGCGTCCGTGGGGGACGCCCTCGGGGTGACCGCCCGCCCGGTCGACTACGGCGACAAGCCCGAAGGGGTGTGGGAGGACGAGCAGCCCAACCTGGCGCCGGTGCTCATCGGCGTCGGCGCGGTGCTGGTCGTCGGCGCCGCGATCGTGCTGTTCCGGCGCAGGCGCCGCCGGCGCTGAGCGGGTGTGCCGGGGCCGGGGTCACAGGAACGTCCGGCCCTCGCCCCGGTACGTCGGCACCGACTCGGCCAGGGTGTCGCCGTCCACGAGGTGGAGGGTGTCGAAGCGCTCGCACATCTCGCCCGCCTTGGCGTGCCTGAACCACACCCGGTCCCCGACCCGCAGCTCCTGGGCCGCCTGGCCCAGCAGCGGGGTCTGCACCTCGCCCGCGCCCTCGTCCTGCGCGTACCGCAGGCCGGCGGGCAGGTACGGCTGCGGCAGCCGGCTCGGCCCGGGAGGGCCGGAGGCGAGGTAGCCGCCGCCCAGTACCGTCACCGTGTCCGGGCCGGGCCGCCGGACGACCGGCAGCGCGAACAGGGCCGCCGGACGGCCGGTGAAACGCCGGTAGAAGTCGAACAGCCGGGGGTGGAAGAAGCCCGATCCGGCGGCGACCTCCGTGATCGCCTTCTCCCTGACCGTCGTCTCGATCGAGCCGGTGCCACCGCCGTTGACGAACTCCAGGTCGGCGACCTGGCGCACGGCGTTCACGACGCGGCCGCGGCGGACGACCAGCTCGCGGGCCGAGCGGGCCTGCATGACCCGGACGACGCGGGCGAAGGCGGCGTTGCCCGCCGGGGCGTCGCCCACCCCGGCGATCTGCGCCTCGTAGGCCATGAGCCCCACCAGGCGCAGCCCCGGCCGCTTGGCGATGGCCGTGGCCAGGTCGGCGGCCTCGTGCGGCTCGCGCACGGGGGAGCGGAGCGCGCCGGCCCTGAACCTGCCGCCGAGGGCGACGTAGCCGGCGTCCAGGTCGAGGGAGAGCCGCAGCTCGGCCCTGGGATGCACGTCCGACACGGCCTTCTCGACGAAGTCGAGCTGCTCGCGGGAGTCGACGGTGATCGCGATCTCGGCGGCGGCCCGCGGGTCGGCGGCCAGGGCGGCGAGCGCGTGCCGGTCGGCCGTGGGGTAGGCGACCAGGATGTCGGTGAAGCCCTGTCCGGCCAGCCACAGGGCCTCGGGGAGGGTGAAAGCCATGACGCCGCGGAAGCCGTCCATGGCCAGGATGCGTTCGAGGACCGCGCGGCTGCGCACGGACTTGCTCGCCACCCGGATCGGCTTGCCGGCGGCGCGGCGTACCAGGTCGGCCGCGTTGGCCCGCATGGCCGCCAGGTCGAGGATCGCGAAGGGCGGTTCGAGCGCGGCGGTGGCGCGGTCGTAGCGCCGGCGGTCATCCATGTCAGCAGGGTAACGGCATATCGGGCGAATGAATATGAGCGGGGTTCATATTCCTTGCCGGAGCGCGGGAGAGGTTCACTTTCCTTGGTGCGGCCGTAATGATCGGGCAAATGGGCGGCGAGGGCGGGTCGCGGCCCCCGCGCACCCATGTACGTCTGTCGTTGTGATGACCACGCTTCAGCAGATGGTGCCCGCAGCCATCACCGCCCAGCACCACACCGGGCTGCGCAGGGCGAGAAGGGCGCTCAGACCGGCGCGCACGCTGCCCGGCGCGCTCGTCGCGCTCGTCCTGGCCGCCGTGCTCGGCGCGACGACCGCCGAGGTGGTGACGTCGCTGCTCGGCAAGCCGCTGGGCTGGGTCCCGGTGAACGAGGCGGTCGAGCTGGCCGGCGCGCGGACGTGGCCGCAGGTCTCCTCGGCCGCGCTGCTCACCGCCGGGGCCGGGCTGCTGATGCTGCTGCTCGCGATCGTGCCGGGACGGTCCAGGACGGTCCCGGTCGAGACGTCCGACCCGCTGATCGTCATCGGCATCACCCGCGCCGGGCTGCGCCGCACCCTGCGCGCGGCCGCCCAGAAGGTCAACGGCGTGGACCGGGCCCGGGTACGGCTGCGCCGGCGCACCATCGAGGTCACCGTCGTGACCGGGCCGGAGAGCTCGGGCGCGATGCTCCGGCAGGTGGGCACGGCGGTCGGCGACCGGCTGGCCGGCGTCGGCACGCTCGGCACCGGCGAGGTCGTCGTCCGGCTGCGCAGGAAGGGCGTGTGATGCGGCAGTACACCGGCAACCGCGTCGGCCTGGCCCTGGTCGGCCTCGCCCTGCTCGTCGTGGGCGGCTACGGCTGGCTGCGCGGCCGCGGCCTGCTCTTCGACCTGCCGCGCAACGCCAAGGTGCTGCCCGCCGAGTTCGCCCGCACGCTGGCCGCCGATCCCTGGACGTTGTGGCTGCTGTCCTTCGCCATGCTGATCCTGGCCATGCTCGCCGTGCGCTGGCTGCTGCTCAGCCTGGGCTGGGGCCGCCGGGGCGCGGCCAGCGGCACCGGCACGGCCATGCTCTGCGTGGGCCTCAAGGGCGTGGACGGCCTGGGCCGGGCCGGCGTACGGGTCGCCGACAACGGCCTACGCGTCGCCCTGACCTGCCCCTCCGACGCGGACGTCGGCGCGGTGGTGACCAAGCTCGACCAGGACATCGTCGGCCGCATCCGCCGTGAGGTGCGCGACGACGAGACGCCTGCGGTCGTCCGCGTGCACGTCCGCCGCCAACCGGCCGAGCGCCGCTGACCAGTCAACCGGCTGCTCGTAGCTGAAGGAAGAAGGCGCGACTCGGCGCCTTCGTCGTCGAATCCGATCGGGAGGTCGTCATTCACCGCATCATCGGCGCGTTCGCCGCCGCAACCCTCGCCCTCGCGCTCACCGCGCCCGCCGCCCACGCGGCGACGGGCGACGGCTTTCCGCTGATCCCCTGCAAGATCGGGGAAGACGGCCAGATGCACTGCGTGGGCGACCACCTGCCCGGCCTGCTGGCCCAGGCGCTCAGCCCCGCGGTCGGCCTGATCTGCGTGGACAGCCACACCACCACGGTCATCTGCCGCTCATCCGCCTGAACCCCGGCCCGCCCGGCCCTCCTGCGCGGAGGGTCCGGGCGGACCGCCGCGTCTCTACTCGTAGTGGTAGCGAGCCTGTAGGACGACGATCTCGTCGTGTGCGACCAGGTACACCAGGCGATGCTCGTCGGTGATGCGCCGGGACCAGGCGCCCGCCAACGCGTACTTGAGGGGCTCGGGCTTGCCGATGCCCTCGTAAGGATCGCGCAGGACATCCTCGACGAGCCGGTCGATGCGCTTGAGCACCTGCCGGTCAGCCGTCTGCCAGTGGACGTAGTCCTCCCAGCCCTGGCTGGTGAACGCCACCTTCACCGAGCAGCCTCGTCGCCCAGCAGCTCGTGTCGCTCATGACGCCCTTGGATCGCTTCCTGATAGGACTCGATCAGCCGGCGGGCGTTGGCCGGAGAACGGAGCAGGTAGGCCGTCTCCTGGAGTGCTTCGTACTCCTCTGCGGCCACCAGGTAGGCGCTGCCGCTCTTGGAGACGATCTCCACGGCGGTGCGGTCGTTGTTGACCTCCTCGATGAGGGGGAACAGACGACGGCGAGCCTCGCTGGCGGTGATGGACATGGTCGCCTCCTCCGAGTGGTACAACTTCACGGTACCACTCGGAGGCGGGTCAGCACTCGATGACGTTGACGGCCAGGCCGCCGCGGGAGGTCTCCTTGTACTTGTCGAGCATGTCGCGGCCGGTGTCGCGCATGGTCTTGATGGCCTTGTCCAGCGCCACGTAGTGGCGGCCGTCGCCGCGCAGGGCGATCCGGGCCGCCGTGATGGCCTTGTTGGAGGCCACCGCGTTGCGCTCGATGCACGGGATCTGCACCAGGCCGCCGATCGGGTCGCAGGTCAGCCCGAGGTTGTGCTCGATGCCGATCTCGGCGGCGTTCTCCACCTGCTCGGGGGTGCCGCCCATGACCTCGGTCAGCCCGGCCGAGGCCATCGAGCAGGCCGAGCCCACCTCGCCCTGGCAGCCGACCTCGGCGCCGGAGATCGAGGCGTTCTCCTTGAACAGCACGCCGATCGCGGCCGCCGTGAGCAGGAAGCGCACCACGCCGTCGTCGTCGGCGCTCGGGACGAACTTGGTGTAGTACGTCAGCACGGCCGGGATGATGCCCGCGGCGCCGTTGGTGGGGGCGGTGACGATGCGGCCGCCGGCGGCGTTCTCCTCGTTGACGGCCAGGGCGAACAGCGCCACCCAGTCCATCGCCTGCAGCGGGTCCTTCTCGGCCGACTCGGCCTGCAGCCGCCGGTGGAGCTGGTTGGCCCGGCGCTTGACCTTCAGGCCGCCGGGCAGCACGCCCTCCTTGCCGATGCCGCGCCGCACGCACTCCGACATCACCCGCCACAGGTTGAGGATGCCCGCGCGGATCTCCTCCTCGGTGCGCCCGAACGCCTTCTCGTTCTCCAGCATCAGGGCGGAGATCGACAGGCCGGTGTTCGAGCAGTGCTTGAGCAGCTCCTCGCCCGAGGCGAACGGGTAGGGCAGGACGGTGTCGTCGGGCTTGATGCGGTCGGCGCCGGTGGCCTTCTCGTCCACGACGAAGCCGCCGCCGACGGAGAAGTAGACCTTCTCGCGCACGGTCCCGCCCTGCTCGTCGCGGGCGGTGAAGCGCATGCCGTTGGGGTGCTCGGGCAGGGAGATCTTGCGCTCGAAGACGAGGTCCTGGCCCACGACGAAGGGGATCTCGTGCTCGCCGTAGAGCTTGACCGTGCCCGCGGCGCGCATCTCGGCCAGACGGGCGTCGACGGAGTCGACGTCGACCAGCTCCGGCTTCTCACCGGACAGGCCGAGCAGCACCGCCTTGTCGCTGCCGTGGCCCTTGCCGGTCAGGCCGAGCGAGCCGTACAGGATGACCTCGACACGGGCCACGCGGGGGAGCAGGCCGTCGTCGTGCAGCCCGCGGGCGAACTTGTGCGCGGCGGCCATCGGGCCGCCCGTGTGGGAGCTGGACGGTCCGATGCCGATCTTGAAGAGGTCGAAGACGCTGATCGCCATTGATGGCGCCCTTCAGTTCAGGAAGTGCCGGGGCCCGCCGCGGGCCCCGGCGTTGGTGTCAGGACTCGCCTGAGGTGAGCGCCGTGTACTCCTCGGCGGACAGCAGGTCCTCCGCGTCGCCCTCCATGCGGACGCGGAACATCCAGCCGTCGCCGTACGGGTCGCTGTTGGCCAGCGACGGGTCGTCGGCCACGGCCGAGTTCACCTCGACGATCTCGCCGCCGACGGGCGCGTAGATCTCGCTCACCGACTTGGTGGACTCGACCTCGCCGACCGAGTCACCCGCCTCGACGGTCGAACCGACCTCGGGGAGCTGCACGAAGACGACGTCACCAAGAGCCTCGGCGGCGAAGGCCGTGATGCCGACGGTCACGGTGATGCCGTCGTCCACGCCCGACACCCACTCGTGCTCCTTGGTGTAGTTCAGGTCGTCAGGGATGTTGCTCACTTGTTCCTCCTGTAGAAGGGCAGCTCGACCAGGTCCATAGGTTCATGGCTGCCCCGGATGTCCACGGCCAGACCTGTGTCGGCCCCGGCGTCCACGTAGGCCATCGCGATGGGCTTGCCCAGGGTCTGGGAGGGCGCACCGCTGGTGACCTCGCCGACGACGGCGCCGTCGCGGGTGACCGGGTAGCCGTGACGCGGCACCCGGCGGCCCTGGGCGACCAGGCCGACCAGGCGGCGGCGGGGCTGGTCGTCCTTGACCGCCTCCAGTGCCGCCCTGCCGACGAAGTCACCGGGCTTGTCGAATTTCACCACTCTGCCCAGCCCCGCGTCGAACGGGGTCAGGTCGGAGCTCAGCTCGTTGCCGTAGAGCGGCATGCCGGCCTCCAGCCTGAGGGTGTCGCGGCTGGACAGACCGGCGGCGCGCAGGCCGTGCGGCTCGCCCGCGGCCTCCAGGGCGCGCCAGAGCGGCACGGCGTCCTGGTTGGCGACGAACAGCTCGAAGCCGTCCTCGCCGGTGTAGCCGGTGCGGGCGATGAGCGCCTGGCGGCCGTCGACCACGCCGGGCAGGCCCGCGTAGTACTTGAGACCGTCGAGGTCGGCGTCGGTGAGCGTGGCCAGGATCTCCTGGGCCTTCGGGCCCTGGATTGCGATGAGGGCGTACTGCTGGGAGCGGTCATCGACCGTCGCGTCATACGACTTAGTACGATTTTTCAGCTCATCCGCGACCTTGTCGGAGTTCGAGGCGTTGGCCACCACCATGAACTCCTCGTCCGCCAGCCGGTAGACGATGAGGTCGTCGAGCACCCCGCCGCGCTCGTCCACGATCATCGTGTACCTGGCCCGGCCGGGCGCCAGCGCCGACAGGTGGCCGACCAGCGCGTAGTCGAGGGCCTCTCCGGCCTGCGGACCGGTCAGGAAGATCTCGCCCATGTGCGAGAGGTCGAACAGCCCGGCCGCCTCGCGGACGGCTTTGTGCTCCGCCGACTCGCTGCCGTACCGGAGCGGCATGAGCCAGCCGGCGAAGTCGGTCAGCGTGGCGCCTAGGGCCTCGTGGACGTCTCGTAGCGGCGTAGGTCGGGACATTTGTCGCACCTCAGGACAGGATTGGATGCCAGCATCCTCCCCCTCTGTCATGGATGCCTGAGAGCTTCGCCCGAGTTTTACCGGACTTTCACCTTCGGCGAGGCCCCGAGGGCCTGCTTTCCAGAGGTCACCTCCCCGTAAGAACGCCTTACAGGGCTGCCGCGCGGTCCTTTGCCTTGAGAGGTTCGCGGGGAGGGCTTGCTCCTTCAGGGACCCTGACCGGCTGTCAGGGTGCTCTCCCGCACGGTTTCGCCGGTGATGTCCGTCAGCCTAGTGCCGTCATGGGGGTGTTGTCGCGCTTCGCCCCCTGCCATCCGCGGCATCCGCGACATCCCGCACGCAGCGAAAAGCGGCCGCGGCCCCGGAGAGGCGGGGTCGCGGCCGCGTTGGTGGCCGCGCGCGAGCCGGTCATGGCAGGTCAGCTCGCACGCGGCAGCTCGGGGCGGGCCGGCGGTGACCGGCCCGCGCGGGATCAGGCCCTGCGGATCACAGGCCCTGAGATCAGGCCCGAGGGTCAGGCCCGTGCCCAGAGGGCGGGCACGTTCGGCGGCTCCCAGCCCGGCAGGCTGGTGTGCGCCTGGAGGCAGCGGTAGCTGACCCCCTGGTAGGTGACGACGTCTCCGGCCGTGTACGACTTGTAAGCCGTCCAGGTGGTGCCCTGGCCGTCCCCTCCGACGGTCAGGGTGAAGGACGCGGAGTGGTCCGCCGTCGCCCCGTCGCCGTTGATCCCTATGGTGTACGTCCCCGCCGCGACGCCGCTGGTGGTGGCGATCGTGACGGTGGACGACTGGCCCGCCTGAACCGTGGACGGGCTGAAGGAGACGGTGACCCCGCTCGGCACGTTCCCGGCGGAGAGCGCGACGCTCTGCGCCTGGCCGGACGTGACCTGGGTACTGACCGCCGCGGTAGCCGACTGACCGGCCTGGACCGATGCCGACGACGGGGTCACCGAGATCGAGTAGTCGTTCTCCGTGGGCGTGCCGGTGCCCACGGCGAGCTTCCATATGGCGTACGCGATGGCGTCGGAGTTGCGGTCGAGCGCCGTGGTGTTGATGGCGCTCGGGTAGCTGTCGCACGCGCTGTGGTAGCAGCGGTCGAACGCCTGCCCGGCCGAGCCGCCCCACTTGGCGGCCTGGGCCGAGCTCTTGACCGCCCCGGCCCCCGTGGCCAGGCCGCCGACCCGGACGCCCGCGGTCTTGAACGAGGCGTGGTCGCTGCGGCCGTCGCCCTCCCTGTCACCCTCGGTCTGCAGGCCGATGGTGGCGAAGTAGTCGTTGAAGGTGCGCTGGATGGCCGCGTCGTCGTCGTAGACGAAGTAGCCGGCGTTGGTCGAGGCGATCATGTCGAAGTTCAGGTACACCTCGACGCCGCTCGCGCCGCCGTTCTGCACGTAGTACCTGGACCCGACCATGCCCGCCTCCTCGGCGCCCCACCAGCCGAACCGCACGTGCTTGGTGAGGGTGGGCTTGCGGGCGGCGAGGGTGAGGGCGTTCTCCAGGAGCGCGGCCGAGCCGGAACCGTTGTCGTTGATCCCGGGGCCGGCCGCGACGCTGTCGAGGTGGGCGCCGAGCATCACGGTCTGGTTGGCGGGCCCGCCCGGCCAGTCGGCGATCAGGTTGCTGCCGCCGCTGAAGTTCTGCACGCGGGTGGTGAAGCCGGCCGCGTCCAGCTTGCCCTTGATGTAGTTCATCGAGGCGGTGAAGCCCGGTCTGCCCGAGGCGCGGTTGCCGCCGTTGCTCGTGGCGATGGACTGCAACTGGCTCAGATGCGCCGTCACGTTCGCGACGGGGATGTCGGGCGCGGGGTCGGCGGCGGCGCCGGCCGGTCCGGCCGGCGTGGTGAGGGTCAGGGCCAACGCGGCGGTGGCCGCGGCGCCCAGCCTGAGCATGGCGTTCACGATCTGTGGCTCCTCAAGGGGGTTGGGCGGCCACCCCGGCGTGGCCGCCCAGGTCGTGCGACTTAGACCGGCTGCCAGAGGGCAGGGGTGTTGGGCGGCTCCCAGCCCGGCAGGCTGGTGTGCGCCTGGAGGCAGCGGTAGCTGGTGCCCTGGTAGGTGACGGTCTGTCCGGCCGTGTAGGCCGTGTACGTCTGCCACGTGGTGCCCTGGCCGCCGCCCACCGTCAGGCTGAAGGAGGCCGAGTGGTCGGCGCTCGCGCCGTCGGCGTTCAGGCTGATCGTGTACGTGCTGGGCGTCACGCCGCTCGTCGTCGCGAACGTCACCGTGGACGACTGCCCGGCGGTGATCGTGGACGGGCTGAAGCTGACCGTCACGCCCGCGGGCACGTTGCTCGCCGACAGGGCGACGCTCTGCGCCTGACCGGCGGTGACCTGCGTGCTGACCGTGGCGGTGGCCGACTGACCGGCCTGCACCGAGGCCGACGACGGGGTCACGCCGAAGGAGAAGTCGTTCGGCGAGCTCTGCCCGATCTGCAGGTTGTAGGTGGCCTGGCGGTCCACGTCGGCGCCGTCGGCCGTGATGGCGATCGAGTGGCTGCCCTGCGGGCTGCTGGCCGAGGTGGTGATCGTCAGCGTCGAGCTCTGCCCCGCGGTGATCGTGGCCGGGCTGAACGAGGCGGTCACGCCGGCCGGCAGGGTGCCGGTCCGCAGGGTGATCGACTGCGCCGAGCCGCCGGTCACGGTGGTGCTCACCGTGGTCGTGGTGCTCTGGCCGGGGGTGACGCTGCCGGAGGCGGGGTTCAGGTTGACCGAGAAGTCGTTGCTGCCCTGGGTGCAGGTCGGCTCGCCGGACTGGGCCCGGACGCTGACGCCGTCCCAGGCGTTCTTGACCACGTTGAACTCGGTGCAGCTGCCCGGGTACAGGGTCTTGGCGGCCTGGAGGGTGGCGACCCTGGCCTTGGCGTGCGTCCACGGCTGGGTCTTCATGTTCAGCGCGGACATGAACACCTCACCGGCCTTGCGGATGCCGATGCCGGTGATCGCGGCGCCGTTGTCGCAGCGGGTGCTGGCGGGCTTGCCCGAGGGGTTGGTGCCCTCGGCCACCAGGTAGAACCAGTGGTTCTGCGGGCCGGCCGCCGCGTGCACCTCGGTGTTCGGGATGGAGGCGCTGTAGCAGTTCGGGTGGCTGAGGGCCGACGGGTTGTACATGTTGCGGATCGGCCCGGACCCGGAGAGGTTGACCTCCTCGCCGACCAGGTAGTCCGGCGGGTCGTTCGGGTTGTTGGCGTACGCTTCGGTGAGCGCGCCGAAGATGTCGCCGGTGGACTCGTTCATGCCGCCGGTCTCGTTGCCGCTGCCCGAGCCGCCGCTGGTGAACTGGAAGATGCCGTGGCCGAACTCGTGGCCGACCACGTCCATCGACGTGAGCTGCTGGGAGTTGGCGGAGTTGTGGCCGAAGGAGCCGTACTGGCCGTTCCAGTAGGCGTTGACGTCGGCCAGGCCGACGCGGGCCGGGTAGCCGCCGCCCTGGCCGTTGATGCCGTTGCGGCCGAGCCAGGCGCTCAGCATGTCCCATTCCCGCTGCGCGGCGTAGAGCGCGTCGACGCAGGCGGTCTCCAGGTTCGTGCCAGAGCCGTTGCCCCAGGTGTCGGTGGTCTTCGTGTACGGCGTGCCGTTCTGGCCGCCGCACGCGACGCCGCTCCTGCGGGGGTCGCGCATCGTGTACGAGGGGCTGGTGTCGATGGTGACGGTGCCGACGTAGTAGCTGTTGCCGGTGCCGTCGCGCACCTCGTCCCAGTCGTCGATGACCTTGCCGGTGAGGGCGTCCACGTAGACGTGGAGCTTGGTCTCGTGACCGGTGGCGTTGGCGCCGGTGACGAGGACCTCCCAGGCCAGCCGCGGGGTCGTCGTGGTGGCGTGCACGGACAGCACGGGCGTGGCGACGGTCTCGACCCTGGCCACCTTGGCCCTGGCCGTCACGGCGGCCTGGGCCGCGGTGACCTTCGCCTTGGTGCCGATCCCGATCTTCGTGCGCTGTCCGGTGGCGACCGTGTCGACCACCGCGCCGGAGGCGTCCGTGGCGACGACCACGTCGCCGCCGTAGACGGGCAGGCCCGCGTGCTTACGGGCGTAGGTCAGGTACTGCAGGCCGCGGACGCCTTCGACGGTCGACGTCAGCGTGAACGTGTCCTGCTCGGATGCCAGCAATGCCGCCGAGTCGGCCAGGATCGCGTTGTGTGCGGTGGCGATCGCGTTCCTGCGCTCGTCCGGGCTGGGAGGATCGGCCACCTGCGACGCTTGGGCTGTGGCGCTCGTGGCGCCCACCAGCGAGCTGGTGGTCAGGGCTAGCGCGAGCATTGCGGCAGCCCCCAACCTGAGTTTGGGGTTCACTCTCTGGCTCCTCAGGGGGGTGTGGAGTGGAAGAGCCCCGGCCGGCTGGGGATGAACACAGGGTGACACCGGGATGGCGCGACCCGGTACCCAACAAGTTGTCTATAACGCGGTGGTATGGCCCCCTGAGCTGGGATTTCGCGGGATTTTAGGGCACAGAAAAGGTAAAGAAGCTTTCCAGTAACGGTCTCAGCAGGCCGCCGTGAACGCCTCGAAGAGCGTCAGTCCCTCGCCCGCCTCCGGGTGCCACTGGACCGCCACCGCGAACCCGCCGGAGTCGAGCTCCACCGCCTCGATCGTCCCGTCGCCGGCCGTGGCGGTGACCGTGAGTCCGGGGGCGAGCCGGTCGATCGCCTGGTGGTGGTAGTGCGGGACCGCCACCGGGTCCGTGCCGAGCGCCTCGGCCAGGCGGCTGCCGGGGACGGGCGTGACCGGCAGGTGGCCGAACTCGCCCGGCGCGGGGGAGTGGCCGGTGTGCCCGGTCACGTCGGGCAGGTGCTGGTGCAGGGTGCCGCCGAGCAGCACGTTGAGCACCTGCAGCCCGCGGCAGATGCCCAGGAACGGCAGCCCGGCCTCCAGGGCCGCCGCCAGGAGGGCGAACTCGGCCTCGTCCCGGAACTCCCGGACGTAGCCGGTGCGCTCGTGCGCCGCCCGGCCGTACCTGGCCGGGTCGACGTCGCCGCCGCCGGCCAGGACCAGACCGTCGAGCCGCCCCACGACCTGGGCGGGATCGCCGGCCGGCGGCAGCAGCACGGGCTGCCCGCCGGCCTGGACGATCTTCTCGACGTACATGTACGGCAGCAGCGCGACGGGCAGGTCCCACACGGTGAACCGGGCGGGCTCGACGTACGTCGTGACGCCGATGACCGGACGGGTCACAGCGGCGTCACGTACGCGCCGGAGATGCCGCCGTCCACCAGGAACTCGGCCCCCGTGATGAAGGAGGCGTCGTCGCTGGCCAGGAACGCCACGGCGGCGGCGATCTCCGACGCCTCGGCGAAGCGGCCCACCGGGATGTGCACCAGCCGCCGCTGGGCCCGCTCGGGGTCCTTGGCGAACAGCTCCTGCAGCAGCGGCGTGTTCACCGGCCCCGGGCACAGCGCGTTGACCCGGATGCCCTCGCGGGCGAACTGCACGCCCAGCTCGCGCGACATCGCCAGCACGCCGCCCTTGGAGGCCGTGTACGAGATCTGCGACGTGGCCGACCCCATCACCGCCACGAACGACGCGGTGTTGATGATCGACCCCTTGCCCTGCCGCCGCATGTACGGGATGGCGTGCTTGCAGCACAGGTACACGCTGGTCAGGTTCACCTCCTGGACGCGGCGCCAGGCGTCGAGGCCGGTCTCCAGGATCGAGTCGTCGTCGGGCGGCGAGATGCCGGCGTTGTTGAAGACGACGTCCACGCTGCCGTAGGTCTCGTGGGCCGTGGCGAACATCCGGACGACGTCGTCCTCGCTGGTCACGTCGGCCTTGACGAAGAGGCCGCCGACCTCGCCCGCGGCCTTGGCCCCGGCCTCCTCGTCGATGTCGACGCAGACGACCTTCGCGCCCTCCTGCGCGAACCTGCGCGCCGTGGCCAGCCCGATGCCGCTGCCCGCGCCCGTGATCACGGCCACCCGGTCCTGCAAACGCTGCACTGTGTTCACTCCCTGTCCGATTGGTCGTTCACCTTCCTCATTCGCTTCGCGAAGGGCTTCGTTCCTCAGCCCTTCACTCCGCTCACTGCGTCAGGTTCACTCCCATGAGATGAAGACGTTCTTGGTCTCGGTGAAGGCCGTCAGGGCGTCCGGGCCGAGCTCCCGGCCGAGGCCGGACTGCTTGAAGCCGCCGAACGGGGTCCAGTAGCGCACCGAGGAGTGCGAGTTCACCGACAGGGCGCCCGACTCGACCGCGCGGGCCACCCGCAGCGCCCGCCCGACGTCGCGCGTCCAGATGGACCCGCTCAGCCCGTACGGGGTGTCGTTGGCGATGCGCACGGCCTCGGCCTCGTCGGTGAACGGCACCACCGACACCACCGGGCCGAAGATCTCCTCGGTGAAGGCGCGGTCGGTGACCTTGGAGGTGAGCACGGTCGGCGGGAACCAGAAGCCCTTGCCCTGGGGGCAGTCGCCCTGGAGGTAGGGCGTGCCCTCGACGAAGCCGCGGACGCGTTCCAGGTGCTCGGCGCTGATCAGCGGGCCCATCTCGGTGGACTCGTCGAGCGGGTCGCCGACCTTGACGCCGCGCACCGCCGCCGACAGGCGTTCCAGGAACTCCTCGTACACCTCGGCCTGGACGAGGATGCGCGAGCGGGCGCAGCAGTCCTGGCCGGAGTTGTCGAAGACCGCGTAGGGAGCGGTGCGCGCCGCCTTGTCGAGATCGGAGTCGGCGAAGACGATGTTCGCCGACTTGCCGCCCAGCTCCAGCGTCACCCGCTTGACCTGCGCCGCCGCCTTCGCGGCGATCTCCTTGCCCACCTCGGTCGAGCCGGTGAACACGATCTTGGCCACGCCGGGATGCTCGACCAGCCGGGCCCCCGCGACCTCCCCCGCCCCGGGCAGCACCTGGAGCACCCCCTCGGGGAGGCCCGCCGCCAGGGCCAGCTCGGCCAGCCGCAGCGCCGTGAGCGGAGTCCATTCCGCCGGCTTGACGATCACCGTGTTGCCCGCCGCGAGCGCCGGGGCGACGCCCCACGACATGATCAGCATCGGGAAGTTCCACGGCACGATGACGCCCACCACGCCCAGCGGCTCCTGGAACGTGATGTCCACGCCGCCGGGCACCGGGATCTGCTTGCCGTGGTTGCGCTCGGGGGCGGCGGCGTAGAAGTGCAGCACGTCGCGGACGGCCCCGGCCGCCCAGCGCGCGTTGCCGATCGGGTGCCCGGCGTTGTCCAGCTCCAGCCGGGCCAGCTCCTCGCCGTGGGCGTCCACCAGGTCGGCGAAGCGGCGCAGCAGCCGCGCCCGGTCGCCCGGCGCCACCTCCCGCCAGCTCCGGTACGCCTTCGCGGCCCGCTCCACGGCCCGGTCGACCTCGGCCGCGTCGGCGAGCTCGACCTCGGCGACGACCTCTTCCGTCGCCGGATTAACGATCCTCATGCCCTACCGTCACATTCGCTCGAAACCACGGAACAGCTCCCAGTCCGTCACCGCCGCGTCGAAGGCGGCCAGCTCCACGCGCGCGTTGTTCGCGTAGTGCTCGACCACGTCGTCGCCGAACGCCTCCCTGGCCAGCTTCGACCCCTCGAACAGGGCGAGCGCGTCCCGCAGCGTGTGCGGCACGGTCTCGGCGCCGGAGTCGTAGGCGTTGCCCGCGAAGGCGTCCTCCAGCGGCAGCTCCCGGTCGATGCCGTCCAGCCCGGCCGCGATCAGCGCCGACACCGCCAGGTAGGGGTTGACGTCCCCGCCCGGCACCCGGTTCTCCACCCGCAGCGACGGCCCGTGGCCCACCAGCCGCAGGGAGCAGGTGCGGTTGTCGACGCCCCACTTGACGGCGGTGGGCGCGAAACTGCCGGGCACGTAACGCTTGTAGGAGTTGACGTTGGGCGCGTACAGCAGGGTGAGCTCGCGCATGCGGGCGAGCTGCCCGGCGATGAACCGCGCGCCGAGCGGCGAGAGCCCGTACGGCCCCTCGCCCGCCATCGCCAGGCCGCCGTCGAGGCCGCGCAGCGAGATGTGGATGTGGCAGGAGTTGCCTTCACGCTGGTTCGGCTTGGCCATGAAGGTGATCGAGCGGCCCTCCTGGGCGGCGATCTCCTTGGCGCCGTTCTTGTAGATCGAGTGGTTGTCGCAGGTGCGCAGGGCCTCGTCGTAGCGGAAGGCGATCTCGTGCTGGCCGAGGTTGCACTCGCCCTTGGCCGACTCGACGTACATGCCGGCGCCCTCCATGTCGCGCCTGATGCGCCGGAGCAGTGGCTCGACGCGGGCGGTGCCGAGGAGGGAGTAGTCGACGTTGTAGAGGTTGGCGGGGGTCAGGTCGCGGTAGGCGCGCCGCCAGGCGTCCTCGTAGCTGTCGTCGTAGACGACGAACTCCAGCTCGGTGCCCACGTACGCGGCCAGGCCCCGCTCGGCCAGGCGGGCGAGCTGGCGGCGCAGGATCTGCCGCGGCGAGGCGGTGACCTCGCCGCCCTCCTCCCAGGCCAGGTCGGCCATGATCAGGGCGGTGCCGTCCTGCCAGGGGACCCGGCGCAGGGTGGACAGGTCGGGCTTCATCGCGAAGTCGCCGTAGCCCCGGTCCCAGGAGGACATGTCGTAGCCGGAGACGGTGTTCATGTCCACGTCGACCGCGAGCAGGTAGTTGCAGCCCTCGGAGCCGTGGTGCAGCACCTCGTCCAGGAAGTAGCGGGCGGAGAGCCGTTTGCCCTGCAACCTGCCCTGCATGTCGGCGACGGCGAGCAGCACCGTGTCGATCCGGCCGGAGGCGACCTCGCCCCGCAGTTCCTCGACGGACAGGAATCCGTTGCCCGCTGGTTCGCTCACCCTAGGTCGCTCCGATCTGCTCTGAAGCGCTTTCCCGTTGATTGGGCTAGTCTCAGACCATTGATGTGCATGCCGGGATCGCTTGTCAAGACCTGAGGACACCTTGGACGATTCGGCGCGTTTGATGACAGTTCTGCGCCCGGTGAAGGCGGGAAACGCCTTCGAGGAGACCGTGGAACGGCTGCTCCAGGCGATCAAACTGGGCGTGGTGGCGTACGGCGACAAACTGCCGCCCGAGCGCGAGCTCGCCGTGCGGCTGGGCATCAGCAGGGTCACCCTGCGCGAGGCCATCCGCGCCCTTCAGGACGCGGGCTACCTCGACGTGCGGCGCGGCCGGTACGGCGGCGCGTTCGTCACCTACGTCCCGCCGCGGCCCGACGCGGGCGACCTGCGGCAGGCGGTGGCCGACATGGGCATGGCCGAGCTGTCGGACGCGCTGACGTTCCGGCTGGCGGTCGAGTGCGGGGCGGCGCAGGTGCTGGCCGCGGCCGAGCTGACCCCGGCACAGCGGGAGGTGCTGCTGCGCCGCCTGGCCGAGCTGGACGCGGCGCCCCTGGAGGACTACCGGCGCCTCGACACGGCCTTCCACCTGTCGATCGCCGAGCTGACCGGCTCGACGCTGCTCGCGGCGACGTGCGCCGACGCCCGCTCCCGGGTGAGCGACCTGCTGAACGCGATCCCGATGCTCCAGGTGAACATCGAGCACGCCGCCGCCCAGCACCGGGCCATCGTGGACGCCATCCTGGCCGGCGACCCGGACGCGGCCCGCCGGGCGATGTCCGAGCACCTGGAGGGCACGGCGGCCCTCCTGCGCGCCTTCCTGGCCTGAGCACTGGCCTGAGCCCCTGGTCTGAACGCCTTCCCGGTCCGAGCGCCTCCTGGAGGGGCCGGCGCGGGGGCCGTGGCGTGGGCGGGCTGTCAGGCGGTTTCGGCGTCCGGGGTGCGGACCCGGAAGGTGTGGCGGGTGCCGTCGGGCCAGGTCAGCGTGATCTCGTCAGCCGTCGCCGTCGCCGTCGCCGTCGCCGTCGCCGTCACCGCCGCTGACGGCGTCCCGGCCGGGTCGTCGCCCAGGACGGCCGTGCTGACCGCCCAGCCGTCCGCCGCCACCCCCTCCAGCACCGGCACGGCCGCCGGCGCCCCGAAGGCGCTGCCCTCGGGGTCGTCGGCGACGTAGGCCCGGCTGTAGCCGCGCACCGCGACCAGCTCGGAGACCAGCCCGTCGCCGTCCCGGACCCGAACCCGGGCGCCGGGCCCGCCGGCCTGGTCGGCAGGGTCGGCTTGGTCGGCGTCGGCGTCGGCGGCTGCGACGAGCGCCCAGCCGCTCTGCCGGACCGCCGAGCCGGGCGCGACCCGGTGGACGCGCACCTCGACGGCCCCCCTGATCACGCTCAGGCTCTCCACGCCCGCGCCCGCCGACGCCGCCCACGCCAGGTCGCCCGCCGAGCCCGCTCCCCGAGGAGTGATCGTGCCGCGCCCGCCGACCGTGCCGTCCGGGCCGACCACGCCGAAGTGGTTGTCGGGGACGCCCGTGGTCGGCGCGGTGCGGGTGGAGTAGGCGTACCGGTCGTACAGGGGGTCGCCGGGGTGGTGCTGGCTGCCGTGGTTGAGCAGGCGGGCGACGTCGCCGGTGTGCTGGACGACCAGTCCCGGACCGGGCAGCGCGGCCAGCCCGGTGGGGCCGGGCTCCTCGGTCGCCGTCCACACCGGGTGGCCGGCCGGCAGCAGCAGCCCGAGGAACGCCTTCGACGCCCAGTACGGCGACGCCGAGCCGGAGTAGGACTGCAGCGAGGGCTCGTGGGGGCCGTGCCAGCCCAGCGTGAGCAGCCCCTCGGGGGAGAGCGCGCCCTCGTCGAGGAAGCGGCGCAGGACGCCGGAGGCGATGCGGCGGGTCTGGCCGGGGGAGAGCGAGGTGGCCTCCAGCAGGGCGCCGGCGAAGAGCGAGGTCGCCGAGGCGAAGCGGTAGGTGAGGGAGCGGCCGTGGTAGAGCATGCGGCCGTCCTGGTCGAAGGTGAGGGCGTAGCTCTCCAGGAAGCGGCGCAGGCGGGGCCCGGGGGCGCCCTGACCCGCCAGGTGGGCCAGCAGGGCCGGGTAGAGGTGCATGGCCCAGCCGTTGTAGTGGTCGAAGGAGCGGTTGTCGCCGTCGGCGTACCAGCCGTCGCCGGCGTACCAGGGCTCGATGCGGGCCAGGCCGCGCTCCACCGCCGCGCCGGCCTCCTCGGCGTGCAGGCCGGCCGCCGACAGGAAGCCGCCCACCATGGCGGGGAACAGCCACCAGTTGTTGTCCACCGGCTCGTGGCGCAGCGCCCCGGCCAGGTAGGCGGCGACGCGTTCGCGGGTGGCGGGGGACAGGCGGTCCCACAGGCGCTCGCGGGTCAGCCAGAGCGACAGGGCGATCGAGGCCGCCTCGACCATGGGCTGGGTGCGGTCCTCGATCGGCTGCCAGACGCCGGGGCCGGACTCCAGGCCGCGCGCGTACGGGGCCAGCAGCTCCTCGGGGCCGCCGCCGGCCACGCGGAAGGCGGCCAGCAGGAAGGTGCGCGCGTACCCCTCCAGGCCGTCGCAGCGCGACCAGCTCTCGCGTCCCGGCAACGTGATCACGGCGCCGTCCGCGGAGCGGTACGGTTCCACCGCGGCCAGCAGCCCGTCGGCCACCGCCGCCCAATGGGCGCGGGTCCAGCCGGTGTACGGGCTGAGCGTTCGATCCTCCGGCGGAAGCGGGAACATGCGGCACTCCAAAGGGACGTCCGGTCTCGGCCGGGACCTTAGCATCTTGATCGAACGAAAGCATCCGTTCAAAAACGAAAGCACTTCCCGCTAGGATCGCAGGGTCGAGTCAGAAGGAGTCGCGGTGTTCGCCGAACAACGTCATGAACTGATCCTGCGCGAGGTGCGCGAGCGCGGTTCCGTACGCCTGGCCGAGCTGGTCGACCGGCTCAACGTCTCGATGGTCACCCTGCGCAGGGACGTCGAGCACCTGGCCGGCCGGGGCCTGGTCAACCGCGTGCACGGCGGCATCACCCGGCCCGAGTCCGCGCCCGCCCCGGCCAGGGAGCGCTCCCTGACCCTCGGCATGCTGGTGCCCTCGGCCACCTACTACTACCCGGCGGTCATCAGGGGCGCCCGCGAGCAGGCCGAACGGCTGGGCGCGCGGCTCGTCCTCGGCGTCTCGCGCTACGACGACGAGGAGGACCGCACCCAGGTCAGGCAGCTCGTGGAGGGCGGCATCGAGGGCCTGCTGCTCACCCCGAGCAGGCAGCCGGACGCCTCGCACGAGGGCTGGCTGGCCGAGCTGGGCGTGCCGGCGGTGCTCGTCGAACGGCGGGCCGAGCTGGGCGGGCCCGCCTCGCTGCTGGACGCGGCGGCCTCCCACCATGCCCACGGGGCCTTCCTCGGCACCCGGCACCTGGCCGAGCTCGGGCACCGGCGCCTGGCCATGGTCTCGCGGGACAGCCCGACGGCCCCCCGGGTGCGGCACGGGTTCCTCGCCGCCGTCCGCGACCTGGGGCTGGCCGAGCCCGTCCACCTCGACGTCGCGCAGGAGGGGCCCTCGCGCGAGCAGGTGGCCGACGTGGTCGCGGCGATCAGGGGCGGGGTCACCGCCATGCTCGTGCACAACGACGAGGACACGTTGCTGCTGGTCCAGCACCTGCGGACGGCCGGGGTGCGCATTCCCGAAGAGGTGTCGCTGGTCGCCTACGATGACGAGGTGGCGGCGCTCAGCGACCCCCCGCTCACGGCCGTCGCGCCCCCCAAGGCCGCGGTCGGCCGCTGTGCCGTCGACCTGCTGGTGAGCCGGATCCAGGAGGGCCCGCGGCGCCCTGCCCAGCACGTGGCGCTGCTGCCCGAGCTGCGGGTCCGGGAATCCACGGTCGCGCCGCGCCCATGACGTTACGCATCCATTTCGTTATTGATCGATTTGTGGCCTCTCTCTAGACAACCGATCGAGTATGAGCGAATGATGCCTTATCGATCGAAAGCGATGAGGAGCCATCGATGGGACGCAAGAGCGCCGGCATTGCCGGACTGCTGGCCGGTATGAGCCTGCTCGCCGCCGCGTGCGGCAGCACGGAGCCGGCGCAGCCCGCGGGCGAGGCGGGCAAGCCCGCCGAGGTCACCTTCTGGGGCTGGGCGAAGGGCACCCAGCAGGTCGTGGACGCCTTCAACAAGTCACACAAGGACGTCCAGATCAAGTACGAGGAGATCCCCTCGGGCAACGCGGGCGGCTACGCCAAGTTCTCCAACGCCGTCAAGGCCGGCAACGCCCCCGACGTCATGTCCGTGGAGTACCCGCAGCTGCCCGACTTCGTGAACCAGGGCGCCCTCCAGGACATCTCGGCCGACGTGGCCGACGTCAAGTCCAAGTACCCGGCCGAGGTCTTCGGCCTGGTCGAGCTGGGCGGCAAGGCATGGGCGCTGCCCATGGACGCCGCGCCGCAGGTGTTCTTCTACCGCAAGGACCTGTTCGAGAAGAACAAGATCGAGGTCCCCAAGACCTGGGACGACTTCCGTGCCGCCGCCGAGAAGGTGAAGAAGGCCGACGGCAAGTCGCGCATCGCCACCTTCTTCCCCGACGACCCGAGCGTGCTGGCCGCGCTGTCGTGGCAGGCGGGCGGCAAGTGGTTCGGCACCGAGGGCGACGCCTGGAAGGTGACGATCAACGACGAGCCCAGCAAGAAGGTCGCCGAGTACTGGCAGGGCCTGGTCAAGGACGACCTGCTGAAGGTCCAGCCGTCCTTCAGCCAGGAGTGGAACGCCGCCTTCGAGGACGACACCCTCTGGGGCTACGTCGGCGCCAACTGGGGCGCGGGCGTCATGAAGGGCAACCACGCCGGCCAGGCCGGCAAGTGGGCCATCGCGCCGATCCCCAACTGGGGCACCCCGGCCAGCGGCATGCTCGGCGGCACCACGTTCGGCGTGAGCAAGGGGTCGAAGAACGCCAAGGCCGCCGTCGAGGTCGTCAAGTGGCTGACCGGCTCGGAGGAGGCGTGGACCGCCCGCCTGTCCTCGGGCACCTCCAGCGGCTTCCCGGCCATCGCCGACCTCGTGCCGGTCGCGGCCAAGAGCTTCGACGCCTCCTTCTACGGCGGCCAGGACATCTACGCGCTGTTCGCGGAGTCGTACAAGACGGTCCAGCCCGGCTGGACGTGGGGCCCGAGCATGGTCCAGACGCTGACCACGTTCAAGGACGCCCTCGGCAAGGTCTCCAGCGGCGGCACCACCATCCCCGGCGTGCTGGACGCCGCCCAGACGGCCACCGTCGGCGAGATCAAGAGCCGCGGCCTCAACGTCGCCCAGCAGTAGCACGACGCTCGCGGCGGAGCGCCGGCTCCGCCGCGACCCACCGAAAGGCAGCTTGTGACTCCTCCAGTAGGAAGCGGTCGCGGCGGCGAGGGGTGGCGGCGGCGGGGGGCGATCCTGCTGTTCGTCGGGCCGTTCTTCGCGCTGTTCGCGGCCGTGATCGTGGCCCCGCTGGCCTACGCGGTCTACCTCAGCCTGTTCAGCGAGAAGTCGTCGGGGCTCGGCTTCGGCGGCGCGGAGACCGTGTTCGTCGGGCTCGGCAACTACCTGGACACGCTGAAGGACTCCGCCTTCACCGACGGCTTCCTGGTCATCCTCGGCTACTGCGTGCTGTACATCCCGCTGATGATCGGCGGCGCGCTCACGCTGGCGCTGCTGCTGGACTCCGGGCTGGCCAGGCTGGGCAAGTTCTTCCAGCTCGCGCTGTTCATGCCGCACATCGTGCCGGGCGTGATCGCCGGGCTGATCTGGCTCTACCTGTACCTGCCCGGCATCAGCCCCATCGTGGACCTGCTCGGCGACGTCGACTTCCTCGGCGGCGACCACGTGCTCGGCTCGGTGGTCAACATCGCGCTGTGGGAGTGGGTGGGCTACAACATGATCATCTACTTCGCGGCGCTCCAGGCCATCCCGGCCGAGGTCGTCGAGGCGGCCAGGATGGACGGCGCCGGCCCGCTGCGCGTCGCCCTCCAGGTCAAGGTGCCGCTGATCCGCGGCGCCGTGGTCACCACCGTGCTGTTCACGATCATCGGCTCGCTGCAGCTGTTCACCGAGCCGATGGTGCTCGACAACGTCAGCGACGGCGTCGTCAGCACCTGGACGCCCAACATGTACGCCTACAACGAGGCGTTCGGCAACAACGACTACGGCCAGGCCGGCGCGGCCTCCATTCTGCTCGCGCTGCTCGCCGCCGTGCTGTCCTACGCCGTCACGAAGTGGGGGAACCGCCGGTGAAGTGGATGTCCCGCGCCACGGTCAACGTGCTGCTGATCATCTCCGCCCTCTACACGCTGCTGCCGCTGACGTGGCTGCTGTTCGCCTCCACCAAGTCGCTGTCCGACCTGTACTCGACGCCCGGCTTCTCCTTCGCCGGCTTCAACCTGTTCGAGAACATCAGGGCGGTCGCGCAGGAGGGCGACGGCGTCTTCTTCCGCTGGTACCTCAACAGCGTCCTGTACGCCGGCGTCGGCGCGGCGGTCAGCTCGTTCGTAACCGTGATGTGCGGCTACGCCTTCGACAAGTACTCCTGGTTCGCCAAGGAGAAGATGTTCGGGCTGGTGCTGCTCGGCGTGCTGGTGCCGACCACCGCCACCGCCGTGCCGCTCTACCTGCTGGCCTCCAAGGTCGGCGTGGTGAACACGTTCTGGTCGGTGTTCGTGCCGGTGCTGGTGCATCCGTTCGGCGTCTACCTGGCGCGGGTGCTCTCCTCCGGGTACGTGCCCGGCGAGGTGCTGGAGGCGGCCAGGTCCGACGGGGCCGGCGAGCTGCGCACGTTCGTGTCCGTGGCGCTGCCCATGCTGCTGCCCGCGTACGTGACGATCTTCCTGTTCCAGTTCACCGCCATCTGGAACAACTTCTTCCTGCCCCTGGTCATGCTGAGCGACCAGCGGCTCTACCCGCTCAGCCTCGGCCTGTACGGATGGGAGAAGCAGGGCAACGCCTTCCCCGAGTTCCACAGCCTCGTGATCACCGGGTCGCTGCTGTCCGTGGTGCCCCTGCTGCTGGTGTTCGTGTCTTTGCAGCGGTTCTGGAAGGCCGGGATGACGGCGGGCAGCGTCAAGTGAACGAGCTCTCGGGGGAGAACATGAACAAGCCGGTGACGGTCGTCGCCATGGCCGCCGAGGTCGCCGGGCGCATGCTCACCGGCGAGGTGCGCGCCCGCCTTGACCGGCTGGCCGACGTCCGGGCCGAGGTCGCCGCGTTCGACGACGCCGACCTGTCGCAGACCGAGGTGCTGCTCACCTCGTGGGGGTGCCCGCCGGTGACGGCCGAGGTGCTGGCCCGCGCGCCCCGGCTGCGGGCGATCGTGCACGCGGCCGGCTCGGTCAAGCACCACGTCACCGACGCCTGCTGGGAGCGCGGCATCGTGGTCTCCTCGGCCGCCTCGGCCAACGCCGAGCCGGTGGCCGAGTTCACGCTCGCGGCGATCCTGTTCGCGAACAAGCGGGTGATCGACATCGCCCGCGCCTACCGGGCGCGGCGGGCCAACGACGACTGGGACGCCCGCTTCCCCGGCTTCGGCAACTACCGGCGGGTGGTCGGCGTCGTCGGGGCCTCCAGGATCGGGCGGCGGGTGATCGAGCTGCTGCGGCCGTTCGACTTCGAGGTGCTGGTCAGCGACCCGTACCTGGCGGAGGACCTGGGGGCGCGCCGGGTCGGGCTGGACGAGCTGGTCGCCCGCTCCGACGTGGTCAGCCTGCACGCGCCCGACCTGCCGGAGACCCGCCACCTGATCGACGCGGGCCGGTTGGCCGCCATGCGCGACGGCGCCACGCTGATCAACACGGCCAGGGCCGCCCTGGTCGACCAGGACGCGCTCGTCGCCGAGCTGACCTCCGGACGGCTGTACGCGGTGCTCGACCACACCGAGCCGGAGTTCCTGCCCGCCGAGTCGCCACTCTACGACCTGCCGAACGTGCTCGTCACGCCGCACGTCGCCGGCTCGCTGGGCGGCGAGCTGGCCAGGATGGCCGACCTCGCGCTCGACGAGCTGGCCCGGCACGCCCAGGGACTGCCCTTCGAGCACGGCGTCGAGCCCGGCACGCTGTCCCGGTCCGCCTGAAGCCCCCTCTGAACTGCTCTGAACTGCTCTGAACTGCTCTGAACTGCTCAGAGTTCGCCTGAAACACCCCCGGAGAGTAAACATGCGCCTTCAGTTAGTCGCGGCCCTGGTCGTGGCGGCCGGACTGGTCGCCACCCCCGCGGAAGCGGCCGCCGCCCGGAACTTCTTCGTCGACTGCCAGGCGCCGGACGGCGGCTCGGGGCGCAACGCCGCCGGGCCGCTGAACAGCCTGGCCGACGTCAACGCCATCACCTTCCGCGAGAAGGACACGATCAAGTTCAGGGCGGGGACCGTCTGCGCCGGCCGGCTCGAACCCGTCGGCTCCGGCACGGCCGCGCACCCCGTCGTCTTCACCTCCTACGGCGAGGGCCCCAAGCCGATCATCCAGGGCGACGGCGGCGAGTGGGCCGTCCACCTGGTGGACAACAGCTACGTGACGCTGGAGAAGCTGCACATCACCAACCCGGCGGCCACCACGGCCAAGCGGACCGGCGTGCAGTACAACTCCACCACCCCCGAGCCGAAGGCCGGGCTGGTCCTGCGGGACCTGGAGATCTCCGACGTCGCCGGCTGGGGCAACAAGACCGGGGCGAACAGCTCCTGGTTCGCCTACTCGGCGGGCATCAGCGTCCAGGCGCTGCCCGAGGGCAAGGTCGGCTACCTCGACGGCATCACGATCACCGGCAACTACGTGCACGACACGGGCGGCGGCGGCATCAAGATCAGCCGTAAGGGCACCGACTACCACCGGAACGTGCTCATCGCCCGCAACACCATCCGCGCGGTCGGCGGCGACGGCATCGTGGTGCACGCCTCGGACCGGCCGCTGGTGGAGCGGAACCTGTTCGACGAGGGCGGCGCCGGGAAATACCCGTACGTAGACGGAAATTTCGCGGGAATGTGGCCGATCAACTCTGTTGACCCGGTATTTCAGTTCAATGAAGTGACCCGGCAGCGGCCCACCATCTTCGACTCCACCGCCTGGGACTGCGACGGCGGCATCAAGGGCTCGTGCGTCTACCAGTACAACTACTCGCACGACAACGCCGGCGGCTTCTACCTCGGCTGCCAGAGCTGCACCGAGTTCCCCAACTACAAGGCCACCGCCATCCTGCGGTTCAACATCGCCCAGGACGACTGCCGCATCGCGGGCAACGCCTCCGGCGACAACACGAGCCCGCTGTGGCTGTACAACAACACGTTCTTCTGCCCCTCGCAGAAGCTCGACGTGGCCGTGCCCACCGGGAACTCGAAGATCGTCAACAACATCTTCTACGCGCCGTCCGGCACGCTGCCCGCGGCCCCCGGCATCGGCTACGACTCCAACGTCTACCACGGCGGCGTGGCCGTACCGGCGGGCGACGCCCGCGCGGTGACCGCCGACCCCGGGCTCGCCGCCCCCGGCACCGCCGACGGCGCCGCCGACGTGGACGGCTACAAGCTGCTCGAAGGCTCGCCCGCGCTCGCGTCCGGCGCGGTCGTGGACGGCCTCGGCGACCGCGACTACTTCGGCAACCAGGTCGCCGGCACGGTCTCGCGCGGGGCCTACAACGGGCCCGCCACCGCGCCGGTCGTGTCCGGCTCGGTCGAGGAGGCGTACAACAACGTCGCGGTCAGCTCCGACCTCAACCCCAACGTCGGCGGCTTCTCCACCAGCGGCCGCAGCTACTCCGGCCAGGCGCTGGAGAAGGCCGGTCTGACGCCGGGCCGGACCGTGAACGTGCTCGGCGCCGACTTCGTCTGGCACCCGCGCCCGTACGGCATGACCGACAACGTCAAGGCCGCCGGGCAGACGGTCGCGCTGCCGGGGCAGGGCGCCCGCCTGGTCCTGCTCGGCGCCGGTGGCCTGAAGGCGCGCGAGGGCGTCTTCAAGGTCACCTACACCGACGGGACGACCGAGGACAAGACCGTCAGGTTCGGCGACCAGTGGGACGCGACCGCGCCCGCCGGGGGCGTGCTCGTGGCCCGCGCCGACTACCACAACATGACGCAGACCAGCTACAAGAACCCGGCCACCGGGCAGACGCGCGAGTCGGGCGTGTCGGTCTTCGGCTACGCGGTGCCGCTCGACGCGTCCAGGACGGTCGCCACGGTGACCTTCCCGGCGGGCAGCCCGCTGGCGAACGCGGGGCTCCACGTCTTCGACATGAAGATCGCGAGCTGACGCCGTGACGAGCACCCCGGCCCTCGGCCGGCCGCGCCGGGCGTCCGGCCCGCGTCCGAGGTTCCCGGCGCGCGGGCGGGTCCTGTGGGCGGCTCTCGCCCTGGCCGGGGTGCTCGTCGTCGGCCTCGCGGTGTCGGGTGAGGAGGCCGGGGGCGGCGGTCCCGCGCGGACGGCGTCCGCGGGCGTGGCGGAGGTGCTCGGGATGCGTCCCGGGGACACGGTCGTCACGTTCGAGGGGGAGCCGGTGAGCGGGGCCGAGGTACTCAGGGCGGCCGAGACCGTGCGCGCCGAGGTGATCTCCGAGTTCGCCGCCCAGGGGCTCGGGCCGGGCTTCTGGGACCGTCCCCGCGACGGCGTCACCCCGGCGCGGCGGCTCAGGGAGCGGGCGGTGCGGGCCGCCGTGCTGGACAAGGCGCGGCGGATCTGGGCCCGCGAGGCGGGCCTGCTCGCCGACGTCAGCGAGCAGGGGTTCCAGCGCGAGCTGGCCGCCGAGAACGCCCGCCGCGCGCAGGCCGCGCGCTCCGGCCGCCCGATCCCGGGCGTGCCCTCCTACGACCAGTACACCTACGCGCAGGTGCGGGCCGCCGAGCTGGACTCGGCGCTCGGCAAGCTGCACGCGGCCACCCTCGACCTGTCCGAACGCCGCCTGCGCGACCGGTACGCCCGCACCGCGGCCCCCGGGGCGCCCCCTTTCGACCAGGTACGCGACACCATCAGGCGGCAGCTCGTCATCGAGGGCTACGAACGGGCCCTCCGGGCGAGAGCCGACTCATGAGCCATCCCGCAGCGGACATACAAGGCTGTTCCGGCTCGTACCATCGACTTCTAAGGTCATGGGGAACTGGTTCCAGAGCAACATCGTCACCACGGGACGGCTGCCGCTGTTCTGTTACTTCGTCACGCTCATCGTGGCCTTCATCGCCACGCGCATCAACGTCCGCCTGATCAGGGCCAAGGTCGGCTGGTTCCGCAACGTGAACGTGGGCGAGATGCACATCCACCACGTCGTGTTCGGCGTCGTGCTCATGCTCATCGGCGGCGTGACCGGGCTCATCGTCAACGGCGCCGCGCAGGCCGGGCAGGTGGTCGCCGCCTGCGTGTTCGGCGTCGGCTCCGCGCTCGTGCTGGACGAGTTCGCGCTGATCCTGCACCTGCACGACGTCTACTGGGAGGAGGAGGGGCGCACCTCGGTGGACGCGGTCTTCATCGCGGTCGCCGTGACCGGCCTGCTCCTCATCGGCCTGCGCCCGCTGACCTGGGACTACGGCACGCCGGTCAACCCGGCGGCGCTGATCGTGGCCAACCTCGCGCTGGCGGTGATCACGCTGCTCAAGGGCAAGATCTGGACCGGGATGGCGGGGCTGTTCCTGCCTTTACTGCTCGTGGTGGGCGCCGTGCGCCTGGCCCGTCCCGGCTCGCCGTGGGCCCGCTGGTTCTTCCGCGGCGGACGCTCGCCCCGCAAGCTGGCCACCGCCGTCCACCGTGAGGAACGCTGGCGGCGGCCGGTCATCAGGGGCAAGATCGCGTTCCAGGAGTTCCTCTCGGGGCGGCACGACCTGCCCTCCAGCCGGCGCGGCCGTCGGCATACTTGACCCATGACACCGCTCGCGCCCCCCCGTCGCGCTCTGATGCGCTTACCGCCGTTCCCCGAGCGCCTGCTGCGGGCCCTGTCGCCGGCCGGCGAGCGGCACGGGCTGCTGCTGGCGGGCGGCCACGCCCTGCGGGCCCACGGCTTCACCGACCGCCTGGTCGAGGGCCTCGACCTGGTGACCGCCGCCGAAGGGCCCCTGCCGTCCGCCGCCGGCGACGTCGTGGCCGCGTTGCGCGCCGGCGGGCTGGTCGCCGAGGTCGCCGAGAGCGCCGTGTGGGCGGCCCGCCTGACCGTCACGGACCCGTCCAGCGGGCGCGACGCCGAGATCGTCCTCACCCGCGAGGCGCTGCGCGAGCCCCCGGTGGTGTGCGACGGCCTGCCGGTGGCGGCCCCGGCGGACGTGATCGGGCTGCGGGTGCGCGACCTGCACGAGAGGGGGCTGCCGGCCGACGTCGCCGACGCGGCCTCGGCGGCGCACGTGTTCTCCTTCCGCGACCTCGAACGCCTCGCCGCCGTCCACCTCGACGACTTCTCGCCGCAGGAGCTGCTCATGCGGCTGGAGTTCGTCGAGCTGATGAGCGACGAACGCTTCGAGGCCCACGGCCTGGACGAACGGCACATCGCGGACATCCGCGCCTTCGCCCGGGAGTGGGCCGAGGACATCAAGCTGCGCAGGGCCGACGACGGCGACGCCGACTACGACGACCCCGACCTGCCCGAGGTCGACTGATCCGGCAGGCCCGGGAGCACCGGCGCGAGCGCCGGGCGCTTGCACACCCGGCCGTCGCCCGACGAGCGGCCCCGCAGCCGCCGGGCGATCCACGGCCCGGCGAACGAGCCCAGCCAGCGGGCCTCGGCCGCCGCCGTGCGCAGGCGGCCGGGCGGCGGGAGCACGGGCAGCGGCAGGTTCCAGCCGTCGTCGCTGCCGGGCAGCTCCAGCGCGTAGGCCACCGACGCGGCGAACCTGGCGTGCCCCGCCGGGCTGGCGTGCAGCCGGTCGGGGCTCCACAGCCGCGCGTCGGTCACCGCCGTGTCGGGGAAGGTGTCCACCAGCGTCACGCCGTGCCGGGCGGCGGCCTCGCGGACGCGGGCGTTGAGGTCGAGCACGCGCGGCAGCAGCGGCCTGGCCAGCGGCGCGATCCGGCCGATGTCGGGGAACGTCACGGTCACCACCCGCGCGCCCGCCCCGGTCAGCGCCGCGAACATGTGCTCCAGGTCGGCCGCGACGGCGGCGGCGTCGAAGCCGGGACGGATGACGTCGTTCATGCCCGCCATGACCGTGGCCAGGTCGGGACGGAGCTCCAGGGCGGCGGGAAGCTGCTCGGCGCGGATCTGGGCGGCCACCCGGCCGCGCACGGCGAGGTTGGCGTAGAGCAGGCCGGGATTGCCGCGGGCCAGGTGCTCGGCGAGCCGGTCGGCCCAGCCGCGGTGGCCGAGGACGTCGTCGCCGTCGCCGAGGCCCTCGGTCTGGCTGTCGCCGAGCGCGACGTAACGGGCGTAGGTCACGGGTTCTCCTCCGGGGTGCGGGCGGCGCGCTCGCCGAGCGTCCTGGCGGTGCTCAGGCACCAGTCGCGCATCTCCCGCTCCAGGCGGCAGCCCGCCAGGCAGGACAGGTACGGGCCGACCCGCTCGCCCTCGCGCAGGAACGACTCCTCGTCGCGGTCGCCGCGCAGGCGCAGCAGGGTCTTCTCGAAGTACGCGAGCTTGGCGGCGGCCTCCCCGGCGCGGTCGAGGAGCTGGGCGATCAGCGGCGCCGGGTCGAGCCGGTCGGCCGCGTGGACCTTGACGGCCAGGTCGTCACGGAGCAGCAAGGGCTTGGCCGGGGCCGCGGCGAAGGCGGCCAGCTCGTCCAGGCCGGCCGGGGTGACCGCGAACAGGCGCTTGTTCGGACGGCCGCGCTGGACCACCTCCCGGCCGGTGACCAGGCCGTCGGCCTCCAGCCTGGTCAGCTCGGCGTAGAGCTGCTGGGGGGCGGCGTACCAGAAGTTGGAGACGCCCACGTCGAAGATCTTGGTGAGCTGGTAGCCGCTGTACTCGCCGTCGAGCAGCGCCGCCAGCACGGCATGCCGCAACGCCATCAGCGACGCTCAAGGACATGACTAGTCATGGACATGACTATAGTGCCGCCGCCGATCCCGGTGCCAGGGGGCCTCGATCGCCCGTGCGTCTCCTTCTCAAGGAGGAGGCGTCAACGAAAGTTGACATACTTTGGTCGTCAATCTAAGTTGACCCTGGCGTGGCGGTGCGGATCGCGCTGCGCCGTTCGTTGGGCAATTTCGAGAAATGTCGTGAGAGGAGTTGGGGTGCTCAAAGAGCTGCTGGCCTATCTCAGGCCGCACCGGAAAGTCCTGATCGCGGGCGGTCTGCTCGGGCTGATCGGCTCGGTGGCGGGGCTGGCGATGCCCCTGCTGGCCAAGTACGTCGTGGACGCCTTCGGAGAGGACCAGTCGCTGGCCGCGCCGCTGTTAGGACTGACCGTGGCGGTGCTCGTGGGAGCCGTCGTCTCGGCCGGCGGCACCTACCTGATGGAACGCACCGGCGAGGGCGTCGTGCTGGGCGCCCGGCGCAGGCTCGTCGACCGGATGCTCCGGCTCAGGGTCGCCGACGTCGACCGGCTCAAGCCCGGCGACCTGATGTCGCGGGTGACGAGTGACACGACGCTGCTGCGCGCGGTGCTGACCAACGGGATCGTGGAGTCGGTCAGCGCGGTCTTCATGCTGGTCGGCGCGATCGTCATGATGGCCACCATGGACGGCGTGCTGCTGCTGGTCACGCTGCTCGTGGTGGTGGTGATCGGCGGCCTGGTCGCGCTCATCATGCCGCGCATCCAGCGGGCGCAGACGCAGGCCCAGGAGGCCGTCGGCGAGATGGGGGCCGTCCTGGACCGGGCGCTGCAGGCGTACCGGACGGTCAAGGCCAGCGGCGCGGAGGAGCGGGAGATCGCGGTCGTCGGGGAGGCGGCCGAGCGCGCCCGCGACCGCGGGCTGCAGGTGGCCGGCTGGACATCGCTGGCCGGCGTGGCGACCTGGATGGCCGTGCAGATCGCCTTCCTGTGCGTGCTGGCCGTCGGCGGGTCGCGGGTGGCCTCGGGCGTGCTGGAGATCTCGTCCCTGATCGCGTTCCTGCTCTACCTGTTCTACCTGGTGCCGCCGATCGGGCAGCTCGTCCAGGGCGCCGTCCAGCTGCAGAACGGGCTGGCCGCGATGCGGCGCATCAAGGAGATCGAGGACCTGCCCGGCGAGCCGGTCAGCGCCGCCGTCCCGGCCGCGAGCACGCCGGTGGGCCTGCGGTTTCAGGACGTCGTCTTCCGGTACGGCGACGACCGTCCCGCCGTGCACGACGGCGTCACCTTCGAGGTGCCCGCCGGCGGGCTCACGGCGCTGGTCGGGCCGTCCGGCGCGGGCAAGTCCACGGTGTTCGCCCTGCTCGAACGCTTCTACGAGCACCAGGACGGCCTCATCTCCATCGGCGGCCGGGACATCCGCGACTGGCCGCTCGGCGAGCTACGGGCCGCGCTCGGCTACGTCGAGCAGGACGCCCCCGTCCTGGCCGGCACGCTGCGCGAGAACCTGCTCTTCGCCGCCCAGGACGCCACCGAGGACGAGCTGCGCCGCGCCGTCACCCGCACCCGGCTCGACGACCTGGTCGCCCGGCTGCCCGAAGGGCTCGACACGGCGGTGGGCCACCGCGGCGTGCTGCTGTCCGGCGGCGAGCGGCAGCGGGTCGCCATCGCCCGGGCCCTGCTGCGGAAGCCCAGGCTGCTGCTGCTCGACGAGGCCACGTCCCAGCTGGACGCGGTCAACGAGCTGCGGCTGCGCGAGGTGATCGCCGAGGTGGCGGCCGAGACGACCGTCCTGGTCATCGCCCACCGGCTGTCCACCGTCACGAACGCCGACCGGATCGTGGTGATGGAGGCGGGCGGCGTACGGGCGGTCGGCACCCACGCCGAACTGGTGGCGGACGACGACCTCTACCGCGAACTGGCCGCCACCCAGTTCCTCACCAGCTGAAGGCCGCAAGGCGGGCGTTTGTCCACCGTAGGCGCAGGCTTCGCCTGCTGCCTGCGGTGGACCGCTGGACGCTTCGGGGACCGTAGGCGCAGGCTGCGCCTGGTGCCTGCGGTGGACCGCTGGACGCTACGGGGACCGTAGGCGCAGGCTTTGCCTGCTGCCTGCGGTGGACCGCTGGACGCGGTCCACCGTAGTCTTCGGGTGACAAAGGTGAATGTGTTCATTCAGGAGGGTCACCATGAGCCGCAGCGTGCGCGCACCGCGAGGCACCACGATCACCGCGAAGGGGTGGCCGCAGGAGGCGGCGCTCCGCATGCTCCAGAACAACCTGGACCCCGAGGTCGCCGAGCACCCCGAGCAGCTGGTCGTCTACGGCGGCTCCGGCCGGGCCGCCCGCGACTGGCCCTCCTTCGACGCCATGGTCAGGACCCTGACCACGCTGGAGGGCGACGAGACGCTGCTGGTCCAGTCGGGCCGCCCGGTGGGCGTCTTCCGCACCCACGAATGGGCCCCCCGGGTGCTCATCGCCAACTCCAACCTGGTCCCCGACTGGGCCAACTGGGAGGAGTTCCGCCGTCTGGAGGCGGCCGGCCTCACCATGTACGGCCAGATGACCGCCGGTTCGTGGATCTACATCGGCACCCAGGGCATCCTCCAGGGCACGTACGAGACGTTCGCCGCGGTCGCCGCGAAGCGGTTCGGCGGCTCGCTGGCCGGCACCATCACCCTCACGGCCGGCCTCGGCGGCATGGGCGGCGCCCAGCCGCTGGCCGTCACCATGAACGGCGGCGTCGCGATCTGCATCGACTGCGACCCCCGCTCGGTCACCCGCCGCATCGAGCACCGCTACCTCGACGTGCAGGCGGACTCCCTGGAGGAGGCGCTGCGGCTGGCCTACGAGGCCCGCGACGCGCGCCGCCCGCTGTCCATCGGCGTCGTGGCCAACGCCGCCGAGGCCCTGCCCGAGCTGCTGGCCGGGGGCGCCGAGATCGACATCGTCACCGACCAGACCTCCGCGCACGACCCGCTGATGTACCTGCCGGTCGGCGTCGCCTTCGAGGACATGGGCGCCGAACGCGACAAGGACCCGGCCGGCTTCACCGAGCGGGCGCGCACGTCGATGGCCCGGCACGTCGAGGCCATGGTCGGCTTCAAGGACGCCGGGGCCGAGGTGTTCGACTACGGCAACTCCATCCGCGGGGAGGCCCAGCTGGCGGGGTACACGCGGGCCTTCGACTTCCCCGGCTTCGTGCCGGCGTACATCAGGCCGCTGTTCTGCGAGGGCAAGGGGCCGTTCCGGTGGGCCGCGCTGAGCGGCGACCCGGCCGACATCGCCGCGACCGACCGCGCGATCCTGGAGCTGTTCCCCGACAACGAGCCGCTGGCCAGGTGGATCGCGCAGGCCGGCGAGAAGGTGCACTTCCAGGGCCTGCCCGCGCGCATCTGCTGGCTCGGCTACGGCGAGCGCAACGTCGCGGGCGAGCGGTTCAACGACATGGTGGCCTCCGGCGAGCTCCAGGCGCCGATCGTGATCGGCCGCGACCACCTGGACAGCGGATCGGTGGCCTCGCCGTACCGGGAGACCGAGGCCATGGCCGACGGCTCGGACGCCATCGCCGACTGGCCGCTGCTCAACGCCATGCTCAACACCGCCTCCGGCGCGGCCTGGGTGTCCATCCACCACGGCGGCGGCGTGGGGATCGGCCGGTCCATCCACGCCGGGCAGGTCACGGTCGCCGACGGCACCGCGCTGGCCGGGGAGAAGCTCAACCGCGTCCTGACCAACGACCCGGGCACGGGCGTGATGCGGCACGTCGACGCGGGTTACGAGGAGGCCGCCGAGGTGGCCGAGGCCCGTGGCGTGCGCATCCCCATGCGCGAGTCCTGACCCCGTCGTCGCCGTCCCCCGCGCGGCGCGGGGGATGAGAATGCCGGTGGCGGAACGTTGGAGGTGGCGTGGCTGACGGATATCACGGTGGGCTCGGCGTGCTGCTCGACGGCCGGAGGTTGTCGCCGGTGCAGCGCAGGATCGCCCATTACCTGGGCGAGCACCTCGACGAGGCGATCTTCCTGTCCAGCGTCGAGCTGGCCGAGCGGGCCGGGGTCAGCCAGCCGTCGGTGACCAGGTTCGCCATGGTGCTCGGCTTCGCCGGCTATCCCGAGCTGCGCCAGGCGCTGCGCCCGCTGGTGCTCGGCGGCGGCGGCGTGGTCGCGCCCCAGGAGAGCCTGCTGCGCAACGCGATCGACAGCGAGATCCGCAACCTCGCCGTGGTCCGCGAGCGGCTGGCCGCCCTCCCGCTCAAGGAGCTGGGCGAGCAACTCGCCGCCACCGAGCCGCTGCCGGTGCTGGGCCTGCGGGTCTCCTGCGGCCTGGCCACCACCTTCGCCTACTACGCCAGGCGCATCCACCCCGACGTGCGCCTGCTCACCCACGGCGGCTCCGAGCTGGTCGAGGGGCTGCACGCGGCGCGGCGGGCGGGCGCGGAGTGGGTGGTGGCGGTGGTGCTCCCGCGTTATCCGGCCGAGGTCGTGCAGGCGCTGGAGTACGCCGGGAAGCTCGGCCTGCGCGTCGCCGCCATCACCGACAAGCCCGGCTTCCCGGCCGAGGTCGTGCTCGACGGCCCGGTCGGGGACCGCCTGGTGTTCGACTCCCACGCGGCCCCCCTGGCCCTGGCCATGGCCCTGGTCGAGGCCATGGCCGACGCCGCGCCGCTGCGTACCAGGGCCAGGCTGGAGGAGTACGAGCGGATGACCGACGAGGCCGGCACGTTCCTACCCGGCGATCCTGCGTAGCGACCGCATCGACCACAGCGTCGTGAGCACCGCGAGCACGATGAACAGCGCGAACGCGATCGGGATCGACGAGTCGCCCAGCCGCCCGGCGAACAGCGCCCGCCCGGCCTCGACCGCGTGGTAGAGCGGGTTGACCGGCGCGATCGCCCGCATCCAGCCGGGCGCGAACGAGATCGGGATGAACAGCCCGGCCAGCAGCATGATCGGCAGCATGAACAGGTTGAGCGTCTGCGACATGCCGTTCTCGTCGCGCACGGTCAACGCCAGCCCCTGCGACAGCCCGGACGCGAACAGCCCGGTGGCCGCCATGAGCGCCAGCACCAGCACCAGCTCGACGCCGCCGATCCGCACGCCCATGGCCACGGCCACGACCAGCACCAGGACCGCCTGGCACACCAGCACGACCATGTCCTTGGCCACCCGCCCGAGCACGATGGCCGGCCGCCAGGCGGGGCTGACGGCGTACCGTTCGAGCGAGCCGTTGCGCAGCTCGGCGATCAGGCCGAACCCGGAGAACAGCGAGCCGAACACGGCGATCATCATCATCGACGCGGGCGTGAACATGCGCAGGGCGTCGACCGTGCTGTGGCCCGGCGTCAGGTCCTTGAGCAGCGGCGCGAACATCAGCAGGTAGAGCACCGGCTGCAGGATGCCGAACAGCGGCCAGACGGGGTTGCTGAAGGACTTCTTCAGCTCGTAGCCGGTGAACAGGGCGATGTGGCGGATCATGCGGCGGCTCCGGTGTCGCGCAGGGACCGGCCGGTCTTGGCCAGGAAGACGTCGTCGAGGGTGGAGCGGTCGAGGGCGATCGAGCGCAGGCCGATGCCCTGCTCCTCAAGGACGCGCAGCAGCGCGGGCAGCGTGTGCTCGCCGTCGTCGACGTAGACGCGCAGGGCGTCCTCGTCCGGGCGGACCTCGCGGGCCAGGGGCCTGAGCGCCTCGGCGGCCCGCTCGGGCTCGGCCAGCCGCAGCGTGACGACGTCGCCGGAGACCTCGCGCTTGAGCTCGCCGGGCGTGCCCTCGGCCACGATGCGCCCGTGGTCGACGATCACCAGCCGGTCGCAGAGCGCGTCGGCCTCGTCGAGGTAGTGGGTGCTGAGCAGCACGCTCGTGCCGGCCTCGCGGAGCTGCCTGATGCGGTCCCAGAGGTTGGCGCGGTTCTGCGGGTCGAGGCCGGTGGTGGGCTCGTCGAGGAAGAGCAGCGGCGGGGCGTGCACCAGCCCCAGCGCGATGGCCACCCGCCGTTTCTGGCCGCCGGAGAGCGTGCGGCCGGGCCGGTCGGCCATCTCGGTCAGGTCGAAGCGGTCGAGCACGTCGGCCGTGGCCTGCTTCGGGTCGGCCACGCCGTGGATCTTCGCGGCCATCATGATCTGGGCGCGGGCGCTCGTGGTGTCCTCCACGCCGCCCGCCTGGCTGACGTAGCCGAGCCGGCGGCGCACGGCCTCGGGCTCCTTGCGCAGGTCGTGGCCGGCGACGACGGCGGTGCCGGAGTCGGGCGTGATCAGCGTGGCCAGCATGCGGATCGTCGTGGTCTTGCCGGCGCCGTTGGGGCCGAGCACGCCGAAGATCTCGCCCTTCTCGACGTCGAGGTCGATGCCGCGCACGGCCTCGACGGTCTGCGAGCCCTTGCGGCTCCTGGTGGTGAACGTCTTGCGTAACTCACGTGCCTCAATGATCATTTCTCTCCTCAGGGCAGTTCGTCCTTCTCGACCCGGCCGATCGCGCCTTCGACCCAGTCGAGCTGGGCCTGGAGCATGGCTTGGGTCAGGCGGAGGTTCTCGTCGAGGTGGCGGGGCTCGCCATAGCGCTGCTTGGTGCCGTACGCGTGGTCGATGGTCTCGATGTTCAGTCGCAGTTGCCGAATCCTGCCATGCAGGGCGTCGAGAATCTCCTGCTTTTTCATCCGGTGCATGAACGTCAGCGCGACCTGGAAGGGGTCGACGACGGGTCTCACCTCGGACCAGCTGTGCATGAGCAGCCGGTGGAACTCGAAGCGGCCGGCCTCGGTCAGCTCGTAGACGACCTTGCCGCCCTTGCCGGCCTCGACGACCGCGAGCAGCCCCTCGTCGGCCATCTTGCCCAGGCCGTGGTAGATCGAGCCGAAGGCGACGTTGGCCCAGGTGTCGGCGCCCATCATCTCCAGCCGGCGGCGTACGCCGTAGCCGTTCATGGGGCCGTCGAGCAGGGAACCGAGGATCAGGATGCGCGTGGACACCGACATGTGCTCAAGTTTGTACTCAAATTTGTATAACCGTCAAGGTCATAAACTCGGCACCATGACTGAACGACCGACTGCGCTGGTCACCGGCGCTTCCCGTGGTGTGGGCGAGGCCGTGGCGCGGGCGCTGGGCCCCACGCATCACGTCATCCTCGGCGGCAGGGACGAGTCCGCGCTCGCCGAGCTGGCCGGCGAGCTGCCCGACGCGCGGCCCTGGCCCGTCGAGCTGACCCGGCTCACCGAGGCCGACGTCAGCGGGGTCGAGCGGCTCGACGTGCTCGTGCACAGCGCCGGGATCGCGCTGCTCGGCCGGATCGCCGACCAGCCCGTCGGCAACTGGCGCACGACCATGGAGCTCAACGTCGTCGCGGTCGCCGAGCTGACCCGGCTGCTGCTGCCCGCGCTGCGCCGCGCCCGGGGGCACGTCGTCTGCGTGAACTCCGGCGCGGGGCAGCGGGCCAACCCCGAGTGGGCCTCGTACGCGGCCAGCAAGTTCGCCCTGCGCGCCTTCGCCGACGCGCTGCGCCTGGAGGAGCCCGAGCTGCGGGTCACCACCGTCTACCCGGGCCGGGTGGCCACCGACATGCAGCGCGGCGTACGCGCCCAGGAGGGCGGCGCGTACGAGCCGGACAAGTACCTCACCCCGGAGAGCGTCGCGCGGGCCGTGCTCGCCACGATCAACGCCGGACCCGACGCCCACCTCACCGAACTGACCATCAGACCGAGCGCGGGCCCGGCCAGCTGACATCTGAATGGATCCATTCACTACAGTGGACCCATGCTTGAACCACTCGCGCACATAGGACGAGATCCCCGCTCCGGCGGATACGTGAGAGACGCCTGGTCGGCCGCCGACATGGAGCTACGCGGGTGGTTCGCGGGCGAGGCCGCGCGCCGCGGGCTCGACCTGCGGGAAGACCGCAACGGCAACCTCTGGGCCTGGTGGGGCGACCCGTCGCGGCGGCCCGGCGTGGTCACCGGCAGCCACCTCGACTCCGTGCGCCACGGCGGGGCCTACGACGGCCCGCTCGGCGTGGTGTCCGCCTTCGCCGCCCTCGACCTGCTGCGCGAACGGCAGGTCACGCCGGGCCGGCCGCTCGGCGTCGCCTGCTTCACCGACGAGGAGGGGGCCAGGTTCGGCGTGCCGTGCATGGGCTCCCGGCTGCTCACCGGCGCCCTCACGCCGGAACGCGCGCTCGCGCTCACCGACGACGACGGCGACACGCTGGCCGACGTCATGACCCGGGCCGGCCGCAAGCCCGCGGACGTCGGCCACGACGCCGAGACCCTGGCCACCGTCGGCACGTTCGTCGAGCTCCACGTCGAGCAGGGCCGCGGCCTGGTGCACGAGGGCCGCCCGGTGGGCGTGGCCAGCGCCATCTGGCCGCACGGCCGGTGGCGGTTCGACTTCCACGGCAGGGCCGACCACGCGGGCACCACCCGGCTGGCCGACCGCGACGACCCGATGCTGCCCTTCGCCCGCCTGGTGCTGGCCGCCCGCGAGGCGGCCGAGCGGCACGACGTGGTGGCCACGGTCGGCAAGACCCGCGTCTCGCCCGGCAACGCCAACGCCGTCCCCGGCCTGGTCACGGCCTGGCTGGACGCCCGAGGCCCGGCCGAGCCCGCGGTCCGCGCCCTGGTCGAGGAGCTGTCCGCGGGGGCCGGCGCCGACGTGCGCGAGGAGTCGTGGACCCCCGAGGTCGCCTTCGGCGCGGCGCTGAGGGACCGGCTGGCCCGCGTGGCGGGCGGCGACACGCCCGCGCCGATCCTGCCGACCGGAGCGGGCCACGACGCCGGAATCCTGGCCACGGCGGGCGTCCCGAGCGCGATGTTGTTCGTACGCAACCCCACCGGCGTGTCCCATTCCCCCGAGGAGCACGCCGACCAGGCAGACTGCCATGCGGGAGTGGTGGCACTCGCGGACGTGCTGGAGGATCTGTGTCGCTGACCTACTGGTGCGAGCAGGCCTGGTTGCCCGACGGGGTCGCCCACGGCGTCCTCATCGAGGTCGAGGGCGCCCGGATCGCCCGGATCGGACGGGGTGAGCCCGGCTCGGCCGAGCGGCTGCCCGGCCTGACCATCCCCGGCCTGGCCAACGCCCATTCCCACGCCTTCCACCGGGCCCTGCGCGGCGCCACCCAGCGCGGCAAGGGCGACTTCTGGACCTGGCGCGACCAGATGTACGAGGTCGCGGGCAAGCTCGACCCCGACACCTACTTCCAGCTCGCCAGGGCCGTCTACGCCGAGATGGCGCTGGCCGGGGTCACCTGCGTGGGCGAGTTCCACTACCTGCACCACGGTCCCGGCGGCCGCCCGTACGAGGACAGGAACGTGATGAGCCACGCGCTCGTCCAGGCCGCGCGCGAGGCCGGGCTGCGCATCACGCTGCTCGACACCTGCTACCTGTCCGGCGGCATCGGCGTGCCGCTGTCGGGCACGCAGCTGCGCTTCAGCGACGGCAGCGCCGACGGCTGGGCGGCCAGGGCCGACGAGCTGGCCGCCGCCTACGAGGGGCAGCACGACGTGGAGATCGGGGCCGCCGTCCACTCGGTGCGCGCGGTGCCGCCGGACCAGATGCCGGTGGTGGCGGAGTTCTCCCACCGGCACGGCGCCCCGCTGCACGCGCACGTCTCCGAGCAGCGCGCCGAGAACGCCGCCTGCGCCGAGACGTACGCCGCCACGCCGGTCCAGATCCTGCACGAGCGCGGCGTGCTGGGCCCGCGCTCGACCGCGGTGCACGCCACCCATCTGACCGACTCCGACGTGGAGCTGCTCGGCCAGTCGGGCACGTACATCTGCATGTGCCCCACCACCGAGCGCGACCTCGCCGACGGCGTCGGCCCGGCCAGGGCGGCGGCCGACCGCGGCACCCCGATCACGCTCGGCTCCGACGGCCACGCCGTGATCGACCTGTTCGAGGAGGCCCGCGCGGTCGAGCTGGACGAGCGGCTGACCAGCGAGCGGCGCGGCCACTGGAGCGCCGCCGACCTGCTCACCGCCGCCACCGGCGCCGGGCACACCTCGCTCGGCTTCGCCGACGCCGGCCGGCTCATCCCCGGGGCGTGGGCCGACCTGGTGTCGGTCCGGCTCGACTCGGTGCGCACGGCGGGCATCGGCGGGCTGGAGGCCGTGGTGTTCGCGGCCACGGCCTCCGACGTGCACTCCGTGGTCTCCGGCGGCCGCAGGGTGGTCGCGCAGGGCCGTCACGAGCTGGGCGACGTCGGGCACATGCTCTCCGAGGCGATAGGAAAGGTGCGATGACCACCACGCTGATCGACGGGATCGGGCTGCTCTACACCGGCGACCCCGAGCGCGAGGAGATCACCGACGCGGCGCTGGTCGTCGAGGACGGCCTGGTGGCCTGGGTCGGCCCCGCCGCCCAGGCGCCCGACGCCGACGAGCGCCTGCACGCCGGCGGCCGGGCCGTGCTGCCCGGGTTCGTGGACAGCCACGCCCACCTGGTGTTCGCCGGCGACCGCACGGCCGAGTTCCAGGCCCGCATGTCGGGGCAGCCGTACACCGGCGGGGGCATCAGGACGACCGTCGCCGCCACCCGCGCGGCGAGCGACGCCGACCTGGCCACGCACGCCCGCGCCCTGGTGGAGGAGATGCTCGCCCAGGGCACCACCACCGTGGAGATCAAGAGCGGCTACGGCCTGTCCGCCGAGCACGAGCGCCGCTCGCTGGAGATCGCCACCACCCTCACCGACGAGACGACCTACCTGGGCGCGCACGTCGTCCCCGAGGGCGCCGACGCCGACGACTACGTCCGGCTGGTGACGGGCGAGATGCTCGACGCCTGCGCCCCCTACGCCAAATGGGTGGACGTCTTCTGCGAGCGCGGCGCGTTCGACGGCGACCAGACCAGGGAGATCCTGAACGCCGGGATCAAGGCCGGGCTGCAGCCGCGGGTGCACGCCAACCAGCTCACCGAGGGGCCCGGCGTGCGCATCGCCTGCGAGCTGGGCGCGGCCTCGGCCGACCACTGCACCCACCTGTCGGCGGCCGACGTCGACGCCCTCGCGTCGAGCGGGACGGTGGCGACGTTGCTGCCGGGAGCCGAGTTCTCCACGCGTTCGCCCTATCCCGACGCGCGGCGGCTCATCGACGCGGGCGTCACGGTCGCGCTGGCCACCGACTGCAACCCGGGCTCGTCGTTCACCTCGTCGATGCCGTTCTGCGTGGCGCTGGCGGTGCGCGAGATGGGGATGACGCCGCTGGAGGCGGTGCGCGCGGCCACGTACGGCGGCGCCCGCGCGCTGCGCCGCACGGACGTGGGGTGGCTGCGTCGGGGAGCCCGCGCGGACCTGGTCGTGCTCGATGCCCCCTCCTACGTCCATCTGGCGTACCGACCCGGTGTTCCCCTTGTCCACCAGGTGTTTCAGGCCGGTCTCCTCCTTTAGGAGGACGTCCAAGACCCTCCCTCTGGCGTAGCTGTTTAGGGAATCTTTGCTTCCGGCCGGACGTTGGCCGGATATAGGACGCAGCTGCGGAACGAGGTGCCAGGGGATGGCAAGGCCTACGGGGAGTCGCACGCAGGAGCAGCACGTCGCTGACCGCGACCTGCTGGGGACGTATCTGGCCGAGATCGGCCGGGTCCCGCTGCTCACGGCGGAGGAAGAGGTGGAGCTCGCCAAACGCATCGAGGCGGGCCTGTTCGCCGAGCAGCTTCTTGACAGCGGAGGCTCCGAGCCGCGGATCGGGGACGCGGCGGACGAGGAGCTGGAGCGCCTGGCCGTCTCCGGCCAGCGCGCGAAGGACGAGTTCATCCAGGCCAACCTGCGCCTCGTGGTGGCGGTGGCCCGGAAGTACTCGGGCCGGGGGATGCCGCTCATCGACCTGGTCCAGGAGGGGAACCTGGGCCTGGTTCGAGCGGTCGAGAAGTTCGACTACCGCCGGGGGTACAAGTTCTCCACCTACGCGACCTGGTGGATCAGGCAGTCGGTCGGACGGGCCATCCACGAGCAGGCCCGTCCGGTCCGGCTGCCGACGCACGCCGGCGAGCAGATGACCCGGCTGATGCGGGTGCGCCGCGACATGCTGGCCGAGTTCGACGCCGAGCCGACCGACGGCGACCTCGCCGAGATCCTCGACCTGCCGATCGAGCGGGTGCGCGAGCTGCGCCGCTGGGCGTCCGACCCGGTGTCGTTGCAGCTCGGCGTGGGTGACGAGGACGAGACCGAGCTCGGTGACATGATCGCCGACGAGACGTGGGCCGATCCCGAGCAGCAGGCCATCGACATCCTTGAGCGCGAGCGGCTCGACCAGTGGCTCACCGGCCTGGAGGGCGACACCAGCGAAATGCTGCGCTGGCGCTACGGGCTGGTCGACGGGCGCGAGCACACGCTGACCGAGGTGGGGGAGCGCTACGGCATCGGCCGCGACCGCGCCCGCCGCATCGAGCGCGACGCCCTGGCCCGGCTGCGCCGCATGGCCAACGCCGCCGCCTGACCTTTCTGCACGTTTTCGGCCCTGCCGCCCGGCTTCCGGGCGGCAGCGCCGTTTCCGGGGCCGTTTCCGGGGCCGTTTCCGGGGCCGTCTCCGGGGCCGTCTCCGGGCTCCGAGCGCCTGCTACGGCTTGAGCACGCGGCGCAGGAACTCCGCCACGGCGGCCTCCGCCGTCGCCGTGTCGCCGCCCCTGGCGACCAGCAGGGCGCTCTCGTTGACGGCCGCCAGCAGCATGTGGGCGTGCAGGTCGACGAAGTCGTCGGGGACCGCGCCGGTCGCCTGCAGGGCCGCCTTCAGCATGCCGAACGAGTACCGCTCCTCCATGGCCCGCCAGCTCTCCCAGCCCAGCACCGCGGGCGCGTCGATGAGCACGATGCGCCGGATCACCGGATCGCCCGCCAGCCTGACCCAGGCCAGCGCGCCCGCCAGGAGCGCCGCCGCCGGGTCGGCGATGCCGCGCACCGCCTTGGCGATCTTGACGCCGATGGCCGACTCCGTGGCCTCCAGCACCGCCTCGAACAGCGCGTCCTTGCCCGCGTAGTGGTGGTAGAGGGCCCCGCGGCTCAGCCCCGACTCCTGGAGCACGGTCTCGATCGACGTGTCGTCGTAGCCCCGCTCGGCGAACAGCCGCGTGGCGATGGCCAGGACCTTCTCGCGGGTGGCCGCGCCGCGCTCCGCCTTGAGGTTCATGCCCTCACTCTAGACAAACCGACCAACGGTCGGTAATTTCCTAGACCGACAGTCGGTCTGTAATCGAGAGGGAGCCGGCATGGACGGCATCAACTACGTGGACGTGGGCCAGGGCCCGGTGACCCTGTTCGTGCACGGTGTGGGCACCAGCTCGTACCTGTGGCGCAACGTCATCGCCGAGCTGCGCGACGAGCGCCGCTGCGTGGCCCTGGACCTGCCCGCGCACGGCGGCAGCGAGCCGCGCGCGGACCTGTCCATCCCCGCGCTGGCCGAGGCCGTGGAGGAGCTGTGCGCCGGGCTCGGCCTGGACGAGGTGGACCTCGTGGCCAACGATACCGGCGGCGCCGTCGCCCAGATCTTCGCGGTGCGCCACCCCCGACGTCTGCGCTCGCTCACCCTCACCAACTGCGACGTGCACACCAACACCCCGCCGGAGGCGTTCAAGGACACCGTGGAGCTGGCCGCCAGAGGCGAGCTGGCCGGGCTGGTGGCCGCCGTGCTGGACCACCCCGAGCTGCTGGCCGGAACCGCCCTGGGCGCCGGTTACGAGCACATCGACGACCCCGCCGAGCTGGTGGACGCCTACCTGCGCCCGATCCTGGCCAAGCCGGACGGCGGACGCGCCTTCGAACGCCTGCTGGCCTCGATCGACGCCGCGGACATGGTCGCCATCGAGCCGCAGCTCACCGTGCTCACCGTGCCGACGCTGGTCGTGTGGGGCACCGGCGACGTGTTCTTCGACGTGAGCTGGGCCCGCTGGCTGCGCGACACGATCCCCGGCGTGCGGGAGGTCGTCGAGATCGAGGGCGGGCGGCTGTTCTTCCCCGACGAGCGGGCCGCCGAGCTGGTCCCCCACCTGCGCCGCTTCTGGGGCCGGGCCTAGGCTCGCGATCATGCATGTCGAGACGTTGCGCCGCTATCCGGTGAAGTCGATGCTGGGTGAGGAGGTCGCCGAGAGCGAGGTGACCGAGCGCGGCCTGGCCGGCGACCGGGTCCGGGCGGTGCTCGACGTCGCCACGGGGAAGATCGCCAGCGCCAAGAACCCGCGGCTCTGGCGCGACCTGCTGACCGTCGAAGGCGCCCGCGCGCCGGGCGACGAGGAGCTGTCGAAGCTGCTCGGCCGCGAGGTCCGGCTGATCGACGTGCCCCCGGAGGGGGCCGAGCTGGAGCGGTCGGTGCCCGAGCGGGTGCTGGCCGAGGGCATCGAGGCGGAGGTGCCGTACACGGCAGGCACGCTCGGCGGGGCCTCGCCGGCGGGCACCTTCTTCGACTTCGCGCCCCTGCACCTGATCTCCACCTCGACGATCGGCCGCATCGGCGAGCTCAGCCCGCGGGGGCACGTCGAAGCCCTCCGCTACCGGCCCAACCTGATCATCAGGACGGAGGCGGCGGGCTTCGTGGAGAACGACTGGGTGGGGCGCGAGCTGCACGTCGGGGACGAGGTCGTGCTCCAGGTCATCGTGGCCAGCCCGCGCTGCGCGGTGCCGACGCTCGCCCACGGCGCGCTCGGCCGCGACACCGAGGCGCTGCGCGTGGTGGCCCGGCACAACCGGGTCCAGGTGCTGGAGGCCGGGCTCCAGGCGTGCGCGGGCGTCTACGCGCGGGTGCTGCGCCCCGGCCGGATCGCCCGGGGTGACCGGGTCAGGCCAGCGGGCTGAGGTACTTCTCCAGGTCGTCGAGGATCTTGCCTGCGGCGGTGACGCCGATGCCGGTCATCCAGATCTCGTCGTCCACGTCGTGGGCGTGGCCGGCCTGCACCGCGGCCAGGTTCTTCCACAGCGGGCCGCCGGTCACCGTGGCCTGCGACTTGGCGGCGGCCTCGCCGTAGGCGCTGTAGAAGACGGCGTCGCCGTCGGCCTTGGCGATGTTCTCCTGGCTCAGCTTGCCGAAGCGCTTGTCGTCCTGGTCGGCTAGGCGCTGGGCCTCGGGCCGCTGGACGCCGGCGTCGCCGACCACGATGCCGCTGAACGACTCGGGGCCGTACATGCGGATCTCGGTGGGCATGAAGCGCACGATGCTCACCGACAGCTTGCCGAACTTCCCGCCCAGCGCCTTGGCCCGCTGCTCGTAGGCCGACAGCAGGCCGGACGCCTGCTCCTTCTTGCCCAGGGCCTCGGCGTCCAGCAGGAAGTTCTCCTTCCAGGTGACGCCCACCTTCTCGGTGAACACGGTCGGCGCGATCTTGCTGAGCTTGTCGTAGAAGGCGGCCTGGCGGAACTTCGAGCCGAGGATGAGGTCCGGCTTGAGCGCCATGATCGCCTCGATGTTGGGCTGCTGGAGCGTGCCGACCGGCTTGGTGGCCGACAGCGCCGAGCCGAGGTACTCCGGCCAGGTCTGGTTCTCGCCCGCCTGGGCCGCGCCGATGGGGGCCATCCCCAGGGAGACCATCGTGTCCAGCTTGTCGGTGTCGAGCACGACGACCCGCTTGGGGGTCATCGGCACCTTGGTCTCGCCCATGGCGTGCTTGACGGTCCGGGTGGGGCCGGCGTCCTCCGTGCCGGTCGAGGTGCCGCAGGCGGCCAGGGCGAGGACGGGGAGCAGGGCCAGAAGCCGGAGACGCATGAGGGATTCCTTGATCTATTAGGTTAGGCAATCCTAAGTATCTCATGACCGGATCGGCGCGTGTGAAGGGGCCGAAACGTACCCGAAACACCGTGCCGACGAGATTCACCGGCGCGAAACATCGCAGGTCGAGCCACGAAACCCCGGCCGAACACGCTGTGGCAACACGTCACACGTAAGGAGGGTCGCGTCGTGAAGATCGATAGCGGCACCACAGCCTGGATGCTCGCGGCCACCGCGCTGGTGTTGCTGATGACTCCGGGTCTCGCGTTCTTCTACGGGGGCATGACCAGGGCCAAGAGCGTCCTGAACATGATGATGATGTCCTTCGGCGCCATCATCACGGTCACCGTGGCCTGGGTGCTGTTCGGGCACTCGCTCGCCTTCACCGACAACGGCAGCTCGCTGCTGAACAACGTCGTCGGCGGCTTCGACGCCCTGGGCCTGCAGAGCCTGGTGGAGACGGCCACCAAGGACGACGGCACCGGCATGCCGAGCCTGGTCTTCTCGGCCTTCCAGCTGACGTTCGCCATCATCACCGTCGCCCTGATCAGCGGCGCGATCGCGGACCGGGCGAAGTTCGGCGCGTGGATCCTGTTCAGCGTCATCTGGGCCACCGTGGTCTACTTCCCGGTCGCCCACTGGGTGTGGGGCACCGGCTGGCTCAACACCATGGGCATCGAGGACTTCGCCGGCGGAACCGTCGTCCACATCAACGCCGGCGCCGCGGCGCTGGCCCTGGCCCTCGTGATCGGCAAGCGCCAGGGCTGGCGCAAGGAGCCCATGCGGCCGCACAACCTCACGCTGGTCCTGCTCGGCGCCGGCCTGCTGTGGTTCGGCTGGTTCGGCTTCAATGCCGGCTCGGAGCTGGCCGTGGACGGCACCGCCGGGCTGGCGTTCATGAACACCCAGATCGCCACGGCGGTCGCCGCGGGGGCCTGGCTCGTCGTGGAGAAGCTGCGCGACGGCCACGCCACCAGCCTCGGCGTCGCCTCCGGCGCGGTCGCCGGCCTGGTCGCCATCACGCCGGCCTGCGGCTTCGTGGACCCGTGGGCCGCGATGGTCATCGGCCTGGTCGCCGGGGCCGTCTGCGCCTACGCCGTGGGCCTGAAGTACCGGCTGGGCTTCGACGACTCGCTCGACGTGGTCGGCGTGCACCTGGTCGGCGGCGTCATCGGCGCCGTCTCGCTCGGCTTCCTGGCCGCCTATCCCTTCCTCGACCAGCAGAGCAAGGGCCTGTTCTACGGTGGCGGCCTCGGCCAGCTCGGGCTGCAGGTGCTCGGCCCGGTCGCGATCGGCGGCTACTCGTTCGTCGCCACCTGGATCATCGGCAAGCTCATCGACAGGATGATGGGCTTCCGCATCTCCGCCGAGGACGAGCTCACCGGCATCGACGTCACCACGCACGCCGAGACCGGGTACGACCTCGGCACGGTCTACGCCTCCGGCGTGACCACCCCGAACGGTCCCCTCACCCCGGCACCGGCTCCCAAGAAGGTGGAGGCATGAGGCTCATCACCGCGATCATCAAGCCGTTCAAGCTCGACGACGTCAAGGCGGCGCTGGAGCAGTTCGGCATCAAGGGCATGACGGTCAGCGAGGCCAGCGGCTACGGCCGCCAGCGCGGCCACACCGAGGTCTACCGCGGCGCCGAGTACCAGGTGGACCTGGTGCCGAAGGTGCGCCTGGAGGTGCTGACCGAGGAGGACGACGCCGAGGACGTCATCGACGTCATCGTCAAGGCGGCGCACACCGGCAAGATCGGTGACGGCAAGGTCTGGTCCGTGCCCGTCGACACGGCCGTGCGCGTACGCACCGGAGAGCGAGGGCCGGAGGCCCTGTGAGAGGAGAGGCGCGCTCGTACGCCGCGGCCCGCAAGGAGCGGACCGCGGACACCGACCGCTGGCTCAAGGACCTCTTCAGGACGGCGAGCGACGGCGACCAGGTCTCCCTGGTCGCCGTCGGCAGCCTCGGCCGCGGCGAGCCGGCCCCCGGCAGCGACCTGGACCTGGTCCTGCTGCACGACGGGCGGGCCGACGTGGCGCGGATCGCGGACCGCATCTGGTACCCGATCTGGGACTCCAGCGTCGGCCTCGACCACTCCGTGCGGACCGTGGCGGAGGCCGTGGCCGTGGCCAGGCAGGACCTCAAGGCCGTGCTCGGCCTCATCCAGGCCAGGCACGTCGCCGGCGACCCCGAGCTGACCAGGAGGGCCAGGGAGGCGGTGCTGGCCGAGTGGCGGGCCGACTCGCGGCGCAGGCTGGGCGAGCTGCGCGCGTCGGCCGACCGGCGGGCCCAGGTCAGCGGCGAGCTGGCCTTCCTCCTCGAACCCGATCTCAAGGACGGCCGCGGCGGGCTGCGCGACGTCCAGGCGATGCAGGCCGTGGCGGCGGCGTGGGTCGCCTCGGCCCCGGGCCCGCGGGCCCGCGAGGCCCACGAGTTCATCCTCGACGTCCGGCACGCGCTGCACGTCGTCACCGCGCGCGGCGCCGACCGGCTGGTGCTCCAGGAGCAGGACGCGGTGGCCGGGCTGCTCGGCCTGCTGGACGCCGAGGCCCTCATGCGCCGGCTCGCCGAGGCGGGCCGGACCGTCTCCCACGCCTTCGACGCCACCTGGCGCACGGTTGACAGGCTGCTGTCAGGACCGGTCCCGCGCGGGCGCCGCCCGCTGGCCGACGGCGTGGTCGAGCACGGCGGCGAGGTGGTGCTGGCCAGGGGCGCCGACCCGCGCAAGGACCCCGTCCTGGTGCTGCGGGCCGCCGCCGCGGCGGCCGGCTCGGGGCTGCCGCTGGCGCCCGCCACGGTGTCCGTCCTGGCTGCTCAGTCGGCTCCGATGCCGGTGCCGTGGCCGGAGGAGGCGCGCGACGCGCTGGTTTCGATCCTCGGCGCCGGACGGGCCGCCGTGCCGGTGTGGGAGGAGCTCGACCAGGCGGGCGTGCTTGTCAAGCTGCTTCCTGACTGGGAGCGCGTACGGCACCGTCCGCAGCGCAACCCCATCCACCGCTTCACCGTCGACCGGCACCTGATCGAGGCCGCCGCGAACGCCGCCGGCCACGCCCGCGAGGTCTCCCGTCCCGACCTGCTGCTGATCGGCGCGCTCCTGCACGACATCGGCAAGGGCTGGCCGGGCGACCACTCGGCGACGGGCGAGGTCGTGGTCCGCGACATCGCCCGGCGCATGGGGCTGCCCGCCCGCGACGTCGAGACGCTGGCCACCGTCGTACGCCACCACCTGCTGCTGCCCGAGACCGCCACCCGCAGGGACCTCGACGACCCGGTCACGATCGAGAAGGTCGCCGCCACGGTCGGCTCCCGCGAGGTGCTCGACCTGCTGGCGGCGCTGGCCGTCGCCGACGGCAACGCGACCGGGCCGGCCGCCTGGAACGCCTGGAAGGCCGGGCTGGTCGCCGATCTCGTCCGCCGGGTCAGGTCCGTGTTGTCGGGCGCGCCGCCGCCCAAGGCGCCGTCGATCCCGCCCGAGCAGGCGGCGCTGGCCCGGCACGGGGGCGGCGCGGTGCGCGTCAACGGCGGGGCGGTCACCGTCGTCGCGCCCGACCGGGCCGGGCTGTTGTGGAGCGCCGCCGGGGTGCTGGCCGCCCACCGGATGGTCGTGCGCTCGGCGTCGGCCGCCTCGGCGGGCGGCACGGCGGTGATCGACTTCGCCGTCGTGCCCGAGTACGGCTCGCCGCCCGACCCCGCCACCCTGGAGGCCGACCTCCGTCTCGTCCTTGCCGGCCGTCTTGACATCGAGCAGCGGCTGGCCCGCCGGACCAGGTCCGTGCGGGCGCCGCGGGTACCTGTGGCTCCACCTCGGGTGACACTGGTCGACGACGCCTCCGCGACGGCCACCGTGGTCGAAGTCAGGGCCCATGACAGGCCGGGGCTCCTGTGGCGCATCGGACGGGCGTTCGGGGAGTGCGGTCTTGACGTGAGAGCCGCCCGCGTGGAGACTCTCGGCGCGGAGGCGGTGGACGTCTTCTATGTCGTGGACCGCGCCGGTCGCCCCCTCAGCGACAGCGCGCAGCGAGCTCAAGTCCGCGATCAGGTGCTGGCCGCACTGCGATAACCAACAGTGAACAACTGTCGGTCACATATGTAACGATTGTGTCCGAAATGCCTGTTAAGTCGGATGCTGCGGATACCTTGTGGACGGCTTGAACACCCGTCGTTGAACGGGACGATTGAGGGGTAGCGAAAGCAGTGATCACGGGGAACTCCGACAGCGGCCATGCCGCGAGGCGGGACCGCGGGAAGCGGTCGCTGCCTCGCCTCGGCCTGCGGAACTGGCGCGTGAGATGGCGTCTGACGGCGCTCATCCTCGTGCCCACCATCGCCGGCGTCGTGCTCGGGGGAGCACGTGTGGTCGGCTCGGTCCAGAGCATCGGCGACTACGACCGCACGGCCGCCGCGGCCGAGCAGGCCGGCCGGATCCGCGACCTGGTGCAGGCACTCGGCCTGGAGCGTGACACGGGGGGCTGGATCGGCGCCTACCCCAAGTTGCGCAAGTCGAAGGCCGGCGAACTCGCCGAGTACAAGGCCGCGGTGGACAAGCTGGTCACCAGCGTCCGCGCGGACCTCGACACCATGGACGAGTCCTACGGCGAACGCGTCGTCAAGGCCGCCGGCCAGGCCAAGTACGACCTCAACCGGCTGGCCAAGATCCGCGCCGAGGGCCAGGCCGACACCATCCGGTACGACTTCCTGACCGACACCCTGCTCAAGCTGCACGACGAGCTCGCGCTGCTGTCGGACGACTCCCAGATCATCGGCCACTTCCGCGCCCTGAGCGCGCTCGCGCAGGCCAAGGAGGAGATGTCCCGCCAGCGCGGGCAGCTGCTGAAGAACTCCTACAACGTCGAGCGCGTCGACGCCAAGGAGGTCGAGCGGTTCATCGCCTCCAACGCCCGCGAGCAGAGCGACATCGCCACCGTGGGCGCCGAGGCCGGCGTCGAGATCGGCCTGCAGCTGTCCAAGCTGCTGACCGGCAAGAACGAGTACGTCAACGTCCAGCTCACCAAGGCCCGCGCGGTCACCCTGGCCAGCGGCCGGGCCCCGGGCGTGCGCATCGCCGACAACCTGATCTCCTCCCGGTCCAACGCCCGCGAGCAGTGGTTCAACGACAACAAGGTCGCGATCGGCGTCCTGCACGAGATCGAGAAGGACCTCGCCGACAAGGTGAACCTGCGCAGCCAGGAGCTGCGCGAGGCCGAGATCCGCAACGCCATCATCGCCGGTGTGCTGATCCTTGCGCTGCTGCTGGTCGTGCTGCTGCTGACCGTGGCCATCGCCCGTTCGATGGTCGGCCCGCTGCGCCGGCTGCGCACGGAGGCCCTGGAGATCGCCGGTTTCCGGCTCCCCGACGTGGTCCGCCAGCTGCGCGTCTCGGGCGAGGCCAGCACCGAGGTGCGCCCGATCGAGGTCGAGGGCCAGGACGAGATCGGCGAGGTCGCGCGGGCCTTCGACCAGGTCCACCGCCAGGCCGTGCGCCTGGCCGGCGAGGAGGCCGAGCTCCGCAGCAACATCAGCTCGATGTTCGTCAACCTCTCCCGCCGCACCCAGACGCTGGTCGAGCGGCAGATCTCGCTGATCGACGGCCTGGAGAAGGGCGAGCAGGACGGCGGCCGCCTGGCCGACCTGTTCAAGCTCGACCACCTGGCCACCCGCATGCGCCGCAACTCCGAGAACCTGCTGGTCCTCGCCGGCCACGAGGCCACCCGCCGGCGCAGCCAGCCGGCCAAGCTGGTCGACGTCGTGCGCGCCGCGCTGTCGGAGGTCGAGGGTTACGAGCGGGTCCAGGTCAAGGTCCACCGGGCCACGTCCGTGCAGGGCAGCGCCGCCAACGACCTCGTCCACCTGGTGGCCGAGCTGGTCGAGAACGCGATCCAGTTCTCCCCGAGCAACTCCCAGGTCCTGGTCTCCAGCAGCCTCATCGAGGGCGGCGGCGCGCTGCTGTCGGTGAGCGACTCCGGCATCAGCATGACCGAGGAGGAGCTGGCCGAGGCCAACCGCCGCCTGGCCGAGCCGCCGGTCGTGGACGTGTCGGTCTCCCGCCGCATGGGCCTGTTCGTGGTCGGCCGCCTGGCGCTGCGCCACGGCATCCGGGTGCAGCTGCGCAAGGGCGAGGGCGAGGGCCTGATCGCCATGGTGCTGCTGCCGCCCACGCTGATCGCCGACAACATGCAGCAGCCGCTGCCGCAGCGCCCGGCGTTCGGCGGCGGGACCGTGCCGCCGCCCACGCCGAACGGCTCGTTCCGGTCGTTCGGCAGCTTCGACTCGGTCGAGGCGAACGGGGCCAGGCCGGCTCCGGGCGACCCGGCCAGGTTCGGCACCGGGCCGTCGGCGGCCCCGGCGTCCCCGGCGCCCTCGGCGCCCCCGGCGACCTTCGACAGCGCTCCCTCCGGGCCGCCGTCCTTCGACAACCCGCCGCCGCCTGTGCCCAGGCACGGGCTTGGGGCGTTCAACTCCGACCCGGGCCGTCCGGTCAACGGCTTCACGGCCGACACCGACGGCGGTTCCTACCGGCGGCAGCCGTCCTCGTTCGACTCCGGGGCCTACCCGTCGTTGTCGTCGGGCAACGGCTCGTTCCCGTCGTACCCGGCGAGCGGCGGGACGTTCCCGACGCCGCCGCCGTACGCGACGAACTACGGGACGAACGACGTACGCCGTCCCGATCCGGCGCCCTCGGTGGACGTCTCGCCGATGGAGCCGGAGCAGGAGGAGTTTCTGCCGATCTTCGCGTCGGTGGAGTCCGCGTGGTTCCGCAGGCCGCCGGGGGAGTCGGCGCCCGAGGCGTCCTCGTCCGGCGAGAACGGCGGTGAGGCGAGGCCCGCGCAAGCCGTACCCTCTGGGGAGGAAGCGTGGCAGACGGCCGCGGACGCCGGTTGGCGTGCGGCGGCCAAAGCCAGCGAGCCCAGCCTCGGCGGCGTGACCGCCGCGGGGCTCCCCAAGCGCACCCCCAAGGCCAATCTGGTCCCCGGCACGGCCAGCCAGCCCGCTCAGCAGCAGGCTCAGCAGTCGTCGCCGCCGGCGCCACCGGTCTCAGCCGACCGGATGCGCAGCCGCATGGCCAGCTTCCAGAAGGGTGTGCGACGGGGCCGCCAGGAAGTACGTGGACAGGAGGAACAGAGTGAGTAAGCGTCCCGCTGGGGAGGATGCGTGACAACGCTGAGCCATGAGGCGCACCGCTTCGACTGGCTGATCACCGACTTCGTGCGCAACACTCCGGGGGTCGCGCACGCCGTCGTCGTCTCGGCGGACGGCCTGTGCCTGGCCGCCTCCGAGGGTTTCCCGCCGGACCGGGCCGACCAGCTCGCGGCGGTCTCCGCCGGTCTGCTGAGCCTGACGGTGGGCGCGTCCAGGGTGTTCGAGGGCGGCGCGGTGTCGCAGACCGTCGTCGAGATGCAGCGCGGGCTGCTCCTGGTCATGGCGATCAGCGACGGCTCCGTGCTCACGGTGCTGGCGGGTCCTGATTGTGACATGGGGCTGGTGGCGTACCAGATGACGCTGCTGGTAGACAGGGCGGGACAGGCGCTCACGCCGGCCCTGCGCGCCGAACTCCAGGCCGCCAGGACCCGGTGATGTGATGGAACTGATGGGAGAGGGCCGTGTACGGCAGTGACGGGACCGGGGACGACGAGCCCCTGTTCCGTCCTTACGCGGTGACCGGCGGCCGTTCCGAGCCGCGGTATCACCTCGCGATGGAGACGCTGATCTCGTCGATGTCGATCCCGGACGACGAGATGGCCATGCTCACCCCCGAGCAGGAGGCCATCATGCAGCTCTGCAGGACGTTCCGGTCGGTCGCCGAGATCTCGGCCCTGCTCCGCGTCCCGCTGGGCGTGGCGAGAGTGCTAGTGGCGGACATGTCAGACGAAGGTCTCGTCCGCCTGCACCAGCCACGCCTCAGCCAGGGACAGCCAGACCTCAACATGCTCGAAAGGGTGCTCAGTGGACTTCGCAGGCTCTAGCCCCGGCCTCACTTCGACGAAGATCGTCGTCGCTGGTGGGTTCGGCGTCGGCAAGACGACGTTCGTGGGGGCGGTGTCCGAGATCCTCCCGCTCACCACGGAAGCGGTGATGACCGACGCGTCCGCGGGCATCGACGACCTCGGGTTGACGCCGAACAAGCAGACCACGACCGTCGCCATGGACTTCGGCCGGCTCTCGCTCGACCGCGACCTGATCCTGTACCTGTTCGGCACGCCCGGACAGCACCGGTTCTGGTTCATGTGGGACGACCTGGTCCGCGGCGCCATCGGCGCGGTCGTGCTGCTCGACACCCGCCGCCTGGCCGACAGCTTCCCCGCCATCGACTACTTCGAAGAGGCCAAGCTGCCGTTCGTGGTGGGCATCAACGGCTGGGACGGGCAGTTCCCGCACACCGACGACGAGGTGCGCGAGGCGCTGGCGCTGGGCTCGCACGTGCCGATCGTGCGCACCGACGCGCGCAACCGCGAGTCGGTCAAGACGACGCTGATCTCGCTGGTCGAGCACGTCGTACGGCTGCGCGCGGCCCCCGTCCGCTAGCCGCCGACCGCCCACGGGACGCTGTCCAGCGAGTTGAGCACGGGCACCAGCGCCCGCTCCTCGACGTCGAAGTGGCTCTCCAGCTCGGCGGCGACGCGTTCGATCGCCGCCGGGTCGCTCGCCGCGCGCAGCTCCTCGACCAGCGCCGCGATCACCTCGTGCTCGCGGCGCAGCCGGTCGAGCGCCTCCTTCAGCTCCGGGCGCGTGCCCTCCAGGTAGGGGAACGCCACCCGGTCCTCGCCGGAGTGGTGGAAGCTCAGCGCGTCGCAGAAGGTCAGGCAGTGTGCCCGCAGGTCGTCGGTGACGGCCCCGCCCGCGCGCAGCTTCGCCAGCTCGCCCCTGAACCAGTCGTGCACCTTGACCAGCTCGTCCCCGAAGGCCCGCACCCGCTCGTCCATGTCACTATCCTTTGCCCAGACGACGGCCAATTAGCTATGTGAACAAAGCTAATTTAGACAGCAAGGTATTGGCGATGTCAACCGACGGCTTGAGCGTGGACGAAGGCATCAGGACGCTGCTGCTCCTGATGCCGCGCATGGTGGGCCGGGCCAAGCGGCTCAAGGTGCCCGAGGCGCTGCGGTCGTTGTCGCTGGCCCCCCGGCACCTGTCGTTGCTGGCCTACCTGCTGTTCGACGGCCCGACGACGGTCAACGAGCTGGCCGGGCGCCTGGAGGTGGCGCCGGCCACCGTGAGCCTGATGGTGGGCGAGCTGAGCAGGAAGGGCGTGCTGGAGCGCCGCGAGGACGACGCCGACCGGCGCCGCACGATCGTCAGCATCGCCCCGGCCCACCAGGAGGCGATCACCGAATGGCTCGGCTACGGCGCCACGGCCTGGCGGGCCGCCCTCGACCCGCTCACGCCGCAGGAGCGGCAGACGTTCGTGCGCACGCTGCTGGCCTACGAGCAGGCGTTGTCAGCCCGCTGACCGGCTGTCGACCAGCACCTCGACGCCGTCGAGCACGCGCTGGAGGCCGAACTCGAAGGCGTGCTCGGGGCTGTAGGCGGCCTGCAGCGCCTCCCCGGCCGCCTGCCCGACGCGTGAGGCCGTGGGGAACATGGCGGGGTCGGAGATCCGGCTGAGGAAGGGCGCGTGCGCGGCCCACCACTGCATGTCCGTCATGCCGGTCTGGCTCTCGGCCTGCGCGGCCTCAACCGCGCCCCTCGCGGTGCCGTGCACGAAGCCGGTGACCAGCGTGATCACCGAGTCCATCTCCAGGTCGGTCAGGCCGATGCCGTCGACGGCGCGCAGCTCGTAGTCGTACTTGGCGGTGACGTTGGGGCCGAGGACCGGGCGGCTCGCGGCCACCTGGAGCAGCCACGGGTGGCGCAGGTAGAGGGCGAAGTTCTCGCGGGCGATCAGCTCCAGCCGGGCCCGCCAGCCGCCCGGCACGTCCTCGGGGCGGGCGGTCTCGCCGTAGACGGTGTCGAGCATGACGTCGAGCAGTTCGGGTTTGCCCGGCACGTACGTGTAGAGCGACATCGTGCCCACGCCCAGCTTCTCGGCCACCCGGCGCATGGACAGCGCCGCCAGCCCCTCGGCGTCGGCCACGTCGATGGCGGCGCGGACGATGCGCTCGACGCTCAGCTCCGGCTTGCCCTTGCGGCTGGCCCGTTCGCTCGTCCGCCACAGCAGCGCGAGGCTGCGGGCCGGGTCGCCTTTGCCCGGGTACTCAACAGTCACCCTCGTACGGTACACCGTACGGTTGCATGCCTCGATCGTATGTTGTACGGTACGCCGTACGATTCGATAGGGAGGTGGCCATGTCCGCAGTGCTCGCCCAGGGCCTGCGCAAGACCTACGGCTCGACGACGGCGCTCGACGGCATCGATCTCGACGTGCCCGCCGGCACCGTCTACGGCCTGCTCGGGCCCAACGGCGCCGGGAAGACCACCGCCGTCCGCATCCTCACCACGCTCCTTCGCCCCTCGGCTGGCCGGGCGGAGGTGGCCGGGTTCGACGTGACGGCCGAGCCCCGCCGGGTCCGCGCCGCCATCGGCCTGGTCGGCCAGCAGACGGCCGTGGACGAGGTCCTGACCGGCCGGCAGAACCTGGAGCTGTTCGGCCGCCTCCACCACCTGAGCGCGCCGGCCGCCCGCGCCCGGGCCGCCGAGCTGCTGGAGCGCTTCGGCCTGACCGGGCACGACGGCCCGGCCAAGGAGCTGTCCGGCGGCCTGCGCAGGCGGCTCGACCTGGCCGCGAGCATGATCCTGGCGCCGCCCGTGCTCTTCCTCGACGAGCCCACCACCGGCCTCGACCCGCGCAGCCGCGCCGGGATCTGGAACGCGGTGCGCGAGCTGGTCGCGGGCGGCACGACCGTGCTGCTGACCACCCAGTACCTGGAGGAGGCCGACCAGCTGGCCGACCGCGTCGCGGTGATCGACTCCGGCCGGCTGGTGGCCGAGGGCACGCCGGAGGAGCTGAAGTCCAAGCTCGGCGGCGACCGGCTGGACGTGATGATCAACGACCTGGCGCGGCTCGACGAGGCGGCAGCGATCCTCTCGGCGGCCGCCGCGGGCCCGGTCGAGATCGACCGGGACACCCGGCACGTCAGCGCCCCCGTGGCGGACCGGGTGGGCGCGCTCACCCGCGTCCTGCCCGCGCTGGCGGCGGCCGGCATCGAGGCCGCCGACGTCACGCTGCGCCGGCCGACCCTCGACGAGGTCTTCCTGAACCTGACGACCGCGGGAGGCGATCGATGACCGCACTCAGATGGGCGCTGGCCGACGGCTGGACCGTCGCCCGCCGCGACCTGATCCACTGGGCCAACCAGCCCATGACGGTGGTCTTCGGGGTGCTCTTCCCCGTGGTGATCACCCTGGCCTTCGGCTACCTGTTCGGCGGCGCGGTCGAGGTGCCCGCGGGCGCCGGCTACTTCGCCTTCCTCATGCCCGGCATGTACGGCATGACGATGCTCTTCGGCCTGAGCTCCACCATGATGGCCGTGTCCTCCGACGTCGCCAAGGGCGTCACCGACCGGTTCCGGTCGATGCCCATGGCGCCCTCGGCCGTGCTGATCGGGCGGGCCGTGGCCGACCTGCTCAACTCGGTCCTGATCCTGGGCGGGCTGCTGCTGTGCGGCCTGGCGGTGGGCTGGCGGCCCGCCTCGGCCGGGGGCGCGCTGGGCGCGATCGGCCTGCTGCTGCTCCTGCGCTTCGCCCTGCTGTGGGCGGGCATGTACCTCGGCCTGCTCACCCGCGAGCCGGGCGCGGTGGTCGCCATCCAGACGCTGGAGTTCCCGATCGGCTTCCTGTCCAACGCCTTCGTCGCGCCCGGCACCATGCCCGGCTGGCTGGGCGCGATCTCGGAGTGGAACCCGCTCTCCTCCACGGTCGCCGCCGCCAGGCAGCTGTTCGGCAACCCGGGCTGGGGCGGCGACTCGTGGGTGGCCCAGCACGCCGTGACGATGGCGGTGCTGTGGCCGGTGGCGATCACCGTCGTCTTCTTCGTCCTGTCCGTCCGCCTGTACCAGCGCCTGGACCGTTAGACCGGCTCAGGCGTGCCGGTGGAAGGCCGTGGTGTCGGGGGCGAGGGGGGTGTTGCCGAGGATCAGGTCCGCGGACTTCTCGGCGAGCATCATGACCGGGGCGTAGATGTTGCCGTTGGTGACGTACGGCATGGCGGAGGCGTCCACGACGCGCAGGCCGTCCAGGCCGTGCACGCGCATGGTGGCGGGGTCGACCACGGCCAGGTCGTCCACGCCCATCTTGCAGGTGCACGACGGGTGCAGGGCGGTCTCGCCGTCCTTGGCCACCCAGGCCAGGATCTCCTCGTCGGTCCTGACGTCCGGGCCGGGGGAGATCTCGCCGCCGTCCAGGCCGGCCCAGGCGGGCTGGGACAGGATGGCGCGGGCGTGCCTGATCGCCTCCACCCACTCGCGGCGGTCCTGCTCGGTGGAGAGGTAGTTGAAGCGCAGCGCGGGCTTGTCGCGGGGGTCGGCCGACCTGATCCGCACCGAGCCGCGGGCGTCGGAGTACATCGGGCCGATGTGCACCTGGTAGCCGTGGCCGCCGGCCGGCGCCGAGCCGTCGTAGCGCACGGCGATCGGCAGGAAGTGGAACATCAGGTTCGGGTACGCGACGTCGTCGTTGGAGCGGATGAACCCGCCCGCCTCGAAGTGGTTCGTGGCGCCGGGGCCGCGCCGCAGGAACAGCCAGTCGGCGCCGATGAACGGCCGCCGCCACATCGCCAGCGACGGCTGCTGGGAGACCGGCTGCGTGCAGGCGTGCTGGACGTAGACCTCCAGGTGGTCCTGGAGGTTCTCGCCGACGCCCGGCAGGTCGTGCACCACCCGGACGCCCACGGACTCCAGGAGCGCCTTCGGCCCGACCCCGGACAGCTGGAGGAGCTGCGGGGTGTTGATCGCGCCGCCGCACAGGACGACCTCGCGCGCCTCGATGCGCTCGCCGCCGCACTGGACGCCCACCGCCCGCGTCCCCTCGAAGAGCACCTTCTCCACGTGGGCCCGCGTCCTGACCGTGAGGTTGGGACGGCGGCGCACCGGATGCAGGTACGCGCGGGCCGCGCTGAGCCGGCGGCCCCGGTGGACGTTGCGGTCGAAGGCGGCGAAGCCCTCCTGGCGGTAGCCGTTCACGTCGTCGGTGAGGGGATGGCCGGCCTGCTGGACGGCCTCGAAGAACGCCTCGAACAGCGGGCCGCGGGCCGGGCCGCGCTCCAGCTTCAGCGGGCCGTCGTCGCCGCGGAAGGGCGAGCCGGGGTCGGCCAGGCAGTTCTCCATGCGCCTGAAGTAGGGCAGGCAGTGGGCGTAGTCCCAGGTCTCCATGCCGGGATCGGCGGCCCAGCGCTCGTAGTCGAGCGGGTTGCCGCGCTGGAAGATCATCCCGTTGATGCTGCTGGAGCCGCCCAGCACCTTGCCGCGCGCGTGGTAGATGTGCCGGTTGTTCATGTGCGGCTCGGGCTCGGACTCGTACTTCCAGTCGTAGAACCGGCTGCCGATGGGGAACATCAGCGCGGCCGGCATGTGGATGAAGACGTCCCAGAGGTAGTCCGGCCGACCGGCCTCCAGCACCAGCACGGACACCGACGGGTCGGCGCTCAGCCGGTTGGCCAGGGCGCAGCCGGCCGAGCCGCCGCCCACGATGACGAAGTCGAAGCTCAACGCGGGATCCAGTCCTTCCACACGATCTTGTTCTCCTCCACCCACTGCCGGGCGGCCTGCTCGGCGGACTTCTTGCCGTTGATCATCTCGGCGGCCACGGCGTTCTGGTTGTCGTTGGTCCAGGTGAAGTTGCGCACCAGCTCGTACGCCTTCCCGCCGCGCTCGGCGAACCGCCTGCTGACGATCTTGTCCAGCAGGTACGGCGGGTAGTCGCAGGCCACCTTGGCGGGCACGTCGTCGCAGCCGACCGCGTACGGGGGCAGGTTGACCTTGACCAGTTTGACCTTGGTGAACAGCCATTGCGGCTCGTAGAAATACATCAGCAGGGGCGTGCGGGTGCGCGCCGCCGTCTGCGCGGCCTTGATCAGCGCGTCCTCGCTGCCGGAGTAGACGACCTTGTAATCGAGGCCGAGGTTCTTGATGAGAACCTCGTCGTTGGTGACGAATGTCGGGTCCCCGTCGAGTACCTGACCTAAATTTCCGGTTTTGGGGGTCCGGAATAGGTGTGCGTACTTGTTCAGGTTCCGATAGTCGGTTATGTCGGGATATTTCTTGGTCATCCACTCGGGGACGTACCAACCGATCACGCCTTTGTTGCCGGTGAGCCCCGCCGACAGCGCCACCTTCTTCTGCTCGATGTACTCCTTCTTCAGGTCGTTGTGTCCCCAGTTCTCGACGATCACGTCGACCTTGCCGGATTCGAAATCGCGCCAGGAATCGCTCTCGTTGTTCTTGCGCGTGTTGACCTTGTAACCCAGCTCGTGTTCGAGCAGGTAGGCCAGAACGGCGGCCTGGGCCTCGTACCCGACCCAGGCGTGCACGTCGATGTTGACCGTGCCCCTGGCGGCGACCCCGGTCTCGGGGGCGCCGCCGGAGCAGGACGTCAGGAGCAGGGCCGCGAGCAGCGGCCCGGCCAGCTTCTCGGTTCGCATCAGAGGTCTCCGCGACCGCGCCTCCTCCGTCCCCGCCGGCGCCCGGCCGGAGGGGACGCGGTCAAGAGGGGTCACTTGGGGAGCCAGGCCTGCCACTTGGCGGTGTTGGCCTCGACCCACTTCTTGGCGGCCTGCTCGCCGGTCAGGCCGTTGTTGGTCATGTCGTTGGCGACCGCGTTCTGGTCCTCGTTGGTCCAGCTGAAGTTCTTGACCAGCTCGTACGCCTTGCCGCCGGTGTCGGCGAACTTCTTGCTGACGATCTTGTCGAGGTCCAGCTCGGCGTAGTCGCAGGCGACCTTCTTGGCGTCGGCGTCGCAGCCCTCGGTGTACGGGGGCAGGTTCACCCGGGTCAGCTCGACCTTGTCGAACAGCCAGTGGGGCGTCCAGAAGTAGAACAGCAGCGCCTTCTTCTGCGCCTGGGCCTGCTCGGCCGCCTTGAGCAGGGCCGCCTCGCTGCCGCCGGTCACCACCTTGTAGTTCAGCTTGAGGTTCTTGACCAGGGCCTCGTCGTTGGTGACGTAGCTCGGGTCGCCGTCGAGGAGCTGGCCCTTGCCGCCGGACTCCGACGTCTTGAACAGGTCGGCGTACTTGTTCAGGTTCTTGTAGTCGGTGATGTCGGGGTACTTGTCGGCCATCCACTTGGGCACGTACCAGCCGATGACGCCCTTGTTGCCGGTGGAGCCCGCCGAGAGCGCGACCTTCTTCTCGTCGATGAACTTCTTCTTCAGGTCCGGGTGGCCCCAGTTCTCGATGATGACGTCCACGTCGCCCGTCTCGAAGCCCTCCCAGGCGACCTGCTCCTTGATCTCGGGCAGCTGCACGTCGTACTTGAGCTCGTTCTTCAGCAGGTAGGCGACGACGTTCGCGCTGGCCTCGTAACCGACCCACGGGTTGATCGCGATCTTGACGGTGCCGGTCGTCGCCGCGCCGGAGGCGGCGCCGGCCGACGGGGCGGCGGAGCTGGGGGAGGTCTCCACCTTGGCGCCACCGCCGCAACCCACGGCGGTGAGGCCGACAACGAGCAGGCCTGCGAGCAGGCGAATCTTCATGTGCGCTTCCTCTTTCGGGGGGAAGGGCGCCTGTCGGCGCCCTGCGTGATGCGGTCGAGCATGACTCCGAGCAGAACGGTCGCGATGCCCGCCACGAAGCCCATGCCGAAATCCGTGCGCTGGGAGAAGCCGACGACCACGTCGTAGCCGAGCGCGCCCGCCCCGACCAGGCCGCCGACGACGACCATGGCCAGCGTCATCACGATGCCCTGGTTGGCGGCCAGCAGGATGGCCCGCCGCGCCATCGGCAGCTGCACCTTCCACAGGAGCTGGCCCGGGGTCGAGCCGGCCGACGCGGCCGCCTCGACGACCGTGGCGGGCACCCCTCTGATGCCGTCCTCGACCAGGCGGACCACGGGCGGCACCGCGTAGATCACCGAGGCGAAGATCGCGGTGAACCGGGTCGTCTCGAACAGGGCCAGCGCCGGCAGCAGGTAGACGAACGCGGGCATGGTCTGGGCGGCGTCCAGCAGCGGGCGCTGAACGGCCGACCAGCGCGGCGAGCGGGCCGCGGCCACCCCCAGCAGCAGGCCGACGACGAGGGTGACGAGCACCGCCACCGCGACCGTGGTCATCGTCTGCATGGCGTGCTCCCACACGCCGAGCAGCGCGATCGCCAGCAGGCAGCCGAGCGCGGTCAGCGCCGGGCGTACCCCGCTCACCCGCCAGGCCAGGGCCAGCACCGCGAGGGCGACCAGCCACCAGGGGGCGGAGGTGAGCAGGCCCTCCAGCGGGTTGAGCAGGAAGGCCGAGGTCAGGTCCTTGACGAACGTCGTGACCGGGTACCAGGTCGTCTCCGCCCAGCGGACGGCGTCGTTCACCGCGCCGGCGAAGGTGACCGTCAGGCCGCCGGGCCAGCCCGCGGGCAGCGCGAGCCCGGCCGCCACGCCCGCGACCGCCAGCGCCGCCGCGACCGCCAGGTCCGTCCGGCCGACCGACGCGTGCGCCTCGCGGCGGGCCACCGACATGAGCATGCGGTCGAGCACGACGGCCATGACCACGATGGCCAGGCCCGCCGGGAGCATGATGCCGACCTGGGCCCGCGACAGGCCGCGGATGATGTCGCCGCCCAGGCCGGGGGCCGAGATCAGGTTCGCGATCACGACCATCGACAGCGCCATCATGATGGTCTGGTTCACCGCCAGCGCGATCGTCGGGCGGGCCAGCGGCAGCTGCACCTTGAACAACGTCTGACGGCGGGTCGCGCCGAGCGACGCCGACGCCTCCACCGCCGTGGCGGAGACCCCCTCGACGGCCAGCGCCGTGATCCGGATCGCGGGCGGGATCGAGTAGATCATTGTCGCGATCGCCCCGGCCGGCGCGCCGATGTGGAAGAACAGCACGAGCGGCGCCAGGTAGGCGAACGTCGGCATGATCTGCATGACGTCCAGCACCGGCGTCAGCACCCGGCGCACCCGCGCCGACAGCCCGGCCCAGACGCCGAGCGGCACGCCGACCGCCAGCGACAGCAGCACCGAGGCCGCCACCAGCGCCAGCGTGTCCACGCTCGACTGCCACAGGCCGAGCACCCCGAACGCGCCCACGCCCGCCGCCGCGAGCAGCGCGACGCGCCAGCCGCCGGCCAGCCAGGCCAGCGCGGCCAGGACGCCGATGAGACCGGGCCAGTTGAGGGCGGTGAGCACGGTCTGGAAGAAGGTGTAGACGCCGTCGACGAACAGCCGGATGTAGTTGAGGAAGTACAGGAAGAGCGGGCTCTCGTTGCGGTGGTCGTCGATCCATTCGCGCAGCTCGGTGACCGCCAGGAACTGCGGCGCCTCCTTGTCGTGCGGCAGCGTGCCGGTGCCGCGGAAGACCAGGTACGCCACGGCGAACAGGACCGCGACCCCGGCGGGACCGGCCCATCTGGGGATCTTGAGCCTGGTGGGGGCGCTGACCGCGGTGGTGCTCACGCGCCTGTCCTCACCGCGGCGTCCGCACCGGCGAGGAAGGACAGCAGGTCCACGCGGTCCACGACGCCGGTCAGCTCGTCGCCGTCCATCACCCGGATCGGGCGAGAGGAGGCCGAGGCCGCGGCGATGGCGTCCTTGACCAGGGTGGTGGCGGGGAGCTGGGGGCCGTCCAGCGGCTCGCCGGGCTCGGGGGCGCGGCAGATCCAGCGCAGCGTCAGCACGTGGCTGCGCGGCACGTCGCGGACGAAGTCGGCCACGTAGTCGTCGGCCGGCGCGCCCACCAGCTCCTCGGCCGTGCCCAGCTGCACGATCGAGCCGGCCCGCATGATGGCGATGCGCTCGCCCAGCTTGAGCGCCTCGGACAGGTCGTGGGTGATGAACACCATCGTCTTGCCGACCTCGCGGTGGAGCCGGATCACCTCGGCCTGCATGTCGCGCCGGATCAGCGGGTCGAGCGCGCTGAACGGCTCGTCGAACAGCATGACCTGGGGATCGACGGCCAGTGCGCGGGCCAGGCCGACGCGTTGCTGCATGCCGCCGGAGAGCTGGTCGGGGTAGGAGCCGGCGTACCCGTCGAGGCCGACGAGGGTGAGGATCTCGGCGGCCCGCGCGTGCCTGGCGGCCCTGGGGGTGCCCTGGATCTCCAGGCCGTAGGCGACGTTGTCGATGACTTTGCGGTGCGGCAGCAGGCCGAAGTGCTGGAAGACCATGCTCACCCGGTGGCGGCGCAGCTCGCGCAGCCGGGCGGGGGAGGCGCGGCCGACGTCCTCGCCGCCGATGCTGATGCGGCCGGCGGTGGGCTCGACGAGCCTGGTCAGGCAGCGTACGAGGGTGGACTTGCCGCTTCCCGACAGGCCCATGACGACGAAGACCTCGCCGGGGCGCACCTCGAAGCTCACGTCGCGGACGGCGGCGGTGCAACCGGTCTTCTCTCGCAGAGCGGCGGGGTCGAGGTGTCTGTCCTCGCTGTCCAGCACCTTTTGCGCCCTGGATCCGAAGATCTTCCAAAGCCCTTCGACGCTGATAGCCGCGCTGTCGGGAGAATCCCGCACTCTCGCCTCCTCGATTGCCGGGGCTCAACATATGCGGTGAATAACGCAAATCTCAACGCTGTGACCTGTGAGAGACCTGGCTGCTCCTCCCGTGTTATGCGCTTGGAACGCACTAAACGCCCATACGCGGACATATGAATGTATAGAGGGCTATTTCTGGTTGATCGGACGGCGAGATGGGGCTCCAGCTTTCGTCCCACTGGGCACAGAAGTTGAATTTCGCACCGATATGTGCGGGTGGCCACCTCCGCTTAGGATGTGTTCCAATTACCCGCACTTGCTGATTTCTCTCAAGGGCCACAGCCCTGACAAATACGCCGATTCGGGCGAGGTGCGTTCGGTGACAACACAGCTGGGCGAGCGGCAGGCCGTCGAAGGCAACTGGCGCCTGCGCAATTGGCGCGTACGTGCGCGCCTGGTCGCCCTCATCCTGGTGCCGACCGCCGCCGCCGTGCTGCTGGGCGGCGTCCAGGTGCTGACCTCGACGGGCGCCGCCGCCGACTACGACCGGACGAACCGATTAGCCGTGCTGTCGGAGCAGGTGGGCGACCTGACCCACCAGCTCGCCGGCGAACGGGCCAAGACCGCCTGGTACATCGCCAGGAACCGGCCGGTGAACGGGCTCGGCGGCGTCCGGTCCCAGATGGACCAGGTGGACGTCGCCATCAGGGAGGTACGCGGCACCGCCCAGCAGATCCTGGCCGACGTCGAGGGCCGTACCGCCGACCAGATCGAGAACATGCTCACCCGCCTGGACGACCTGACCTCGCTGCGCGAGCAGGCGATGGACGCCGACCTGCTGCCCGGCCCCGCCGTCGACCTCTACACGACGGTGATCGGCGACCTCCTCTCCATCCACACCGAACTGATCAAGGGCAGCTCCGACGACGAGCTGTTCCGCCAGACCCGCATGCTGGACGGCCTGGCCAGGGCGAAGGAGAGCGTCTCCTACCAGCAGGCGCTGCTCACCACCGTCCTGGTCGAGGGCGCCTTCGGCCAGGACCAGCTCAAGCGCTTCCTCGGCGAGCTGTCCGCCGAGACCGCCGACCGCAGGGGCTTCGCCGCCGAGGCCACCGCCGACGAGCGCCGCTTCTTCGACGAGACCGTCAACGGCCGCAGCGCCGACCGCATGTTGTTCCTGCGCGAGCTGGTGCTCATCAGGGCCTCGGCCTCGCTGCCGCTGCGCGGGCTGGACCTGGCCAAGCGCGACGACGCCAAGGAGTGGTTCGACGCCTCCAACGTCGTCGTGGACTCCATGCGCAAGGTCGAGCAGCACCAGGCCGCCGGGATCGTGGCGCGCAGCGCCACGCTCAGCGCCGAGGAGCAGCGGCGGGCGCTGGTCATCGCGGGCGCGGTGCTCGCGCTGCTGGTCGCCGTCCTGCTGATCACCACCGGCGTGGCCAGATCGCTGGTCCGGCCGCTGCGCAGGCTGCGCGGCGAGGCGCTGGAGATCGCCGGGCGCCGCCTGCCGGACTTCGTCCAGCACCTGCGCGAGTCGCGCGACGGCGCGGTCGACGCCGAGGTGCCGCCCATCGGCATCTTCTCCAGGGACGAGGTCGGCGAGGTCGCCCGCGCCTTCGACGAGGTGCACCGCGAGGCCGTCCGGCTGGCGGGCGACGAGGCGCGGCTGCGCTCCAACGTCAACGCGATGTTCGTCAACCTGTCGCGGCGCAGCCAGACCCTGGTCGAACGGCAGCTCACCCTGATCGAGCGCCTGGAGCGCGGCGAGCGCGACGACGAGCGCCTCGGCGACCTGTTCAAGCTCGACCATCTGGCCACCCGCATGCGCCGCAACAGCGAGAACCTGCTGGTCCTGGCCGGCCAGGAGGCCGCGCGCAAGTGGAGCGAGCCGGTCGAGCTCATGGACATCGTGCGCGCGGCGCTCGGCGAGGTCGAGAGCTACGACCGGGTCAGCGTCCAGGCGCAGTCGGACGTCGCCATCGCCGGGCAGGCCGTCACCGACGTGGTGCACCTGCTGGCCGAGCTGGTCGAGAACTCGGTCTCGTTCTCCTCCAAGGACACCAAGGTGATCATCTCCAGCAGCCGCATCGACGGCGGCGGGCTGATGGTCTCGGTGACCGACAACGGCATCGGCATGACCCCCGAGGAACTGGCCGAGGCCAACTGGCGGCTGGCCCACCCGCCGGTCGTGGACGTGTCCGTGTCGCGGCGGATGGGCCTGTTCGTGGTCGGGCGGCTCGCGCTGCGGCACAGCATCAAGGTGCAGCTGCGCCGCCAGGACATCGGCGGGCTGACCGCGATGGTGCTGATCCCGGAGATGCTGCTCGCCGCCGTCCCCGGCTCGCTGCCCGGGAACCTGCACGGCTCGATGGCCGCGGCCGCGCACACCCCGGCCATGTCCGCCATGGGCCGCCCGGACCAGGGACGCGCCGAGCCGTTCCCGAGTGCCGAGCCCTTCCCGAGCGCCGACCCGTTCCAGACTGCCGACTCGTTCCGGAGCGCCGAGCCTTTCCGCGGCGCCGAGCCTTTCCGTGGCGCCGAGTCGTTCCAGAGCGCCGAGCCCTTCCAGGGCGCCGAGTCCTTCCAGGGCGCCGAGCCGTACGCGCCGCCCACGGCCCCGATGCCCGCCTACGGGCACCCGTCGTTCGACCCCATGCCGTCCGCGGCCGAGTCGTCGTGGTTCACCTCGTCCTCCTCGCAGTCGGTCGAGCTGCCGGAGCCGTCCGGCGCGTCGTACCCGTCGTTCGCCACGGGGCCCGAGCCGGCCGAGCCGGCGGCCGGGAACGAGTTCCTGCCGATCTTCGCCTCGGTCGAGGAGAGCAGCTGGTTCAGCAAGGCCGCGCCGACCGCCGACCGGCGGGACCCGGCCTGGTCATCGCCCGCCGACCAGGGCTGGCAGGCGGCGAACACGACCGCCGAGCCCGCCCGGGGCGGCACCACGAACTCCGGCCTGCCCAAGCGCACGCCGCGAGCGAATCTGGTACCGGGCACCGCGGTTCCCCAGCCGCCGCCCGTGCCGGTTCCGCCGCCGTCCCCCGACCGGCTGCGCAGCCGGCTGGCCAGCTACCAGCAGGGCGTGCGCAAGGGCCGAGCCGAGCTAGAGGAGGACTGATGAAGGAACTGAGCCAGGGGGCCAGGGACATCAACTGGCTGGTGAGCGCGTTCGTCGAGGAGGTGCCCGGCGTGGCCCACGCCGTGGTCGTCTCCGCCGACGGCCTGCCGATGGCCTTCTCCCGCGGCTTCCCCAAGGACCGCGCCGACCAGCTCGCCGCCATCGCGGCCGGGCTGGTCAGCCTGACGCAGGGGTCGGCGCGGGTCTTCGAGGGCGGCGGCGTCACGCAGACCCTGGTGGAGATGGAACGCGGGCTGCTGCTGGTGATGTCGATCAGCGACGGGTCGTGCCTGGCGGTGCTGGCCGCGCCCGACTGTGACATGGGCCTGGTGGCGTACCAGATGACGATTCTGGTCGAACGCACGGGGCAGGTGCTGACCCCTGCCGTACGGGCGGAGTTGTCATCCGCGCGCCCCTGGTGATGGGAGTGGACGTTGGCATCGTGGCATGACGGGGAGCCGGAGCCCCAGCGCAGCTCGCTGGTGCGCATGTACGCCGTCACCGGCGGCAGGACGGCGCCGCGCACCGGCCTGGCCATGGAGGCGCTGGTCTCGTCGGCGACTTCGGCCCGGCTCGGCATGACCTACACCCGCGAGTACCGCGCGATCAGCGAACTGTGCCGCCAGGTGCGCTCGGTGGCCGAGATCTCCGCGCTGCTGGCCGTGCCGCTGGGCGTGGCGCGGGTGCTGGTCGCCGACATGGAGGCGGACGGGCTGGTCAAGGTCTACCAGCCGCAGCTGGAGGCCGGGCTGCCGGACCGCAGGCTGCTGGAGAGGGTCCTGAGTGGACTTCGCCGGCTCTAGCCCGGCGCTCACCTCGACGAAGATCGTCGTGGCGGGCGGGTTCGGCGTGGGGAAGACCACCTTCGTCGGCGCGGTGTCGGAGATCGTGCCGCTGACCACCGAGGCGGTGATGACCGACGCCTCCGCGGGGATCGACGACCTCGCGCACACCCCCGGCAAGTCCACCACCACGGTGGCCATGGACTTCGGCCGCGTCTCGCTCGAACGCGACCTGATCCTCTACCTGTTCGGCACGCCCGGCCAGCACCGGTTCTGGTTCATGTGGGACGACCTGGTGCGCGGCGCGATCGGCGCGGTCGTCCTGGTGGACACCCGCCGCCTGGCCGACAGCTTCCCCGCCATCGACTACTTCGAGGAGGCGCAGCTGCCGTTCGTCGTCGGCCTGAACGGCTGGGACGGGCGCTTCCCGCACGTGGAGAGCGAGGTGCGCGAGGCGCTCACGCTCTCACCCCAGGTGCCCATCGTGCGCACGGACGCGCGGGCCCGCCAGTCGGTCAAGAACACCCTGATCACCCTGGTTGAGCACGTGATCGGCGCCCGCCCCTACTGAGCGTTCCACCAGTACGCGGCCACCAGCTCGGCCACCAGCGTCTCGGTGAGCAGCGCCACGCCGGGGTCGTCGTCGTGCGCGTAGCGGATCGCCGCCGCGGCGTCCTTCACCTCGCCGCCCACGGAGATCACCGTGGAGCCGCGCTCGCGCACCCAGTCCATGGCCTGCTCGTCGTAGCGGGAGCCGGGGAAGAGCAGCGCCCGGTAGTCGAGGGTCTTGGTGAGGTAGACGTCGACGTGCGACCAGTCGCCCGCCTCGCAGGCGTCGGCCGCGCGGCGCGGGCCCTCGCGGAACATCAGCGCCGACTGCTCGGCCGACGACAGCCGCTCGGCGGGGGCGATCGTGTAGACGCCGTCGGGGCCGTCGAGGAGCTCCATGGTCAGCGGGAGCCATTCGTCCCGGCGGTCCAGGAGGTCGCGGGTGGCCTCGGCGGCCCGGGTGAGCAGCGCGGGCAGGTCGCCGCCCGTCCCGGTGAGCCGGGCTTCGAGCGCCAGCAGCAGGGCCAGCGTGTGCTGGAACGTCCGGCAGGCCACGCCGCCGCGCTCCTCGCCCGCGCCCATGGGGACGACCAGGTCGGCCGCCTCGGTGACGGGCGAGCCGGGCACGTTGGTGATCGCGGCCACGTACGACGGGCCCCCGGCGTAGCGGGCGAGGGCGTCGAGGGTCTCGCGGCTGCCGCCGGTGGCCGAGATCGGCACGACCAGCGTGTCCGGCCCGGCCGGGTAGGTCGCCGCGGCCGAGGCGTAGTCGGCGTAGGCGTCCACACCGGCCGCGCGCAGGCGCAGGGCCGCCACCCCGGCGGCGTACCGGGAGCTGCCCATGCCGAGGAACAGCACCCGGCGCACGCCCTCGGGCAGCCCGGCGAAGGGGTCGGCCGCGCGCAGCCCGTCGGCGAGGGCGGCCAGGGCGGCGGGCTTGGCCTCCAGGTCGGCCAGGTAGAGCTCGGGATTCACGGCAGTCTCTCCTCGGGGTACCAGGTGCGCAGCACGCCCATGGGGGCGTAGCGCCAGCGGGGCAGGTGGCGGGCGGCGTAGATCAGCTCGCGGCACTCCTGCTCGACCTCGAACGGGCGGATCAGGGTCTCGTCCAGCAGGTCGGAGCGGCCGAGGCCGGACAGGCGGTCGCGGTAGGCGTCCAGCAGGCCGGACCGGGCCCGCGCCACCCAGGCCGCGGCGTGGGCGGGCGGGGTGCCCCGGCGTTTGACGGCGATCTGGGCCACGTGCTCCAGGCTCGTGGTGAGCTGGGCGACGTCCCTGGCGGCCGGCTGGCGCACGCCGGTGTCGGCCACGGTCGGGTTGCCGTCGAAGTCGATCACGGCGTAGCCGTCGCGCCACCGCAGGATCTGGCCCACGTGCAGGTCGCCGTGGATCCTGATCACCGGGCCGGCGAAGCCCGCGCGCAGCGGCTCCAGCTCGCCGGCCAGGGCGCCGGCCCGCGTGGCCAGCCACTCGCCGTCTTCGCCGCCGGTGAGGGCGAGCGCCTCGGCCAGCGCGTCCGCGGCCCGCGCCGCCGGGTCCGCCTGCCGCGCGGACGAGCCGCCGGGCAGGGTGGACAGCGCGACGTGCAGGTCGGCGGCCAGCCGGCCGAGCTCGCCGGCGAACTGCGTGCCGCCGGACTCGGCCTCGTCCACGCACCACTCCCAGCCGTCGCGCGCCTCGGGCAGGTAGCCGGTCACCAGGGCGAGCAGCTCCTCGCCGGCGTCGGTGGCGCGGGTCAGGGCCAGGTACGGGGGAGCGGTGCCGGTGAAGCCGACCTCGACGAGGTGGGCGAAGATCTCGGGCGTCGGGTGGGGCAGCGGGACCGGCGGGGCCAGCCACTTCACGACCATCCGCTCGTCCACCACGACCGAGTGGTTGGTCTGGTCGACGTGCGGCCCGAAGTCGCGCTCGGCGGCCGTCGCCGCGAGGGCGGGAAGCTCATGGAACCGGCGGACGGCGAACGGGTGCGGCGGGTCGTGCGCGAGCGCCCGCAGCAGGCTCGTGGACAGGCCGTGATCCCGGTCGGAGACGGGCTCCGCCGCGAGCGCGGCGAGCCGGGGCGCAATTGAATCCCAGTTCAACAGATTGACCATGGTTCCCGATCGACGTGTGGAAGGAAGTCTCGCTCATGTTGATATCCGCTGCAACTTCGCCCTCTTCGGAGCCCGTCCGCGCATTAGGGGAAAAGCGCCTGCGCCGGTCAGGAGGGTACGGTCCCGCTCCAGGTGCTCTCTCCGGGCCGCCCCTGCCTCCATGCGCGGGCGGGCCCGCGCGGTGTCACCGCCGACCGACAACCCGCCCTGAGCGGATCCGGATCCTTCGCCCGTTTCCTGAGCACCCGCCAGGGATCGCGCGCTCCGGAGCCGATAGATTACGGCTGGGAGAGATGGCGCGAAGAGCGCGGCCCAAAGGCGGTCCGTACGCGAGGTGAGAGGTCCCTCACGGACCGGGATGAGGCGACTCCGTTATTGAATCTCAATTCAACACTCTGATCAAACTTCCTGGTAGCAATGTCGGGAAAAGTCTTGCTCATGTTGATTTCTGCTGCAACACTCCTGCTCTGGTCTGCCGTGTCCAGTAAGGTCGCGCGACCCCTCAATCCTCAGCACCAGAAGGAGTAGCGGCCGTGTCCCGTAACCGGTTCACCCGTCGTCTTCCGGCCGCCGTGGCGGTGGCCGGCCTCGCGCTAGCCGTCGCGGCGTGCGGCGGTGGGTCGTCGAGCAGCTCAGACGGCACGACCGCGGCCAAGGCCGAACAGCTCCAGCCCAACGCCGACCTGACCAAGCAGTCGCTCCAGGTGACCGTCTGGCCGGGCTACACCCCGGAGGAGCTGCCCGAGAAGGTCAAGCAGCAGCTCAAGGTCAAGGAGATGGGGATCACCAACCACGACACGAACGAGCTGGCGATGGCCAAGCTGACCGCCTCCGGCGACAGCGGCATCGACGTGGCCTTCGTGTCCGGCCAGTACGCCCAGGCGCTCAACGCCCAGGGCCTGCTGGAGCCCATCCACGCCGAGCTGATCCCCAACCTGGCCAATCTCTACCCCGAGGCCACCCAGCTCTCCTACGACAAGGGCAACAAGTACTCGGTGCCCTACACCTGGGGCACCACCGGCATCTGCTACCGCAGCGACCTGGTGAAGACGCCGCCGACGAGCTGGAACGACATCCTCAAGCCCGCGCCCTGGGCCGAGAAGAAGGTCACCATGATGACCACCGAGCGCTGGCTGGTCCTGCCCGCGCTCAAGGCGCTCGGCTACTCGGTCAACACCGAGAAGGACGAGGAGATCGCCAAGGCCAAGGAGCTCCTGGTCTCGCAGAAGCCGCACCTGCTGCGCTACGACGACACCACCTTCGGCGACCGGCTGAAGTCCGGCGAGGCCATCATGGTCGAGGCGTGGGACGGCTGGTGCCCCACCACGGACGAGAAGCAGAACATCAAGTTCGTGGTGCCGAAGGAGGGCAGCGACCTCTGGGTGGACACCATGGTGATCATGAAGTCCTCCAAGAACAAGGAGGCGGCGCACGCCTTCATCAACATGATCCTCGACCCGGAGATCCACCGCTGGGCGGCCGAGAACATCAACTACAAGGTTCCCAACAAGGCCGCCATGGACAAGGTGACCATCCCCAAGGGCTCGCTGCTGGACATCAAGCCGGCGGAACTGCTCAACGGTGAGTCGATCATCGACCTGGGACAGGCGTCGACCAAGTTCAGCCGCCTGTCGCAGGAAGTCACGGCCGGATAGTCGTTGGTGCAGTGAGATCCGAGGTCAAGGCCCGGCCGGTGTCCCGTAAGCGGGGTCGCCGGCTGGGCGCGTTCGTTTTCCTTTCGCCAGGTCTGACGTACCTGGTCGTGCTGCTTCTCGTGCCGCTGGCGCTGGTGCTCAGCTACACCGTCTTCCAGCGGGGGCGCTTCGGGGGCATCGTCTACGAGTTCACGCTGGAGAACTTCCAGCGCCTGTTCGACTCGCTCTATCTGAACGTCGTCGGCGACTCGCTGAAGATGGCCACGATCGCCACGCTGATCGCGTTGCTGCTCGGCTACCCGACGGCGTACCTGATCGCCCAGCTCCCGTCGAAGTGGAAGACGATCGCCCTGGTGGCGGTCGTGCTGCCCTTCTGGACGAACTTCATCATCCGCGTCTACGCGTGGATCATCATGCTGAGCAGCCAGGGGCTGCTCAGCTCCCTGCTGGGCAAGGAGATGGAGCTGCTGTACACCCAGGGCGCGATCGTCACCGGGCTGCTCTACTCCTACCTGCCGCTCATGGTGCTGCCGTTGTACTCCTCGATCGAGAAGCTCGACCCGCAGTTGCGCGAGGCGTCGGCGAACCTCGGCGCCTCGGCGTTCACCACGTTCCGGAAGGTGACGCTGCCGCTCACCCTGCCCGGCGCGCTGACCGGGGCGATGTTCGTGTTCGTGCCGAGCTTCGGCAACTTCGTCATCCCCGAGATGCTCGGCGGCAACAAGTCCATCATGGTGGGGAACCTGATCCGCAACCAGTTCCTGGTCGCGCGCGACTGGCCGTTCGGCTCGGCGCTGGTGCTGGCGCTGATCGCGGTGCTGATCCTGCTGCTGCTCGTGCAGGCGTGGGCGGCCCGCCGTGCGTAGACCCAAGCTGCTGTACGTGCCGTTCTGGGCGACCTACGCCTTCCTGTACGTGCCGATCATCGTCCTGGTCGTCATGTCGTTCAACTCCGGCAAGTCGGCCTACACCTACGAGGGCTTCAGCCTCAAGTGGTACGGCGAGCTGGCCGCCGACGAGAAGATTAGGGAGGGCCTGGTCAACACCCTGATCGTGGCCCTGGGCTCGACGGCGATCGCCACGGTGCTCGGCACGCTGCTGGCCGTCGGCCTGGCCCGGTACACCAGGTCGAAGCTCCTCGACGCGATCTCGCTCATGCCGGCCGTGCTGCCCGACCTGGTGCTCGGGATCGGGCTGCTGGTCCTGTACGCCCTGATCAACACCTTCCTGGCCCAGTGGGACGCCCAGTTCGCGCTCGGCCTGCCCACGGTGACCATCGCGCACGCCGTGTTCTCGATGGCGTTCGTGGCGGCGGTGGTGCGCACCCGGCTCACCAACGCCGACACCTCGCTGGAGGAGGCCTCGCGCGACCTGGGGGCCGGGCCGGTGGTCACGTTCATGAGGGTCACGCTGCCGCAGCTGGTGCCCGGGATCGTGGCCGGGGCGCTGCTGGCGTTCACGCTGTCGCTGGACGAGTTCGTGATCGCCTTCTTCACGATCGGCAACGCCGAGCCGACGCTGCCGATCGTCATCTACTCAATGGTTCGTTTCGGGGTGACCCCGAAGATCAACGCGCTGGCCGCGATCCTGCTCCTCGTGAGCTTCACGGCGGTGATCGCCGGGCAGCGGATGACCAAGATCGGGAAATCACGTGCTCAGGATTGACGGGGTCACCCGCAGGTTCGGTGACGTCACCGCGCTCGACGGCGTCTCGCTGGAGATCGAGCAGGGCGAGTTCTTCGCCCTGCTCGGCCCCTCAGGCTGCGGCAAGACCACCCTGCTGCGCATCATCGCCGGGTTCGAGACGCCGGACGCCGGCACGGTCACGCTCGACAGCGAGGACCTGCTGTCCAAGCAGCCCAACCGGCGGCCGATCAGCCTCATGTTCCAGTCGTACGCGCTGTTCCCGCACATGACCGTGGCCAAGAACGTGGCCTACGGCCTGGAGCGGGAGAAGCTGCCCCGGCAGGAGATCAAGCAGCGGGTCGGCGAGGTGCTGGAGACCGTGGGCCTGTCGGCGCACGCCTCGCGCAAGCCCGCGCAGCTGTCCGGCGGCCAGCGGCAGCGGGTCGCGCTGGCCCGCTCCATCGTCAAGCGGCCGCGGCTGCTGCTGCTCGACGAACCGCTGTCGGCCCTGGACAAGAAGGTCCGCGCGGACATGCAGCTGGAGCTCAAGCGGCTGCAGAGCGAGGTCGGCATCACCTTCGTGGTCGTCACGCACGACCAGGAGGAGGCCATGTCGCTGGCCGACCGCATCGCGGTCTTCGACAGCGGCAGCGTGCGCCAGGTGGACGCCCCCGTGGCCCTGTACGAGCGCCCGCGCTCGCCGTTCGTGGCCGACTTCGTCGGGGCGAACAACCTGTTCGAGGGCGTCTGCACCGGCCTGGACGGGATCAAGAGCGAGGAGTTCGGCATGCTGGCCGGCACGCCGCTCGAAGAGCTGGCCGCCGACACCAAGGGGCTGCTCGCGGTGCGGCCCGAGAAGATCGAGCTGGCCGACGAGAACGCGGCGCGGGGCCTGAAGGGCAGCGTCCTGGACGTGAGCTTCTACGGCGGCGTCTCGCACATCTCCGTGGACGTGCCAGGACGGGCCAAGCCCGTGCTCGCCGCGGTGCAGGGGGCGAGCACGGTGCAGCCCGGCGCCAAGGTGAAGGTGCGCTGGGAGGCCCAGGACGCCGTCATCATGGCGGTCGATCAATGAGCCAGGTCGTTGCCCGTCGCCGCCCGCGCGTACGACAGGATCAGCTCGGCCGCCTCGTCGGGGCCGATCAGCGGGTGCCTGGCGGTGATGCGGTAGCCGTAGGCGTCCTCCAGGGCCACCAGGTTGCGCGCGACGGTCACGGAGTCGGCCGTCAGCCGGAAGACCCCGAGCGCGGCCCCGGTGTCCAGGATCGCCTGGTACATCGACACCTGGCGGTCGTACAGCGAGGTGAGCAGCACGCCGTAGACCCGGTTGCGGCCCGCGGCGCCGCCCAGCTCGTTGAGCAGGCGGACGTCGGGGTCGAGCGGCCCGGTCGGCAACCCCGACCGGATCGTGACGACCAGCTTCTCGACCGGGTCGGTGAAGTCGGCCAGGCGGCGCATGCGCAGCTCGTAGAACCGCTCCATGCCCGCGTGTTGTGCCTCGACCAGCAGTTCGCCCAGGTCGGGGTAGTGGTAGAGCACGGCGCCGGAGGTCAGACCGGCCTCCTCGGCGACGTGCGAGAGCTGTACTCCGTCAATGCCATGGCGGATGATGGCTCGGCGCGCGGCCTCGATCAAGTCGATGCGCCGGTCACTACGGCTTTTGCGCTGGGCCACGACCACCACCCCCCGTGCGTTTGGTCACCATTCAGATCGGCCGTGACCATAGTGCACTTAACTTGCGCTTCACGCTAGATGAGTATTTGAATTCCTCTTCAATTTGACGAGTTCCCCCGGAGTTCACGATGTCCCTCACCATCCTGTTCATGCCAGAGAGCGCGTACGGCCCCACGAACAACTGCATCGGCATCGGCGACATTCTCCGCCGTCGCGGGCACCGCGTCGTCTTCGCCGCGGAGTCGTCCTGGAAGGGCAAGCTCGAAGCGCTCGGCTTCGAGGAGGACCTCGTCGACCTGGCCCCGCCGCCCGAGAACGCCGAGGAGCAGGACGCCGGCCAGTTCTGGAAGGACTTCATCCGCGAGACCGCGCCGGAGTACCGCAAGAGCACGCAGGAGCAGCTCGACACCGTCATCAAGCCCATCTGGGACTCCCTCATCGACGGCGCCAAGTACTGCGAGCCGCAGCTCAAGGCCATCATCGAGCGGGTGAACCCGGACGTGATCGTCGAGGACAACGTGATCACGTTCCCGGCGCTGCTCACGGCGGGCAAGAAGTTCGTCCGGATCGTCTCCTGCAACCCGCTGGAGGTGCGCGGCGAGAACGTCGCGCCGGTCTTCTCCGGCCTGCCCGCCGATGACCGCTCCGGCTGGGACGCCTTCCGCGCCGAGTACGACCGCACCCACCGCGAGATCTGGACCGCCTTCAACGAGTGGTGCGTCGAGCAGGGCACCGCCCCGCTGCCCGACCTGGACTTCATCCACGAGGGCGACCTGAACCTCTACGTCTTCCCCGAGATCCTCGACTACACCGACGCCCGCCCGCTCGGCCCGAGCTGGCACCGGCTCGACTCTTCGGTGCGCGAGACCGACGAGGACTTCACACTGCCCTTCAAGCGTAATGACGGCTCGCTGATCTACTTCTCGCTCGGCTCGCTCGGCTCCTCCGACGTGGAGCTGATGCAGCGCGTGATCGACATCCTGGCCGGCACCCGGCACCAGTACATCGTCTCCAAGGGCCCGCTGCACGAGGAGATCAAGCTCGCCGACAACATGTACGGCGCCGAGTTCCTGCCGCAGACGAAGATCATCCCCCTGTGCGACCTGGTCATCACGCACGGCGGCAACAACACCACCACCGAGGCGGCGCACTTCGGCAAGCCGATGATCGTGCTGCCGCTGTTCTGGGACCAGTACGACAACGCCCAGCGGGTGGACGAACTGGGCTACGGTGTCAGGCTCTCCACCTACACCTTCACCGACGAGGAGCTGACCGGCGCCGTGGAGCGCCTGCTCGGCGACACCGAGATGCGCGCGAGGCTCGCCGCCGCCGGCGAGGAGATCCGCCGCCGCGACGGCCTGCGCAAGGCCGCCGACCTGATCGAACAGCTCGGCCAGTAGGGATTTCGAGGACTTTCCATGCGTGAACTGATCAACCCCGCCACCGGCCTCCCGTGCTCCGAGATCCCGGACACCCCGGTGGCCGACGTGGCGGCGGCCGTCCGGACCGCCCGGGGCGCGTTCGAGGAGTGGGCGCAGACCACCCCCGCCGAGCGCCAGCGGCTGCTGCTGCGCCTGGCCGACCTGGTGGAGGCCGACGCCGAGGAGCTGACCCGGCTGGAGGTGGAGGAGACCGGCAAGCCGGCGGCCGTGTTCAGGGACGGCGAGCTGCCCTTCGCCGTCGACAACCTGCGCTTCTTCGCCGGCGCCGCCCGTTCGCTCGAAGGGTCGGGGGCCGGGGTGTTCAGCGCCGGTTACACCTCGGTGCTGCTGCGCCGTCCGGTCGGGGTGGTGGGGTCGATCGCGCCGTGGAACTTCCCGTTCGTCATGGCGGTGTGGAAGGTCGGCCCGGCCGTGGCCGCCGGGAACGCCGTGGTCATCAAGCCGGCGCCGCAGACGCCGCGGACGACGCTGCGCCTGGCCGAGCTGTTCGCCAAGGCGGGCGCGCCCGAGGGGCTCGTCCAGGCGGTCACCGGCGACGCCGAGGTCGGCCAGGCGCTGGTGACCGACCCGGGCGTGGACATGGTCAGCGTCACCGGCTCGACCGGCACCGGCCGGGCGGTCATGACCGGCGCGGCGGCCACGCTCAAGCGGGTGCACCTCGAACTCGGCGGCAAGGCGCCCGCCCTGGTCTTCCAGGACGCCGACCTGGCCGAGATGGCCCGCGGCGTGGCCATGGGCGCCACGTACAACACCGGCCAGGACTGCACCGCGGCCACCCGGGTCTACGTCGCCCGCGAGATCTACGACGACGCCGTGGAGGCCATCCGGGCGACGCTCGCGGAGATCACCGTGGGCGACCCCTGGGACCCGGCGACGGACATCGGCCCGCTGATCTCGGCCGCCCACCGCGAGCGCGTGCACGGCTTCGTCGCGCGCTCGGGCGGCCGGATCGTGCACGGCGGCGCGCCCGTCGAGGGGCCCGGGTTCTTCTACCCGCCGACGCTTGTGACCGATGTCGCACAGGACAGCGAGATCGTCCAAGGTGAACTTTTCGGACCGGTCCTTGTGGCGCTGCCGTTCGACGGCGAGGACGAGGCCGTCCGGCTGGCCAACGACACCCCGTACGGGCTGGCCTCGTCGGTGTGGTCGCGTGACGTCGCGCGGGCGATGCGCGTGTCCCATCGGCTCGACGTGGGCGTGACCTGGGTGAACGATCACCTGCCGATCGCCAGCGAGGCGCCGCACGGCGGCGTGAAGGGCAGCGGGTTCGGCAAGGACATGAGCCAGGAGGCGGTGCAGGAGTATTCGGTGACGCGTCACCTCATGGTCAAGCACGCGGCGCCCGTGGAGCGGGATTCGTTCCGGCCCGCCTGAAAACGTGTACGGCGATATGACGCCCAAAGTGTCGCTTTGGGTGCATTTAGTGGGAAATGTGCGGTTGGCCGTCTGGTACGGACTGTGTTCCAATTACCCAGCCGGACAGAATCCCATGCGCCACACGCGTGTCTGATTTCTTTCGAGCACGTACCGGCGAGAGGTAGCGAGAGTCAGTGAGGACGGAAAACCCCAGGCACACGAGGTCAGGGGAGTACACAGGCGGAAGGTTCCGGCTGGGGAACTGGCGTGTGCGCTCGAGGTTGATCGCGCTGATCCTCATCCCCACCATCGTGGGTGTGCTCCTCGCGGGCGTGCAGCTCGCCAACGCCATCGGGACGAGCTCCGAGTACCGCCGGCTGACCCAGGTCGCCGAGCTGGTGCAGCGCATCGGCGGGCTCAACCACGAGCTGGCCAAGGAGCGCACGCTCACCGCGTGGTACGTGACCGACCAGTCGAAGGCGGGGCGGTTCGTCCAGCTGAAGACCCAGCGCGCGGCCGTCGACGCGGCCAAGAAGAAGGTGCTGGCCTCGGCCAACGCCATCGACGCCGCGCACTCGGCCCGTATCCGCGACGGTGTGGAGAACATGCGCCGGTGGCTCACCGGCCTCGACAGCCTTCGCACGTCGATGGTGGCCGAGGGCACGCCCCCGCGAGCCGCGATCACCACGTACACCACCATGATCGGCGTCTTCTCCGCGATCCAGGGCGACCTGGGCGACGGCGTGAACGACGACGACCTCCAGGGTGACGTGGCCGCCCTCGGCTCGCTGCAGCGGGTCAAGGAAGAAGTCTCCAGGCAGCAGGCCATTCTCATGATCGCGCTCATCGAGCGTGAGCTGGACTACGACGACCTGTCGGAGTTCCTCGGCTCCTGGAGCCGCCAGCAGGCCGAGCTGACCGCCTTCGAGCGGGAGGCCGACCCGGCGGACCTGCGGGCGTACCAGAAGAGCATGCGCGGGCCGGACATCGACCGCGCCGACGCCATGCGGCAGCGCGCCCTGGCCCAGGTCCGCGAGTACAACCGGATCCGTGACCTCGACGTCACCTCCGCCCGCGACCTGAGCCGCTGGTACGACAGCACCACGCTGGCCGGCAACACCATGCGCAAGGTCGAGGACTCCCTGGCCACCAAGATCGTGGCCAGGGCCCGCGAGCTGAGCGACACCGAGCAGCGCAACGCCATCATCAGCGGCGCGACCATCCTCGTCCTGCTGCTGCTGGTCCTGATCATCACCACCCGGGTGGCCGGTTCGCTGGTCCGCCCGCTGCGCCGGCTGCGCGCCGAGGCGCTCCAGGTGGCCACCACCCGGCTGCCCGAGACCGTCCGCATCCTGCGCGAGTCCGGCGACGGCGCGCAGATGCCCGAGGTGCCCTCGGTCGGCGTCAACACCCGCGACGAGATCGGTGAAGTGGCGAGGGCCTTCGACGAGGTCCACCGCGAGGCGCTCCGGCTGGCCGGCGACGAGGCCAAGCTGCGCGCCAACGTCAACGCCATGTTCGTCAACCTCTCCCGCCGCAGCCAGACGCTGGTCGAACGGCAGCTGCAGCTCATCGAGGGCCTGGAGCAGGGCGAGGAGGACGAGCAGCGGCTCGCGAACCTCTTCCGCCTCGACCACCTGGCCACCCGCATGCGCCGCAACAGCGAGAACCTCCTGGTCCTCGCCGGCCAGGAGGCCGCGCGCAAGTGGAGCGAGCCGGTGCCGCTGGTCGACATCGCCCGCGCCTCGCTGTCGGAGGTCGAGAACTACGAGCGGGTCCAGATCAAGATCCCGTCCGGCACGCTGATCGTCGGCCCGGCCGTCACCGACGCCGTCCACCTGCTCGCCGAGCTGATCGAGAACGCGATCTCCTTCTCGCCGCGCGAGAGCAAGGTCGAGGTCTCCAGCGTGGCCGCCGACGGCGGCGTCATGATCTCCATCAACGACCTGGGCATCGGCATGAGCCCCGAGGAGCTCGCCGAGGCCAACTGGCGTCTGGCCAACCCGCCCGTCGTGGACGTCGGCGTCTCCCGCCGCATGGGCCTGTTCGTGGTTGGCCGCCTGGCCCTGCGCCACGGCATCCGCGTCCAGCTCAGCATGCGGGAGACCGGCGGCCTGAGCGCGCTGGTGATGATGCCCGACATGCTCATCAGCGGCGGCCCCGGCATGCCGCAGCAGGCCGGCAGCCAGTACGAGGCGTTCACCACGTTCGACCCGAGCCAGTTCGGCGTCGCCGCCGCGCCCGCCGAGGCGAGCCAGAACGGCGCCCCCGTCTCCGCCCCCGACGCGGCCGACCGCGTGCTGGACACCCAGTGGCCGGGCTCGCTGCCCGCGCCGGGCACCGGCAACTGGCCGTCCTTCGCCGACGAGTCGGCCCAGGAGGAGACCCGCTGGGGATCCTTCGCCGAGGAGCCGGGCCGGGACGAGCCGCGCTGGCCGTCGTTCGCCGAGGAGCCCAAGCCGTCCTTCGGCGACGAGCCCAAGCCCTTCTTCGCCGACGAGCCGAAGCCGTTCTTCAGCGACGAGCCGAAGCCGTCCTTCGCCGACGGGCCCAAGCCGTCCTTCGGTGACGAGCCCAAGCCGTTCTTCGCCGACGAGCCGCCCGCGGCCCAGCCCGAGCCGCAGCCGCAGGCCCAGTCCCCGTGGGGCGAGCAGCGCTGGCCCTCCTTCGCCGAGCAGCCGCCGCCGCTGCAGGACGACGAGCCCCGCTGGCCGTCCTTCGCCACCGAGCCGCCGCAGAGCGGGACGGAGGAGCCCCGCTGGTCCTCCTTCGGCTCGCCGTCCTTCGGCGACACCTCGCTCGGCCAGTCGGCCTTCAACGAGGAGCCGCCGCGGCGGTCCCTGTTCGAGTCGGTCGACCGGCCGCGCCCCTCGGCGTTCGGCGAGGAGCCCTACCGCGCGGCGTTCGGCGACCTGCCGGGGTACGGCGCGGAGGAGCCCAAGCCCGCCGACCAGTACGAGCAGGGCCGTCCGGGCGCCTATGGCCCGTTCGGCCAGGGCGACTACTCCTCCCAGGACCTGACCGGCCCGCTCCCCGTGGTGCGCACCTCGCCCCTGGAGGAGCAGAGCGAGGAGTTCCTGCCGATCTTCTCGTCCGTCGGCTCGGACTGGTTCCGCAGGCCCGACCCCGAGCAGCTGCGCCAGCAGGAGCAGGAGCCCGAGCACGAGATCACCGCCGTGCACCCGGCCGTGCCCGCCGACCCGCCGGCGGCCGCGCCGCCCGCCGCCCCGGCGTTGGGCCGGTCCGGGCTGCCGCAGCGCAGGCCCGGCCAGTCGGGCGCCGGCGCGTCGTGGTCCTCGCCCGCCGACTCCGGTTTCCAGGCGGCCCAGGCCGCCGCGCAGCCCGCCCAGGCCGGCACGACGTCCTCGGGCCTGCCGCGCCGGGTGCCCAAGGCCAACCTCGTGCCCGGTACGGCCAGTCTCGCCGAGCCGCAGCCCACGTCACCGCCGCCGCAGATCTCGCCCGAGCGGTTGCGCAGCAGGCTCTCCAGCTTCCAGCAGGGAGTGCGGCAAGGCCGCGCGTTCACCCGCGGAGAAGAGAATGAGGAGGACAAATGAGAGAGATGAGCCAGGGAGCGCGTGGCATCAGCTGGCTGATCACCGACTTCGTGAACAACGTGCCGGGCGTCGCGCACACCGTCGTGGTGTCGTCCGACGGCCTGCCGCTGGCCTTCTCGGAGGGTTTCCCCAAGGACCGGGCCGACCAGCTCGCCGCGGTCGCCTCGGGCGTGATCAGTTTGACGCAGGGCGCCGCGCGGGTCTTCGAGGGCGGCATGGTCACCCAGACCGTCATCGAGATGCAGCGCGGGCTGTTGATGATCATGTCCATCAGCGACGGGTCCTGTCTGGCCGTCCTCGCGGCTCCCGACTGTGACATGGGCCTCGTGGCGTACCAGATGACGCTGCTGGTCGAGCGCGCCGGTCAGGTGCTCACCCCGGCCGTACGCGCAGAGCTGCAAGCGGCCCGCCCCCGCTAGCGGGCGGTGACAGGAGATCATGGTGTCAGGTCAGGGTTGGGCTGGTGATAGCACTCCGCCGCATCCGGCGGCCCCTCGTCCGCAGAAGCCGAGTTCCCTGGTACGGCCCTATGCCGTGACCGGGGGGCGCACCGCGCCGCGGATGAAGTTCGCCATGGAGGCTTTGGTGTCCTCCGTGACGTCGGAATACCAAGACATTTCCCTACTGAGTCCGGAGTATCAGGCGATCATTCAGCTGACCCGGAACGTCCGGTCGGTTGCCGAGATCTCCGCCCTTTTACGCCAGCCCCTTGGTGTGGTCCGGGTGCTGATCGCCGACATGGCGTCGGAGGGCCTGATCCGCGTGCACCAGCCTGCGCTGGACGCGGGAAAGCCGGACCTCAACTTGCTCGAAAGGGTGCTCAGTGGACTTCGCAGGCTCTAGCCCCGGTCTGACCTCGACGAAGATCGTCGTGGCCGGGGGCTTCGGCGTGGGGAAGACGACGTTCGTGGGAGCGGTCTCGGAGATCCTGCCGCTCACCACGGAAGCGGTCATGACGGACGCCTCGGCCCACGTCGACGATGTCTCGCTCACGCCGAACAAGACGACCACGACCGTGGCGATGGACTTCGGACGTGTGTCGCTGGATCGCGACCTGATCCTCTACCTGTTCGGCACCCCCGGACAGCACCGGTTCTGGTTCATGTGGGACGACCTCGTGCGCGGCGCGATCGGCGCCGTCGTCCTGGTGGACACGCGCCGTCTGGCGGACAGCTTCCCCGCCATCGACTACTTCGAAGAGGCCAAGCTGCCCTTCGTCATCGGCATCAACGGCTGGGACGGCCAGTTCGCCCACGCGGAGGACGAGATCCGCGAGGCGCTGTCCGTCGGCGGGCACATCCCGATCGTCCGCCTCGACGCCCGCCAGCGCGACGCGGTGAAATCCACCCTGATCACGCTGGTGGAGCACGCGCTCACCCGCCACTCCCACACGCCGGTATAGCCCGGCGCGCCCCGGGCGCCCGGCTGAGGCCGGGCGCCCGCCCGCGGGTCAGACGGTGGCGGCGTGGCCGCGCACCAGGCGGCCGACCTCGGCGCGGAGGTGCACGAAGTCGGGGTGCTCGCGGGTGGTGATCTGGTCGCGCGGCGCGGGCAGGTCGACCTTGAGGTCGCCGACCACGTGCGCGGGCGCCTTCGACAACACCACGACGCGGTCGCCGACGTAGACGCTCTCGTCGATGTCGTGGGTGATGAGCACGATCGTCATCTGGTGGTGGCCGCGCACCTTCAGCACGAGGTCTTCCAGGTCTTCGCGGGTCTGGGCGTCGACCGAGCCGAACGGCTCGTCCATGAGCATGAGCGAGGGCCGGTAGGCCAGCGCCCGCGCGATCGCCACCCGCTGCTGCATGCCGCCGGAGAGCTGGAACGGGTACTTCTTCTCGGCGCCCTGGAGCCCGACCGACTCCAGCGCCTCCTGGGCTGCCTCGCGGCGCTGCTGCTTGTCCATGCCCCGGCGGCGCAGCGGCAGGGCCACGTTGTCGGCCACCGACATCCATGGGAACAGCGAGCGGCTGTAGTCCTGGAAGACCACCGCCAGGTTGTCAGGGGTCTGCCGCACCAGCTCGCCCTCGACCCTGACCTCGCCGCCGGTCGGCCTGATCAGCCCGGCGATGGAGCGCAGCAGGGTCGACTTCCCGGCTCCCGACGGCCCGACGATGCACAGCAGCTCGCCCGCGGCGACGCTCAGGTTCAGCCCTTCGATGGCGTGGTGAGCGTTGGGGCCACCGCCGCCGTACACGTGGGAGAGGTTCTCTATCTCGAGCATGGATGTCCTAGGGGGCGAGGCCGCGAGCGGAGGACCGACTCGGGAAGCCGGAAATGTCGGTATGGCTCTACGGTGTCGGATCTTACCCTTGAGTCTTCGCGGCTGTCATGGGATGCGTACGCTCCACGACTCCCGCTCGTTCAGCGCCCGGACGTCAGCGTCGGAGATGCGCCGCTGCGCCCCGGCCATGGCGGCCAGCTCGGCCTCCGTCAGCACGTCGGCGATGTCGGCGAACCCGTCGGGCGCGCGCTCGGTCACCAGCCCGATCGTATCCTCGATGGGCAGCGCCCGATGCGCCACCACCAGCGCCGACGTGGGCGGACGCCGTTCCTCCTCGTACGCCTTGAGCGCCGTGACCGGGTCCCCGGACGTCGCCAGGCAGCGGGCCAGCACCCGCGCGTCGAGCACCGCCTGCGAGCCGCCGTTCGAGCCGATCGGGTACATCGGGTGCGCGGCGTCGCCCAGCAGCGTCACCCGGCCCGCTCCCCAGACGGGCAGCGGGTCCCGGTCCACCATCGGGTACTCCAGGATGCGCGGGGAGGCCGCGAGCAACCCCTGGACGTCGGCCGGCCGGTACCGCCAGCCGGCGAAGTGCGCGGCCACCTCCTCCAGCCGGCCCGCGCGCGACCAGTCGGCCTCCGCGGCGACGCCGGGCTCGGCCACCTTGACCTCGGCCACCCAGTTGACCAGCCGGGGGTTGCGGGCCGAGATGTGATAGGTGACGAACTTCCCGGCCCGGTTGGAGCCGCCCACCAGCACGGTGGCGCCGTCCAGGACGGGGCCGGCCTCGGCCACCCCGCGCCACATCCTGATGCCGGACCACAGCAGCGGGTCGTCCGACGGGTGCAGCAGCGCCCGTACCGTGGACTGCACGCCGTCCGCGCCGACGAGCACGTCCACGCGTTCCTCCACGAGCTCGCCGCCCTGCCGGAGCCGGACGAGGACCTCCTCGCCGTCCTGGTCGAAGCCCTCCAGGCGGACGCCCGTCCGCACCGGGACGGCCCGTTCCTCGACCGCGGCCAGCAGCGCCATCTGCAGCTCGCCCCGGTGGATGCTGTACTGCGGCCAGCGGTAGCCGGCCGAGCGCCCGCGCGGCAGCGCCAGGATCACGTTGCCGTGCCGGTCGGCGAAGGTCATGAAGGTCGTCTCCACGCCGAGCGCGGCCAGCTCGCCGGCCAGCCCCAGCTCGGTCAGCTCCCGTACGGCGTGCGGTTGCAGGTTGATCCCGACGCCGAGCGGCCTCAACGTGGCGGCCGCCTCCACGACCACGCACTCCAGCCCGGCCGCCGCCAGGCTGAGCGCGGTGGTGAGCCCGCCGATCCCGGCGCCCACGACCATCGTCCTCACGTCGCCCCCAGTGGTCTCGATCCGGTCCCACGTGTCCCTGACGGGGAACATGACGATAAGTTTCTCGCCCTTTGCAGGCCGAAGACCAGACTTATCCCATTAACCTCGTTCCTATCTGGGTGTGAGGTGTGTGATGCGCGGATTCAGTGACGGGGAGTTCGCCTACCTGGTCGAGCACGACCTGGCGCGACTCGCCACGGCGGGAGCCGGGGGAACGCCGCACGTCGTGCCCGTGCGGATCCATCTCCAGCCGGACCGCGGCATGATCGCGGTCGGCTCCCGCCTGCTGCCCGGCGGCGTGCGTCCCCGGCGGTACCGCCGTGACGTCAGGGACAACCCCGAGGTGTCGCTCGTCGTGGACGACTTCACCGAGGACGGGCCGCGCGGCGTCCTCGTCCAGGGGGTCGGGCGGGTCCACGCCAAGGGCGGCGAGCGGCTGAAACCCGGGTACGAGCCCGTATGGGTGGAGATCATGCCGCTGGCCGTCGCGTCGTGGGGCATCGACTCGGGCGCCTACGAGCCGCCGCGCAGCCGCCCGGTCGCCGCCGGCACGTTCACTGCTCCGTGAGCCGCTGCGCGCCGAGGTGCCAGGCCAGCACCCGCCGCTCGGCCACCAGGAACAGCTCGTTGAGCAGGTAGCCCAGCACGCCGAGCAGCACGATCCCGGCCCACATCGCGGGCAGGTCGAACGTCGAGTACGCGGTGGTGAGCTGGAACCCGATGCCGTTGGAGGCCCCCGGCAGCAACTCGGCGAAGACCATGACGATCAGCGACAACGACAACGACAGCCGCAGCCCGGCGAACATCTTCGGCAGCGCCGACGGCAGGACGACCCGCAGCAGGCGTTCGGTCCCCGACAGCCGGAACACCCGCCCGGTGTCCAGGTGCAGCGGATCGACCGCCCGCGCGCCGTCGGCGGTGTTGAGCAGCACCGGCCACACGACGCTGAACATGATGAACGCCAGCTGCATGCGCAGCCCGAACCCGAACACCACCAGGAACACGGTGACCAGCGCGGGCGGCGGGATCGCGCGCAGGAACTGCAGCACGCCGTCGAGATAGTCGTAGACCCGCGCCGACAGCCCGAAGGCCAGCCCGAGCACCACCCCGGCCACCGCCCCGCCCGCGAACCCGGCGGCCATCCGGCCCAGGCTCGGCAGGACGTCGTCCATCGCCGCGCCGGTCAGGAACAGGCTGCCGGGCGGGCCGGAGAACCACATCTGGTGCATCCGGGCCACGATCGTCGTCGGCGGCGGGAAGAACGAGCTGCCCGCCAGCTGCGTGCCCGCCTCCCAGGCCAGGACCAGCCCGGCCAGCACGGCCACCCGGAACGCCGTGCCGCGCGTGCGGTCGCGCGCCGACGGCCCGCGCCGGGCCCCGGTCACGACCCCTCCGTCAGCCGGGCGTGGTGCCAGCGGAAGGCGCGCTGCTCGGCCGCCACCAGCAGCGCGTTGACCAGCACGCCGAACAGTCCCACCCAGAACACCCCGGCCAGGATGTCGGTCATCCTGGCCGGGACCGCGATCCCGGCGAAGAAGATGAACACGCCGATGCCCTCCCCGCGCCCGGCCACGATCTCGGTGCTGACGGTCAGGATGAGCGCCACGGACGCCGCCAGCCGCACGCCCGTGGTGATGAACGGCGCCGCCGACGGCAGGCTGACGCGCAGCAGCACCGACAGCGGGCCGAAGCCGTAGGAGCGCAGGGTCTCCTTGGCGACGGGGTCGACGCCGCGCAGGCCGTACATGGTGTTGTAGAGGACGGGCCACATGGCGGCGTAGAGCACGAGCGTGACGCGGAGCTGCAGGCCGGTGCCGATCACGAGGGCGACCAGCGGGATCAGCGCCACCGACGGGATCGGCCGCAGGAACTCCACCACCGAGCGGGTGGCGGCGTCGATCACCGGCACGCTGCCGAGCAGCAGGCCGAGCGGCACCGCCACCAGCACCGCGAGGCCGAGCCCGAAGGCCCAGGCCAGCAGGCTGGTGCGGGCGTGGGTCAGGAAGGCCGGATCGGCGAGCAGCGCCAGGCCGCGCCCGACGATCCGGGTGGCCGGCGGCAGCACCTCGGCGTCCACCAGCCCCGACCGGCTCAGCAGCTCGACGAGGACGGCGAAGCCGGCCGCCCCCGCCGCCCGGCGCGACCACCGCGTGGCGGCGCCGGCCGGACGGCGGACGACCGTCGTCGTGCTGCTCACCCCGACGTCGTCGGCGACATCAACGTCTTGACGTCGATCTCCTTGCCCAGCCACTTGGCCTCCCACATCCAGTCGGCCACCCGCTGCAGCCGCACCGGGTTGTCGGAGCTGGAGAAGTAGGGGAAGGTGACCGTCGCCGCCGTGGACGCGTCGATCTGCGTGAAGTTCGGCAGCACCTTGGCCACCACCTCACGGTTGTTCTCCATCAGCTTGGCCGCGTTGTGGATGGCCCGCTGGAAGGCCGCCGCCGTGCGCGGGTTCTTGTCGTACCAGTCCTGGGTGCTGATGTATCCCGAGATCGGGAACTCCGCGGCCGGCCCGGAGGCCGGGTCGAGGATCTTGCGCGCGCCCATCGACGAGGTCGCCGCGGTGACCAGCGGCTCGCCCAGGTAGGCGGCGTCGATCTGGCCGCTCTTCCACGAGGCCATGATGTTCTGGAACGTCACGGGGACGTACTTGATCGTGGCGGGGTCGATGTTGTTGGCCTTGAGCACCTGGGTGAGCGCGAGCTCCTGGAAGTTGTGCAGGACGTTGACGTTGATCGTCTTGCCTGCGAGGTCCTTCGGCGTCTTGATGGGGGAGTTGGGCAGCGCCATGATGCTGAGCGAGTCGGGGGCGGCCCGCGAGCCCTCGGCGAGCACGTGGATCTTGATCGCCCCCTTGTCGTGCGCCTGGAACATCGACACGTAGTTGCCGAACATGGCGTCGATCTCGCCGTTGACCAGCATGGGGATCGCCTCGGGGGCGGCCTGGACGACCTGCGGGGTGACGTCGAGACCCTCCTGCTCGAAGAGCTTCTGGTCGATGGCGACGTAGATGGCGGCACTGTCGATGGCGGGCAGGGTGGCGATCTTGAGCTTCGTCTTCTCCAAGGCGCCGCCGCCGCCGTTCGCGGAGGCGGAGGGTGGTGCGCTGGCGGTGGTTGAGCCGCCGGTGCTGCACGCTACGGCGCCTAAAGTCACAGCGAACCCGATGATGGCGGCCTTGGCGGAGCGGCCAAGCCTCATGTCAGGGACTCCCTTCAAGACGTGGAGCCGGGGGGACCGGGTGGCTGAACTGCCCCCGGGGCTGAGTGCCTGACGAACAAGCAGGAATCGACCGTAGCACCACATTGGCAGTCATTATCAAGAAAATGACTCTTGTGGTTGCAATGTCCGTTTGCCGCTCTATCGTAAATAGAGGCGTGAGATGTCTTTGTCCGTTTTGGGAAAGAGGGTGGCAACCGGGGCTTCTGTTACTGGTGGGACTAGCTGACCTGGATCGTTCCGCGGGCGGAAGGGGGCTTGCGGAACACGTTTCGGCTGCCCGTTTTTGCAGGTAAACGGCGGTCTACCAATTTTGTCACAATTTTTGGACAATCCGGGATATAAGCCTCAGAGGGGCACTATAGGTGGTTGGTCCTGACCGGCACCTGTGCTCAAATGGCCCTCATCTCGATTGTACATATTGCCCCACGTGCATTTACCTGCATGGTCTTCGAGAATTCCCCTCCGGGGCGAGAGGTTGCGAGGCAAGTGAGAACGCAGAGCGCTGAAGCTTCCGCTGACCGCGAGCCGCACGGGCACCAGAAGCGACGGCTGCCCAAACCTGCTTCTAACAGGTTCGGATTGGGCAATTGGCACGTACGGTCGCGCCTCGTGGCGTTGATCGTCGTGCCCACGGCTGTCGCGGTGGGCCTGGGCGGGCTGAACGTGATCACCTCCCTCAGGGACGCCGACACCTACCAGACACTCAGAGAGGTGGCCGAGCTCAGCGAGCAGCTCGGCGCCGTCACGCACGAACTGGCCTTCGAACGCGACGAGACCGCTCTCTACATCGCCCAAGGCCGTCCGGAGAGCCGCGCGGCCCAGCTCCGCACCACCTACAGCGGGGTCGACAACCTCATCGACGAGGCCAAGGTGCGGGCCGGCGCCCTCACCGACACCCACGCCGACTCCGTACGCCCGGTGCTGCGCCGCCTGGAGGAGATCCAGACCCTGCGCGACACCGCCGTCAAGGGCAAGATCCAGCCGCTGCCGATGATCCAGAAGTACTCCCAGATCATCGCCACCCTCCTGCAGTTCCACGACCAGGTGGGACAGGTCGCGGTGGACGACGACATCTCCCACAGCGCCAGCTCCATGGCGGCCATCGCGCGCGCGAAGGAGCAGGCGTCCAAGCAGCGCGGCATCCTGGCCAGCGCCCTGGACAAGAAGGGCTTCGACAGCGGCGAGCTCGACGCGCTCTCCGACGCCAAGGCGCGGGAGGAGAGCGAGGAGACCCTCTTCGCCACCCTCGCCAGCATCGACCAGCTGGAGCTCTACCGCGACACCGTGGTGGGCAGGGACGTCGACCAGACCGACCTGTTCCGGCTGCGGGCCATGGCCCAGTCCGTCGAGGCCAAGCCCCTGAGCATCGGCGTACGGCCGGACAAGGACGTCGGCACCTGGTTCGACGTCAGCACCGGCAAGATCGACGCCCTGCGCAGCGTGGAGAAGTCGCTGGCCTCCTCGGTCATCCTGCGGGCCCGCGCCCTGGAGGAGGCGGCCAACCGGTCGGCGCTGATCTCCGGCGTGCTCATCATGATCCTGCTGATCGTGGTGCTGATCATCATCACCTTCATCGCCCGCTCGCTCATCAGGCCGCTGCGCAGGCTGCGCGGCGAGGCCCTGGACATCGCCGGCAAACGCCTGCCGGAGACCGTGCGGGCGCTGCGCGAGGCGGGTGACGGCAAGGTCGGGCCCGTCCCGCCGATCGGGGTGGACACCCACGACGAGATCGGCGAGGTGGCGCGCGCCTTCGACGAGGTCCACCGCGAGGCGGTGCGGCTGGCCGGCGAGGAGGCGCGGCTGCGCTCGAACGTCAACGCGATGTTCGTGAACCTGTCGCGGCGCAGTCAGACGCTGGTGGAGCGGCAGATCACCCTGATCGACGGTCTGGAGCAGGGTGAGCAGGACGAGCAGCGGCTCGGCAACCTGTTCAAGCTGGACCACCTGGCCACGCGCATGCGGCGCAACAGTGAGAACCTGCTGGTGCTGGCCGGTCAGGATCCGCCGCGGCGGTGGAGCCAGCCGGTCAAGCTGGTCGACGTGGCCCGCGCCTCCCTGTCGGAGGTCGAGAGCTACGAGCGCGTCGTGCTCCAGGTGCCCGACGGCGTCTCGGTGGCCGGCCAGGCCGTCAACGACGTCATCCACCTGCTGGCCGAGCTGGTGGAGAACGCGCTGTCGTTCTCGCCGCGCGAGACCAGGGTGGCGGTGTCGGGCAGCAGGATCGACGGCGGCGGCGTGATGTTGTCGATCACCGACTCCGGCATCGGCATGACCCCCGAGGAGCTGGCCCAGGCCAACGACCGCCTCACCGACTCGCCCAGCGTCGACGTGTCGGTCTCGCGGCGGATGGGCCTGTTCGTGGTCGCCAGGCTGGCCCACCGGCACGGCATCAGGGTGCAGCTCCGTCCGCACAGCTCGGGCGGGCTGACCGCCATGGTGCTCGTCCCGGAGAACATGCTCGGCACGCAGCCGCCCGGGTTCGCGGGCATGCAGCCGGCGGCGGCCGAGAGCACGTCCGGGAGCGAGCCGTACGTGGGGCCGCACGCGGCGCCCCCGGCCACCGACTGGCCGCCGGTCTCGGCTCCGCCCGAGGCCGACTGGCCCGCGGCCGCCTCCGCCGCCGGGGCCGACTGGCCGCCCGCGCCGCCCGCGCCGGGAGCCGACTGGCCGCAGGCGCCGCTCACACCGGCGGCCGACTGGCCGCAGGCGCCCCCGGCCGCCGGACAGGACTGGCCGCGGCCCACCTACCAGATGGGCCCCGCGCACCCGTCGTACCCGTCGAACCCGGACGCGGGGGGCAACTGGCCGCAGTGGCCGTCGTCCGACGGCTGGCCCTCCGACCCGCACGGCGGCGGCTTCGACAGCCACGACATCTGGTCGCCGCCGCGCAACAACGTCGACCGCGGCCTGCCCAAGCGTCCCCCGGCCGAGCCGCCGCCACCCTGGAAGCAGGACGGCTTCCAGCGCCCGCGGCCCGACTTCCCCGAGACCGAGTCGGCGGCCACCGGCCCGATCCCGCCCGTGCCGCCCGCCTCCGCCGGGGACGACTACCTGCCGATCTTCGCCGCCGTCGAGTCGGCCTGGTTCGGGCGCGGCGAGGGCGGCTGGGGCTCGACGAAGGCCGACGCCGGCTGGAGCGCCGCCGAGGCGGTGGCCGAGCCGGCCCGCGACGGCACGACCGCGGCCGGCCTGCCCAAACGGGTGCCCAAGGCGAACCTGGTGCCGGGCTCGGCCGACACCTCCGCCTCGCCCAAGGGCGTCTCCCCGATGCCCTCGGTCTCGCCGGACCGGGTGCGGAACAGGTTGTCCAGCTTCCAGCAGGGCTTCCGGGCGGCCCGCGACGACATCACCGGCGGCAAGGCGTTCCAGCCGGGCCCTCGCGGCTCCTTCAACGGTGAAGCCCACAACAGTGACAGAGAGGAGGGCGCATGAACGACCTGAGCCACGCGGCGCGCGGAGTCGACTGGTTGATCACCGACTTCGTCAGCACGGTCCCCGGTGTGGCACATGCGGTGGTCGTCTCGTCCGACGGGTTGCCGCTTGCGGCCTCGTCGGGCTTTCCGGCTGACCGGGCTGACCAGCTGGCCGCCATCGCGTCGGGGCTGGTGAGCCTGACGCAGGGTGCGGCCAGGGTGTTCGAGGGTGGTGCGGTCAACCAGACGATCGTGGAGATGCAGCGCGGGCTGATGCTGATCATGTCGATCAGCGACGGTTCGTGTCTGGCGGTGCTGGCGGCTCCGGACTGTGACATGGGGCTGGTGGCGTACCAGATGACTCTGATGGTTGATCGCGCCGGTCAGGTGCTGACCCCGGCGGTGCGGGCCGAGTTGCGCGCCAGCCAGACCAGGTGATGTAGGTGACGGACCAGAGATGGAACAGCGGCGGCTGGGCGCCTCCGCCCAAGCCACAGCCCCAGTCGCAGCTGCACCCCGACCCCGCCTCACCCGTCCGCCCGTACGCGGTGACGGGCGGGCGGACGGCGCCCAGGGTCAAACTGGCGATGGAGGCCCTGGTGTCGTCGGCCACGGCCGAGCACCGGGAGTTCTCGCACATCACGCCGGAGTACCAGGCGATCAGCCAGCTGTGCAGGCAGGTCCGGTCCGTGGCCGAGGTGTCGGCGCTGCTGCGGATCCCGCTGGGCGTGGTGCGTGTTCTGATCGCCGACATGGCGGCCGAGGGCCTGGTCCGCGTGCATCAGCCACAGCTGGACGCCGGCAGGCCGGACGTTAATCTGCTCGAAAGGGTGCTCAGTGGACTTCGCAGGCTCTAGCCCCGGCTTGACTTCAACGAAGATCGTGGTGGCCGGCGGTTTCGGGGTGGGCAAGACGACGTTCGTCGGCGCGGTCTCCGAGATCATGCCGTTGACCACCGAGGCGGTGATGACCGACGCCTCCGCGGGGATCGACGACCTGGGCATGACGCCCCTGAAGTCGACCACGACCGTCGCGATGGACTTCGGCCGCGTCTCGCTCGACCGTGACCTGATCCTCTATCTGTTCGGCACGCCGGGCCAGCACCGGTTCTGGTTCATGTGGGACGACCTGGTGCGCGGCGCGATCGGCGCGGTCGTGCTGGTGGACACCCGCCGCCTGGCCGACAGCTTTCCCGCGATCGACTACTTCGAGGAGGCGCAGCTGCCGTTCGTGGTGGGCGTCAACGGCTGGGACGGCCAGTACCCGCACAGCGACGCCGAGGTCCGCGACGCCCTCACGCTGGCCCCCCACATCCCGCTCGTCCGGCTGGACGCGCGGTCCAAGGACGCCGTCAAGAGCGCGCTGATCCAGCTGGTCGAGCACGCCCTGTCGATCAGGATGGCGGTGCCGGGCTGGAGCGGCGGCAGCTGATCCGGCCCGCCGCCGCCCCTCGTGCTCAGCGGGGCCGGGCCTCGATGAGGCTGGCTCCCGAGCCCAGCTCGACGACCTCGGCCAGGCGCAGGTCCGCCCGGTCGAGCAGCGCCGTGTACTCCTCCCGGCTGCGCTCGGCGCCGCCGTCGAAGATCGCCAGCATCCGCATGTCGATGTCCTTGCCCAGGTGCGGCGCCTCGTCGTCGGGCAGCACCACCTCCAGCACCAGGACGCGGCCGCCGGGGTTCATCGCCCGGCGGACGTTGCGCAGGATCGTGACCGCGTCCTCGTCGTCCCAGTTGTGCAGGACGCTGGCCAGCAGGTAGACGTCGCCGCCCGCCGGGACCTCGGTGAAGAAGTCGCCGGTGACGACCTCGCTCCGCTCGCCCAGCCCCTCGGCGGCCAGCAGCTCCCTGGCCCGGTCGGCCACGTGCTCCAGGTCGAACAGGATGCCGCGCATGTCCGGGTTGGCGTGCAGGACCGTGGCCAGGATGTGGCCCTTGCCGCCGGCCACGTCCACCATGGTCGCGGTGGCCGGGAAGTCGTACCGCTTGGCCAGGCCCTCGGTGAAGGGGATCGCGCGGGCGGTCATGTAGTCGTCGAACAGCTTGCCCGCTCCCGGGTTGGCCGCCAGGTAGTCGTACAGGTGGCCGTAGCGGGCGGCGAAGGCCGAGCCGCCGTCGCGGACGGTCGCGGGCAGGTTGCCCATGGCGTGCCAGAAGCCCTCCTCGCCGAGCATCCTGATCGACGAGCGCACCGAGTCGGGCACGTCCGACCGCAGCGCCGTGCCGCGCTCGGTCAGGTCGAACGTGTCCGGTCCGGCGCCGCGGACCACGCCCATCCCGGCCAGCTCGCGCAGCACGCGGCGCAGCCGGGGGGCGTCGGCCTCGCAGCGGGCGGCCAGGTCGGCGGTGGTGAGCGGACCGTGGGCGAGATGGTCGGCCAGGCCGAGCTCCGCCATGGTGAGCAGAGCGGCGAAGCGCGAGATGTCGGCCACGGCCCCCCAGAGGAGGTCATCCGAGTGGGGCATGGGGTCCTTCCAGAAAGTCAGACGTTGCGGTTGGCCTGCCGGTGCCACACCAGCAGGCGGCGCTCGGCCAGCACGAACAGCGAGTTCACCAGGTAGCCGAGGATGCCGAGCAAGGCGATCGCGGCCCACACGCCGGGCCCGTCGAAGCTGCGCTGGGCCTGCAGGAGCTGGTAGCCGATGCCGTCCGTGCTGCCGAACAGCTCGGAGATCACCATGAGGATCAGCGCCAGGGACAGGCTCAGCCGCAGCCCGGCGAAGATCTTCGGCGAGGCGGCGGGGAGCACGACCACGCGCAGGCGCTGTGCCTTGGACAGGCCGAACACGGTGGCGGTCTCGGTGTAGGTGCGGTCCACGGCCCGGACGCCCTCGATCGTGTTGAGCAGCACCGGCCAGATCACGCCGAACACGATCGTGGCGAGCTGCATGCTGAGCTGCGCGTGCTCGGTGCGCGCGAACAGCGCGACGAACAGCGGCAGCAGCAGCGGCGGCGGGATCGCCCGGCCGAACTCGAACAGCGCGTCCACGTAGTCGGTGGCCGCCCTGGAACGGCCGAGCGCCACGCCGAGCAGCACCCCGAGCAGCGAGGCCAGGATCCAGCCGCTGAACATGCGGCCGAGGCTGGGCAGGATGTTGCCGATCGCGTCTTCGGTGAGGAACAGGTGGGAGACGGGCCCGGAGAACCACATCTGGTACATGCTGGTGACGATGGTGAGCGGCGGCGGGAAGTCGCTGTCGCCGACGAGCCGTCCGAGCAGCTCCCAGACGACCAGCACGAGCGGCACCACCCACAGCCTGGACAGCCGCCTCACGACTCCGACGCTCCCATCCGGACGCGGTGCCAGCGGAACAGCCGCCGCTCGCCGGCCAGCAGGACGAGGTTCGCGAACACCCCGAACGCCCCGGCCCAGAACGTCGCCGCCATGATCAGGTCCATCCGGTTGCCGCTGCCCGCCTGGATCGTGTAGACGCCGATCCCGGCCGAGCCGCCGGCCAGCAGCTCGGCGCTGACCGCGAGCACGAGCGCGATGCCGGCCGCGATCCTGATGCCGGTCGCGACGAAGGGGGCGGCGCTAGGCAGGCTGACCCGGGCCAGCACGGCCAGGCGGCCGAAGCCGAAGCTGCGCAGCGACTCCTTGGCCAGCGGGTCCACGTCCTGCATGCCGTACAGGGTGTTGATCAGGATCGGCCACATGGACGCGTACACGATGACCGAGACCTTCATCAGGCCGTCCACCGGGATCAGCAGGATCGCCAGCGGGATGATCGCCACCGAGGGGATCGGGCGCATGAACTCCAGCAGCGGCCGGATCGCCCGCTCCACCGGCGGCACCGCCCCCAGCAGCACGCCCAGCGGCACGGCCACGACGATGGCGGCGAGCAGGCCGAGCGCCCAGTTGGTGAGGGTGGTGGCCAGGCCCTGCGTGAACACCGGGTCGGCCAGCAGGCGCACAGCTTCGTACAGGATGACGGAGGGCGCCGGGAAGATCACGCCGTCGCTCAGCGCGAAGCGGATGACCAGCTCACCGGCGATGAGGAACCCCGCGGCGCCGGCGGCGCCGCGGAGCAGACGCGCGGTGTTCATCAGCTTGCAGGGGCGGCGATGACCGACTTCACGTCGACCGGGCTGGTGAGGTACTTGTACTCCAGCATCAGGTCGGCGACCTTCTGCAGCCGGTTCTCGTTCAGCTCGCTCGGGTACGTGCCGAGCGTGATCACCGAGGCCGTCTTGGCGTCGATCTTGGTGTACTTCGGCAGCGTCTCCTCGATGACCTTGCGGTCACTTGAGGCGAGCTGCTGCGCCTTGGCGATGGCCCGCTGGAAGGCGGCCAGCGTCTTCGGGTACTTCTGCACCCAGTCCTCGGTGGCCATCCAGCCGGCGATGGGGAAGTCCTCCGTCTGGCCGGTCATGGTGTCGGCGAGCTTGCGGAAGCCGAAGGCGCTCTGGTTGGCGGTGATGAAGGGCTCGGTCATCCAGCCCGCGTCCGCCTGCCCGGTGTTGATCGCGTTGCCCTGCTCCGGGAACGGCTTCTCCACGAACTTGACGTCGGTGTCGGCCAGACCGGCCACCTTGAGCTGCGTCTCCACGGCGAGGGTGGCGATGTTCTTGAGGTTGTTGACGTAGACCGTCTTGCCCTTCAGGTCCGCCACCGTCTTGATGGGGGAGTCCTTCGGCACCATGATGTTGAACGTGTTCGGCGCGGCCTGGTACATGTCCGCGACCAGCTTGATCTTCTTGCCCTTGCTCACCGCGAGGAAGGTCGAGACGTAGTTGGTCTGCGAGATGTCGAGCGCGCCGCTCTCGATCTGCGGCAGCGCCGCCGCGCCACCGGTGATGGTGACCGGCTCGACGGTCAGTCCCTCTTCCTTGAAGAAGCCCTTTTCGTTGGCAAGATAGACCGACACAACGTCGGGCACGGGGAGGGCGCCGACCTTGATGGTGGTCTTCTCCAGGCCCTTGCTGTTGGCCGAGCTCTTCGCGGTCTCGCCGCTGCCTCCGCCGCAGCCGGCAAGGGTGAGCGCCAGAGCCACGCCGACGACAATGGCGTGACCGCGCATAGTGCGTGTCATGGGGGGGTTCTCCTACCAGGGGGAAGTTCCGGAGATCGGCACGGGATGCCGGGCGTGAAGCGTACCGGAGCCGACTTCGGATCTACAGCGCTATGCCGCGTATATGTAGGTTTATCGCGAAAATATGACAAATCAGCGTTATAGATGTAAATCTGAAGATTAAGTATGTTTAGTGGTGATATGTCCGTATTGGGACAGTGGTTGCGCTCCGTGTGCGCTGGTATGCGACGTGAAGGGAGTGCGATGTGGAACGGTTGAAAACCACCGAAACGTTGGCCTAAGTATGAGGTTTGTGCTCAAATTGGGCCTCGAACTTGCCTGCGATCACTCGTCCGCGTGACGAAGCCGCTGATTCCCCCTGAAGCAGGCCATGGCGAGAGGTTGCCACCAGTGAGGACAACAACGACCGAACCCGGTCGTGGCCGGGCTCCGGACGCCCCGGAAAAGGCCGCGGACGGCGAGGTGCGGCAGGCCCACGCGCCCAAGGCGGGCAGCCCGTTCGCCCTGCGCAACTGGCGCGTGCGTACCCGCCTCATCGCCCTCATCGCCATTCCCACCCTCGTGGCCGTCGTCCTCGGCGCCCTGCGGGTCACGACGTCGATCAGCAGCGCCCAGCAGTACCAGGACATCAGCAGCGTGGGGACCCTGGTCGCACAGCTCGGCGAGCTCTCCCGCGACATCGGGCTCGAACGCGACCTGGCCACCCGCCACGTCGCCACCAACCGCGGAGCCTCCGACGAGCAGCGGTTGAAGAGCCAGCACGAGATCGTCGACAAGCGCATCGCCAGCACCCTTGAGGCGGGGAAGAAGTCCGAGACGGCGCTGTCCGACATCGGCAGGAAGTCCCTCGACCACATCCGGATCCGGCTCGGCCAGATCCCCACGATGCGCAAGGCCGTCGCCGAGACCAAGCTCGGCCCGCTGCCCACCAGCGAGAAGTACTCCGAGGTCATCGCCGAGCTGCTGCAGCTCTACGACGAGCTCGGCCAGGGCTCCACGGACGAGGAGATCATCGCCACCAGCGCGGCCCTGCGCGCCGTCGCCCGCGCCGAGGAGGAGGCCTCCAAGCAGCGCGGCCTGCTGACCAGCGCCCTGATCAGGGGCTCGTTCGAGGAGCCGGAGTACAACGCCTTCCTCGACGCCCGCTCCCGCCGCAACAGCGAGCGGGACTCCTTCCGCGCCGTCGCCACGCCCGCGCAGCGCCAGTTCTACGACAACACCGTCGCCAGCCTGAAGATCGGCCGCGCCGAGTTCTACGCCAGCCGCGCGGTGCTGCTGCACAACGCCAACCAGTCCCTGCGCCGGCTCGACACCTCGACCAGGGACGACACCGACCAGTGGTTCCAGTCCATCACCGAGACCGTCGAGCGCCTGCACACCGTGCAGAAGTCGCTGTCGGAGCAGATCGCCACCCGAAGCGCCGACATCGCCAGCAGCGACCGGCAGGTCGCCGCGATCAACATCGGCATCGTGGTGGGCCTGCTCGTCCTGGTCCTCGCGATCACCGCCCTGATGGCCGGCTCGCTGGTGCGTCCGCTGCGCCGCCTGCGCTCGGACGCCCTGAAGATCGCCGGCCAGACGCTGCCCGACCTGGTCCGGCAGCTGCGCAACACCGACGTCAGCCCGGAACAGCTCCAGGTCCCGCCGATCGAGATCAACTCCAAGGACGAGATCGGTGAAGTCGCCCGCGCCTTCGACGAGGTCCACCGCGAAGCCGTCCGGCTGGCCGGCGAGGAGTCCAGGCTCCGTTCGAACGTCAACGCGATGTTCGTGAACCTGTCGCGGCGCAGTCAGACGCTGGTGGAGCGGCAGATCACCCTGATCGACGGTCTGGAGCAGGGCGAGCAGGACGAGCAGCGGCTCGGCAACCTGTTCAAGCTGGACCACCTGGCCACCCGTATGCGGCGCAACAGCGAGAACCTGCTGGTCCTCGCGGGTCAGGATCCGCCGCGGCGCTGGAGCCAGCCGGTCAAGCTGGTCGACGTCGCCCGCGCCTCCCTGTCGGAGGTCGAGAACTACGAGCGCGTCGTCCTGGAGGTGCCCGAGGGCGTCTCCATCGCCGGCCAGGCCGTCAACGACGTCATCCACCTGCTGGCCGAGCTCATCGAGAACGCGCTGTCGTTCTCCCCGCGCGAGACCCGCGTCCCCGTCTCCGGCAGCAGGATCGACGGCGGCGGGATCATGCTCTCCATCAGCGACTCCGGCATCGGCATGACCGGCGAGGAACTGGTCCAGGCCAACGAGCGCCTGACCGACGCCCCCACCGTGGACGTGTCGGTCTCCCGCCGCATGGGCCTGTTCGTGGTCGCCAGGCTGGCCCACCGGCACGGCATCAGGGTGCAGCTGCGCCCGCACGGCTCCGGCGGCCTGACCGCCATGGTCCTCATCCCCGAGACGCTGCTCGGCGCGCAGCCCGCCGCGGTCGCCGGCACGGGCGGCAACACCGCCGCCACGACCGCCCGCGAGGACGCCTTCGCCGCCTCCCAGCCCGCCGCCGGGGCCCAGCAGTGGCCCGGCGCCTCGGGCTTCGGGCTCGCCCCCGGGCACCCGTCCTACCCCTCGTACCCCTCCGAGCCGGCCGGCGGGTCGTGGCCGTCGATGCCGAACTCGCTGCCGTCCTCGATCCAGTCATCCATGCCGTCCGCGATGCCGCAGTGGCCCTCGACGGAGTCGACGAACACCGGCTCCGACTGGCTGCCGGACTCCTCGTCCGACGTCTGGGTGTCCTCGCGCGGGCCGGTCACCGGGGAGCACGCGCCGCCGCAGCGCGGCCTGCCCCCCGAGGAGCCCCGCGCCTGGTCGGCCCCGCCGCAGGAGACGTCGCCCGCGTCCAAGTACGACTACCCCGAGACCGAGTCGGCGGCGACCGGCCCGATCCCCGTCGTCAAGCCCGCCTCCGGCGGGGACGAATACCTGCCGATATTCGCCGCGGTGGAGTCGGCCTGGTTCGACCAGGGCGAGCCGAGCGCCACCTGGGGCTCGGCCAAGGCCGACGCCGGCTGGAACGCGGCGGCGTCCGTGGTGGAGCCCGTACGCGACGGCTCGACGGCCGCCGGGCTGCCCAAGCGGGTGCCCAAGGCCAACCTGGTGCCCGGATCGGCGGACACGGCGTCCGCGCCCAAGGGCGTGGCTCCCATGCCGTCGGTCTCGCCCGACCGGGTGCGCAGCAGGTTGTCGAGCTTCCAGCAGGGCTTCCGGGCAGCGCGTGACGACATCAGCGAGGGCAGGACATACCAATCCGGCCCGAGGAACGACAGTAGGGAGGAGGGCGCGTGAATGACCTGAGCCACTCGGCGCGCGGAGTCGACTGGTTGATCACCGACTTCGTCAGTACCGTCCCGGGGGTCGCGCACGCGGTGGTCGTGTCATCCGACGGATTGCCGCTCGCGGCTTCGTCGGGTTTTCCGGCTGACCGGGCCGACCAGCTGGCCGCCATCGCGTCGGGACTGGTGAGTCTCACGCAGGGCGCCGCCAGGGTGTTCGAGGGTGGTGCGGTCAACCAGACGATCGTGGAGATGCAGCGCGGGCTGATGCTGATCATGTCGATCAGCGACGGCTCGTGCCTGGCGGTCCTGGCGGCTCCCGACTGCGACATGGGGCTGGTGGCGTACCAGATGACCTTGATGGTTGATCGCGCCGGTCAGGTGCTGACCCCGGCGGTGCGCGCGGAGCTGCGCGCCAGCCAGACCAGGTGATGTAGGTGACGGATTCCTGGAACAGCGGCGGCTGGGAGCCCCAGCCGCCGGTCAGCTCGGACCCGGCCTCGCCGGTGCGCCCGTACGCGGTGACGGGCGGGCGCACCGCGCCCAAGGTCAAGCTGGCCATGGAGGCCCTGGTCTCGTCGGCTACGGCCGAACACCGGGAGTTCTCCCACATCACCCCCGAGTACAAGGCGATCAGCCAGCTCTGCCGTCAGGTGCGGTCGGTCGCCGAGGTGTCGGCGCTGCTGCGGATCCCGCTCGGTGTGGTGCGTGTTCTGATCGCTGACATGGCGGCCGAGGGCCTGGTACGGGTGCATCAGCCGCAGCTGGATGCGGGTAGGCCGGACGTCAACCTGCTGGAAAGGGTGCTCAGTGGACTTCGCAGGCTCTAGCCCCGGTCTGACCTCGACGAAGATCGTGGTGGCCGGCGGCTTCGGCGTGGGCAAGACGACGTTCGTCGGCGCGGTCTCGGAGATCATGCCGCTCACGACGGAGGCCGTCATGACGGACGCCTCCGCGGGCATCGACGACCTGGGCATGACGCCGCTGAAGTCGACCACGACCGTCGCGATGGACTTCGGCCGCGTCTCGCTCGACCGCGACCTGATCCTGTACCTGTTCGGCACGCCCGGACAGCACCGGTTCTGGTTCATGTGGGACGACCTCGTGCGCGGCGCCATCGGCGCCGTCGTCCTGGTCGACACCCGCCGACTGGCCGACAGCTTCCCCGCGATCGACTATTTCGAGGAGGCGCAACTCCCCTTCATCGTGGGGATCAACGGCTGGGACGGCACGTACGCCCACAGCGACGCCGAGGTCCGCGACGCCCTCACGCTGGCGCCCCACATCCCGCTGGTGCGTCTCGACGCCCGCCAGAAGGACTCGGTCAAAAGCGCTCTGATCAACCTCGTCGAGCACGCGTTGACCGTCCGGATGGCCGTGCCAGGCTGGAGCGGCTAGGAGAGCGGATAGGCTGAAGTCTTAGACGTACATTCGCTTCGAGGACTGGCCAACCACGTGTTCGAGACGCTTTCCGACCGGCTGACATCGGTCTTCTCCTCCCTCCGATCCAAGGGTCGGCTGTCCGACGCCGACATCGACGCCACCGCCCGCGAGATCCGCATCGCCCTGCTCGAGGCCGATGTCGCGCTCCCGGTGGTCAAGGCGTTCGTCGCCCAGGTCAAGGAGCGCGCCCGCGGCGCCGAGGTCTCCCAGGCGCTCAACCCGGCGCAGCAGGTCGTCAAGATCGTCAATGACGAGCTGATCGAGATCCTCGGCGGCGAGACCCGCAGGCTCCGCTTCGCCAAGACCGCGCCGACCGTCGTCATGCTCGCGGGTCTCCAGGGCGCCGGCAAGACCACCCTGGCCGGCAAGCTGGCCCGGTGGCTGCGCGAGCAGGGCCACGCGCCCCTGCTGGTCGCCGCCGACCTCCAGCGGCCCAACGCCGTGCAGCAGCTCCAGGTCGTGGGCGAGCGCGCCAAGGTCGCCGTCTTCGCGCCCGAGCCGGGCAGCGGCGTCGGAGACCCGGTCGACGTCGCCCGCCGCTCGATCGACGAGGCCCGGCGGCTCAACCACGACATCGTCATCATCGACACCGCCGGTCGCCTGGGCATCGACCAGGAGATGATGAAGCAGGCCGCCGACATCCGCGACGCGGTCCGCCCCGACGAGGTCCTGTTCGTGGTCGACGCCATGATCGGCCAGGACGCCGTCACCACGGCCCAGGCGTTCATGGACGGCGTCGGCTTCGACGGCGTCGTGCTGACCAAGCTCGACGGCGACGCCCGCGGCGGCGCCGCGCTGTCGGTGCGGCACATCACCGGCCGCCCGATCATGTTCGCCTCCACCGGCGAGAAGCTGGAAGACTTCGACGCCTTCCACCCCGACCGGATGGCCTCCCGCATCCTCGACATGGGTGACATCCTCACCCTGATCGAGCAGGCGCAGAAGACGTTCGACGAGGAGCAGGCCGCCAAGATGGCGGGCAAGCTCACCTCGGGCGAGAACTTCACGCTCGACGACTTCCTCGAGCAGATGATGATGGTCCAGAAGATGGGCCCCATCAAGAACCTGCTCGGCATGATGCCCGGCATGGGGCAGATGCGCGACCAGCTCAACTCCATCGACGACCGCGACCTCGACCGCATCGCCGCCATCATCCGCTCGATGACGCCCGGCGAGCGGCAGGACCCGAAGATCATCAACGGCTCCCGCCGCGCCCGCATCGCCGCCGGCTCCGGCGTCACGGTCAGCGCCGTGAGCAACCTCGTCACGCGCTTCTTCGAGGCGCAGAAGATGATGAAGCGGGTGGCCGGGGGCATGGGGCTGCCGGGCATGCCCGGGGGGCGCGGGAAGGCGTCCAAGGCCCAGAAGAAGGCCAAGAAGGGGCGGCGCGTCAGCGGCGACCCGCGCAAGGCCGGCCTGGAGAAGTCGGCGTCCCCGTCGCCCGACGGCGAGGGCGGCGCGCCCAAGGCCGGGGGAGTGCTGGGGAACCTGGGCGGCAAGCTGCCGCCGGGGCTCGAACTGCCGCCGGGCTTCGACCCGTCGAAGCTGAAGCTGCCCGGGCAGTAGCCGCACCGGGGCGGGCACCCGCTCCGCCCGCCCCTGCCCGCTGTGCCCGCACGTCTGCCGGGCCTGCGCGTACGTTCGCCGGGCCTGCCCGTACGTCGGCCCGGCCTGCACCTTCTGTCCTGCCTGCCGGCCTGCCGCGTCCGCCTGCTGCGCCTGGTTGTCGGGCGCGTGCTTGTCACGTGACCGTCTGGCGCGTAGCTGTCTGTTGCGAGCGTCCTTGTCGGGAGCGGGCTTGTCGGGCGGCTGTCTGTTCGCCGCTCGCCTGTCTGGCACCCGACTCCGAGCCGTGTCTCTTACGCGTGCCATGACGGGTCTCGCCCCGCACCGACGGGTTTCGCCCCGCACCGACGGGTTTCGCCCCGCACCGACGGGTTTCGCCCCGCACCGACGGGTTTCGCCCCGCACCGACGGGTTTCGCCCCTCACGGACGGGCCTCGCTCCGAACCGGAAGGTCTGGGCATTCAGGCGCGCTCTTGGGTCGGCGGCCCTTGCGTTGGCGGCCCCAGTGCTGGCGGCTCCCGTGCTGGCGGCCCTTGCGCCGATGGTCCTGTGCTGGCGGTTTCGGTGCCGGTCTTTCTCGCGCCGGCCTCTCTTGCGCTGGCCCCTCTCGAACTACCCTCACTCGCGCAGCCTGCATGACGGTGATTTGCGCGTCGGGGCTGTGTCGCTGGCCTCCGGTGTGCTCGCGATCGCCCGAACGGGTGCGCGCCCGGGACCATGGTCGGTCACCGGGCGCGCGGATGTGAGGCCGTTCGGCCTGCTCTAACGGCAGAGGAGCATCCACTGCAGAGCGGGATCCATGAGGAGCCACTCTGAGGCGGCCGTTACGGGCATCCACATCGGCAGGCCGGTGAGCGGCGACCTCTGGGTCACCCAGGCGTCTTCGTGTGCCGGGCCGAACTCGCCGCTGTGGTCGCCGGACCACTGATGACCGTTGGGGCCGTCGTGGTGGTGCGGCTCATGCGGGTTGTGCGGCCACTCGCAAGGGGGCCAGTAGCTCTTCTCGTGCGGCTTGTGAGTCTTGTGCGGCTTGTGAGTGCAGTCATGCGTGGGCGTTGGGCTCGGCGTGGGCGTCGGAGTCGGCGTCGGAGTCGGGGTGGGCGTCGGGTACGGCGTCGGCGTCACGGTGGGTGTGGGCGTCACGGTCGGTGTCGGTGTGACCGTGGGCGTGGGTGTCACGGTCGGTGTGACCGTGGGCGTGGGTGTCACGGTCGGCGTGACCGTGGGCGTCGGTGTCACGGTCGGTGTCGGTGTCACAGTGGGCGTCGGGTTCGGCGTCGGCGTGACCGTGGGCGTCGGCGTCACGGTGGGCGTGGGCGTGACCGTGGGTGTGACCGTGGGCGTCACTGTGGGGGTCACCGTGGGGGTGGGGGTCACGGTGGGCGTAGGAGTGACGGTGGGCGTGGGGGTCGGGGTCACCGTGGGGGTGATCGTGGGCGTCGGGGTGGGCTGGTTGGGGACGCAGTTGACCTCCACCCGGCCGATGGTGACCTCCGTGAGCGGCCCTTCGTAGACGACGTTCCCGTCGGCGTCCCGCAGGCTGGCCGAGATCGTGATCGTCATGTCCGCCTCGGCGGAGGTCGCGTCGTTCGTCGTGGCGTTGTCGGTCCTGACCACCGTCAGGACCCCGTCGTACACGCCGGGGTACCCGAGCTGCGCGCCCGTCGCGGGCACCTCCGTGGTCCCCTGCTCCACGGGCACGCCGAGCACCGTGATGGTCCCCGGCGCCGCCTGCACGGACGCCATCGCCGGAGCCGGCGGCGTGCACCGCGCGTGCGTCTCCACGTTGCCCGTGACCAGCAGCGGCTCGGACGCGTCCGGGTTGAGCTGAAGGGTGTTGACGACCAGTTGGGCGCTGGCCTCCCAGACGTCCGGCGCGTCGAGGCCGTCGGCCTGGATCTGTTCGTTGGCCAGGCTGACGAAGTCGGTGACCCCGTCGGGGTCGCTCCAGTCGCCGGTGTCGGTGCCGGGGTCGGGCCCGACGGACGCCGTGCCCCAGGTGCCGGAGAAGGCCGGCTGGCCCAGTTCCGGGATCTCGGTGATGGTCAGGCCGATACCGTTGGCGTTGGCGAACTCGCCCGCCGCGGCGGTGGCCGTAAGCCCGAACAAGGCGCCGGTGAGCAGGACGGACGCGCCGGCGGTGAGCAGCCGCGCGCGCGTGAACAGCGGATTGGTCGTGGTGGTCACCCACCCATTCCGCAGGGAAGTTGATCAAGTCGGGCGAGGTGACACGCGGCCCTTGCCGAGCCTTTGCCGCGGCCTGCCGGGACAGGTCGAAGGCACTGTCCGCGGTCTGGCAGAATGACATGTTGGAACATCGTGACCAGGTGGGTGCCCTCTCATCTCCTGCCGGCCACGCCTGTCCCTGGAACGTCCTCTCATCGTGCCCCACTCGATGAGGTGCCGTTCACCCACGCTCGAATGCAGGAGAGACCACACCAGTGGCAGTCAAGATCAAGCTCAAGCGGCTCGGCATGATCCGCAACGCTCAGTACCGAATCGTCGTCGCCGACAGCCGCACCAAGCGTGACGGCCGGGCGATCGAGGAGATCGGCCTGTACCACCCGAAGGAAAACCCTTCGCGCATCGAGGTCAACGCCGAGCGTGCGGCCTACTGGCTGGGTGTCGGCGCGCAGCCGACCGAGCCGGTGCTCAAGCTGCTCAAGCTCACCGGTGACTGGCAGAAGTTCAAGGGCGAGGCCGCCCCGGCGCCGCTGCTGGTCGCCGAGCCCGCGCCCGACCGTCACGCCCTCTACGAGGCCGCGGCCAAGGAGGCGCTGTCCGGTGGCGACACCGGCACGGCCGCCACCACGGCGCCCAAGCGTGCCAAGAAGAAGGAAGAGGCTGAGGCCGCCCCCGCCGCCGAGACCCCGACCGAGGGCGAGGGCTGACGTGCTCGAGGAGGCTCTCGAGCACCTCGTTAAGGGCATCGTCGAACATCCCGACGATGTCCGGGTCCGCGCTCGCCGCATTCGCAGCGGGCGCGTCCTGGAGGTCCGGGTGCACCCCGAGGACCTGGGCAAGGTCATCGGACGCGGCGGGCGCACCGCCAAGGCGCTGCGCACCGTTGTGAACGCCCTGGCCGACGGGAAGTACGTACGGGTCGATCTGCTCGACCTGGACGAAGCAGTCCGTTAGCGTCAGGAATTCGCGCCCTCATCGGTCCCGAAAGGGCTGGTGGGGGCGCTTGCGTTAGGAGAAGGTGGATTTACGTGCAGCTGGTCGTCGGCCGGATAGGCCGTCCGCACGGTGTACGCGGCGAGGTCACCGTGGAGGTGCGCACCGACGATCCCGAGCTGCGCTTCGCCGAGGGCGTGGCCGTCGCGACCGACCCGGCGAGCGCGGGGCCGCTCGTGATCGAGAGCCGCCGCTGGCACAAGGGCGTGCTGCTGATCGCGTTCGAGGGGGTGCACGGCCGCGACGCCGCCGAGGAGCTCCGGGGCACCATGCTGGTCATCGACTCCGCCGACGTGGAGTCGTCGGACGACCCGGACGAGTTCCACGACCACCAGCTCGTCGGGCTGGCGGTGGAGACCGTGTCGGGCGAGCCCGTCGGCGAGGTCACCGACGTGCTGCACCACGGCCAGGACCTGCTGGTCGTACGTCGGCGCGGGCAGGACGACGCGCTCATCCCGTTCGTGAAGGCCCTGGTGCCCGAGGTCGATCTGACGGGCGGGCGCCTGGTCGTCGACCCGCCAGAGGGCCTGCTGTGATGCGCCTCGACATCATCTCCATCTTCCCCGAGTACTTCGCCCCGCTCGACGTCTCGCTGATCGGCAAGGCGCGCGAGCGCGGCACCCTCGACGTACGCGTCCACCAGCTCCGCGACTGGGCGCACGACGTGCACAGGACGGTCGACGACACGCCGTACGGCGGCGGTCCCGGCATGGTGATGAAGCCCGAGGTCTGGGGCGAGGCCATCGACTCGGTGATCGGCGACGGCGCGCCGCGGGTCATCGTGCCGACGCCGAGCGGGCGGCCGTTCACCCAGGAGATGGCGCAGGAGCTGGCCGCCGAGCCGTGGCTGCTGTTCGCCTGCGGGCGCTACGAGGGCATCGACTCGCGGGTCATGGCCGAGTACGGCGCCCGGCTGCGGGTCGACGAGGTCAGCATCGGCGACTACGTGCTGGCCGGCGGCGAGGTCGCGGTGCTGGTGATGGTCGAGGCCGTCGGCAGGCTGCTGCCCGGCGTGCTGGGCAACGCCCAGTCGGCCGTGGACGACTCCTTCGCGCCGGGTTCGATGCAGAACCTGGTGGAAGGCCCGGTCTACACCAAGCCGCCGGTCTGGCGCGGGCACGAGGTGCCCGCAGTGCTGCTGTCCGGACATCACGGAAAAGTCGCCCGATGGCGACGGGACGAGGCGCTCCGGCGTACGGTGCGGAACCGGCCGGAACTGGCCGCGGCGCTCGATCCCGAGACGCTCGACAAGCGCGACAGGAAGCTGCTCGACGAGCTCTCGTTTCGCGTCCGGCCGGAAGATGTGGCAAACTGAATCGCTGCCGACCATCACACGGTTGGTCCGTCATGCCCGGGTAACGGTCCCGGGTTCATCAAATCAGCAAGCGTGTCCGCCGCGAGCTCCGGCCGGGTGGACCTCCGCGTGCTCGCGAGGACTTGAGGACAGCTCTCATGCACACGAAGATCCAGGAGCTCGAGAAGGCGACCCTTCGGAGCGACGTCCCGGCGTTCCGCCCCGGTGACACGCTCGAGGTCCACGTACGAGTCGTCGAAGGCAACCGCTCCCGTATCCAGGTCTTCAAGGGCTTCGTGCTGCGCCGGCAGGGCAGCGGCGCCCGCGAGACCTTCACGGTCCGCAAGGTCAGCTACGGCGTCGGCGTCGAGCGCACCTTCCCGGTGCACAGCCCGGTCATCGAGAAGATCGTGCTCGTGACCCGCGGTGACGTGCGTCGCGCCAAGCTCTACTACATGCGCGACCTGCGCGGCAAGGCCGCCCGCATCCGCGAGAAGCGTGAGTCCACGCCCGCGAAGTAACCCCAATCTTTTCCGAAAGGCCCGTGCACCGCACGGGCCTTTCGGCTTTGCGGGGCCATTTCCTTTATGTGGAGCGACTCGTGCGTGGGTGTAACGTCGGTCGAGGCTTGTCGAGCCGTTCCATCATCTAGGCTCGTCAGCGATGACAAGCGAAGACCAGGAGTACGGCGCTTCGCGCCGCCCTGTCGAGGACGAGGTGGACGTGGTCGCCGAAGAGACTCAGAAGCCGGCAAAGGGCGACAAGGAGAAGAAGGGGGCGTTCTGGAAAGAACTCCCCGTACTTGTCGTTGTGGCCCTCGTGCTGGCCCTGATCATCAAGACGTTCGTGATCCAGGCCTTCTACATTCCGTCGGAGTCCATGGAGAACACCCTGCTCAAGAACGACAGGGTCCTGGTCAACAAGCTCGTCTACCACACCCGTGACATCGAGCGCGGCGACGTGGTCGTCTTCTCCGGCGTCGACTCCTGGGACGGCGAGTTCGAGGTCGAGGAGCCGTCCAACCCGATCGCGGGCTTCTTCCGCTGGGTCGGCACGGCCTTCGGCGTCGTCCCCGGCGAGAAGGACTACATCAAGCGGGTCATCGGCGTGGGCGGCGACCACGTCAAGTGCTGCGACTCCAAGGGGCGCATCACGGTCAACGGCACGGCCATCGACGAGGAGAGCTACCTCTATCCGGGCAACGTGCCGTCCGACCGGTTCTTCGACATCACCGTGCCGCCCGGGCGGCTGTGGGTGATGGGCGACCACCGTTCCGTCTCGCTCGACTCCCGCTCGCACACCGGCGACCAGGGCGGCGGCTCGATCCCCGAAGGTCAGGTCATCGGCCGGGCCTTCGTGATCGTCTGGCCGTTCAACCGGGCGGGCGTGTTGTCCATACCCGACACCTTCGCGCAGCCCGCGCTCCAGGCACTCGGAGGGGCCGTACCGCTGGTGGCCGGGTTCGGGCTGGCCGTACCCTTGGTCCTGGTTCGTCGGCGCCGGTTGGGGAGGAAGCGCTGATGGCCGTCACCAAGAAGGCGGAGGGCGTGGCCAAAGAGAAGAAAAAGGGCGGCTTCCGGGAGACCGTCCTGCTGCTGGTGCTCGGCGTGGGCATCGCGTTGTTGCTCCAGGCGTTCGTGATCGGGTCGTTCTACATCCCGTCGGAGTCGATGGAGAACACCCTGCTCATCAACGACCGGGTCTTCGTCAACAAGCTGGCGGGCGATCCCGAGCGCGGCGACATCGTGGTCTTCAAGGGCTGGCGCACCGGCGAGGACACCATCAAGCGGGTCATCGGCGTCGGCGGCGACAAGGTAGTGTGCTGCGACTCCAAGCACCGCATCAGCGTCAACGGCACGCCGCTCGACGAGGAGTCCTACCTCTACCCCGGCGACTTCGGCGGCGGCGACAAGTTCAGCGTCACCGTCCCGGCCGGCAAACTGTGGCTGATGGGCGACCACCGCACCGCCTCGGCGGACTCGCGGGCCCACATGGACGAGCCCGGCGGCGGCTTCATCTCCGTCGACGACGTGATCGGCAAGGCGGTCGTCCGCTACTGGCCGCTGTCGCGCGGTTACCTGTTCTCCACGCCCGAGACTTTCGACAAGGTCAAGTAAGGGGCTTTCGGTCGCGGTTTGCGGCGAATGGGGCGTACGCTTCGAGTGTCATGACAGTTGCGTTCCGCCCTCGACCGAGCGTCGTCCGGCGCGATTCCGGACTCTACGCCTACGAGCGGGCGCTGGCCCGCCGTGGGCTGACCCCGATCGCGGGCGTCGACGAGGCAGGCCGTGGCGCCTGTGCCGGGCCGCTGGTCGTCGCGGCCGTCGTCCTGCGCAGGGAGATCGACGGTCTCGGTGACTCCAAGATGCTGTCCCCGCTGGTGCGCGAGCGCCTGTACGACCGCGTCGTCGCCACCGCCCACGTGGGCGTCGTGGTGATCCCGGCCGCCGAGATCGACGCCCGGGGGCTGCACAGGAGCAACATCTCCGGAATGCGGCGGGCTGTGGCGCAGTTGCCATGTGATCCGGAGTACATCCTCACGGACGGCTTCCCGGTGCCCGGCATGCCTGCGCCGTCCCTGGCGGTGTGGAAGGGGGATCAGGTGGCCGCCTGCGTGGCGGCCGCGTCGATCGTGGCCAAGGTGACGAGGGACCGCCTCATGGTCGAGCTGGATCGAAGGTTCCCTCAGTACGGTTTTGCCGAGCACAAGGGGTATGTCACGCCAGGACACCGTTTGGCACTCGAGAGACATGGCCCGTGCCCCGAACACCGTTACTCCTTCGTCACGGTGGCCAGGGGGATGGGTGAAAATGAGATGGGGGCCGGGGTTGCCTGAGCAGGCGAACCGGGGGACCGGTACGACAGGAGGACCGCGATGAGCGCAGAGGATCTCGAAAAATACGAGACCGAGATGGAGCTGCAGCTTTACCGCGAATACCGTGATGTCGTCGGTTTGTTCACATACGTCGTGGAGACTGAGCGTCGGTTCTATCTGACCAACTCGGTCGACCTCGACGTCCGTACGGCGGAGAACGGCGACGTCTTCTTCGATGTGAAGATGCAGGACGCCTGGGTCTGGGACATGTACCGGCCGGCGCGGTTCGTGAAGAACGTGCGGGTGGTCACGTTCAAGGATGTGAACGTGGAAGAGCTGGCCAAGGCCGACCTGGAGATGCCCAAGGAAGGGTTCTCGGGGTAGGCCGAAGAGGCGCCGTCGAGGTGGGGGCGGCGAACGTCCGCGGTGGCGGCGTTTTGGGCTCGGTCGAGCCTGTACTCGCATCTGGAGTTCCAGGGTTCTGGTGTTGCGCGTGACGCCGCGGGCTGCGACACCATCGCTCTGATCAGCTACAGATCCCAGGAAGTCCTTGTGGCTGATTGACCAACGCTGACCTCATCGGCTGATGCCTTGCACGATGCGTACCTGGAAGCATGCTGAGTACCGCTTCCTGCACGCTGGGCAACTGCTCCCGATGGGCACCCGCCTGCTGCTTGACGGGCAGTGTCGGCACACGTTGGGTATTGCCGGGGCTCATTGGGCACTGCCGGCACACGCTGGACGCCATCAGCGCGTGCTGGGGCGTCATCCGGCTTGCGATCGCCCTTGTCGAGCGCAAGGTGAGGGTCGCCGGGGGCATGCGGAGGCATTAGCCGGCTCAGGGGTGCGATGCTGGCCGCGATGAGCGTAGGCAGTCAGCTCAAGATGAGCGCCATCTGGCCCACGGCGCAGGCGTCTACCCGCCTTCTGCCACGCGCCACGCGCCCTGTGCCATGTGCTCACCCGCCTTCTCCCACGTGCTGCCTGTCATGTGCCGCCTCGGGGGATGAGTTCCGCGTCCTACCAACACCCGTCACCGCCAGCCGTCCGCATCGCCTCAGGGGCCGCGGAGGGCCGCAGGGGGCACGTTAGAGGGGGCGCAGGGCCGTAGGGCACGGGGTGCGCCTACGCCGCCCCCTGCGCCGTGCAGGGGCCAACTGTCGTACCACGGCGAGCCGTCACCGCCGGGACAGTCGCACCGCACATCGCGCCTGATCACACAACATTCTGTTCCGCCTCGTCATACCGGCACGGATGCACGGATGAGGCCCCTCGATGGCCCGGCAACGAGCCTCGGTGGCGTGGAGTTGTCCACAAGCCCCCACCCAGCTCTCCCCGCTATCCCCAGAATCCCGTTCGCCTCCGTCTGATCTCCCCGCCATCCGCCAGGGTCGGTGACCGAACACCGCACCGACGACGGACGAAGGGACGCCGCCCATGGCCCCGAAAGACGAGCTCGGCAAAGAAGGCGAGCACCTGGCCGCGATCTACCTCGAAGCCAAGGGAATGACGATCCTCGAACGCAACTGGCGTTGTCGTCGCGGCGAGATCGACATCATCGCCCTGGACGGTCAGGTCCTGGTGGTCGTCGAGGTAAAGACCAGATCGAGCAGATCCCACGGCACAGCGTTGGAATCCGTGAACCACACCAAACTGGCGCGGCTCCGCATGCTGGCCGCCAAGTGGCTGTCGGCGCAGTCCCGGTCCTTCGAAGCCGTACGCATAGACGTGATCGCCCTTGAGCGCTTCGCGGGCAACTTCGCCCTGCGCCACATACGGGGGGCGATCTAGATGGCCGTGGCCCGGACCCGCAGCGTCGCGCTGGTCGGCGTGAGCGGCCGCAGCGTCGAGGTCGAGGCCGACGTGGGCAACGGCCTGGCCGGCATCCACCTCATCGGCCTGCCCGACACGGCGCTCAGCGAGGCCCGCGACCGGGTGCGATCCGCCGTGGTCAACAGCAGCTACCCCTGGCCGGACGCCCGCATCACCGTCAGCCTCTTCCCGGCCAGCCTCCCCAAGCGCGGATCCCAGTTCGACCTCGCCATCGCCATGGCCATCCTGGGAGCCGCAGGAGTCGTCCCGGCGGAACGCATCGCCGAGCCCTTCTTCCTGGGCGAGCTCGGCCTCGACGGTCGCATCAGGCCCGTGCGCGGAGTGCTCCCGTCCATCCTCGGCGCCGCGGCCGCGCACGAAGACGCCACGATCATCGTCCCGTCGGAGAATTCGGGGGAAGCCGGCCTGGTCCCCGACGTGAACGTGATCCCGGTGGCCCACCTGCGCCAGCTGGTCGAATGGCTACGCAAAGGCGACAAGCCACCCGAACCCGAGGTCGATGGCCGAGTAGAGCCGCCCAAACCTGTGCCCCAGCCTGCCGTCGACCTGGCGGACGTCGTCGGCCAGCCGGTGGCCCGCCGAGCGCTGGAAGTGTGCGCCGCAGGCGGTCACAACCTGTGGATGGTGGGCCCGCCCGGCACCGGCAAGACCCTGCTGGCCGAACGCCTTCCCACCCTCCTGCCGGACCTGGAGCTCGACCACGCCCTGGAGGTCACGGCCATCCACTCCGTCGCGGGGTTGCTGCCGCCCGACAGTCCCATGATCAACCGTCCGCCGTTCGTCAGCCCCCACCACACAGCCACGGCGGCCGCCATTATCGGTGGTGGCAGCACGGTCGTCCGTCCGGGAGCGGTCTCCCTCGCGCACAGGGGCCTGCTGTTCATGGACGAGGCCCCCGAGTTCCCGCGTCACGTCCTAGACTCGTTGCGGCAACCGCTGGAGTCGGGGCGCGTCACGGTGTCCAGATCCGCGGCGTCGGTCACGTTCCCTGCCCGGTTCATGCTGGTGCTGGCCGCCAACCCGTGCCCCTGCGCCCAGGCCGACGACCAGGCCGGCGCGACCTGCCGCTGCTCGCCCACGACAAGACGCCGATACCTGGGCCGGCTGTCCGGCCCGCTCCTCGACCGCATCGACATGAAGGTCACGGTCGCCCGTTCGTCCAGACGCGAGCTCCTGGCCGACCGCCACTTCGTCGAATCCAGCGAAACAGTGGCCGAACGCGTCCTGCTGGCCCGCGAGCGCGCCGTCAAACGCCTGGCCCATACCCCTTGGCGGACGAACGCCGAGATCCCCTCATCCATCCTCCACTCCGACTTCCGTCCGTCCGATGCGGCGATGAAGCCCATGACCTCCTGCCTCGACTCGGGCTCCCTCACCGCTCGCGGCCTCGACCGCACGCTGCGCGTCGCCTGGACCCTCGCCGACCTCGCCGGCAAAGACCGCCCGGACGAGGACGAGACCACCGCTGCCCTCGGCTTCTGGCTCGGAGTACGACCGTGACCCCGGCCGTCCGCCTGCACACGAACCCGCCCATGAAGATCACCAGGAGGTCCCTGTGATTAGTCCAGAGCATGAGGCACGTGCGGCCCTCATGCGAGCCGCCGACGTGGGCGACACGGCCATGGGCCGCCTGGTGGCGCACCTTGGTGCCTCCGGTGCGGTGGAGGCGATCCGCGAGCGCGCACTTCCGCCGGCCTTCACCGCCCAGGAGTCCCGGCAGGAACGTCCGTGTGACCTGTCGGGGCGGCTGAACGCCTGGTTCCTCCGGCTGGCCGCGTCGAAACCCGCCGCCGATCTGGAGGCCGGCGAGAAGCACGGAGCCAGGCTGATCGTCCCGGGCGACCCCGAATGGCCCACGCAACTGGACCATCTCGGCCCGAGCCGCCCCCTCGGCCTCTGGTTGCACGGCACGGCCGATCTCCGTTTCGCCTGCCTGCAGTCCGTGGCCGTCGTGGGAGCCCGAGCCGCCACCCAGTACGGTCTGCACATCGCGGCCAACTTCGGCATCGGCCTCAGCGAAGCGGGCTGGTCCGTCGTCTCCGGCGGCGCCTACGGGGTGGACGGCGCGGCCCACAAGGGTGCCCTGCTGGCCGACTCGCCCACGGTGGTCGTTCTCGCCTGCGGAGTGGACATCTGCTACCCGAGCGGCCACCAGGAGCTCTTCGCCCAGGCCCGTGAGCAGGGCGTCGTGATGAGCGAATGCCCGCCCGGCGTCCACCCCACCCGTGCCCGCTTCCTGATCAGGAACCGCCTCATCGCCGCCCTGACCAGAGGCACGGCCGTCGTGGAGGCAGCCCTCCGCAGCGGTGCCCTGAACACCGCCGGTCACGCGCTCGCTCTCAACCGGCACCTGGGCGCCGTGCCCGGGCCCACCACGTCCGCGCTTTCGGCCGGCTGCCACAAACTCCTGCGCGAACGCAAGGCGGTCTGTGTCACCACTCCGGAGGAAATGATCGAACTCGTCGGCGTCATGGGCGACGACCTGGCCCCACAGACCCGAACGCCCATCGTCCCCCGCGATGGTCTCAGCGAATCCACCAAGAGAGTCCTGGACGCCATCCCCACCCGCGGCGGCGCCGGTCCGGCGTCGATAGCGGTCTCAGCAGGCGTCAGCATGGACATCACACTGAGCGCCCTGGGCGGTTTGGCCGCAGCCGGATACATAGAGCGAGCGGGCGGCGGCTGGCGCCTCCGCAAAACCACATCCAGCTACCCCAAAGCCCCCGAAACCATGGCCCTGACCCCACCCCCGGCCAACGAAGCCCCAGCCACAGACCCTCCGCCACCTGCAGAAGACGACATCCCACCCCCACCCCACCCCGAAGAACTCGCACCCCCTACCTGACCAACCCTTGTGACGTTTGGGCAGGCGGCACCACCGATATGACAGCCGCCATGACCCAGGTGACGAGTTCATGGGGTGAGATGGTGAGGGGAAGGGGCATGGGAGCGATCGAAATGACTGACATGTGGGCAATACGACGCGCACCCCAGGCGCAGGCGGCGTCCGCACCATGTCGCGCCCTGCCTTGCCCGGCCGCTTGGGCAGACGTTCGGGTGGTTGAGCTGCACACCGCCCCCCATGGCGAGCCCGAGGCATCGGGCGGCACAGCAGTGACAAAAGTGGCGAATGTTCGCGCGGACAGTAGGTGAAGCCTTGAACAACGACCTGAACAACAGCCTGAACCGCGACCCGAATCCCGACCTGAAGCCTGATGTGAACGCCGTCGTGAATCCCGACAAGAACTCGGACCTGGATCCCGATGTGAACGCGGACCTGAATCGTGACCTGAACCCCGATCTGAACCGTGACCTCAATGCCGACGAAGTGCTTGCCGAGTTCGAGAGGTATTTGCGGTTCGAGCGAGACCTTTCCCCCCATACAGTGCGCGCCTACCTATCCGACATCACCGCCCTCCTCGACCACCTCCGTGGACGGCTTGACGGCCTGGACATCAGCGAGCTGCGAGGCTGGCTGGCCGACCAGCACAGTGCGGGCAAGGCAAGAGCCACGCTGGCCCGCAGAACGGCCTGCGTCCGTACCTTCACGGCGTACTGCCACCGCCGGGGCTGGCTGGCCGCCGACCCCGGCCTGTTGTTGGGCAGTGCAAAGGCGCCCCGTTCCTTGCCTGCCGTGCTCGACCAGGAGCAGGCGCAGACCGTCCTGAGCGCGCTCCCGTCCACCGGCGATCCCAAGGACCTTCGAGACCAAGCCCTCCTGGAGCTCCTGTACGCCACAGGTGTGCGCGTGGGCGAGCTCTGCGCGCTCGACGTCGACGACGTGGACCGGGACCGGCATGTCATCAGGGTCCTGGGCAAGGGACGAAAGGAGCGTTCCGTGCCGTTCGGGCTGCCAGCGCTTCGAGCTTTGGACCGATGGTGCATCAACGGGCGTCCCATCTGGGTTCGGGAACGCTCCGGGCCGGCCCTCTTCCTCGGAGTCCGTGGCGGCCGGATCGACGCCGGCACCGTACGACGGGTGGTGCACGCGCGGCTGGCTCAGACCGAGGGCGCCCCGGACATGGGTCCACACGGACTGCGGCACACCGCGGCCACTCACCTGCTCGAAGGGGGCGCAGACCTGCGTAGCGTCCAGGAACTACTCGGTCACGCCTCCCTCAACACAACCCAGATCTACACCCACGTCTCGATCGACCGCCTCCGCACCGCATACCGCCAAGCCCACCCCCGAGCCTGACCACAGACACCAGCACGCCATTGCCTCCCCTCACCAACCCCTCGCTCGCCGGCTGAGCGCAAGGGCCATACGACGTCGAAGCGCGAGCCCACACAGGCATAGAGCCCGGCCGAGCCCGCTCCCAGGCGAAGCAGCACGACGCATGGGGGTGGGCTGCGAAGTCCCACACCAACGCCAACGGCCCAAGACCTGAAGCCACGTTGTTGGCCTGAGACCTCGACGGCGCGACGACACGGCAGGGGCGTCGATGCACGAGGCATGTGCATAAGCGAGAGGCAATGACACGAAGAGCGGTTTCTGCCACGCCGGCCGTGATGGATCCACGGTGTGGAGCGAGAGACCGGCGGCGACCACCTAACCGACGGCTGCTTCACCAGATAGGCGCCCGCAGGAGGCGAGCCCCCAGGGGTGTAGGTGACGTGCAGCGCCTTGATCGAGGACCTGATTACCCCTGGCTGGCACCGGCCTGCTGGACCTTCAAGATCACCTGCCGTCATCCCACAGCAGGACGCGTCAGTACCTGGCCTCCTCCTAGGAGGAGCGGGGAACGAAGGACCACACACGAGAGCGGCGCGGACGGTAGAGGAAGAAGCCACTCCGGCGTTGGAGGCGTATTCGCGGGCTGGTCTTCCACCAGGGGCCAACCGTCGCCCGGGAGCCTCCCACCTCACCAGGGGGTGCGGGCTTCGGCGCGTATGCGGCCACCGCCCGGCTGAGCCCCCGCCCCACTGGGGTGCAGGCGCCGGCGCGGGTCCAGCCCTCGCCCGAGGAGCTCCCGCCACCCTGGGGTTGCGCGCTTCAGCGCTTGTCCAGCCCTCGCCCGAGTGAGTGCCTGCTTGGTTCGGTCCCCAACTGGACGAGCTTCCCCTCGCGGTGGACAGAAGCGTCTCGCTTACGGGGGAGCGGTGGCCATTCGGCGACTGGGCTTGACCTACGGCGGCCAATAGATGGGTGGTCGCCATTCACTTGGCGCGCTGTCCACGTGCACTGCGAAGCCATCGTCGGAGGGCTGCACGTAGTCCTGCCCGGAGGGGGTGACCCCTGTAGGCCCGCAACTTGGCAGCGCGGTTCTGCAGTACCGCATTCGGTGCCTGGCTCGGCGATGAGGATGCCACGGCGCAGAGGGCGCGAAGGGCAAGAAGCGCGAAGGGCGGAGGGTTCAGAGACGGTTGGTCGGTGTCGGTGTCGGTGTCGGTGTCGGGCGTTGGCAGTGAGTGGTGGCGGGCCGACAGCACTGGGCGGACAGCACTGGGCGGACAGCACTGGGCGGACAGCACTGGGCGGACAGCAGTGGGCGGACAGCAGTGGGCGGACAGCAGTGGGCGGACAGCAGTGGGCGGACGGCGGTGGGCGGATGGCTACGGAGGCGGCGGACGGCGGCTGGGCCGCGGGGTCGCTGGGCTGCTGGGCCGTGGGGGCGTGGGGGTCGTGGGGTCGTGGGGCCGCAAGGCGAACAAATGGGTGGGATGGGTCGGGGCTTGGTCCGGTTCAAGGGCGCACGCGTTTCCGATGAGGCTTGCCGGTCGCGTACATCCAGCGGCGGTGGACGGGCATCTTGGTTGCCTTGAAGGAACTCTGGGTTGATGCGGGTGGCCAGCGGGGGCTCTCGTCGTGGGCTTGGAGTTCTCGGTTAGGTGTCGGGTTTGCGGGTTTGAAGAGTGCGTCTCCGAGGGCGGTTTCGAGGGGTCAGGAGGAGCGTCGGGAGGGTGGGGTGGGGCGTCTGTGGACTCCTTCCGATGGAGGTTTGCGGTGTTGGCCGCTTCTTGAGCCGTGGTGCTTCTTGTGGGGGCGTCGGCGGCGGCGTAGGGCCGTGATCAGGAGGGCGGCGCCGAGGAGGGTGCCCAGTCCGATTGCTGGGGCTGCTGGCAGTGAAGCCGCATGTGTCAGGAGGCGGAGGACGGTTGCAAGGGACCTGGCGGGGCCGCGGGTTGGGGCGTGCCGCTGCTCGGGAGTTCTGGCTGATTCGTTGCGGAGGGGTAGGTCGCTGGAACGCGTCTCTGGGCGTGAGGGGGTGAGTGCAGGGGTGATGGGCGGGGTCTCGGGGTTCGGCTCTGAGGTGAGGGCAAGTGCCTGCAAGGCGGTGGAGTAGGGGGATGGGAGCGCGTTGTGTTGGTTCGCGGATGGGGCGTGGTGCGCGAGAACTGTGAGCAGGGACGGAGGGAGAGGGACGAGGAGCGGGGGTGGAGGAGGCACGGGGGCGTTGGGGAGCAGGTGCCGTGCGAGCGGGGCAGGCGGGTTCAGGAGCGGAAGTAGGGGCGGGTTCGGGCGGTAGAGAGCGGCGGACAGCTTGGGGAACTGGGGGAGGGTGGGTGGGGTTGAGATGCTGCCAGCGAAGGCCTCCGAGGGGTCGGACGAGACGTCCAGCGGAGCTGCGGGGGGCTCAAAGGGGACGGGCAGGGGTGCTTCGGAGGGCTCGATGGGGACGGCAAGGGCTGCTTCGAAAGGCTCGGAGGGATGAGTAAGGGGTGCTCCGGAGGGTGTTTTGGGGGACGGAGGGAGCAGGGGTGGGGTGATCTGCGGCGGGGCGGTCTTGGGCCAGATGGGGAGGAGGCGGATGGGGGCGTGGCCCAGGAGGAGAAGAGGGTCCAGGTAGCGGGCGCTTTGGATCAGGCCCCAGTGCAGGCATGACTCCTGGCAATGGCCGTGTTCGGCTTGTACGACCCCCAGACGGCTGCCCGTCGTGATCGGCTCACCCCGCTTCACCGATGCGCTGATCGGCAGGTACGTCGTTCGGAGGCCGCCTGGGTGGTCGATGGTGACGACTCCCCTTCCACCTACTGGGCCTGCGTAGCGGACGGTGCCTGAGCCTGCGGCCAGGACGGGTGTGTCGGCGGAGGCGGCCAGGTCAATGCCGCGGTGCCCGGCCAGCCATGGAGCCAAGGGTGGGGCGAAGCGGCGCAGGATGCGGGGGCTGCCGTCGAGTGGCCATCGCCAGGCAGGAGGGGCGGCCTTCGCCAGCGGAGCCGGGGCGGCGATGGTCGTCAGCATGATGGCTGTCGCGAGCACGACCAGGGAGATCACGGCACGGCGAGCCACGTTCTGCGCGCATGGTCTCGGCGGTGATGGTGCTGAGCGGGGGGACAGGGCGGGGAGGCGTGGGCGAGGGGGCATGGCGGGGAGTCTTGCCGGGAGCGGTCCGCGGAGGTCGAGCCGAGCGGGGTTCTGGGGATACAGGAAGCGGCGAGGGGCCTCCTGTGGACAACCTGTGCCGAGCCGGCCGCCTGGGTGGAAATCCAATGGACGAGGTCATTCGGGCGGTGCAAGAGTCCCACCGTGAGCCCGACCGCAGCCTTCCCCGAGCCCGTCCCGCTGGCCGGCGGCCTCGTTCTGCGGCAGGCGCGGCCGGCGGACCTCGACCAGATCAGCGCGCTTCTCACCGAACGGGGCGACTCGGCCGACGCCCTCGACCACCGGCTGGTCGTCTCGGACCCGGAGGTCGGCTGGTCCGCCTGCGCCGTGGTAGTGGATGGAGAGCGGGTGGTGTCCACCGCGACGCTCCTTGACGAGGAAGTGCGCATCGGCGGCATCCGCCTACCCGCCGGCCAGGTCGAACTGGTCGCCACCGACCGCGCATACGAAGGACGCGGACTCGTACGGGCGCTCATGCGATGGGCTCACGACCGCTCCGCCGCCCGTGGTCACGTCGTTCAGGTGATGATCGGGATCCCGTACTTCTACCGGCTGTTCGGCTACGAATACGCCATCGACATACCGTCGGCGCTGACCTTGCGCAGGCCGCCGGCCGGTGAGGGCACGCCCGCACTCCGCGTCGCCCGGCCCGCCGACATTCCCGCCATGGCGGCTCTGCAGGACATGGCTCAGGACCGGTTCGACGTGGCCATGCCGCATTCGGCGGCATGCCGGCGATGGCTGCTGGACCACCAGGCAAGCACCTCCTGGGTCCTGGAGCGCGCCGGCACCGTCATCGCCACCGGACGCACCACGCCTCCCGACGACGACGAGGTGCTGCTGGCCGAGGCTGCCGCCGCCAACGAGGCCGCGGCCCACGACCTGCTCAGCGCTGTCGTCGCGCAGTTCCCCGGGAGTGAGCTGAAGGTCGTCCATCGGACGGGAACCGTGACTGCCGCCGCCTGGCAGGAGTTCCTCGACCACGAACCGCGCAAGCGGGCGCAGCAGTACTACGTGCGCATTCCGGACGTCGCGGTGCTGCTCGACCGCCTCCGGCCGCTGCTCTGGCAGCGCCTCACCGCAGCGGGGACGGACCTCGCCGGCGACGACATCGTCCTCTCCACGTTCGGCGCCCATTACCGGATCCCGGTCGGCGCCGATGGCCTCGGCGAGGTCGTCACAGGCGGCCCGATGCAGAGACCTGGATCCGTGAAGGGCATCGGAGTGGCACCCGACCACCTGGCCGCCCTGTTGTTCGGCCCGCTCGGGATCGAGGGGCTGACCCGCATCCGGCCCGACGTCTACACCGGGGAGGAAGAGCTGTTCCAGGCGCTCTTCCCGCCGCTCACCGCGGATCTGCTCAGCTACTACCTGCCGTATTAGGCCCGTTCCAGCTACAGGTCGGTGTTCGGCGGAGCTTGATGGGGCCGAGTGCTGCGGTCCTGGGCGGCCATAGATGGCCCGCTCCCGGCGGGGCGGCTCAGGGCGGCTGCAGGACGTTGATGGCGGTGATCGCCGGAGCCGCGCCGGTGCAAGGCAGGTCGATCTCTGCCTGGTGAGCGTGGGCCGCGCTGCTGAGTCACCACCGCGCGTCCGGCATGGCGATCGATCTAGAAAGGCTGTGGCGAAGGACGGGTTGCCCCAGTGACGGTAACCGCCGGGAGGTGAAGGCACCAATGGAGGGCTCAGGGAGGGGCGTCGTAGGCCGTGAAGGGCTCTGGCTGCATGCCGTAAGGACCGGTGCAGACGCTGTGGGGTACGTGCGGTGGGCGAGACGGCCAGGGGCGGAGAGCGGTGGGGTGTAGTGCGACCGGGACCGAGACTCCGTACGGGCGAAGTGCGAGATCTGGGGGAGTGGAGGTGGCTAGATGACGGAGTGGCGCTTGGACTCGATCAGGTTCTTCAGAGTCTGGGGGGCGGGGTTCTGAGGGGGCGAGGGCGGGGTGTGGGAGGTCTGAGGGCGGTTGGGGCGTAGGGGGGAGAGCCAGATCCAGAGGCTGCTCAGGGCGATGCCCGCCGCGCTCAGCAGGATGACCGTGCGCAGGCCCGTGAACTCGGCCAGTACGCCGCCCGTCAGGCCGCCGATGGCCAGGACGCCCTGTACGGCGAAGGTCATGGTGGCGTTCACGCGGCCGCGGAGGGCGGTGGGGGTGTCGCGGAGGGTGATCACACCCATGCAGGTGGAGAAGGCGACCACGATGACGCCGGTCATGACGCCCGTCAGGCCGAGGACGGTGAGCTTCACCCAGAGGGGGCCGGTCAGGAGGCCGACGGTGAGGATGTCCAGCGGGAAGAACAGGACCGAGACGAGCAGGATGCGGTTCTCGCCGTAGCGCTTGGACAGGCGGGAGGTGAGCCAGGCGCCCAGGAGGCCGCCCGCGCCGCTCAGCGCCGTGAGGAAGCCGATCATTCCCTTGGGGATGTCGAGCGTGTTGACCATGTAGAGCATGTAGACGGCGATGTACGCCATCGCGAAGAAGTTGATCGTCACGCCGGCGCCCAGGACGGCTCGGAGCGTGGGGTGGGTGAGGCTGGTTCGCAGGCCCTCGACGATGTCGCGCCGCATGCTGGACGAACTGGCGGGCTCGTTGTGCTCCGGGGTGCGGATCGAGCGCAGCAGGAGGGCGGAGGCGAGGAACGACAGCGCCTCGGCCAGTACGGCGAACGGCGCGGTGAGCGTCTGGACCAGGATGCCGGCCAGGCCGGGGCCGCTCACGGAGGCCACCGAGTACGAGGCTTGGAAGCCGGCCATGGCCTCGGTGCGCTGCGACGGGTCCACGACCGCGGCTGTGTAGGGGAAGTTGGCGGATTTGAAGATGACGCCGGCCGTACCGATGACCAGGGCCACGATGATCAGCCAGGGCACGGTGAGGACGCCGAGCAGCCAGGCCAGCGGGACGGTGGCGGCGGCGGCGCAGGAGACGAGTTCGCAGGCGATCATCAGCGGGCGGTGCCGGGTGAGGCGGTCGGCGATCGCGCCCGACTGGAGGCCGAACAGCAGGGCGGGCAGCGGGGCGGCGGCGGTCAGCAGCCCCATCTCGGTGGGTGAGGCGGCCAGCAGCGTGATGGCGGTCAGCGGGACGGCCAGCTTGGAGACCTCCGAGCCGGTGATCGAGATCGTGCGGGCGCTCCACAGCAGGCGGTAGTCACGCTGTTTGCGAAGGGGGAGCGGGGGCGTCGTGTCCATGCTGGGGTCTCCGGTGGCGAGTTCGGTCCGAGGCGGGGTGGTCGTTGGGAGGACGGGAGTGGGGAGGTGTGAAAGGAAGACTTCATAAGTATGAAGGGATCCCTTCAGAGTTGTAAAGGGAATGCTTCATATCTCTCGCCGGGTACCTTTGGCACATGACGCAGGACATGGAGGGGCTCAGCGATCCCAAGATGATGCGGGCGCTGGCTCACCCGGCGAGGCTGTTGATCCTCAACCGGCTCGGCGTGGAGGGCAGCGCCACCGCGACCGAGGTGGCCGAGATCGCGGGGATCACGCCCAGCGCCGCCAGCTATCACCTGCGCATGCTGGCCAAGTACGGGTTCGTCGAGGACGCCCCGCCCAGAGGGGACGGACGCGAACGGTTGTGGAGATCGACGCACAAGCCGTTCAGCGTGGGAGTGCTTCCAGAAGACCAGCCGGAGGTCCGTGACGCCAAGACCCTGTTGATCAAGGCGTTCCGCAAGGAGGCCGGCGACGAGGCCGACCGGGCCCTGGCCGGCATCGAGCACGACACGGACGAATGGCGCGACGCGACGCGCTTCAGCCGCACCCGGATCCGGGTCGACGCGAGCGAGCTGGGACGGCTGAGCGCGGAGATCGAGAAGCTCCTGCAGCCGTACATCGCCCACCAGCGCAGCCAGGAGGACGCCCCGAGCGGCGCCAGGATCGCGGAGGCGCAGATCAACCTCTTCCCGGTCGCCCCCAGGACGTCGCCCGGGTTGCCCACGGAGGACCACGATGTGGGGTGAGCCGTACCCGGTATGTCGGTTTGACCTCCGACGGTCAGCCTGGGGCGGTGTGGGAGGTAGACTTTTCGATGGCCTGTGGCAACAGGCCGACTTCGCATGCCCCGTTGCGGACCGCACCCTCGGTCCGGGCCCCGGCCCGGCTGGAGCGGTTTTGGGGCATCAGGGCGGTAGACAACGCGCTGCCGCGGCACAACCGAGAACTGCGCCCATCCGCAGGGCGCCCAGACCTGGAGGACCATCACATGGCCCCCGTCGTCACCATGCGACAGCTGCTCGAGAGCGGCGTTCACTTCGGCCACCAGACTCGCCGGTGGAACCCGAAGATGAAGCGCTTCATCTTCACCGAGCGCAACGGCATCTACATCATCGACCTGCAGAAGTCGCTGTCGTACATCGACCGTGCCTACGACTTCGTCAAGGAGACCGTCGCCCACGGCGGCACGATCCTGTTCATCGGCACCAAGAAGCAGGCTCAGGAGGCCATCTCCGAGCAGGCCGCGCGGGTCGGCATGCCCTACGTGAACCAGCGCTGGCTGGGCGGCATGCTCACCAACTTCTCCACCGTGCACAAGAGGCTTCAGCGTCTGAAGGAGCTCGAGGAGCTCGACTTCGACAACGTCGCCGGCTCGGGGCTCACCAAGAAGGAGCTCCTCATGCGCCGTCGCGAGAAGGACAAGCTCGAGCGCACGCTCGGCGGCATCCGTGACATGGGCCGCGTGCCCAGCGCGGTGTGGGTCGTGGACACGAAGAAGGAGCACATCGCGATCAGCGAGGCCAAGAAGCTTGGCATCCCGGTCGTCGCGATCCTCGACACCAACTGCGACCCCGACGAGGTCGACTACCCGATCCCGGGCAACGACGACGCCATCCGCGCCGTCGGCCTGCTCACCAGGGTCGTCGCCGACGGTGTCGCCGCCGGTCTGATGGCTCGCTCCGGCGCCGCCCGCGGTGACGAGAAGCCGGCCGCCGCCGAGCCGCTGGCCGAGTGGGAGCGCGAGCTCATCGAGCAGGGCCAGGGTCAGGCCGCCGAGGCCGCTCCCGAGGCTGCCCCTGAGGCTGCTCCCGAGGCCGCCGCCGAGGAGGCCCCCGCTGCCGAGGCTCCGGCCGAGGAGGCGCCCGCCGCCGAGGCCGCTCCGGCTGCCGACGCGACCCCCGAGTCCGAGCCGCAGGCCTGAGACACGGCCGCCGCGCCCGGCCGTGAGGCCGGGCACGGTACAGGCGCCGGCTCCGCGCCGCAGGTCGTCATCGACCGCGGTGCGGGGCGGGCCGCCGGCCGAGCGAGGGTGAGCGGAACCGAGGTCCTGTGCGGGCCGAGGTTGTGAAGGGCAAGACCGAGGTCCTGTGCGGGCTGAGGCTTGGTAGGGCAAGGTACGCGTCTCGACTGGGCAAACGGCCGAGCCGGGACGGCAAGCCGGACAGGACGGCACCCCGCTGAGGCGATAAGTCAAGGCAGGGTGGCGATCGGGTTCGGGCGGTAAGTCGGGGCCGGGCATCGGAAGCCGAGGCGGTGAGCCGAGGTGGATGACCATCGGGCCGGAGCGATAAGCCGAGCCTGGCTGGGCAGTATGCCGAGCGAGGCGGAGCGGAGCTCCACCGACGGAGCCCGTCCTGCTGAGCGGAGACCTGGGCGAAAGCCCGGGCCCGAACGGAGTCCGCGCCCAGGCCGGACGAAGCCCGCGCCCAGACCGAGCCCAGGTACGAGCGAAGGTCCCGGCGGAAGCCGGACGGGTCAGGCGGAAGCCGGGCCGGTCAGGCGGAAGCCGAAAGGGCCGGGCGAAAGCCCAGCCGGCACGATCCGGCACCACCGCTTGAAACCGTGCAAGACCGCGCTGGCCCCGGGCAAGACCGCGCACGACCGAGGCAGAACGCACGACCGAGGCAGAACGCACGACCCGCGCACGACCCGCGCACGACAAGGCCCTGGTGCGGCGCGCGCCTGCCGCACCGACCCGGGGCGGGCGCCCAGGGCGTCCACTCCGATCCACGACGACGACGAAATCCCACAAGGAATAAGAGCAATGGCTTCCGTGAACATGGCCGACGTCAAGCGGCTTCGCGAGATCACCGCTGCCGGCATGATGGACTGCAAGAAGGCGCTCGAGGAGTCCGAAGGCGACTTCGACCGCGCCATCGAGCTCCTGCGCCTCAAGGGCGCCAAGGACGTGGGCAAGCGCGAGGCCCGTACGGCCTCCAACGGCCTCGTCGCGCTCCAGCAGGACAGCGACTCCTCCGCCGCTCTTCTCGAGCTCAACTGCGAGACCGACTTCGTGGCCAAGGGCGAGCGCTTCCAGGAGCTGGCCGCCGGTGTGGTCGCGCACATCCTGGAGAGCAAGCCCGCCGACGTGGCGACGCTGCTCGACTCCTCCTTCGACGGCAAGACCGTCAAGGAGCACCTGGACGAGGCCAACGCCGCGCTCGGTGAGAAGATCGAGATCCGCCGCTTCGCCGTGCTTGAGGGCGGCTACATCGGCTCGTACATGCACAAGACGGACCCGGCGCTGCCGCCGGCGGTCGGCGTGCTCGTGCAGCTCGACAAGCCGAACGCCGAGGTCGCCAAGGACATCGCCCAGCACGCCGCGGCGATGGCCCCGCAGTACCTCAAGGCCGAGTCCGTCCCCGCCGAGGTCGTCGAGAAGGAGCGCAAGCTCTTCGAGGAGATGACCCGCGAGGAGGGCAAGCCCGAGGCCGCCATCGGCAAGATCGTCGAGGGTCGCGTCAACGGCTGGTACAAGGACTTCACCCTGGTCCAGCAGGCTTTCGTGAAGGACAACAAGAAGAGCGTGGGCAAGTACGCCGAGGAGAACGGCGTCGAGGTGCTCGCCTTCGTCCGATTCAAGGTCGGCCAGGCTTAGGCTTGAGCGAACTGCCAGCCCAGAGTTCCACCCAATGAAGGAGGCCGCCGCCGTGCAGGACCACCGGGAGTCAGCCCACGAATCCACACGGACGGCGGCTTCCTCATCACCCAGCCCGCAGGGTCCACTGAGGTGGAAGCGGGTGATGTTGAAGCTGTCAGGCGAGGCGTTCGCCGGAGACGACCCGCTGGGCATCGACCCGGGCGTCGTCGACCATCTGGCCGACTCGATCACCGAGGCCGTGCGCGAGGGCGTGCAGGTCGCGGTCGTCGTCGGCGGGGGGAACATGTTCCGCGGCGCCACCCTGTCCCAGGGCGGCATCGACCGCGCCAGGGCCGACTACATGGGCATGCTCGGCACGGTGATCAACTGTCTGGCGCTCCAGGACTTCCTGGAGCGGCGCGGCGTCGAGACCCGCGTCCAGACCGCCATCACCATGCAGCAGGTCGCCGAGCCCTTCCTGCCGCGCCGCGCGATCAGGCACCTGGAGAAGGGCCGCGTGGTCATCTTCGGAGCGGGTCTCGGCTCGCCGTACTTCTCCACCGACACCGCGGCGTCGCAGCGGGCCCTGGAGATCGGCGCCGAGGCGCTGCTCAAGGGCACGCAGGTCGACGGGATCTACGACTCCGACCCGCGCAAGAACCCCGACGCGGTCCGGTTCGACCATCTTGACTACGGCGAGGTGCTGCTGCGCGACCTCGCGGTCATGGACGCGACCGCGATCAGCCTGTGCAAGGACAACGATCTGCCGATCGTGGTCTTCGACCTGATGGGCGAGGGCAACATCCTGCGAGCGGTACGCGGTGAGAAAATCGGCACGCTGGTGAGTCCCGCAGGCAAATGAGGGAGCTAGCCCGACACCGCCAGCTAGTAGACAGGGAGCCGCTGTGATCGACGAAACCCTCCTCGAAGCCGAGGAAAAGATGGACAAGGCCGTCTCGGTCGCGAAGGAAGACTTCGCGACCATCCGGACCGGCCGGGTCACCCCCGCGATGTTCAACAAGATCAATGCGGAGTACTACGGCACTCCGACACCGGTCCAGCAGTTGGCCTCGTTCCACCTGCCCGAGGCGCGCATGGTCATCATCCAGCCCTTCGACAAGAGCGCGATGGGCGCGATCGAGAAGGCCATCCGCGACTCCGACCTCGGCGTCAACCCGACCAACACCGGCGACGTGATCCGCGTGACGTTCCCGGAGCTGTCCGAGGAGCGCCGCAAGGAGTACATCAAGGTCGCCAAGAACAAGGGCGAGCACGCCAAGGTGTCGATCCGCAACATCCGTCGTACGGCCAAGGAGGCCCTCGACAAGATGATCAAGGACGGCGAGGCGGGCGAGGACGAGGTCCGTCGCGCGGAGAAGGAACTCGACGACCTCACCCAGAAGCACGTCGCCAAGATCGACGAGCTGCTCAAGCACAAGGAAGCCGAGCTGCTCGAAGTCTGAGCGGCACGCCTCGCGGCCCTCGCCGGAAGGCGGGGGCCGTGGCTATGGAGAGTGTCTGTGGAAGAACGTACGGCCGGCACCGGCCCGGACGGCGGCAGCCGTACCGGAAGGAACCTGCCGGCCGCGATCGCGGTGGGTGTGGGGCTGGGTGCGCTGGTCCTCGGTACCCTCTACACGATCAAGGAGCTCTTCCTCCTGGTGATCGTGGTGTGCGTCGGCGTGGGCGTGCTGGAGCTGACCAAGGCGTTCGCCACGCGCGGGATCAAGGTCCCGGCCGTCCCCGTGCTCGCGGGGCTGGTGGCGATGCAGGCCGGGGCGTACTGGGGCGGGCCGTTCTGGCTGCTGGGGGCGTTCGCGGTGTTCGCGTTCGTGCTGCTGGTCTGGCGGATGTTCAGCGACGGCACGGACGGCTACGTGCGCGACGGCACGGCCTCGGTGTTCACGTTGTTCTACCCGGCGATGCTGGCGGCGTTCGCCGCGTTGCTGCTGGCGCCGCACGACGGCCGCGACCGGGTATTGATCTTCATCGCGGTGACCGTGGCCAGCGACATCGGCGGGTACGTCGCGGGTGTGCTGTTCGGCAGGCACAAGATGACGGTCATCAGCCCGAAGAAGACCTGGGAGGGTTTCGCCGGGTCGGTGATCGCCTGCACGCTGGTCGGCGGCTGGCTGGTGACCTGGCTGCTGGACGGCCCGCTCTGGCTGGGCGCGCTGATCGGGGCGCTGGCGGCGCTGCTGGCGACCGTGGGCGACCTCATCGAGTCGATGATCAAGCGGGACCTCGGCATCAAGGACCTCGGCTCGATCCTGCCGGGGCACGGCGGCCTGATGGACCGCCTCGACTCGCTGGTGACCACGCTGGTGCCGGTCTGGCTGCTACTGACGCTGTTCCTCTAGCGCCTCCGTCGTGACGGGCGTGAGCCACAACCACCGTACGGCCTCCCCACCGAACGCGAACCCCGACATGTCCGGCATGTCGGGCGGGTCGGCCCGCATGAGCACCCCCGAGTACTGCGGCCCCAGCGGGAACGTCGAGGGCTCGTGGTACCACTTGGCCGTGTGCCCGTGGCCGAGCCAGGTCACCGAGTGCCACGGATACTGGGCCAGCCACACCAGCAGCAGCGCCGCGTCCCTGGGGTCGTCGTGGGTGGCCACGGCCAGCTCGATCCGGGCGTAGGCGTCGGGGCGGTCGATCCACTGCTCGACCGTCGGCATGCGCTGGCAGCTCATCCCCACCGTGGACAGCACGGTCGGCTCGCGGCCCGCGTGCGGTGGCCGTTCGGTGATGCCGACGGTCGGCAGGCGCTCGCCGCTGGCGTCCCAGTAGCGGCCGGCCGGGCCGAGCACCCGGTCCAGATGGCCCATGACGAACTGCTGGAACGACGGCCACGAGCCCTCGTCGTGCCGCCAGCGCCAGTAGGACGTGGCGTTGGAGATGCGCGGCCGCAGCCCCTCCAGCGCCTCCGACAGCGCCCACGCGAACGGCGACTCGCCCACGGCGTCACGGGCGTAGCCGGGCATGCCCCTGCTCATGTCGGCCCAGCCGGGGATGACCGCGAGCAGGTCGTCGTCCTCGTAGAGGGCGACGCCGTCGCCCTCCTCGAACCACAGGGCGGACAACTGGCCGAGCGGCCTGCGCCCCTCGGGATGCGTCGTGTTGCCCCTCGGCATCAGCGGTGGCAGGCCGGAGTTGATCCGGGCCAGGTCCACCACGGACGGGGCCGGCCGGTGGTTGGCCAGCCAGACCGCTCCGTGGACGGCGCCCTCCGGCGAGCACAGGTAAGCTACCGAGGAGTCCTCGTCCCGCTCGACCACGAGCGTGCGGCTGCCGTAGGGGTTACCGGCGGCGAGGACGACCTCGGTGCCACCCTCGCCAGATGCCGACCGGAAAATCGCCATACGAGATGACTGTAGATCGGGCGGTGACCCTGACGCGAGCCGTACCGTGATCAGGAATGCCTCCTTCGCGGCCGGCGTTCACTAACCTGGCCGGTGAGAAATCCCGGAGCCCGAAGCAGAGTCCCGGAAGTACCGAGCAGAGTCCCGGAAGTCCCCCAAGCAAAGGCAGGAACGTGTCCCAGCAGCCAGGCCAGCTCACCTTCGTCGCACCGCGACGGGCCAAGCCCGCGCGGCACCTGGCGGACCTGTCCATGGCCGAGCGCCGGGCCGCGGTCACCGAGCTGGGGGAGAAGGCGTTCCGCGCCGACCAGCTCTCGCGCCACTACTTCGAGCGCCACACCGCCGACGTCGCCGAGATGACCGATCTGTCCGCGGCGGCCCGCGACAAGCTGTCGGCGCTGCTGCCGACGCTGCTCACGCCGGTCAAGGAGCTGACCACCGACGGCGGCACGACCCGCAAGACCCTGTGGCGGCTGTTCGACGGCGCGCTGGTCGAGTCGGTGCTCATGCGCTATCCCGAGCGGGTCACGATGTGCGTGTCGTCGCAGGCCGGTTGTGGCATGAACTGCCCGTTCTGCGCCACCGGCCAGGCGGGCCTGACCCGGAACATGTCCACCGCCGAGATCGTCGAGCAGGTGGTCTCCGGCGCCCGTGCGCTGGCGGCGGGCGAGGTGCCGGGCGGGCCCGGCCGGGTGAGCAACATCGTCTTCATGGGCATGGGCGAGCCGCTGGCCAACTACAAGCAGGTGATCGGCGCCGTGCGCCGCATGGTCGAGCCCGCGCCGCACGGTCTCGGCATCTCCGCGCGCGGGGTCACGGTCTCGACCGTGGGGCTGGTGCCCGCCATCGGCAAGCTCGCCGACGAGGGGCTGCCGGTCACGCTCGCGCTGTCCCTGCACGCGCCCGACGACGAGCTGCGCGACACGCTCGTCCCGATCAACACGCGCTGGAAGGTGGCCGAGGTCCTCGACGCGGCCTGGTCGTACGCGGCCAAGACCAAGCGCCGCATCTCCATCGAGTACGCGCTGATCAAGGACGTCAACGACCAGGAGTGGCGGGCCGACCTGCTCGGCAAGCTGGTCAGGAACAAGCTCGTGCACGTCAACCTGATCCCGCTCAACCCCACGCCGGGCTCCAAGTGGACGGCGTCCCGGCCGGAGGACGAGCGGGCGTTCGTGCGCCGGCTGGAGTTCCACGGGGTGCCGGTGACCGTGCGCGACACCCGGGGCCGCGAGATCGACGGCGCCTGCGGCCAGCTCGCCGCGGCCGAGTAACCGGCCCTGGCCCGAGCGGGTAGCCGGCCCTCTTCGAGCAAGTGACCGGCCCCGGCCGCCTCGGCAGGGCGGCCGGCCTATCTTGTGGCGGTCGAGCGGGCGGCGAAGGTCTCGATCAGGTCGGCGATCATGGCCGCGCCCCGGCTGTTGAGGTGCACGGTGTCGGTGGTGAGCCGCAGGCCGCGGCTGCTGGAGATGGCGTCCAGGCTGCGGCCGAGCAGGAAGTGCTGTATCGCGGCGGTCTGTGCCTGGTTGCTCTCGGGACGGTAGTGGGTGCGGGGCGAGGTGCCCGCCAGGTCGGCGGTCATGCGCTCGTTGAGCGGCAGGTAGGTCACGCCCTGCTCGGCGGCGACCGTCCTGACGATCTCGGCGAACTCCTGGGTGCGGCGCACCGGGACCGAGTCCAGGTCCTCGCCGATGACCGGCGGGGACAGCAGCGCCACGCGGGCCATGGTCTCGTTCTGCAGGCGGGCGGCGATGGCCGTCAGGTTGGCGGCGTACGCGGCGGGCGTGGGGGTCTCGGCGAGCTTCCAGCGCTTGCGCAGGGCCCTGGCCCGCTTCTCGCTCAACGTGGCGTTGGCGTCGTTGGTGCCGATGAGCACGGTGACCACGTCCGGATCCTGCCGAACGACGTCGTCGAGACGCTTGAGCAGCTCGGACGACGGCTCGTAGTTGATGCCCGCGTTGATCACCGTCTCGCCGGGCAGCCGGTCGCGCAGCATGGCCACATAGTCGACGCTCACCTGTCCGCGGGTGATGCTGTCACCCAGGCAGATCACCTTCACCGTTGCCTCCTCAGGAGTGAGTGAACGCTTACTAACCTACCCTACGGCGCCTCCAGGCATACAGGGCGAGTCCCGCCAGGCACCACACCAGGGAGATCGCGGACAGTCGGGGCAGCTGGTCGAGCAGCTCGCCGGCGCCGGCCGTACGCATCCAGACCACCAGCGGAACCGTCAGCCAGTACGCCGGGGACGCGCTGAGCAGCAGCATCATCAGGTAACCGAGCACCAGCGACATGATCGAGACCGCTGGGGAGCGCAGCACGGCCCGGCTGGTGAGCGCGCCGAGCGCCGTCCCGGCGAGCACCGCCAGGGCGTGCAGGACGAGGGCGGCGCCGAGCACGTCCCGGCCGGGGCGTTCGCTCAGGCCGAGCAGGACGGCCCACGCGAGGCCGACGGCGGCCAGCGCGGCGCAGGCGGCCAGGCTCGCCACCAGTCCCGCGGCCACCTCCTTGCCGCGCCCGCCCGCGGTGACCGCCGACAGCTCGCGCTGCCGGTCGGGCTCGGTGTCCAGGAGGCTCCGCGTGGCCCAGGCGAGGATGGGGATGATCAGGACGGCGCCGTCGGCCAGCACGGCGGCCTCCGTGCCCTTGGGCGCGCGGCTGCCGTAGACGATGGCGAGCATGGCGAGGGTGAGCAGAAGCGCCTGATGCACGCGGTGCGACCGCACATATGCGGCCAGCCGGAAGACGGCCAGGGCGATCATCCGGGCTCCTCGGGTGGATGGGGGTGGTCGGGCTCGGAGGTCCGGTAGCCCTGGTCGCGCATCCTGGTCAGGAAGAGCGGGAGCTCGTCGGCGGGCAGGGTGACCGCCACGGTGGTCAGCGGGCGTTCCGGAGCGCGCGTCGCGGGAGGCGCAGAGGCCGCGGGGGGCGTAGAAGCGGCGGGGGTGGACTCTTTGAGGTGGCCGTCCACGAGCGACCATGAGCGCAGCCCGGGGAGGCCGCGCAGGCCGCCCTGGTGGTCGCTGGCGACGACGATGCCCCCGCGCCCGGCGACCTCGGTGACGATGGCGGGCAGCGTCTCGCGGGTGTCGGCGTCCAGGCCGGCGAAGGGTTCGTCCAGGATCAGCAGGCCGGGGTCGGCCATCAGGGCCTGGACCAGGCCGACCTTGTGGGCGCTGCCCTTGGACAGCTCGCCGAGCGGCAGGCCGAGGAGGTGGCCCATGTTCAGGCGTTCGGCCCAGGGCCGCCACCGAGCGCCGCCCCGTACGGACGCCATGTGCGTCAGGTAGGAGGTCACCGTGAACGGCTGGGCCGTCGGGAAGCGGTCGGGGGCGAAGCCCACGACGCCGGGACGGTCGGCGATGTGGCCCCGCGTCGGCCGCGCGAGCCCCGCGAGGAGCCGCAGCAGCGTGGACTTCCCGGCCCCGTTGGCCCCGGTCAGCTCGATCGCGTCGCCCGGCGCGAGCTGCGCGTCGGCCTCTTCGAGAACGAAGGGCTGACGTCTTCGGTAGCGAAAAGAGACCTGTAACAGTCGCATGGTGCTGTAACGGTATATGTCAGGGCGCAGGGCCGTGATAAAAGGTCTGATCGTGATCAAGGGCTTCACAATGGAGAAACCCCCGGCACATCTCAGGAGGAGTGGGCTTGAACCGCTTTCCGCGCGTCATGGGTATGCGTTCAGGCTATGACCCCGTGGAAGTCGACGCCCTGATCGCGCGCATCGAGTCGACCCTCGGCAGGGGCCCGCACACCGTCGAGCCCGTCACCGCCGACGAGGTCCGCACCGCGACCTTCCGCGCCAAACGCGGCGGCTACCACGAGACCGCGGTGGACTTCGCGCTGGAGGCGTTCGTCGTGGCCCTGGAGACCCAGGCCAAGCGCCCGGTGCGGCTCGCCATGGCCGAGCCCACCGGGGAACTGCTGCGCGAGGAGTGGTTCGAGACCCAGGCGGCCCGCGTCGAACGGGTGGCCTTCCGCCCCGGCCGCATGGGCACCGGCTACGACGAGGACGAGGTCGACGCCTTCCTCGACCGCATCGTGGCCACCCTGCGCGGCACGACCGAGTTCGCGGTGACCGCCCAGGAGGTGCGCGAGGCCCGCTTCTCGACCGTGCTCCTGCGCGCCGGCTACCTGATCGCCGACGTCGACTCCTTCCTCGAAGACGTCGCCGAGATCCTGGAGAAACCCCGCTAGAGCGCCGCCGTCAGGCCCGTTCGACGGCCGCGAGCAGGCCACGGAGGTCGGGCAGGACCACCCGGACGACCTCGGGCCCGGCGGGCCGCTCGCCGTGCCGGTTGATCCACACCCGGCGCACGCCCAGCCGCTCGGCCGGGACCATGTCGTGGAAGTGGCTCTGCGCCACGTGCACCCACTCGGCCGGCTCGTACGCCCTGCTGAAGTGCTCGAAGTGCGCCTCGTCCGGCTTGTAGGCCCCGGCGTCCTCGGCGGTCACCACCGCGTCGAACGGCACGGGCAGCCGTCGCAGCGTCTGGGCGATCAGGTCGCGGTCGCAGTTCGTCAGCAGCGCCAGCCGCCGGCCCGCCGCGCGCAGGGCCGACAGCTCCGCCCCGACCTCGGCGTACACCGGCCAGTAGGGCAGCGTGGCGGCCAGCACCGAGGCGTCGTCGTCGTTCAGCGGGACTCCGGTCTCGGCGCAGGAGCGGCGCAGCGCCTCGGCCATGACGTGCCGGTAGCGGGCCCGTGGCGTCTCGGCCTCGACCGCGCTCTCGTGCCGCAGGTACGCCGTCAGCAGCTCGTCCCCCCTGCCGGGCGCGATCAGCTCAAGGCTGGTGCCGATGCCGTGCCGCCAGTCGACGAGGGTGCCGAAACAGTCGAACGTGATCCATCGCATAGGTCACATGATGACCCTTCCGAGCACCTGGTCGAGCGCCCGGCCGACCTCGCCCTCGACCGCCGGACCCGCGGACCGCCAGGCCACGTAGCCGTCGGGGCGGACCAGGACGGCGGTGGCGTCGCCGTAGCGTTCGGCCCAGGCGTCCTCGACGTCGAGCACGTCACCGCTCACGTGGTGCACCCGCACGCCGGGCCCGGCCGTCCGCGCCCAGTCGGCGCCGCCGGGGCCGCACAGCAGGACGAAGGCGTCGTGGAACAGGTCGTGGACGCCGATGCGCTCGCCGTCCCGGTCGAGCCAGAGGTGCGGGGCACGGGTGCCGGGACGGGCGCCCTGGGCCATCGAGTCGCCGAACACCGTCTCGTGGGTGGCGCCGACCATGGCCGACGAGCGGTAGCGCTGCCCCAGGATCGCCGCGACGTGGTCCAGCGGGTCGTCCTCGGGGTTGGGGCCGAACCTGGCCGCCTGGCTGCGTACGGTCAGGTCGGCCAGCTCCAGGGCCACCGGGCGGCGCTCGGCCTCGTAGGTGTCGAGCAGCGCGTCGGAGGCCCGGCCGGCCAGCACCTCGGCGAGCTTCCAGGCCAGGTTGTGCGTGTCCTGGACGGCCGAGTTGGCGCCCAGCCCGCCGGCCGGCGGCCAGACGTGCGCCGCGTCGCCGACCAGGAAGACCCGTCCCTCGCGGTAGCGCGTGGCGACGCCCACCGCCTCCTCCCACGCGGCCCTGCTGACGATCTCCACGGGCAGGTCGCGGCCGATCAGCTCCTTGGCCGTGGCGGCCAGCCGCTCGTCGGTGAAGTCGGCCGGCGACTCGGAGGCGGGGTCGTACGTCAGGGCCATGCCCCAATGGCCCGGCAGCGCGTGGGAGACCATCGCGCCCGAGGCCGTGCCGCCGGGCGCGCCGAGGATCCAGAACAGCGCCCGCTTGGTGACCAGCTCCGACAGGTCGGCCCTGAAGACGAAGGACAGGTAGCTGCGCAGGACGCCGAGCCCTTCGCGGGCGATGCCCAGCCGCTCCCTGATCGTGCCGCGGTAGCCGTCGGCGGCGATCAGGTAGCGGGCGCGCAGGGTCCGGCGTTCGCCGGTGCGGACGTCCTCGGTCACCACCGTGACGCCGTCCGCGTCGGGCTCGATCGACCTGCATATGGTGTCGAAGCGCAGGTCGGCGCCCCGGGCGCGGGCGGCCTCGGCGAGGATCGGCTCGACCGTGCTCTGGTCGGCCATTCCGTACTCGCCCGCGGTCAGGTCGGGCAGCGCCCGGGAGGAGCCGCCCTCGAAGAGCCACTGCCATTCGCCGGCCAGCGTCTCGCAGCGGGCCACGCCCCCTTCCTCGTCGAAGGGCCGCCCGGCCTCCTTGACGGCCTGCTCCAGGCCGAGCGGCCGGTAGATCTCCATCGTGCGCGGGGTGATGCCGCGCGCCCTGCCCAGGAGCGACACGCCGGGGTGGCGGTCGACGAGCACGCAGGGCACCCCGTGGTGGGACAGGAACAGGGCGGAGGTGAGCCCGGCGTAGCCGCCGCCGACGATCAGCACGGGAATCTCGGTCATGACGCCCTCAGGGCGGTCCGTTGTGGTCATGGATGGAATAGTTGCATTGCAACTAGTAGCAAGTCAACTAGTCTCCTTGAACGATAGGGTGAGGTCATGGCGCTCGACCGCGGCTCGCCGCTCGCTCTGACCGTGCTGACCCTGCTGAACCACCAGCCCCTGCACCCGTACGGCATCCAGCGGCTGCTCAAGCAGTGGGGCAAGGATCTGGTGGTCAACGTGGGCCAGCGGGCCGGGCTCTACCGCACGATCGACCGGCTGAGTGAGGCCGGGCTGATCAGGGTCAGGGAGACCGGGCGCGACCAGCAGTACCCGGAGCGCACGGTCTACGAGATCACCGAGGCCGGCCGCGAGCGGCTGACGACCTGGCTGGACGACATGCTCAGCCGTCCCAAACAGGAGTTCCCGCAGTTCCCCGCGGCGCTGGCGAACGCGATGCTGCTCGGCCCCGGCGGGCTGGCCGAGGCGCTGGAGCGGCGGGCGGCGGCCGTGGAGCGCACTCTGGCCGAGCTGGAGGCGGGCCTGACGGCCGAGGAGGACCTGCCGCGCATCACGATGCTGGAGTGCGAATACCTGCGCGAGGTGACGGCGGCCGAGGCCCGCTGGCTCCGCGCCGTCATCGCCGACCTGCGCGAGGGGCGGTTGGAGTGGTCACGCGAGCAGCTCGAACAGGTCAGCTCGGCCCGGGAGTGATCAAATGCGGGCGCGGCCGCCGCAGCAGCGCGACGAGCACCGAGGTCACCGGCGCGGCCAGGAACGCCCCGGTGATGCCCGCGATCACGCTGCCCACCGTGATCGCGATCAGGATGACCGCCCCCGGCAGGTCGAGCGCCTTGCCGTAGACCTGCGGCGCCAGCACGTGCCCTTCGAGCTGCTGCACCGCCACCGTCACCGCGACCACGATCAGCGCCACCAGCCACCCCTTGGCCACGAGCGCCACCACCGCGGCCAGCAGCCCGGCCATGAACGCCCCCACCACCGGCAGGAACGCCCCCACGAACGTCAGCACGGCCAGCGGCAGCGCGATCGGCACGCCGAGGATCCACAGCGCGAGCCCGATGAAGAAGCCGTCGACCACGCCCACGATCGCCACGCCGCGGATGTAGCGCCCGATCACGCCGAAGATCAGCACGCCGGTGTCGTGGCAGCGCGTCTTCGCCGCGTCGGGCATCAGATCGACGATCCAGGCGAACAGCCGCTCGCCGCCGTGCACGAAGTACACCGACAGGATGACCGCCAGCACCGCGCCGACGACGATCTCGCCGGCCGTCCTGACCCCGGCGATGGCGCCGCTGGTGATCTGCTTGCCCTGCTTGGCCACGTAGTCCCTGGCCTGGGCGAGCAGCCGCTGGTCGTCGAGCCCGAACCGGGCGGCCAGGCCGTGCAGGTCGCCGAACGCCTTGCCCAGGCTGGTGCGCATCTCGCTCAGGCTGTCCACCGTGGGCGGCACCAGCAGCGCGATCAGCGCGCCGGCCAGCAGCAGGCCGCCGACGAAGACGATCGTGGTGGCCAGCGCCGGGCCGAGCCCGCGGGAGGTGAGCCAGCGGGCCGGCGGGTGCAGCAGCGCCGTGAGGAAGACGCCGATGATCACGGACATGACGACCGTGCGCAGGTTGTAGAGGCAGAAGAGGGCGACCGCGATGATCGCGATCCACCCCAGCACCCGCCACGGCCTCATGTCCAACCCCCGATCGTGCCTGGTCAGTGGCCTTCCCGGCGGTGATCGAGGGCAACCCTGGTCAGGGCGGCGGGCTCAGGTGCGCGCGCTGCGACCGCTTGTCCTCCTCGTACGCCGCCCGCTCGGCCGGCGCGCCCACCCCGGCCACGGGCACGTCCCACCACGCCTGCGAGGAGGGGACGTCGTCGGCCATGGGATCGGTGCGCACGTGCACGACGGTCGTCTCGCCGGACGAGCGCGCCTCCTCCAGGGCCTTGCGCAGGTCGGCGAGCGACTCCGGACGCAGCACGGCCGCGCCCAGGCTGGCGGCGTTGGCGGCCAGGTCCACCGGCAGCGGGCCGCCCGTACGGGAGCGGTAGGACGTGCCCAGGCGGCGCGCGCCCACGCTCTCCGACAGCCGCCCGATGGAGGCGAAGCCCGAGTTGTCCACCAGCACGACGACCAGCTTGACGCCCTCGGCGACCGCGGTGACCAGCTCCTGCGCCATCATCAGGTACGACCCGTCACCCACCAGGACGAACACCTCGCGCTCCGGCGCGGCCAGCTTGACGCCGACGCCGCCCGCGATCTCGTAGCCCATGCAGGAGTTGCCGTACTCGACGTGGTAGCAGCCGGGGCCGCTCGGCCGCCACAGCTTGTGCAGGTCGCCCGGCATGGAACCGGCCGCGCACACCACGACGCCGTCCGGGCCCGCGGCCGCGTTCACCGCGCCGATGATCGCCGCCTGCGACAGCGGGGAGCCGTCGAGCGCGTACGCCCGGTCCACCTGCGCGTCCCAGTCCCGGGAGAGGGCGGCGGCCCTGGCCGTCCAGGCGTCGTCGGGGCGCCGGCCGGCGACGGCGGCGACCAGCTCGGTCAGGCATTCGCGGGCGTCGGCGACCAGGTGCAGCCCCGACAGCTTGGCGGCGTCGAAGGCGGCGACGTTGACGTTGACGAACCGGGCGTCCGCGGCGAAGAGCGACCTCGACGCCGTGGTGAAGTCGCTGTAGCGGGTGCCGACCCCGATGATCACGTCGGCCTCGCGGGCCAGCGTGTTGGCGGCGGTGGTGCCGGTCGCGCCCACCGCGCCCACCGCCAGCGGATGGCCGTGCGGCAGCGACCCCTTGCCGGCCTGGGTCTCGGCGACCGGGATGCCGTGCGCCTCGGCGAAGGCGGCCAGTTCGGCGGTGGCCCTGCTGTAGATCGTCCCGCCGCCCGAGACGATCAGCGGGCGGGCCGCCGACCCGATCACCTCGGCCGCCCTGGCCAGCGCGGCGCGTTCGGGGCGCGGGCGCGGCACGTGCCACACCCGGCGGGCGAACAGCTCCTCGGGCCAGTCGTACGCCTCGGCCTGCACGTCCTGCGGCAGCGCCAGCGTCACCGCGCCGGTCTCGACCGGGTCGGTGAGCACCCGCATGGCCGCCGTCAGCGCGGACGGGAGCTGTTCCGGCCGGTTGATCCGGTCCCAGTACCGCGAGACCGGCTTGAAACAGTCGTTGACCGAGATGTCGTACGAACGCGGGTCCTCCAGCTCCTGGAGCACCGGGTTGGCGGCCCGGGTGGAGAAGACGTCGCCGGGCAGCAGCAGCACCGGCAGCCGGTTGATCGTCGCGCCGGCCGCGCCGGTGATCATGTTGGTCGCGCCGGGGCCGATCGACGTCGTGCAGGCCAGCGTGGCCAGCCGGTCGGCGGCGCGGGCGTAGGCGGCGGCCGTGTGCACCATGGCCTGCTCGTTGCGGGCCAGGTAGTAGGGCAGGTCGTCGCCCGCGGTGGCCAGGGCCTGGCCGAGCCCGGCGACGTTGCCGTGGCCGAAGATGCCGAAGCAGCCGCCGAAGAAGCGGCGCTCCTCGCCGTCGCGCTCGCTCCACTGGGCGGCCAGGAAGCGCACGACGGCCTGCGCGACGGTCAACCGGATCATGCGTGCCCTCCGAACGGCAGTCTCGGGTCGACGTCCTGGCCCGACCAGGACGAGCGGATCCAGGCGTGACGGGGGTCGTCGCAGAACGCCATCGAACGCTCCTCCGCCGGCCCCGCCAGCACGTTGAGGTAGTACAGGTCGTAGCCGGGGGCGGCCATGGACGGCCCGTGGTAGCCGTAGGGCACCAGGACGACGTCGCCGGAGGAGACCTCGGCCAGCGTGTCGACCTGCCCCCGCTCGGAGGAGTAGACGCGCTGGTAGCCGGGCCCGTCGCCGGCCACCTCGAAGTAGTAGACCTCCTCCAGCACGGCCTCGCCCGGGTTGGGGGTGTCGTGCTTGTGCGGCGGGTAGGACGACCAGTTGCCGCCCGGGGTCAGCACCTCGACGGCCATGAGCTTGTCGCAGTCGAACACGCCGGGGGCGCAGAAGTTGTGCACCTGCCGGCTGGCCTGCCCCGCGCCCCTGATCTCCACCGGCACCCGGGAGGCGGGCACGTGCCGCGGCGGCAGCGACCGGGTCGCGCGGGCCGACGGCAGCGCGACGCGTCCGCCGCCGCTCAACGTGACCTGGACGCCGATCGGCAGGTACGCGAAGTCGCTCGGCCCGTCGAACACCGATCCGCGCCCGGCCAGCACGAACGTCTCACCGCCGACCTCCACCGTGCACGACCCCGACAGCGGAAGGACGATCATCTCCTCCTCTCCGGTGCCGAACGACAGCGGCGTGCCGGTCAGGTCCGCCACGCGCAGCCCGGAGTAGGTCCAGCCGGCCAGCGAGGGGGTGATCTCCACCGACCAGGGGCCGCCGGCGGCCTTGCCGTAGGGCAGGTAGGTCATGCTTGTGCCTCTCGTACCAGGGCGGCGGCGCCGTCCACCGCCGTCGCCACGTCGTCGTCGGATGGGTAGAGCAGGGCGCGGCCGACGACCAGGCCGAGCACGCCGGGCAGGGCCAGCGCGCGGTGCCAGTCGGCGTAGGCCGTGCCGATGTCGGGCGGGTCGCCGCCGAGGAGCAGGGTGGGCAGCGTGGTCGCGGCCATCACCCGGTCCATCTCGGCCACCACGGGGATCTTCAGCCAGGTGTGGGCCGAGGTGGCCCCGAGCGCCTGGGCGACGCTGATCGAGCGGATCACGGCGTCGGGGGACAGGTCGTTGCGCAGCACGCCGGACTCCGAGCGCGCCGCCCAGAACGGCTCCACCATGGCCACCAGCCGCCTGCGGGCCAGCCCGGTCACCGCGTGCGCGCACGACTCCAGGGTGGCGGCCGTGGCGTGGTCGCCGGGGTCGATGCGGCACAACATCTTGCCGCCGTCGAGCCGCATCGTGTCGATGGCCTCGGGGTCGAAGCCGGTGAACCGGTCGTCCAGCTCGAACACCGAGCCCTGCAGGCCGCCCCGGTTCATCGAGCCGAAGGCCAGCTTGCCCTCCAGCGCGCCCAGCAGCAGCAGGTCCTCCAGGACGTCGGGGGAGGCGAGGATGCCGTCCACGCCGGGCCGGGCCAGGGCCGTCTGGAGGCGGTCGAGCAGGTCGTGGCGGCTGCCCATGGCCAGCGGGCGGTCGCGTACGGACAAAGCTCCCCTGGCCGGGTGGTCGGCGGCGATGATCAGCAGCCGCTCGTCCGGCCCCGGCATCCGGCGGCGCTGCCGGCGCGCGGCGGCCGCGGCGATCTCCTCGGGGCGGGTCGCGCGGATCCGCGTGAGCCACTCGTAGCGGGCGGTCCTGGGCAGCGTGAGGTCGCTCACGTGGGCACCTCGTTCAGCAGCTCGTGCACCTCGTCGGTGGTGGGCATGGCGTCGGCGCAGGCCAGCCGGGCGGCCACGAACGCGCCGGCGGCGCCCGCGAAGCGGATCGTGCGCTCCAGCGGCCAGCCGCGCAGCAGCCCGAGGCAGACCGCGCCGCCGAACGCGTCGCCGGCCCCGATGCCGTTGACCACCTTCACCTCGACCGGCTCGGCCACGACGGTTTCGGTGGCGGTGCGGGCGAGCACCCCGGCCGGGCCCATCTTGACGATCGCCACCTCGACCCCGGCGTCGAGCAGCGCCTGCGCCGCGGCCTCCGGCTCGCGCACGCCCACGGCGGTCTCCACCTCGTCCAGGTTGCCGACGGCCACGTTCGCGTGCGGCAGCGCCTCGCGCGCCGCCGCGCGGGCGGCTTCACGTGACTCCCACAGCGCTGGACGGTGGTCGAGGTCGAACACGGTCCAGCCGGAGGTGCGGGCCGACAGGGCGGCGGCGTGCGCCGCGCGGCTCGGCTCCTTGCTCAGGCCGGTGAGGGAGAACCAGAACAGGCCGGTCGAGCGGATGGCGTCGAGGTCGAGGTGGCCGGGGGTGAGGCGCAGGTCGGGCGGGTGCTCGCCGCGGTAGAACCAGATGGGGAAGTGGTCGGGCGGGAAGATCTCGCAGAACGTGACCGGGGTGGCCGGGCCCTCGATGACGCTCACGTAGGCGTCGTCCACGCCGAAGTCGCGGATGGCCCGCCGTACGTACGCGCCGAAGGGGTCGGCGCCCACCGCGGTGATCACCGCCGCGCGCAGCCCGTGACGTGCCGCCGCGACGGCGACGTTGGTCGGGCTGCCGCCGAGGAACTTGCCGAAGGTCTCGACGTCGGCCAGCCCGACGCCGGTCTGCAGCGGATAGACGTCGACGCCGCAGCGGCCGATCGTGATCAGGTCGTACAACGCACCTCCAGAGGACGCACCCTACCTCGACACTATGGCATATTGTCATGACATAAGGATGTCCGCTATGTTGTTGATGATCCTTCAGGACGGGCCCCCGTCACCTCACTTCTGTAGTGTCGGGCGGTGAGGAGGTTCGCTCATGTTCGTCCCCAACGGCGTCCATCACGAACAGCACACCACCAAGCTCTCCTTCCGCCCCGCCTCAGGCAAGGGCGGACCGGCGTGAAAGGCCACTGGAGCCTCGACGACCGGCTGGAGCGGTCGTTGCGCGAGGTCCCCTTCGAGGTGCCCGCCGGGTCGGAGTCCGTCACCGTCCGTCTCGACCACGACCGGTCGCAGGGCGTGCTCGACCTCGGCTGCGGCTCGCCCGGCGGCTTCCGCGGCTGGTCGGGAGGGGCGCGCTCGGAGTTCACGATCGCCCGCGACTGGGCCACCCCCGGCTACCTGCCCGGCGTTCCCGAGCCCGGCACCTGGCACGTGTGGCTCGGGCTGCACCGCGTGCCGCCGCAGGGCCTCGACTTCACCCTGGAGATCTCGGCCGCGCGCACGGCCCCGCCGGAGCCGGTCGCCGCCGAGCCGCCGCCCGGCGAACGGCCGCCGCGCCGGAACGTGCCCGACGTCGGCGGGCTGCGCTGGTTCGCCGGCGACTTCCACGCGCACACCGTCCACAGCGACGGCGCGCTCACCGTCGCCGAGCTGGCCGAGCTGGCCCGCGGCCGGGGCCTGGACTTCCTGGCGGTCACCGACCACAACACCGTCAGCCACCACCCCTGGCTGCGCGCGACCGACCGCGGCGTCACGCTCATCCCCGGCCAGGAGGTCACCACCGACCGCGGCCACGCCAACGTGTTCGGCGAGGTCGGCTGGGTGGACTTCCGGCGGCCCGCGGGCTCCTGGGCCGAGCACGCCGGGCGCGCCGGCGGCCTGATCTCGATCAACCACCCGCTGGGCGGCGACTGCGCGTGGCTGCTGCCGGTCGGCGAACGCCCGAGGGTGGCCGAGGTGTGGAGCTCGGGCTGGTGGGACCGCCGCTGGGGCGCGCCGCTGGCCTGGGCCGACGCCTGGCGCGACGACGTGGTGGCGATCGGCGGCAGCGACTTCCACCGGCACGGCAGCGACGGCCTGCCGGGTGCGCCGACCACGTGGGTGCTGGCCGAGGAGCCGGGCGCGGTGCTCGACGGCGTGCGCGCCGGGCGCACCGCGGTCTCGGCGGGGCCGGACGCGCCGCTGCTGCTCCGGCTGGGCGACGAGCTGCTCGCGCTCGACGCCGACGGCCTGGTGCTGGTCCGCCCCGGCGGCGCCCGCCAGGTCGTGCGCGGCGAGCGGGCGCTGCTTCCCGCGGCCGAGGGACGCCACCGCCTGGAGACCTACGAGAACGAGGTGATCGCCCTATGCGAGTGAGGAGAGTCGCGAACGCGCCGGTGAGCTTCGGCGTGTTTGAGCTCAGCGACGCGCCGCCGCCCCTGGGCCCAGACGAGATGGTCCGCGCGCTGGCCGAGGCCGGTTACGCGGGCATCGACTCCGGGCCCATCGGCTATCTCGGCACCGGTCCCGGCCTGGCCGCCCGGCTGTCGGCGCACGGCCTGCTGCTCGCCGGCGGCTGGGTCGACCTGCGTTACGGCGACGCCGAGGCGTACCGGCGGGGGCTGCCCGCGCTGGCGGCCGCGCTCGACGTGTTCGCCGCCGCGCCGCCGGCGCCCGCCCTCTTCGCGCCCCGGCCCACGCTGGCCTGCTCGGGCTCGCCCGAGAGGTTCGCCAGGCCCGGCGGGAGCGCCCCCGGGCTGCCCGCCGCCGACTGGCCCGGGTACGCCGCCCGCGTCCAGGAGGCCGCCGACCGCTGCCGCGAACGCGGCCTGGAACCCGCCTTCCACCACCACCTCGGCACCTACGTCGAGACCCCCGACGACGTCGAGCGCCTCCTGGAGCTGACCGACGTCCAGCTCTGCCTGGACACCGGCCACCTGCTGCTGGCCGGCGGAGACCCGGTCGCGGCGCTGCGCGCGTGGGCCGGCCGCGTCGGGCACGTGCACATCAAGGACGGCGACCGCAAGATCTTGGCCGCCGCCCTCGACGACGGCGCCGACCTGCGCGAGCTGATGGCCCGGGGCGGCTTCACCCGTCTGGGCGACGGCGAGCTCGACCTGCCCGCGGTCGTGGCGGCGCTCGACGCCATCGGCTACGAGGGCTGGATCGTGGTCGAGCAGGACACGATGCCGGGCCGCCGCCCGGTCGGGCGGAACATCGCCGACCAGGCCGCCAACCGCGAGCGGCTGAGGGAGCTGGGCCTGTGAGGATCGCGCTGGTCGGGTGCGGGGCCGTCACCCAGGCGGTCTACGTGCCGCTGCTGTCCAGGCGGCGGGACCTGTTCGAGGTGAGCGCCGTCTGCGACCTGTCGCGCACGCTGGCCGACGTCGTCGGCGACCGGCTGGGCGCGCCCCGGCGCTACACCTCCCTGGCGAAGATGCTGGCCGACGGCGGTTTCGAGGCCGTGGTGGTGCTGGCCTCCGGCTCCCACGGCGAGACCGTGCGCCGGGCGCTGGCCGCCGGGTACGCCGTGCTGTGCGAGAAGCCGCTCGCGCTGACCAGGGCGGAGGTGGCGGCGCTGCCCGAGGGGCGGCTGATGGTCGGCTACATGAAGCAGTACGACCCGGCCGTGCGCCGGGCCGTCGCGCTGCTGGAGGAGCTGGGCGGCCCGGCGGCCGTCCGGTCGGTCGAGGTGACCGTGCTGCATCCCAGCGGGGAGTCGCAGCTCGCGTTCGCGAACCTGGCACGGGCCGGCGACGTCGATCCCGGCGTGCTCGGCTCGTTGCGCGAGACCGAGGACGCGCTCGTCTCCCGGGCGCTGGGCCAGGCCGCCCCGGAGTCGCTGCGCAACGTGTACGCGGTGTCCCTGGGCTCGATCTGCCACGACCTGTCGCTGCTGCGGCGCTTCACCGGAGCGCCGCGGGAGATCACGTACGTGGACAGCTGGGGGCCGGCGCCCGGTTCCGTGGAGATCTCCGGGCCGCTGCCCGTGGCGGGCCGGTTCCACATCCGCTGGCACTACCTGGACGGCTACCCCGCCTACCGCGAGACCGTCGCGATCCACCACGACGGGGGCACGCTGGAGCTGGTCTTCCCCACGCCCTACCTGATGAACGCGCCCACCACCCTCACCGTGGTCTCCGGGGCCGAGACCCGCGCCGAACACCGCCAGGTGACCGAGGCGTTCGAGGTACAACTGACGGCCTTCCATGCTTATGTGAACGATGGCAGCCCGCCGCTCACCGACGCGGCCGGCGCACTGGAGGACATCGTGACGGCTCAGCGGATCGCCGCCCGCTACGCCGTCCAGCATCGGCTGCCCATCGGAGGGGAGGCAGCGGCATGGACATAGTGGTCGTACCGCACACACATTGGGACAGGGAGTGGTACGAGCCCTTCCAGCGCTTCAGGCTGCGGCTGGTGGACCTCCTCGACGAGGTGCTCGACACCATGGAACGCGAGCCCGCCTACCACTTCACCCTCGACGGCCAGCTCGCCTGCGTGGACGACTACCTGGAGGTGCGCCCGGAGAACCGGCACCGCGTCGCGGCGCTCGTCGAGTCCGGGCGGCTGGCGGTGGGGCCGTGGCAGATCCTGCTCGACGAGTTCCTGTGCTCGGGCGAGAACATCGTGCGCAACCTCGAACTCGGGCTGGCCGGTGCGGACGCGCTCGGCGGCGCGATGCGGGTGGGCTACCTGCCGGACATGTTCGGCCACACCGCCCAGATGCCGCAGATCCTGCGGAGGGCCGGGCTGGAGCACGCCTGCGTCTACCGCGGGGTGCCGTCGTCGGTGACGACCGACGCCTTCGCCTGGGTGGCCCCCGACGGCACCGCGATCCGCACCCAGTACCTGCCCGAGGGCGGCTACGGCAACGGCGCCCATCTGTTCTCCGACGTCAAGGGGCTGGAGGAGCGGGCGGCGGAGTTCGTCGCCACCATGCGCGCCTGGCACGGCCCGCAGGGCGAGCTGCTGGCCATGTACGGCACCGACCACTCGGCCCCCGTGCGCGGGTTGCCGGAGATGGTGGCGGCGGTCGGCGCCCGCATGGACACCTTGTCTGGATATATCGAGAAATTTTCGGGTGACACCGCGGGGCTGCCGCAGGTCGTCGGCGAGCTGCGCTCGCACGCCCGCGCCAACATCCTGCCCGGCGTCATCTCCGCCCGCGTCGCCGTCAAGCAGGCCATGGGCCGGGCCGAGCGCATGGTCGAGCGCTACGCCGAGCCCCTGGCCACGCTCTGGGGCGGCCCGTGGCCCGGCCGGTTCCTCGACATGGCCTGGCGGCGGCTGGTGGAGGCCAGCGGCCACGACTCGGTCACCGGCTGCGGCGTGGACGAGACCGCCCAGCAGGTCGCCGCCCGCATCGCCGAGGCCGAGCAGCTCGGGCAGGCCGTCCGCGACATGGTGACCGCGCGGCTGGCGGCGGCGGTGCCGGCCGACGGCGTGCTCGTCGTCAATCCGACGCCGGCCGTGCGCGGCGGCGTGGTGCTCGCCGACGTGGCCGGCGGCAGCGGGCCGCTGGTGGGCCCCTCCGGCGCGCCGGTGCCCACCCAGCCCCTGGACTGCGCGCCGGTGCTGCTGCTGGACGAGCGCATCGACCCCCTCACCGTGCTGGGCTTCGTGCACGGCACCGAGCTGTACGGCCAGCACATCATCAGCTGGCAGGTGTTCGACGACATCCTCCTGCTCACCGTGGGCAGGGAGCCGCGCGGGCCGTTCGACCAGGCCGAGGTGCGCCGCGCGCTCGACGGCGTGACCTATGTCCGCGTCGAGGCCGAGCCCCGGGCCACGGTCGCCGCCTTCGTCGAGGTGCCCGCGCTCGGCCACACGAGCCTGCGCCCCGGCCCGCCCGAGCCCACGCACCCCGCGCCGCTGGCGGAGGTCCGCACCAACCGCCACCACCAGCACTGCTGGCTCTCCTCCGACACCGGCGTCCTGCCCGTCAAGGCCGGCCCCACGGTGATGGACAACGGGCTGCTGCGGGTCGAGATCGAGCCCGACGGCACCCTCGGCCTGTTCGGCGAGGACGGCCGGACGATCACCGGCGTGGGCCGCATCGAGGACGGCGGCGACTCCGGCGACACCTACAACCACGCGCCCCCCGCCGACGACCTGGTCGTGTCCGAGCCGATCTCGATCGACACGGAGATCATCGAAGGCGGCCCGCTCGTCGCCGCCGTGGAGATCACCCGGGTCTACCTGTGGCCGGCGGCGGGCGAGCCCGTCCCGAACACGCCGGAGCTGCCGCCGCCCGCGCGCACCGGCGCGACCGAGGACATCGTGGTCACCATGCGGGTCGAGCTGCGCGCGGGCGAGCCGTTCGTCCGGCTGCGGGTGTCGTTCGACAACCGGTGCGCGGACCACCGGGTGCGCTTTCACGTGCCGCTGCCCAGGCGGGCCGACCACTCGCTGGCCGAGGGGCAGTTCGCGATCGTGCGGCGGGAGCTCGAAGCCGAGGGCGGCTGCGGCGAGACCCCGCTGCCCACCTTCCCCGCCTCCGGCTGGGTGGCCGCCGGCGGCGTCGCCGCGCTGCTGGAGCACGTCACCGAGTACGAGCTGCTGGACGACGGGTACGAGCTGGCGCTCACGCTGCTGCGCTCGGTCGGCTACCTGTCGCGCAACCACAACAGGCTGCGCCCCGAGCCCGCCGGCCCGCAACTGCCGACCCCCGCCGCCCAGTCACGCGGGCCGCACACCGTGTCGCTGGCGCTGATGCCGTACCTGGACTGGCGGGACGTGCCGCCGCAGGCGGAGCTGTACCGGCACGACCTGCTGGTGGTGCCGGGCGGCGGCGATCGCGAGCTGACCCCGCCGCCGGCGGCGCACGGGTTGTCGGTGTCCGGTCAGGGCGTGACGATGAGCTCGCTGCGCCGCCGCGACGACTGGCAGGAGCTGCGCCTGGTGGCGCTCACCGCGTCCGGCACCGAGGCCGTGGTGCGGGGGGCCTTCACCGAGGCCCGGCGGGCCGGCCTGACCGGCGGCCCCGGCGAGCCGCTGGAGACGGCGGACGGCACGCTCAGGCTGCCGCTGAGGCCGTGGGAGATCGCCACCGTCCAGCTCCGCTGACCCCGCGGCCCTAGCAGAGGCCGAGCTGACGGGCCGCGCGCACGGCCAGCCAGACCTCCGCGAACGCCGCGCTGGACGACAGGTCGCGCCCGCTCAGCGCGGCGAACCGGCGCAGCCGGTAGGCCAGCGTGTTGGGGTGGACGTGCAGCGCCGCCGCCGCGTCCTCGACGTGGCGGTTGCGCTCCATCCACGTGCGCACCGACAGCAGCAGCCGCGAGTCGTGGGCCTCGTCGTAGGCCAGCACCTCGCCCAGCACGTGGTCGACCAGGGCCGACAGCGTCGAGGGGTCGTCGGGCAGCCAGCGGCCGGTGGTGTCGTCGCCGTAGTGGACCAGCGCCTTGCCCGACTCGGCGGCGTGCGCGGCCGCCCACACGGCCTCGCGCTGGGCGACCCGCAGCGACTCGCCCGGCGGGAACGGCCGGCTCACCCCCGCGCTGACCCCGGGCACGGCGGCCACCGCCGGCCCCAGCTCGGGGGGCCCCAGCAGGTAGTGGTCGTCGCCGCGGCGCAGCAGCAGGTGCGACAGCTCGCCCACCGCCCGGCGCAGCGCGTCGTCGGGCGCGTGCCGCACGACGAGCAGCACCGACCCGGTCTCCAGGGACAGGCCCATCCTGGCCAGCCGGCGCCGGGCCGCGGGCGGGTCGAGCACGTCCTGGAGCAGCTCGGCCAGCGTCTCGGCGCCCTCTCGGCGCAGGGTCTCGCGCTCGTGCCTGGCCATGGCGACCTGGAGGGCGGCCACGGTGGCGATGTGCTGGACCACGGCCAGCCCGGCGGGCCGCGCGCCCTCCCGCTCGAAGGCCACCAGGAAACCCGCGGGGCCGCCGGGCGCGGGCACCGGCAGCGCGAAGCCGCCCGGGATCGTGGGCGGCGCGTCGGGCTCGGCCGGCAGGACGTCCAGCGAGGGGACCGGCACGCCGGGCAGCAGCGGCCGGCCCTGCGGGGTGCACAGGTAGACGTCGTAGCCGGACAGGCGTTCCAGGCGCTTGAACAGGGTGACCGTGTCGAGGTCTTCGGCGGCCAGCCAGCGCAGCGCGCCGAAGACCTGGAGCTGGGCGCCCAGCCGGTGGCTGGCGTCCTCCTGGAGCGCCGCCGCCACCTCCTGCGAGACGGCGATGAACGGCACCGCGAGCGGCACCTCCAGCACCGGCATGCCGCGCTCCTCGGCGGCCTCGTAGAACGCCCGGTGCAGCGGCGGGACGTGCAACTGGGCCGACAGGGCGAGCGCCGAGACCCCCGCGTCGTCGAGGCGTTCGAGGTAGGCGCGCTGCCGGGCGGCCGAGCGCGGCAGGGCGAGACCGGTCGTCATGATGACCTCGGCGCCGAGCAGCCAGGGCGTCGGGTCGGCCAGCTCGCTGACGTGCGCCCACGAGACCGAGCGGGACAGCCCGGCCTCGCCGGCGAGCACCCGGAGCTGGAGAGCGGGGGAGCGGAGAAGGTCTTCGACCGTCAGCTTGTGGTCAGCCACAACACACACCGTATTACTTTGTGGGAGTAACAATTGCCGCAGGTCAGAAGCGTGACGAACACTGACGAACATGCATATCGGTCCCGTCGACTCCTCCCGGGTCCCGCGCTTCGCCGGGCCCGCCACCTTCGCCCGGCTGCCCCGGCTCGACCAGGTCGAGCGGGCGGACGTGGCCGTCGTGGGCGTGCCCTTCGACGCGGGCGTGTCCTACCGTCCGGGCGCCCGGTTCGGCCCCGCCGCCGTACGGGAGGCCAGCCGGTTGCTGCGGCCCTACCATCCCGGACTGGACGTCTCGCCGTTCGAGCGCGTCCAGGTCGCCGACGCCGGTGACATCGCGGCGAACCCGTTCGACATCGGCGAGGCCGTCGAGACCATCGAGGCCGCGGCCGACGAGCTGGACGCCCGGCTGGTCACCATCGGCGGCGACCACACGATCGCGCTGCCGCTGCTGCGCTCGGCGGCCAGGAAGCACGGCCCCGTGGCGCTGCTGCACTTCGACGCGCACCTCGACACCTGGGACACCTACTTCGGCGCCGAGTACACCCACGGCACCCCCTTCCGCCGGGCGGTCGAGGAGGGACTCCTCGACACCGAGGCGCTGAGCCACGTCGGCATCCGGGGCCCGCTGTACGGCAAGAAGGACCTGGAGGACGACCGGCGGCTCGGCTTCGGCATCCTGACCGCCGCCGACGTGCTCCGCCGCGGCCTGGACGAGGTCATCGACGTGCTTCGGCAGCGCGTCGGCGACCGCCCGCTCTACGTCTCGGTCGACATCGACGTGCTCGACCCCGCCCACGCCCCCGGCACCGGCACGCCGGAGGCCGGCGGGCTCACCAGCCGGGAACTGCTGGAGATCCTCCGCGGTCTGGCCGGCTGCCGCCTGATCGGGGCCGACGTGGTCGAGGTGGCGCCCGCCTACGACCACGCCGAGATCACCTCGGTCGCCGCCTCCCACGTGGCCTACGACCTCGTCAGCCTGCTGGCGATGCAGGAGAAGACATGAGCATCACCGAGATCGAGACCTACGGCGTCGAGCGCATCCCCGACGCCGACCGCACCGCCGGGCCGTTCGACCTGTTCAGGGTCGCCTTCGGGGGCGCGAACACGTTCGCCACCTGCGTGCTGGGCGCCTTCCCCATCCTGTTCGGCCTGTCGTTCTGGCAGGGGCTCGCGGCCACCGTGCTGGGCCTGGTGGTCGGGGCGCTGATCCTGGCCCCGCTGTCGCTGTTCGGGCCGCTCAACGGCACCAACAACGCCGTCTCCTCCTCGGCCCACCTGGGCGTGCACGGCCGGGTGGTCGGCTCGTTCCTGTCGCTGCTGACCGCCATCGCGTTCTTCTCGATCTCGGTGTGGTCGTCGGGCGACGCGCTGGTGGGCGGCGCGCACCGGCTCGTCGGCCTGCCCGACACCGACCTGTCCTACGGTGTGGCCTACGCCGTCTTCGCCCTGCTCGTCCTCGTGGTCTGCGTGTACGGCTTCCGCTTCATGCTGTTCGTCAACAAGATCGCGGTCGCGGCGGCGTCGCTGCTGTTCGTGCTCGGGCTGTTCGCCTTCGCCGGGGACTTCGACCCGTCCTACCCCGGGACGCTGGCGGCCGGCGACCCGCTGTTCTGGCCGTCGTTCATCGGCGCGGCGCTGATCGTGTTGTCGAACCCCGTGTCCTTCGGCGCCTTCCTGGGCGACTGGTCCCGCTACATCCCGGCCTCGACCCCGCGCTCCCGCGTGATGGCGGCGGCCTTCCTGTCGCAGCTCGCCACCATCCTGCCGTTCTTCTTCGGGCTGGCCACCGCCTCGATCATCGCCGCCAAGGCCGCCGAGTACGTCGACCCGGCCGCGCCCAACTACGTGGGCGGGCTGCTGGCGATCTCGCCGGCCTGGTACTTCGTCCCGGTCTGCCTGATCGCGCTGATCGGCGGCATGTCCACCGGCACCACCTCCCTGTACGGGACCGGGCTCGACTTCTCCAGCGTGTTCCCGCGCTTCTCCCGGGTGCAGGCGACCGTGTTCATCGGCACCCTGTCGATCGTCTTCATCTTCGTCGGGCGCTTCGCGGCGAACCTGACGGCCAGCATCTCCACGTTCGCCACGCTGATCATCACCTGCACCGCGCCCTGGATGGTGATCATGATGCTCGGCTACGTGACCCGCAGAGGCTGGTACGACCCCGACGCGCTGCAGGTCTTCAACCGGCGGCAGCGCGGCGGGCGGTACTGGTTCACCCACGGCTGGAACTGGCGCGGCCTCACCGCGTGGCTGCTCGCGGCCGCCGTGGCGCTGACGTTCGTGAACCTGCCGGGCCAGTTCGTCGGGCCGCTGGGCGACCTGGCCGGCGGCGTGGACGTCTCGCTGCCGCTGGGCCTCGCGGTCGCGGCCGTGCTCTACCTGACGCTGCTCGCGCTCTTCCCCGAACCGCGCGAGGTGTACGGCCCGCAGGGCCCGCGCCTGGTGCGCTCGGCCGACACGCCGATCCTGCCCATCGTGGACGCGGCAGAATCGATGGCGTGATGGAACTCGTCGACCTGTCGGTGCCCGTCGAGACCGGGATGCCGGTCTATCCGGGCGACCCCGAGGTCTCGGTCGTCCCGGCGCTCACCGTCGCCCGCGACGGCGTCAACGTGCTGGGCCTGCACCTCGGCTCGCAGTCGGGCACCCACGTCGACGCCCCCTTCCACATCGACGACGCGCTGCCGGCGCTCGGCGACCTGCCGCTGTCCCGCTTCGCCGGGCCCGCCGTGGTGGCCGACGCCCGCGGGCTCGCGCCCCGGTCGCCGATCGGGGCCGGGCTGCTCGACGGCCCGGCCTGGCCGTCCGGCGGCGACGCGCCGATCGTGCTGGTCGCGACCGGCTGGTCGGCCCACTGGGGCGGCGAGTCCTACCAGGCCCACCCCTTCCTCACCGAGGAGGCCGCCACGCTGCTGGTGGAGCGGGGCGTGCGCACGGTCGGCATCGACGCGCTGAGCGTCGATCCGACGCCGGCCGACGACTTCCCTGCCCACCGCGTCCTGTGCGGGGCGCACGCCGTGATCGCCGAGAACCTCACCGGCCTCGACCGGCTGCTGGACGCCCAGGCCCGAGGGCGGCCGATCGAGGTCTGGATGATGCCGCTGCGGCTCGACGGCGCTGACGGCGCGCCCGTGCGGGCCGTGGCGCGGATCGGTTAGCGCGTGCCCCAGGAGTACGACTGCTTGCGCAGCTTCAGGTACACGAACGACTCGGTGGCCCGGACGGCGGGGATGGCGCGGATCTTGCTGAGGATCTCCAGCAGGTGCCCGTCGCCCTCGCAGACCACCTCGACGATCACATCGAAGGAGCCCGCCGTGAGCACCACGTAGTCGATCTCCTCGATGGCCGACAGCTCGTCGGCCACCGACTCCAGGTCGCCCTCGCAGTTGACCCCGATCATCGCCTGGCGGGGGAAGCCGAGGGTGAGGGGGTCGGTGACCGCGACGATCTGCATCACCCCGGCGTCCTGCAACCGCTGGACGCGCTGACGGACCGCGGCCTCGGAGAGCCCGACGGCCTTGCCGATCGCCGCGTAGGGCATGCGCCCGTCTGACTGGAGCTGCTCGATGATCTGCTTGGAGAGATCGTCGAGCACGACGGGCCCGGAACTGGCGTTGTTTCGTCGTACGCGGGGCGGCGTCGTCATGTCAGAGGAATCCTCCTAGCGGTCCGGCGTTACGGGGGCGTTCCCGCTCGATTGCCGTCCTGGTGCGACATGTTGTCAGTTCTTGGCGGTGTGTCAAGCGAATTCGTAGCAATTTGATATCTTCACCACGAAATCCCTTGTCCAGATGCATCTGCTCTGTAAGAGTCGCGGCATCTCAGCCACCTCAACGAGGAGGTCGTGCATTGACCACCCGTCTGCAGAACTTCATCAACGGTGAGTTCGTGGACGCCCAGAGCGGCCGGTTCTCCGACATCATCGACCCTTGCACGGGAGAGGCCTACCTTCAGGCCCCGGTCTCCGGCGTCGAGGACGTCGACGCGGCCTACGCCGCGGCGGCCGCCGCGTTCGAGTCGTGGGGTCGGACCACCCCCGGTGAGCGGGCGAACCTGCTGCTCAAGGTCGCCGACGCGATCGACGCCCGGGCCGACGAGATCAACGAGGCCGAGTGCCTCAACACCGGCAAGCCGCGCGCCCGCATGGCCGAGGACGAGACCCCGGTCGCGGCCGACCACTTCCGCTTCTTCGCCGGCGCCGCGCGCACCCTGGAGGGGCCCACGGCCGGGGAGTTCCTCGCCGAGCACACCAGCGTCATCAGGCACGAGCCCATCGGCGTCGTCGGCCAGGTCACCCCCTGGAACTACCCGATGATGATGGCCGTGTGGAAGATCGCCCCGGCGCTGGCCGCCGGGAACACGATCGTCCTCAAGCCGTCGGACACCACCCCGGCCTCCACGCTCAAGCTGGCCGAGATCGTCGGCTCGGTGCTGCCGCCCGGCGTCTTCAACGTCGTCACCGGCGACCGCGAGACCGGCGCGCTCGTCGTGGGCCACCCGACCGCCGCCATGGTGGCGATCACCGGGTCCGTCGGCGCGGGCATGGCGGTCGCCAAGAGCGCCGCCGACGACCTCAAGCGGGTGCACCTGGAGCTCGGCGGCAAGGCGCCGGTCGTGGTCTTCGAGGACGTCAAGGACCTCGCCAAGGCCGCCGCCGACATCGCCACCGCCGGTCTCTACAACGCCGGCCAGGACTGCACCGCGGCCTGCCGCGTGCTCGTCCAGGAGAGCGTGCACGACGAGTTCGTGGCCGCGCTGACCGAGGCCGCCGCCGCGACCGTGACCGGCGACCTGGGCAACGAGGAAGCGCTCTACGGCCCGCTCAACAACGAGAACCAGCTCGCCAGGGTCCAGGGCTTCATGGACCGGGTCCCCGGCCACGCCAAGGTGCTCACCGGCGGTCACCGCGTCGGCGACAAGGGCTGGTTCTTCGCCCCCACCGTCGTGGACGGCCTGCGCCAGGACGACGAGATGGTGCAGAACGAGGTCTTCGGCCCCGTCATCACCGTCCAGACGTTCACCGACGAGGCAGACGCGCTGGCCAAGGCCAACGACGTCAAGTACGGCCTGTCCAGCTCGGTGTGGACCTCCGACCACGGCCGCGCCATGCGCATGTCGAACCGCCTCGACTTCGGCGTGGTCTGGGTCAACACGCACATCCCGTTCGTCTCGGAGATGCCGCACGGCGGCTTCAAGCACTCCGGGTACGGCAAGGACCTGTCGGTGTTCGGTCTGCACGACTACACCAGGGTCAAGCACGTCATGCACTACATCGGCGAATAAGGACGAGCCCTGGACATGACCGAGCTATCCGCGATTCAGCTTGAGGACGTCGTCAAGGAGTACCTCTCGCACGGCGAGGTCGTCCAGGCGGTCAAGGGTGTGTCGCTGGACATCGCCGAGGGGGAGTTCTTCTCCCTCCTCGGCCCGTCCGGCTGCGGCAAGACCACGACCATGAGGATGATCGCCGGCTTCGAGGAGCCCACCAAAGGGCTCGTGCGGCTGCACGGCAAGGACGTCACCGACGTCCCGCCGAACAAGCGCGACGTCAACATGGTCTTCCAGTCCTACGCCCTGTTCCCGCACATGAGCGTGTGGGACAACGTGGCGTTCGGCCTGAAGCAGCGCAGGACGCCGCCGGAGGAGATCCGGCGGCGGGTCGGCGAGATGCTGGAGATCGTCGACCTGACCGGCCGGGAGAAGCGCCGGCCGCGCGAGATGTCCGGCGGCCAGCAGCAGCGCGTGGCGCTGGCCCGCGCGCTAGTCAACCGGCCGCGGGCGCTGCTGCTCGACGAGCCCCTGGGCGCGCTCGACCTCAAGCTGCGCCAGGCCATGCAGATCGAGCTCAAGCGCATCCAGCGCGAGGTCGGCATCACGTTCGTGTACGTGACGCACGACCAGAACGAGGCTCTGACCATGAGCGACAGGATCGCCGTGATGAACGACGGGCTGGTCGAGCAGCTCGCGAGCCCGCGGGAGATCTACGAACGGCCGGCCACCGCGTTCGTGGCGGGGTTCATCGGCACCTCCAACCTGATCACCGGGACGGTGACCGGCGGGGTGCTGGCGATCGGCGGCGGCCGGGTGCTGGTGCCGGACCACGAGGGCGACGTGACGGTGACCGTCCGCCCCGAGAAGATCACGATCTGCGCGGACGAGCCGGGACCCGGGCTGAGCGCCGTCCCCGGGACCGTCACGGAGATGGTCTACCTGGGCACCTCCAACAGCTACGCGGTGCAGCTCGCCGACGGGGCCGAGATGACCGTTTTCGAGCAGAACGCGCATGACGCGACGGCGACCGCGGAGCGGGGCGACTCCGTGTGGCTGTCGTGGGAGGCGCAGCACTCTTATGTGATTGGAAGTTGATAGCACCCCATGAACCCCCGCCAGATCACCCCCGCCCTCCTGAGGGGCATGACCCAGCCCCGCACCCGCCGCGACTTCTTCCGTGTCACCGGCCTGTCCGCCGCCGGCCTCGCGCTCGCCGCCTGTGGCGTCCAGGGCCAGAAGGCCGCCCCTCCGAAGGCCGACGCCGTCCAGGACTACTGGTCCAAGCAGAGCAAGCACGGCAAGCTCGTCTTCGCCAACTGGCCCGAGTACATGCCCGAGGACCAGGCCCCGCTGAAGAAGTTCACCCAGACCACCGGCATCTCCGTGGAGTACAAGGAGGTCATCCAGGAGAACGCGGAGTTCTTCGGCAAGGCCGACCCCGTGCTCCGCGCCGGCCAGTCGCTCGGCTACGACATCATCGTGATGACCAACGGCGTGCAGCTCCAGCACATGGTCGAGCTCGGCTACATCGTGCCGCTCGACCACAGCCGGATGCCGAACTTCCTGGCCAACGCCGGTGAGAAGTACAAGGAACGCGCCTACGACCCGGGCAACCAGTACACGATGCCCTACACCTCGGGCGTGACCGGCATCGCGTACAACACCAAGTACGTCAAGGACGACATCACCAGCATCGAGGCCCTGTTCGACCCCAAGTACAAGGGGCGGGTCGGGATGATGGCCGACGCGCAGGAGATCGGCAACTTCGCGATGTTCGCGCTGGGCGTCGATCCGGAGAAGTCGACCGAGGCCGACTGGAAGAAGGCCGGGGAGAAGCTCAAGCAGCAGCGCGACGCGGGAATCGTCCGGAAATATTACGACCAGAGCTACATCGACGCGGTCTCCAAGGGCGACGTCTGGCTGACCATGGCCTGGTCGGGCGACGTCTTCCAGCGGCAGCTCGCCGGCGAGCCGGTCAAGTTCGTGGTGCCGGCGGAGGGCGGCACGATCTGGACCGACAACATGCTCATCCCCAAGGGCGCGGCCAACCCCGTGGACGCGCTCACCCTCATGGACTACCTGTACCAGCCCGCGGTGGCCGCCGACCTGGATGAGTTCATCCAGTTCGTCACCCCGATCCCGGCCGTGCAGGACCTCCTGCGCGAGAAGGCCGCGACGGCCAAGGGCGAGGACAAGAAGGCCCTGGAGGACATGGTGGACAGCCCGCTCATGTTCCCCTCGGAGGCCGACTACGCCAAGCTGCGCACCTACACCACGCTGACCACCCAGCAGGAGCAGGTGTTCAACTCCATCTTCCAGTCGATCACCCAGGCATAGCCATGAAACGGCTCACCCCCTACCTGCTCGCCCTGCCGAGCTGGCTGTGGCTGGCGATCTTCCTGGTCGTGCCCATGGTGGCGATGGCGTCGGTCTCGCTCCAGACGGGCAACGCCATCGACGGCTACGCGATGACGTTCAGCTTCTCCAACTACGCCGACGCGCTCGGCAGGTACAGCGACCAGCTGCTGCGCTCGCTCCTGTACGGCGGCCTGGCCACGGTGGCCATGCTGGTGATCGGCTACCCGGTGGCGTACTGGATCGCCTTCAAGGGCGGCAACCGCAAGTCGGTGTACCTGTTCCTGCTGCTGCTGCCGTTCTTCGTGTCGTTCGTGCTGCGGACGATCTCGTGGAACTTCCTGCTGGCCGACAACGGCATCCTGTTCGGGACGCTGAAGGGCTGGGGGCTGCTGCCGGAGAGCTTCCACGTGCTGGCCACGACCGTGGCCGTGGTGGGCGGGCTCACCTACAACTTCCTGCCGTTCATGATCCTGCCGATCTACGTGGCCCTGGAGCGGGTGGACCCGCGGGTGGTGGAGGCGGCCCAGGACCTGTACGCCACCCGCGCCGGAGCCTTCCGCCGGGTGGTGCTGCCGCTGTCGCTGCCCGGCGTCTTCGCCGGCGTGCTGATGACGTTCGTGCCCGCGACGGCCGACCCGGTCAACGCGCAGATCCTCGGCGGCACGGCCAACACCATGATCGGCAACATCATCCAGACCGAGTACCTGACCAACCTCGACTACCCGACCGCCTCGGCGCTGTCGTTCACGCTGATGGCGATCCTGCTGGTGGGCATCTTCGTCTACGCCCGCGCGCTCGGCACCGAGAACGTCCTGGAGGCGGCGGCGCGATGAGCGGTGAGCGAGCAATGAGCAGGGGCACGCGGGGCAGGTTCGGCGACCGCCTGCTGCACGTCTACACCTGGCTGATCATCGTGTGGCTGTCGTCGCCGATCGCCGTCATGATCCTGTTCGGCTTCAACGACAAGAAGAGCAAGTCGAACACGAGCTGGCAGGGCTTCACCCTCAAGTGGTACGGCGAGCTCTTCGAGATCTCCGACCTGACCACGGCGCTGCGCAACTCCATCGTGATCGCCCTGGCCAGCACCGTCATCACGGTCGTCATCGGGACGATGCTGGGCCTGGCCGTCGGCCGGTACCGCTTCCGCGGCCTCGGCGCCACGAACTTCCTGGTCTTCGCCGCCATCTCCACGCCGGAGCTGGTGATGGGCGCCTCGCTGCTGTCGCTGTTCGTCTCGGGCAACGTGCCGCGCGACGGCAACACGATCATCCTCGCGCACGTGCTGTTCTCGCTCTCCTTCGTCGTGGTGACGGTCAGGGCGCGGGTCATCACGCTCGACCCGTCGCTGGAGGAGGCGGCCAAGGACCTCGGCGCGACCGCCTGGGGCACCTTCCGGCAGGTGACGCTGCCCTCGATCATGCCGGGCGTGCTCGCGGGCGCGATGCTCTCCTTCGCGCTGTCGATCGACGACTACGTGGTGACGAGCTTCGTCAACGGCTCGACCGTCACCTTCCCCCTGTGGATCGTGGGTGCGGTGAAGACCGGCATTCCACCGCAGGTCAACGTGATGGGTACGCTCATCTTCGGGATCGGGGTGCTGATCGCCGTGGCGAACGCCGTGGCCGCCAGACGCCGCGCCTAGGATCTGCTCCAACAGGCTTTCCCCCCGCGATCCGGCGGGGGGATTGGTGTATTCCGACCAAGAACAGGGAGGCGAGATCGGATTTCGGCGGGGGGAACCCGCGCGTGATCACATCATGCTTTTGGATCCCGCAATCAACAAAGAACAACTAAGACTTTCGTAGGGAAGTGGGATTTGTGGATCCGCTGAAGGCGCTGGCTGACGCGGAGCGCAAGCCGTACTGGCTGGACAGCCCGGCCAGACCCGAGCCGCGCGCGCGGCTCATCGGAAACACCGACGCCGACCTGGTCGTCGTCGGCGGAGGCTTCTCGGGGCTCTGGACGGCCCTGATGGCCAAGGAACGTGACCCTTCGCTGGACGTCGTCCTGCTCGAAGGACGCAGGATCGGCTGGGCGGCGACCGGCCGCAACGGCGGGTTCTGCATGGCGACCCTCACCCATGGCCTGGCCAACGGCCTGGAACGGTGGCCGGAGGAGATCGGCCGCCTCGAACGCATGGGCGTGGACAACCTCGACGAGATCGAGCGCACGCTGGAGCGGCACGGCATCGACTGCTCCTTCGAGCGCACCGGAGAGCTGCACGTGGCCACCGAGCCGTGGCAGCTCGACTCGCTGGGCGAACACCTGGACCTAATCTCCGAGCTCGGCCTCGACTACGTGCCGATGGACGAGCGGCAGGTGCGGGCCGAGGTCAACTCGCCGACCTACCTGGGCGGCCTGTGGGAACGCAGCGGCTGCGCCATGCTGGACCCGGCGCGGCTGGCCTGGGGGTTGCGCGAGGCGTGCCTGCGGCTCGGCGTCCGGGTCTTCGAGCGCAGCCCGGTGCGTTCGCTGCGCGACGACGGCACGACGATCACCCTGCGCACCCCGTACGGGTCGGTGGTGGGCCGCCGGGTGGCGCTGGGCACGGGGGTCTTCCCGCCCCTGCTGCGCAGGCTCAAGCACTTCGTCGTCCCGGTGTACGACTACGCCCTGATGACCGAGCCGCTGAGCGCGGCCCAGCTCGCCGAGGTGGGCTGGCACAACCGGCAGGGCGTCGGCGACTCGGGCAACCAGTTCCACTACTACCGGCTCACCGACGACAACCGCATCCTGTGGGGCGGCTACGACGCGGTCTACTACAACGGCGGCCTGGTCAAGCCGGAGTACGAGCAGCGCGACGAGACGTTCGTCAAGCTGGCCGAGCACTTCGCCACCACGTTCCCCCAGCTCTCCCAGGTGCGCTTCACGCACCGCTGGGGCGGCGTGATCGACACCTGCAGCCGCTTCAGCGCCTTCTACGGCACGGCGCACGGCGGCCGGCTGGCCTACGCCGTGGGCTACACCGGCATGGGCGTCGGGGCCACCAGGTTCGGCGCGAACGTGATGCTGGACCTGCTGTCGGGGGAGGCCACCGAGCGGACCGAGCTGCGGATGGTCAAGGAGAAGCCGGTGCCGTTCCCACCCGAGCCGGTCCGGTCGGGGGTGATCCAGTTCACCCGGTGGTCGATCGCCCAGGCCGACCAGCATCAGGGCAAGCGCAACCTGTGGCTGCGCACGCTCGACAAGATGGGCCTCGGGTTCGACTCCTGATCCGGTGTTCCGAGGGGGCGCCGGGCCCGCCTGCCGCGGGCCTGGCGCACACTTGTCACCATGAAAGTCGAGTTCGCCGCCGACGGCGTGCGCCTGACCGGTGACCTGCGCACGCCCGAGGGCACGGGCCCCTGGCCGGGGCTGGTGCTCACCGGGCCGTTCACCGGGGTGCGCGACCAGGTCACCGGCCTGTACGCCGAACGGCTGGCCCGGCGCGGCTACGTGACGCTGTCCTTCGACCACCGCAACTGGGGCGAGTCCGGCGGCGAGCCGCGCGGGCACGAGGACCCGCAGGGCAAGCTGGCCGACCTGCGGGCGGCGGTGTCGCTGCTGCGGTCGCGCCCCGAGGTGGACGGCGACCTGATCGGCGCGGTCGGCATCTGCCTGGGCGCCGGGTACGCGCTGAGGTTCGCCGCCTTCGACCCGCGCGTACGGGCGTTCGCGGGCATCGCCGGGGCCTACAACAACCCGTACACGATGCGGTCGGGCATGGACTACCAGGCGGCGCTGGCCGGGTTCGCCGGCGTGCTGGAGCGGCAGGACCGGGGCGGCCCGGTCGAGTACCTGCCCGCCGTGGCCGAGGAGGGCGAGGCCGCGATGCCGGGCGACGAGCCGTTCGCCTACTACGGCACCGAGCGCGGGGCCTCCGCCTCCTGGCGGAACGCGGCGACCCGGGCGGGGCTGCGCGAGCTGATCACCATGGACAACATGATGGGCGCCGACTTCCTGTCGCCGAAGCCCGCCCTGATCGTGCACGGCGTGATCGACAGGTTCTGCCCGCCGGAGGGGGCCGAGGAGGCGTTCAGGCGGCTCGATCAGCCCAAGAGGCTCGTCTGGGTGGACGCCAAGCAGCACATCGACCTCTACGACCGCGAGCCGTACGTGTCGCAGGCCGTGGAGGCCACCGCGGACTTCCTCGCCGAGCACCTCCGGCCGGGCGGCTCCGGAGCCTGACGTCTACGCTGGGGGGTATCGCGCGGAATGGGGGGATTCATGCGTGCCATCCAGTTCACCCGCTTCGGCGGCCCGGAGGTGCTCGAAGAGGCCGAGGTGCCCGACCCGGTGGTGGGGCCGGGCCAGGTGCTGGTCGACGTCGAGGCCGCGGGGGTGAACTTCGCCGACGTGCGGCAGATCTCCGGCCACTACTCCGCCCCCGACCGCCTGCCGCATATCCCCGGCAGCGAGGTCGTCGGGCTCGATCCCCGGGGGCGGCGGGTGATGGGCTTCACCGCCAACGGCTACGCCTCCAGGGCCGTCCTGGACGAGGGCGACGTCGTGGTCGTGCCCGGCTCGCTGCGGGCCGGGGAGGCGCTGTCGCTGCTCGTCCAGGGGCTCACCGCCTGGCATCTGCTGCGCTCGTCGGCGCGGCTCAGGGAGGGCGAGAGCGTGGTCGTCCACTCCGGCGCGGGCGGCGTCGGCAGCCTGGCCGTGCAGCTCGCCAAGGTGTTCGGGGCCGGACGCGTGATCGCCACCGCCTCCAGCGAGGACAAACGCTCGCTCGCCCTCGACCTCGGCGCGGACGCCGCCGTGGACGGCAAGGCCGACGGGTACGCCGAGCGCGTCATCGAGGCCAACGGCGACCGGCCGGTGGACGTCGTGCTCGACGCCGTGGGCGGCGCGGTCTTCGACGCGGCGCTGACCGTGCTGGCCCCCTTCGGACGGCTGGTGAGCTACGGGTCCTCGTCGGGGGAGCAGGCCGCGCCGGTCGAGGTCGGGCGGCTCACCGCGGGCAACCTCGCCGTCCTCGGGTTCTGGCTGCGTCCGCTGCGGGGGCGGCGGGAGATGGTCGGGCCCCCGCTGGGCGAGCTGCTCGCGCTGACCGCGGCCGGGCGGCTGCGGCCGCTGGTGGGCGGCGAGTACCCGCTGGCGGAGGCGGGCCGGGCCGTGGCCGACCTGGCCGGACGGCGAACTGTCGGAAAGGTGGTGCTCCTGCCCTGACGCGCAGGGTGTGGCCATTGCTCCACTGGGCAGAAGGTGATCAAAACCCCCGGGACGTGCTGATCGCGGGGGTTTGCGTGTGTGGTGGAGACGGCTGGTCGTCGTGGTGGTCTGGGGGCTCGCGGCCGGGGGTGCGGCCGGGTGTGCGGCCGGACGGCTGCCCGAGGTGCCCGGCGTGCGGAAGGCGCCGGTGACGGTCGGCCGATGCGTCCTGAAATTTCCGGACAAGAAGGCTGGGAGGGCGGCCCGCGACCGGCTTGAGCACGACATCGAGCAGTACCTGTCCAAACGCCCGGGACGGGTCGCCTACAGCATGCTGGAGCTCGACAGCGGCATCACCCTGGGCCGCGGCGAGCACCAGCACGACATGATCACCGCCAGCGGCGTCAAGGTGGACATCCTGACGGCGCTCGTGCTCGGCCGCGGCGTCCTGGGCGAGGAGGAACGCGACCTGGCCGAGCGCATGATCATCGAGAGCGACAACGGCGCCGCCGACGCGTTGTGGGGCCGGCTCGGCGGCGCGATGGGCGAGTTCTACCGGCGCATGGGCCTGACCGAGACCGTCCCCGGGCCCGGCGTCTTCTGGGGCGGCACCAACACCAGCCCCGCCGACCGCATCCGCCTGCTCCGGGTGCTGGTGGAGGGCGGCGAGGGCCTGTCCGGCCGCGACCGCGACCTCGTGCTCGGCCTGATGGGACGCGTGGTCAAGGACCAGTCGTGGGGCGTCAGCGCGGCCGCCCGCCCGGTGGACCGGGTGGCGTTGAAGAACGGCTGGACGCCGCGCCCGTTCAGCCGCAACAGCTGGGCGGTGACCAGCTACGGCCGCGTCGTCGGGCCGGGGCGCGACCTGCTGCTGGCGGTGCAGACCGACGAGCAGCCGGGGGAGGGGGCGGGCATCGAGACCGTCGAGGGGGTGGCCAGGATGATCGGCTCCCGCCTCGACGAGCTGTCGCCGACGATGCTCCGGTCCTGCCCGAGGAACCCGGCCCCCTGACGGCGCCCCACCCGGCCTCCCGCCCGGCCTCCGAGACCTCCCGCCCGGCCTCCGGGACCTCCCGCCCGGCCTCCGGGACCTCCCCGGCCTCCCGGAGCTGAGGTCGACGACAGATGAAGTAAGTCGCCCGTTTCCTGCAATAGGATCGGCTCTCGTCGCGTTTGACTGAAGTGAACTGATTGACCGCTCGGCGGCCGGCACCCGCCGGTATCTACCCCGGTCGAAGCCCACCTCCGACGGTGCGCTCCCCCGGGGGAGGACTCCGTCATGATCTGGACGGAGACCCTTGAAGTCCTACCTCGACGTGCTGGCCACCCCCGGCGCCTGGCGGTTCCTCGTGCCCGCGCTGCTGGCCCGGGTGCCGTTCGCGATGACCCAGATGGGCATCCTGCTGCTGGTCCAGTGGTCCACCGGCTCCTACGGCGCGGCCGGCATCACCGCCGCCGCCTCCGCCGTCTTCCAGGCCCTCATCGGCCCCCAGACGGGCCGCCTGGCCGACCGGTACGGCCAGGCCCGCGTGCTGCTCCCGCAGGTGGCCGTGCACGCCCTGGCCATGGGCGGCCTGCTGGCCCTGGCCGCCGCGCACGCCCACCTGGCGCCGCTGGTCGCCATGGCCGCCCTCGTCGGCGCGTCGGGACCGCAGGTCGGCTCGATGGTCCGGGCCCGATGGGCGCACCGGCTCGGCGGCACCGGCAGGCTGAACACGGCGTTCGCGGTCGAGTCGATCACCGACGAGCTGACGTTCACGCTGGCCCCGGTGCTGCTGGTGGGCCTGTCCACGGCGTACTCGCCGGTGGTCGCGCTGCTCGGCGGGCTCGTGCTGATCCTGGTGGGCACGGTGGTCTTCGCCGCCGTCCGGACGGGCGCGCCCGAGCCGGTGCCGGTCAGGATCGCCGCCTCCAAGGGCGTGCTGCGCCGGCGGGGCGTGGCGCTGCTGGCCGCCGCCTTCCTGGCCATGGGGTCGGTCTTCGGCAGCCTCCAGGTCGGCGTCACCTCGCTCACCACCGCCCTGCACGCGCCCGCCGCCGCCGGACCCGTCTACGGCGTCTTCTCCGGCGCCAGCATGCTCGGCGGCCTGCTGTACGGCGCGGTCCGCTGGCGGTCCTCCGCCCGCGCCCGGCTGGTCGCCGGGCTGGCCCTGCTCGCGGTCGCGGCCAGCGCGTTCACGCTGGCCGGAGCCGTCCCGCACATGTACGTCGCCGCCGCCCTGGCCGGCCTGGTGATCGCCCCCGTGGTGATCACCGGCTACACCCTGGTCGAGGGCCTGGTCGCGGCGGAGGTCCGGACCGAGGCGTTCACCTGGCTGAACGGCGGCATCGCCCTCGGCATCGCGGCCGGGTCGTCGGTCGCCGGGCAGCTCGTGGACCACTTCGGGGCGTCCCTGGCGTTCGTCGTCGCGCCGGTGGCGACGGGCGTGGCCGCGCTGCTCGTGCTGGCCAGGGTGCGCAGCCTGCGCCCGCTGCCCGCCGGGCCCGCGGCGGAGACCCCGTCGCTCACCGAGGGACCGGCTGCTCTTCCTGGATGACCTTCGGCACGCCGCGCAGCCAGGCCAGCGCGAACACCGCGACCACGGCCAGCAGGACCGCCGTGACCAGCGTCGTCACCTGCATCCCCGACACGAACGCCGTGCGCGCCGCGCGCATCAGCTCCCCGGCCGCCTGCGGGGGCAGCTCCGCCGCCGTGGCGGTGGCCCCGGCGATCGACTCCCGCGCCGCCTGGCCGGGCACCCCCGCGGGCACCAGCAGGTTCGCGCGGTAGACGCTGTTGAGCACCGTGCCCAGGACCGCGATGCCCAGCGCCCCGCCCAGCTCGAACGCCGTCTCCGACACCGCGGCCGCCGCCCCCGCCCGCTCCTTGGGCGCGGTGGCCAGGATGTTGTCGTTGTTCACGGTGAAGGTGAGCCCGACCCCGAGCCCGCCGATCATCATCACCGGCAGCAGGGTGAGATAGTCCAGCTCGGTGCCGAGCATGGCGTACCGGACGAACGCGCCGGCGTTCAGCGCCAGGCCGAGCGCGACCACGCCGTTCCTGCCGAGCCGGCCGATGAGCCGGGCCGCGAGCACCCCGCCCACCGCGCCGCTGAGACCGCCGGGCAGCTGCGCCAGCCCGGCCTGGAGCGGGGTCCACCCCAGGACGAGCTGCAGGTACCAGGCGAACAGCAGGTTCATGGCCGACAACGCGAAGATCGCCAGCAGGTTCGTGCCCACGGACGCGCTGAAGGCCCGCCGCCGGAACAGCCGTACGTCGATCAGCGGCGTGGCCAGCCGGCCCTGCCGCCGGACGAACAGCACCAGGCACACCGCGCCCACCACGGCCGCCCCCAGCACGTCGGCGTGCGCCAGGCCCTGGTGGGCGGCCTCCTTGACCGCGTAGACCGCCGTCACGACACCGGCGAAGGACAGCACCACGCTGGGCCCGTCCACCCGCCCGGCGGGGCCGCGCGACTCCGGCAGCACCAGGAACCCGCAGACCAGCACCAGCGCCATGATCGGCACGTTGATCAGGAACACCGACCCCCACCAGAAGTGGTCCATGAGCACGCCGCCGACGACCGGCCCCAGCGCGAACCCGGCCGCGCTCATCCCGCTCCAGATCCCGATGGCCGCGGTCCGCTCGCGCGGGTCGGCGAAGACGTTCCTGACGATCGAGAGCGTGGACGGCATGATCATCGCACCCGCCACGCCCAGCAGCGTCCTGGCGGCGATCAGCAGCTCGGGGTTCGGGGCGTAGGCGGTCACCACCGAGGCGGCGCCGAAACCGGCCGCGCCGATCAGCAGCAGCCGCTTGCGGCCCACGCGGTCCCCGAGGTTGCCCATGGTGACGAGGAGCCCGGCCAGGGCGAACCCGTACATGTCGCCGATCCAGAGCAGTTGCGTCGAGTTCGCACCGAGGTCGGCGACCAGCCGGGGGAGCGCCAGGTGCAGCACGGTGAGATCGACCGAGAGCAGCAGCGTCGCCAGGCAGGCGATGGCCAGACAGGCCCATTTTCGCGTCATGCCGTCCACGGTGGCGAGGACGGCTGACGGGCCGCCTACCGTTCGCTGACCGCCCGGCCGAGGGCCTCGTCGATGCGGTTGCGGATGTCCTCGGTGCTGTACCAGTCGTCGGGGCACTCCGCGCGGGCCTGGGCCAGCAGGGACAGCGCGGCGTCGCGCTCGCCGCCGATCAGCGCCACCTCGGCCATCCCGAGGTGCGCCCAGGCCAGCATGTCCATGGAACCCACGCGACGGGCCAGCTCGGCCGCCTCCTCGTAGTCGGCCCGCCCGCCCAGCGGCTCGCCCATGCCGAGCAGCGCGTCGCCGCGCCGGCACAGGGCCTCGGCCATCTCCGCCCGCGCGTCGAGCTCGCGGGCCAGCGTCAGCGCCTCGTCCGACAGCGCGTACGAGGCCGCGTAGTCCCCCTCGCGGGAGGCCAGCTCGCCGAGGCCCGACAGCACCAGCACCGTCCCCCAGCGCTCGCCGATGGTCCGGAAGGCGGCCAGGGCGCGCCGGAAGGTGGCCAGCGACTCCTCGACCCGCCCCAGGATCTGCAGCACGAACGCCGCGCCGCTGTACGACAACGCCCGCTGCCAGGGCGGCAGCCCGTCGATGTGGGCCTGCAGCTCGTGGTAGATCTGCTCGACGTCGCCCGGCGGCCCGGTGAACATCGACCGCATCATCATCAGGAACTCCACCCGCTCCGGCAGGTGGGTGATCGGCAGCAGCTCGCGCACCTCGGCCAGCCGCTCGCGCACGACGTCGTCGGCCACGCCCGTCCAGGCGGTGACGAGCAGGCACATGACGTACTCCTCCTCCATGCCCGCGGGGCAGGCGTCGCCGATCCTGGCCAGCAGCGCGGCGGCCAGCCCGGCGACGACGCCGCGGTGGCCGCGCATCCACCAGTAGCAGGCGCTGTGCGCCAGCAGCCGCAGGCCGGTCTCCGGCTGCCCGGACGCGGTCGTCCAGCGCACGGCGGCTTCGAGGTCGTCGCTCTCCTCGTCGAGGCGGGCCAGCCAGACGAGCTGGTCGGCGGTCCGCAGCAGCGGGTCGGCGGTCAGGACGAGGTCGAGGTAGTAGGCGGTGTGCGCGTCCCTGATCGCGGTGGTCTCGCCGGAGTCGGCCAGGCGTTCCGCGCAGAACGCCCGGATCGTGTCGAGCATGCGGTACCGGCCGCCGACGTACTCCACCAGCGACTTCTCCGCCAGCGAGAACAGCACCTCCTCCGGCAGCCCGCACACCCGCTCGGCCGCCTCGGGCGTGGCGCCGCCGACGAACACGCTCAGGCGGGCGGCCAGGCGCTGCTCGGCGTCGTCCAGCAGGTCCCAGCTCCACGCGACGACCGCGCGCAGCGTCTGGTGCCGGGGCAGCGCCGTACGGCTGCCGCGGGTCAGCAGCCGGAACCGGTCGTCCAGGCGGGCCGCCACGTCGGCGACCGACAGCGTGCGGAGGCGGGCCGCGGCCAGCTCGATGGCCAGCGGCAGCCCGTCGAGCGCCCGGCAGATGCGCACCACGTCCGCGGCGTTGCCGGCGTCCACGGCGAACCCTGGACGCACGGCGGCGGCCCGGTCGGCGAACAGCCGGACGGCGGCGTACTCCAGCGGGTCGTCCGGCTCCGGCGGCGGCAGGCGCAGCGGGGACACCGGCAGGATCGACTCCCCGGTGATGCCCAGCGCCTCGCGGCTGGTGGTCAGCACCCGCAGCCCCGGGCAGGAGGCCAGCAACACGTCGGCGAGCTCGGCCACGGCGGCGACCAGGTGCTCGCAGTTGTCCAGGACGAGCAGCAGGTCGCGCTCGGCCAGCGCGGTGAGCAGCCGGGTGACGGGGCCGACCGCGGCGCGCTGGGGCGCGGGCAGCAGGGCGTCGCGGATGTCGAGCGCGACCAGCACCGCGCCGGGCACCCCGGCGGCGCCGGCCACGTGGGCGAGGGGCACGAAGCACACGTCGCCCGGCTCCTGGGCGGCCGCCTCCTGCGCCAGTCTGGTCTTGCCCGCGCCGCCGGGGCCGATCAGCGTGACGAGCCTGCTGTCCCGCAGCCGCGCGCCCACCTGCGCCAGCTCCTCCGCCCGTCCCACGAAACTGGTCAGCTGCGCCCGCAACCCCTGCTTCAACCCACCGCGCGGCGACGCTCCGGGTGTGGGAAGGGACGAGGGGACCGGCGGGGGGTTCGGCGCGGTGATCTGCGGGGTGATCTGCGGGGTGAGGGACGGGTCGGCGCGCAGGACGGCGAGGTGCGCGGCGGCCAGTTCGGCGCCCGGCTCGATGCCCAGCTCCCGGTCGAGCAGCCGCCGCGCCTCGTCGTAGACGGCCAGCGCCTCGGCCTGCCGGCCGCTGCCGTACAGGGCGCGCATGAGCTGGGCGCGCAGGCGTTCGCGCAGCGGATGGGCGGCGGTGAGCCGGCGCAGCTCGGCGACCAGGTCGCGGTGCCGCCCGAGCGCCAGGTCGGCCTGGAGGCGGTCCTCGACGGCCGCCAGCCGCAGCTCCTCCAGCCCGGCCGCGGCGGACACCGCGTGCGGCGCGTCGGCGAGCGGCGCGCCGCGCCACAACTCCAGCGCCTCGGAGAGCAGCGCCGCCGCCCGCCCGGCGTCCCCGGCGGCCAGCGCCCGCCGCCCGTCCAGGGCCAGGAGCTCGAAGCGGCGCGCGTCCACGTCGTGCGGGTCGGCGACCAGCCGGTAGCCCGCCGGGTGGAACTCGACCACGTCCCGGCCGAGCGCCCGGCGCAGCCTGGACACCTGCGACTGCAGCGCGTTGGCCACGCCGTCCGGCGGGTGGGGGCCGTAGAGGTCGTCCACGAGCTGGCCGGCGCCGACGACACGGCCGGCGTTCAGAGCCAGCAGGGTGAGCAGGGCGCGCACCCGCGGCCCGCCGAGCGCCACCGGCGCGCCGTCCTCGTCCAGCACGCTGGTGGGTCCGAGGATCTCGAAGCGCATGCCCCGATTATCGGGTCTGCGGGAGGAGTGCGGCGATTTCTCCGTACGTCGGCAGCGCCGGGGCGTCCTTGCCCTGCGCGCCCAGCACGGCGGCCAGAGCGCCCTGGAGCGCGGCCCGGTAGAGCAGCGAGCCGGCGCTCACCCGGGCCACCCCCGCCTCGGCCAGCCGGTCCAGCGTCGGCCCGCCCGGCTGGTAGAGCACGTTGAGCGGCAGCCGCGTACGCGCGACGACCTCGGCGATCTCCGCGAGATCCGAGAGCCCGGGGACGAAGATGCCGTCGGCGTGCTCGTAGGCGTCCACCCGTTCGCGCCAGTCGCCGATGCCCAGCCAGTGGGTGTCGGTGCGGGCGTTGACGAACACGCCGTGGCCCTTGGCGGCCTCGATGATCCGCCGGTGCAGCTCGACCGGGCGCAGCGTGCCGTCGGGACGGCCGTCCTCCAGGTTCACGCCCGCCACCCCGAGCGCGGCCAGGCTCGCGACCAGGTCCGACACTTCCTGCGGGTCGTCGCTGAAGCCGCCCTCGATGTCCACCGTGACCAGCACGCCCAGGTCCTTGACCGTCTCGGCGAGCTCGATCGTCTCGGCCCTGGTCGCGCCGGCGGCGTCCGGCTTGCCGTGCACGGCGGACACGCCGAGGCTGGTGGTGCCGATCGCGGGGAAGCCGTGCGCGGCCAGGATCGCGGCCGAGCCGTAGTCCCACGCGTTGGGCAGCAGCAGCGGGTCGCCCGGCTTGTGCAGGTCGTGGAAGTTCATCGGCGGGTCCCTTCGAGGAGCGCGTCGAGCACGCCGGCGGCCAGCGCGAGGGCGTGGGCGGGAGCGGGGCAGGGGCGCAGGCCGTCCCCGAACGTCAGGTGGGGGGCGGGGTCGCGGGAGGCGTCGAAGCGGTCGGGGTCGGCGAACACCCCGGGATCGCGGTTGGCCGCGACCAGGTCGATCGTGATCTCCTCGCCGGTGCGGGTGTCGAGCCTGCGGCTGGCCTTCAGCGGCGGGTCCTGCCTGAGCGTCTCGCGCAGCACCGCCTCGGGGTCGTCGCCCGGCACGGCGTGGGCGAGCGCGTTCTCGATGAGTGCCTCGGTGGCGGCGTGGCCCTGGAGCAGCAGGGTGACGGCCGGCAGGTCGGTCAGGCCGAGCAGTTCGGCGACGGCGGCGTCGGCCTGCGGGCTCCCCTCGCCCGACAGGTAGCCGCTGGCGGCCGCGGGCACGGCCGAGGTGTCCGGCACGCCGAGCGCGGCCCCCAGCACGGCCGTCGGCACGCCGCGCCAGTCGCCGTCACGGTCGCGTGTGGCGGCCCTGGCGGCCGTCCGCAGCTCGGCCGGGTCCAGGGCGGACAGGCGCTCGACGACCAGGCGGCGGCGTTCGGCGTGCGTCTCGCCGGTGCTGAAGCGCGACACGTGGGCCCGCAGCCAGGCGAGCGTCCCCGGCTCGCCGTCCTGCGGGACGGGCGGCGGCACGTACCGGCCGTCGGCCAGCACCGCCCGGGCTTCGGCGTGGTGGGTGATGAGCATGGGTCCACGCTAGGCCGCCGACCGTTCGACGGCGGACGAAGTATGGCTGCGCATCGCCGTCACGCCGCCAGCCGCTGCGGGCTCTCGGGCTGCGCGGGCGCCCCGGTGGCCCGCGTGCCCTGCACCTGTACGGCGGCGCGGCCCGGTGCGCAGGCCAGCGCCATGGCGACGACGAGCACGATCTCGGCCAGCACCAGACCCCGTTCGAGCAGCCCGTAGTAGGCCTCGCCGCCGATCAGCGAGGAGGTGACGGCGGCCGGGTGGGCCGCCAGGTACGCGACCAGCGTCAGCCCGGACGTCACGCTCAGGGCCCTGACCGCGCTCCAGCGCGCGGCCGCCGCCCGTCCCCTGGCCAGGGTCCAGCCGGCGACCGGCAGCGCGGTGAAGACCACGGCCGCCGACCAGCGGTGGATCTCCCCGCCGAGCGTGCTGACGTCCGACATGCCGGGATCGGTGGGGAAGATGGCGCTGAGCATCAGCCCGGCCGCCCCCGCCAGCAGCAGCACGCGGGTCGCGGCGGTCCGTCCCGGCTCCCGGGCGGCCAGCCCGTACGCCAGCGACAGGCAGGCGGCGGCCAGCGCCAGCGTCCCGGCCAGCACCGGCGGCATGCCGCCGGGGACGAGCGCGTAGTCGCTGATCAGCGGCTGCTCGGGCAGGGTCACCTGCGCGTAGCCGAGTGCGGCCACCGCCGCCACGGCTCCGGCCACGGGAGCGAGCACGCCACGCCAGGTCATCGCGCCACCTCGTCGTAGATCTGCTCGAAGCGGGCCAGCGACACCTGGTCGTCGTGGGTGAGCGCCAGCGCCCGGCTGGCGTTGCCCAGGCGGGCGCGCAGGTCGTCGTCGGTGAGGACGGCGGTCAGGTGCCTGGCCAGCGCGACCACGTCGCCCGGCTGGTAGAGGTAGCCGTTGCCGTCCACCAGGTGCGGCAGGGCCATCGCGTCGGCGGCCACGACGGGCAGGCCGGACGCCATGGCCTCCAGCGTGGCGATGCTCTGCAGCTCGGCGACGCCCGGCATGGCGAACACGTCGGCGGCGGCGAACGCCTGCGGCATGCTCTCGTCGGGCACGAACCCGACGAAGAACACCCGGTCGCCCACTCCGATGCGCTTGGCCAGCTTCTCCAGCTCCATCCGCTGGTTGCCGCGGCCCACGAACGCCAGCTGCGCGTCGGTCTCGTTGAGCACGAGGGGCAGCGCGCGGATCAGCTCGTCGAGGTGCTTCTCCTCGTCCAGGCGGCCCACGAACAGGGCGGTCGGCCGGTCGGGCAGCGCGAACCGCCGGCGCGCCCACGACTTGGGCTCGGCGTGCGGGTGGAACCTGGCCAGGTCGATGCCGCATGAGACGGCCTCGACGTCACGGGAGAAGCCCTGGTCGGACAGGAGCTTGGCGGCCAGCGGGGTCGGCGTGGTGATGTGGTCGGCGCGCTTGAAGACGCGGCTGAAGTCGCGCCAGGCCAGCCGGCCCGCCCTGGCCCGCAGCGCCTCGGGGACGTGCCCGAACTGGAAGAGGTTGTCGGGCATGAAGTGGTTGGTGGCCACGACCGGCACGCCGCGGCGCCGGGCGGCGGCGATGGCGGCCCGGCCGACCACGAAGTGGCCCTGGGTGTGCAGCACGTCCGGGTCGATGTCGGCGACCAGCCGGTCGAGCCTGGTCGGCACGGTGACCCGCATGGTCGGGTGCACCAGCAGCGGGGCCGAGCGCAGCCGGTGGACGATCACGCCGTCCACCACGTCGGCGCTGGCCGGGCCGGCCTCCGACTGGCACACCACGTGCACCTCGTTGCCGCGCGCGGCCAGGCCGGTGGCCAGGCGGTGGGTGAAGTAGGCGGCGCCGTTCACGTCGGGGGGATAGGTGTCGGTCGAGATCAGGACGCGGCGGGGACGTTCGGGGGCGGGGGCGAGCTGGGCGTGGTCGGTGACGTTGCGCAGGGGCATGGCCATGACGGTGACTCCGCTTTCACAAGGGGGGACGGCTGGGGGAGGGCCGAGGGACGAACAGGGGGTTTCGGTCAGGGGAGGGGATCAGGCGACGTCGTTGCGCGCCTCCAGCGGGGACGTCCGGGCCAGGGCGAACGTGCCCGCCGCGGTCAGGGCGGCGGCCGCGATCGGCGCGAGGCCGGACGGCAGCGGCTCGCCGAGCAGCAGCGCCCCGAAGGCCACCGCCGTGAGCGGGTCGGCGATCTGCAGCGAGGCGAAGGAGACGCCGAAGTGCCCGACGGCGTAGGCGCGTTGCAGCATCACCAGCGCCAGCAGCAGCGGCACCGGCAGGGCCAGCAGGTACCACCAGTTCCAGCCGCCGTCCACGAGCACGCGCATGAGCGTGGCGGTCGCGCCGTACAGGACGCCGGAGCCGGTGGCGAGCAGCGCGGCCCGGCCGGCGGGGGAGGCCGCCTTCGAGCCCGCCCACAGCAGCACCGCCGCGACACCGGCCACGGCGAGCAGGGTGAGCACGCCCGTGGGCGCGAGGTACGTCGGCCCGTCGGACTCGGGCACCAGCAGCACCAGGCCGATCAGCCCGGCCGCGACCACGCCCGCCGCGGCCAGTTCCTTGCGGGAGGGCCGGCGGCCGTGCAGCGCTGCGGCGATGGGCAGCGCGAACAGCAGGCTGGCCACCCCCATCGGTTGCACCACGGTCAGCGGGCCGAGCCCGAGGGCGACGATGTGCAGGCCGCCGCCCGTCACGATGGAGGCGCCGCCGAGCAGCCAGCGCGGCCTGCGCAGCAGGGTCAGCAGCGCGGGCTTCGCCGAGCCCGCCGCCTCGAACTGCTGCAGCGCGGCCCCGAGCGCGAAGAACAGCGAACCGACCAGCGCGATCGCCGCGGCCAGCACACTCATGCGCACTCCTTTCAGACGGATGGTTGCCGGACAGGGTCAAACGGACGTGTCCACCGGAAGGCGTTCCGGGGAAGGCTGGGTGGCGCGCCGCTTCCTGGCCCACCGCACCAGCTCGACGAGCCCGGTGATCGACAGCGCGATCCCGAGGCCCAGCAGCAGGCCCTTGATCGGGTCGTTCTCGAAGGCCATGCCGCCGAAGAAGCCGATCAGCCCGGAGTACACCGCCCACGAGCTCGCCGCGATGGCGTCGAAGAACGTGAACGAGCGCAGCGGATGACCGACGGCGCCCATGGTCAGCGTCGTCGCGGTCCGGCCGCCGGGGATGTACCTGGCCACGACCAGCACCAGCCCGCCCCGCTCGGCCAGCGCGCCACGCGCCCAGACGAACGCCTTCTTGCCCCGCAGCCGCCCCGCCGACCTGTTGCCGATCAGGTACGAGATGTGGTCGCCGGCGAACGCGCCGAGCGCCGAGACCACGATCACCAGGGCCAGGTTGGTCTGGCCGGAGGCGGCGAACACCGCCGCGGTGATGACCGACGTCTCGGCGGGCACGACGGGGAAGAACCCGTCGAGCAGCGCCAGGGCGAACAGCGCCACGTACAGCCATGGCGATGACATCACCTGCTGGACGAGGTCGAGAATGGCGTGCGACATATGCGTGGACTCCGATCGTCAGGGCACTCACAAAGCCTGTCGGTGTGAGCGGACCGGGGACATCGGGGATGCCCCCGGTCGAACGCGGGCCCGTCCCCTAGGAGGGTCAGGGCCGCCTACCCCATGAAGGTAGAAATTCCGCAGGTCGTGGCACATCGGCCCATCGGCACGCGCCACCCCCTACTTTCGTCAGGGGCGGACGTGCGACTTCCGCGTGACACCCACGATCAAACCGGTTGCGGGCCCCGGAAACAGGAGAGGAGGTATCCGCCTTTCAGGTGGGGATAGCCCCACCGTGATCACTGCACCAGGCCCCACCCTGACTTTCGTCAGGGGCGCCGCATGACCTTCGGGCGGGACCGGCCGCGCCGGGCGGCGGATACCGTCGGGGCGTGAACCGTCTGCGTCGTGAGAGCCGCCGTCAGGTCGTGCTCGACCTGCTGCTGTGGGCCGTGCTGAGCATCTTCGTGACCGCCATGGGCCCCGACCCGTTCGTCGATCCGGCCGGGGTCGCGTTGGTGACGCTGCCCAGGGTGGGGCTGGCCGCGCTGGCCGTGCTCGTGGGCCGTCCCTGGCCGCTGGCGGCGCTGGTGCTGCTGCTGCCGCTCGGCCCGTGGACCTTCACCGAGGGCTTCGCGACGGTGGACCTGACGTGGCTGCTGCCCCGGCGCGACGTGAAGATCCTGCCGCTGCTCGCGACCTCGCCGTTCATCATCTGGTACGCCTACCTCACCGGCCGGCGCATGACCCGGCTGTGGCCCGCGGGCGCCGTGTTCTGCCTGATCACGGCCATCGGCTGCGGGGTCGTGCTGCTCCAGGGCGGTGACCTGGCGCTGTGGGTGTCGATGGGCACCGGGCTCGTCGGCACGTACCTGGTGCCGTACCTGCTGGGGCTGCTCCGGCGGGGCGTGCTCCAGCAGCGGCGGCAGGCGCGGCTGTCGGTCGAGGCGCAGGCGCGGCTGCGCGAGCGGGCCAGGATCGCCCGCGAGATGCACGACTCGCTCGGCCACGACCTGGCGCTGATCGCGGTGCGCGCCGGCGGGCTGGAAGTCGCCCCCGGGCTCGGCCCGGCCCAGGTCAAGGCGGCCGGCGAGCTGCGCATGGCGGCGGCCGACGCGACCGAGCGGCTGCGCCAGATCATCGGCCTGCTGCGCGAGGACGCCGAGGAGGCCCCGCTGTCCCCGGTGGGCGAGGACGTCGCCGAGCTGGTCGGCCGGGCCAGGGACTCCGGCATGTCGATCACCCTGGAGCTGGCGCCGGGGGCGTCGTCGGAGCTGGCGCACGCCGTCGTCCAGGAGGGGCTGACGAACGCGGCCAAGCACGCGCCGGGGGCGGCGGTCGCCGTGTCGGTCGCGCCGCACCGGGTGGTCGTGCGCAACGGCCCGCCGAGCTCGCGTCCCAGCGCCCGCCGCGGCGGGCTGGGCCTGGCGGGGCTGCGCGAGCGCGTCCGGCTGGCCGGCGCGACGCTGACCGCGGGCCCCGACGGCGACGGCTTCCGCCTGGCCGTCGAGCTCCCCCGCGAGGGGGAGGCGGATCCCCGCCGGTCGGGAGGGGACCGGCCCGCCTGAGGCGCACGATCGTGGCATGACAGAACAGCGGGGCACGACAGAACAGCGAGCGGGCATCGGCCGGCTCACCGCCGCGATCGTGGCGGTCGCCGCCACGCTGCCCTACCTCACGATCAAGACGCTCTGGCTGACCGGCGACCCCGTCGGCGTCTCCGACCCGGCGCTCATGGACAACGGGCAGATGCTCGGGATGAACGCGCTGACCTTCGCCATGGAGGCCGCCGGGCTGCTGCTGGCGCTGGCCTTCACCATGCGCTGGGGCATGCGGCTGCCCGCCTGGCTGGTCCTGCTGCCGCTGTGGGTGGGCACCGGCCTGCTGTCGGTGCTGGCCGTCACGACCCCGCTGATCGTGCTGATCGGCGGCCTGGCGATCTTCCGCGGCGGCCCGATCCAGAGCTGGGTCTATATGGTCGTCTACGGCGGCTTCATCACCTTGGGCATCGCCCTCATGACGGCCTTCGCCCTCTACGCCCGCGACCGCTGGCCCGCCGTCTTCGCCACCCCGGTCAGGCTGCCGTTCCCGAGCGCGACCAGATCGTTCCAGGAGGTCGTGGCGTGGGGCGCGCTCCTGGTGGCGACCGCCGTCGGGGCGCTGCGGGTCGTCATGGCGTTCGACGGGGCCGTCCAGGCCGTGCAGAACGGGCTGAAGGCGCTGCTCGCGGTGGGCGGGGCGGCCGCGCTCGTGGCCCTGGTCAGGCGGCGCGGGAACGGCCCGTTCTGGCGGCCGCTGGCGCTGGCCTGGCTCGGGTCGGGCTCGCTGTTCGGCTGGGGACTGTTCTCGATGATCGTCAGGTCCACGGGCGGCCCCCTGGCCTACGGCGGCACGGGCGTCGCGGACTTCGCCGAGCTGTTCGGCATGCTGACCGGGCTGGTGATGGGGATGTGTGGAGCGTTCCTGCTGGCCGAACGGTCAGGCGTGGGCCACGTGCAGCCTGGCCAGGACGCGCTTGAACGCCAGGATCGAGAAGGTGATCGCCAGCCCGCTGATCACGGCCACCGCTGAGGTGCGCAGCACCATGAACGCGCCGAGCGAGCCCTCCAGCTTCTCGTAGACGGCCAGGAAGATGCTCAGCGTCGAGTTGGCCAGCAGCACGAACGCCCACAGCAGCGTGATCCTGGCGAAGAACCGGCGCACCCGCTCGTGCTTGAGCACGGCCGACGGCAGGTGGATGTAGTCGAGGGTGAGCTTCTGCACCAGCGGCCGGTTGAGCCGGACGGAGGCCAGGAAGACCATGCTGATGCAGATCGTGCCCAGCTCCGGCTGGATGAAGAACCACATCCAGGTGCCCGTCCAGAACGACACCAGGGCCCGCACCGTGACCGCGAACGCGGCCAGGAACATGGTGGCGGGCACCTTGATCCCTCTGGCCAGCCGCCAGGCCACGCCGAGGTACACCCAGGAGACCGTGGCAACCAGGGCCCACTTGAAGCCCAGCACGACCATGGCGAGGTAGAACACCAGCAGGGGGGCGACCACGCCTTCGAGCAGGCGGGGAGCCGCCTGACGGGCGAGCGCGGTCAGACGGGGGAGTGCGACCGGATGGTGGTTCAAGACTGCTCCGCAGATAGGCCGACGATCAGCGTCTACCCGGGCTTCGGGGGTCCAGGCTTGCCGGATGGACCGGTCGTCGTCACCGCCGGGTGCGACTCCGAAGGCCGGTGGCCTACCGTACCGGAGCCCGGCGAGTAGGACTGCCGCTTTTGCCGCGTTCCATCTGTTCCATACGAAACCAGCTCACCCTTGAACCCGGCTTTCAGCCGAGTGACGCCGTGGCCAGCTTGGCGCCGAACCCGAGGAACAGCGCGCCGACGCCCGAGGTCAGGCCCGCGCTCAGCTTCCTGTGCCGGCGGAACTGGCCGGCCAGGAACGTGCCGGAGAAGATCAGCGTGGTGAGGTAGAGCACGCTGAAGATCTGGATCACCGCGCCCAGGATGAGGAACGACAACCAGGGCGCGCTGTACCCGGGGTCCACGAACGGGATGAAGAACGACAGGAAGAACAGGATCGCCTTCGGGTTCAGCAGGCTGATCGTCAGGGCCTTGCGGAACGGCCTGGCCTGCCGCACGGGGGCCGCCCCGGACTCGTCCGCCGCCGGACGGGCCCGCCAGGCCCGTACCGCGCCGCGGATCATCTGGAAGCCGAGCCAGGCCAGGTAGGCGGCGCCGGCGTACTTGACGACGGTGAACAGCATCGGCGTCGCGCGCAGCAGGGACGCGGCCCCGGCGGCGGCGAGCACCATCAGGACGGTGTCGCCGAGGAACACGCCGGCCGCGGCCCGGTAGCCCTGCCGGACGCCGTGCTGGGCGGCGAAGCTGAGGACGTACAGGGAGTTGGGGCCGGGGAGCAGCACGATGAAGAACGCGCCGATGACATAGGTCCAGATGTCCGTGATACCGAAGAACACGCTTAACGGTATCGCGTGATATGTGCCGATTCAGTCGGTCGGTGGTTGTGCTTTGCGGCGCTGATGCCTATTGACCCAGTAGGGATACTCGTGAATATCTGGTGTCATGGCTCTCTGGACCCCCGACCCCACGTTCTACCCCTCCCCGCGCGACGCCGTCGAGGCCCCCGTGGAGAAGCTGGCCTACGTCGCCGCCTTCGACCGGTCGGCGAACCGTCCGGACGCGCTGGCCGTGCTCGACACCGACCCCGCCTCCCCGGCCTACGGCACCGTCATCGGCTGGACCGACCTGCCCGGCACCGGCGACGAGCTGCACCACTTCGGCTGGAACGCCTGCAGCAGCGCCCTGTGCCCCAACGCGCCGCACCCGCACGTCGAGCGGCGCTACCTGGTCGTCCCCGGCCTGCGCTCCTCGCGCATCCACATCTACGACACCAAGGACCGGATCAGCCCCGAACTGGTCAAGGTGATCGACGCCGAGTCGCTGGCCAGGCGGGCGGGCTACTCCCGCCCGCACACCGTCCATTGCGGCCCCGAGGGTCTGTACGTCTCCGCGCTCGGCGGCGCGGACGGCGCCGAGGGCCCCGGCGGCATCGCCGTGCTCGACCACACCTCCTTCGAGGTGCTCGGCCGGTGGGAGCTGGACCGCGGGCCGCAGTACCTCGCCTACGACTTCTGGTGGCACATCAACCACGACGTGCTGATCACCTCCGAGTGGGGCACGCCGTCCATGATCGAGGACGGCGTGGTCGGCGAGCTGCTGCTCGGCCGCAAGTACGGCCACAAGCTGCACTTCTGGGACCTGCGCAAGCGCCGCCACGTCCAGGAGGTGGACCTGGGCGACCAGCACCAGATGCCGCTGGAGCTGCGCCCCGCCCACGACCCCACCCGCCTGTACGGCTTCGTCGGCGTGGTCACCAGCGTCGAGGACCTGTCGGCCTCCGTCTGGCTGTGGTTCCACGAGGACGGCCGCTGGCAGGCGCGGAAGGTCATCACCATCCCCGCAGAACCGGCCGACCCCGCCCTGCTGCCGCCCGTGCTGCAGCCGTTCGCCGCCGTGCCGCCGCTGGTCACCGACATCGCCCTCTCCGTGGACGACCAGCGCCTGTACGTCTCGTGCTGGGGCACCGGGGAGCTGAAGCAGTACGACGTGTCGGACCCGTACAAGCCGGTCGAACTGGGATCCCTGCGGATCGGCGGCATCACCCGGCGCACCCCGCACCCCGCCGAGCCCGGCCTCCCGCTGCGCGGCGGCCCCCAGATGGTCGAGGTGAGCCGCGACGGCCGCCGCGTCTACCTCACCAACTCCCTGTACGGCTCCTGGGACGACCAGTTCTACCCCGAAGGCGTCGGAGCCTGGCTCGCCAAGGTCGACGCCGACTCCTTCACCTTCGACACCGCCTTCTTCCCCCACGGCGACGCCTTCCGCGGCCTGCGCCCCCACCAGGTACGCCTCCAGGGCGGCGACGCCTCCTCCGACTCCTACTGCTACCCGTGACCATGCCCGCCACGATGCCCGCCATGAGCACCGCGACGGTCCTGCTGCTCGGAGCCTTCCACGGCCTGAACCCGGCCATGGGCTGGCTCTTCGCGGTGGCCCGCGGCCTGCAGGAGCGCAGCCGCGACCTGCTGCTCCAGTCGATCCCCGTGATCGCCCTGGGCCACCTGGCGTCGGTGGCCCTGGTCGCCCTGGTCGTGGCCGCCACCGGCTCCCTGGTGACGGGCGCGGCGCTGCCGGTGGTCGGCGGGCTGGTGCTCGTGGCGTTCGGGCTGTGGCGGCTGCTGTCCACCCGCCACTTCCGGTGGGTGGGCATGCGCCTGTCGCTCGCCCAGCTCGCCGGCTGGTCGTTCCTGATGTCGTCGGCCCACGGCGCCGGGCTCATGCTGCTGCCCGTACTCACCGGGCTGCGCGCCGAGGGCCACGCGGGGCACGCCGTCTCAGGCGGACTGGCGGTGGCCGCCCTGCACACGCTGGCCATGTTCGTGGTGGCCGGCGTCGTGGCCCTGGTGGTCTACGAGGTGCTCGGCCTGACGATCCTGCGCCGCGCCTGGTTCAACGTGGACCGCATGTGGGCCGCCGCCCTGATCGCCGCCGGTCTCCTCACCCTCCTCCAGGCCTGACCGGAACACCTCGCAGAGCCGGTCGGCGTGCACGGCCCTGTCGATCCAGGTTTCGAGGAGGGCGATGTCCGTGCAGGCGGTGACCCTCTCCCGCATATCATCGGGCACCTCCACGCCTCGCCCGCCCAGCAGCCACAAGAGCCCCCTGGCCATGCCTTCGGCGCGCAGCATCTCGGCGTACTCGGACCGGTAGCGGTAGGTCATGGCCGCCCGTCAGCCCTGTTCCGGTTGCTCGTCGTCCGTGCCGAAGATGTCGGTGAGGCTGGTGGCGTGGATGGCCCGCTTGCACCAGGTTTCGAGGACGGTGGTGTCCGCGCAGGTGGTGATGCGCCGGCGCACCTCGTCGGGGATCACCACTCCACGGCCGTCGAGGATCATCAGCAGCACCTTGGCTTCGCCTTTGGCTTCGCCTTCGGCGCGCAGCATCTGGGCGTACTCGGACTGGTAGCGGTAGGTCTTGGTCGCCATCAGGTCTCTCCAGATTCGTCGGGCGTCGGTGTTTCCGAGGCCTATTTCGGTTTGTTCGGCGATGTGTCCCGCGCTGGTCGTGTCGGTGGTGTCCAAGGCGTCTGCCAGGACTTCCAGTATGGCAGCGACCTCCTTGGAACGGGCGTGGGTCAGCGCCGAGAACATGGTGAGCACCACGTCGTTCACCGCCTCGGCGAGGTCGTCGATCACGGGGATGTTGTGCGGGCCCACGACGACCGCGTGGACGGACAGCGTCGGCCGGTCCGGCAGGCCGATCGTCTTCGGAAGGGCGGCCCAGGTGGCGGTCGCCTCGTCCTGGCAGATCACCAGCAGCGTCACCGGGCAGCCGAACTTGACGTGGACGTGGCTGATGTAGTGCGCCCAGGCGGCGGTCTTGCGGTCGTCGGGCTTGGACTGGGACTCGGTGATGACCGCGTGCTGTCCCTCCAGGGACGTGAACATCATGATCGTGTCGGCGCGCCGCTCGATCGGCTTGATCTCGGTCAGGTCGGTGTCCACCACCGCGACCTCGGTCGGTGACGGGAAGGGGATGTCGAGCACCTTGAAGACGCTCGTGCAGAGCTCTGGATTGTCACGGAAGACGCGGTGCAGCGCCTCGTGCTGGGAGGAGATCACGGGCGGAACGTTAGCGAGCGATGACACTCTGTGTCCGCGAAAAAAGGACGGAGGGAGCGCCAAGGTGGAAAGAGTTCATCCCCGGTAGGAAACGGGCGGGGGAAAGTTCTCTACCGGAGCATGTGCGCAGGCAGGGCAGGATGTGGTGGGTGCGGATATCCATCCTGGGGCCGTTGGAGGTCGAGGGCGACGGGGGACCGGTCGTGGTCGGCGGTCTCCGGCTGCGGGCGCTGCTGGCCGTGCTGGCGCTCGAAGCGGGCCGTACGGTCACGGCGGAGCGGCTGATCGACGTGCTCTGGCCGCAGGAGCCGCCCGCCAACGCGGCCAACGCGCTGCAGACGCTGGTCAGACGGCTGCGGGCGGCGCTCAGGCCGGACGAGGTGATCGACAGCCGTCCCGGCGGGTACGCCCTCGCGCTCCCCGCCGAGCAGGTGGACGCGCTGGCGTTCCGGCGGCTGGCGGGCGAGGACGCGGACCGGGCGCTGGCGTTGTGGCGTGGCGCGGCGCTGGCGGATCTCACCTCGGTCCCGTACCTGGCGGACGCGGCGACCGCCCTGGAGCAGGAGCGGCTGGCGGCGGTCGAGTCCAGGGCCGAGCGCCTGCTGGCGGCCGGGCGGCCGGTCGAGCTCGCCGCTGAGGTGACGGCGCACCCGTTGCGTGAGCGGCTGGTCGGGCTGGCCATGCGCGGGCTGGCCGCGTCCGGACGGCAGGCCGAGGCGCTGGAGCTGTTCGAACGCACCCGCCACCGGCTGGCCGACGAGCTGGGCGTCGATCCCGGCGCCGAGCTGCGGGCCGCGCACCTGGCCGTGTTGTCGGCGGAGCCGCCTGCGGTCGCGTGGCCGAGGAGCCGGCCGAAGGGCAACGTACGCAGGCCGCGCACCAGCTTCATCGGCCGGGAGGCAGAGCTCGGACGGCTCACCGGCCTGCTCCGCCACGACCGGCTCGTCACGCTCGTGGGACCCGGCGGCGCCGGCAAGACCAGACTGGCGACCGAGGCGGCCCTCCAACTGTCCACCGAACCCCGCACCGAACCCCAAACCGCGCCCGCCACCGAACCCCCCACCTCCCGGACGGTCGCAGAGGCCGGGCCCGGTGCCGCAGGGGAGCCACGCGACCGGCCGGCGGTCGTGGCGTGGATGGTGGAGCTGGCCTCGGTCAGCGACCCGGCCGGCGTGCCCGGAGCCGTGCTCGACGCGCTCGGCCTGCGCGACGACCGCCCCGGCTACCGCCCGCCCGAAGCGGCCAGGGACGTGGTCGAGCAGGTCGCCGAGGCGCTGGGCGAGCGGCCCGCGCTGGTCGTCCTGGACAACTGCGAGCACGTGGTGACGGCCGCGGCCGTGCTGGTCGAGCGGCTGCTCGACGAGTGCCCCGAGCTGCGCGTGCTGGCCACCAGCAGGGAGCCGCTCAACGTGCCGGGGGAGCGGCTGCTGCCCCTCCCGCCGCTCGAACCGCCGCCGGCGGGGGCCGGGCCCGCCGAGGCGGCGGCCTATCCGTCGGTGCGGCTGCTGGTCGACCGGGCGGCGGCGGCCCGGCCGTCGTTCGCCGTGGACGAGGGCAACGCGGCGGCCGTGGTGGCGCTCTGCCGCAGGCTCGACGGCATGCCGCTGGCCATCGAGCTGGCCGCCGCCCGCCTGCGCACGATGACGCCGCGCCAGCTCGCCGACCGGCTGGACGACAGGTTCAGGCTGCTCGACGGCGGCAGCCGTACCGCGCTGCCGCGCCAGCAGACGCTGCGGGCGGTCGTGGAGTGGAGCTGGGACCTGCTCGACGAGCGGGAACGCGTGCTGGCCAGGCGGTTCGGCGTGTTCGCCGGCGGCGCGTCCCTGGAGGCGGTCGAGGAGGTGTGCGGCGGCACGGCCGACGTCCTCGGCGCGCTGGCCGACAAGTCCCTGGTGCGCCTGTCGCCCGAAGGCCGCTACTCGATGCTGGAGACCATCCGCGCCTACGCCCTGGAACGCCTGGCCGAGGCGGACGAGACCGCCGAGTACCGCGACCGGCACGCCCGCCACCTGCTCGACCTGGCCGAACGCGCGGTGCCCGAGCTGCGCACCGCCACGCAGGTGGAGTGGATCGAACGGCTGGCGGCCGAACGCGACGACTTCGCGGCGGCGCTGCGCTGGCTGATCGACCGGCGGGACGCCGGGCCCGCGCTGCGGCTGTGCGGGGCGCTCAACTGGTACTGGTGGATGTGCGGCTACCGCCGGGAGAGCGCGGCCTGGGCCAGGCAGGCGCTGGACCTGGCGGGGGACACGCCGCCGCCGGGGCTCGCGGAGGCGTACACGTCCTGCATGTTCGCCTACGGCGTCGACGTGTTCGGGACGATCAGCAACGACCGCCCGGCCATGCTGGAGCTGTCGGCCCGGATGGAGGAGCTGGTGGAGCGGGCGGTCCGGGAGGGGCCGGTGCACCCGTTGCTGCTGATCAGCAGGGTCGTCATGGCCGCGGCGGCCGGGCAGGACGAGCGGGCGGCCGCGCTGATCGGCGACTACGCCGGCAGCGACGACCTGTGGTTGTCGTCCGCCGCCCTGATGATCGGCGGCCGGCTGCGGTCGGGGGAAGAGCGGGAGCGGGAGCTGGAACGGGCGGTCGAGGGGTTCAGGCGGCTCGGCGACCGCTGGGGGCTGAGCGAGGCGCTTCTGGGCCTGGCCGACCTGCGGGCCGAGCGCGGCGCGGGCACCGACGACCTGATCGCCGAGACCAGGTCGCTGACCAGCGAATGGGTCAGCGACGACGAGTCGATCTCCACCCTGATCCGGCTCGCCCAGCTGCGCCTGCGGGTCGACGATTTGGACGGCGCGGGCGCCGACCTCGCCATGGCCAGGTCCCGGGTGGGCGAGGAGACGTCGCCGTGGACGCAGGTGATGCTCGGCCTGGCCGAGGCCGCGTACGAGGAGCGGCGCGGCGACCTGGCCGGCAGCCTGGCGATCTACCGGGACATGGACGGCGTCGTGGCCGCGGCTCCCCGGGTGCCGCAGATCACGGCGGTGTACCTGACCTCCTACGGCCGGGCGCTGGCCCGCGCCGGCGACCTGGAGGCCGCGCTGGCCCGGCACCGCCAGGCGCTCGACGTCCTCGGCGACGTCAGCCCGGACCGGCCGCTGCTGTCGATGACGCTGGCCGGGTTCGCGCTGGCGGCGCAGGCCGCGGGCGACCAGGAACGGGCGGCGGTGCTGTTCGGCGGGGCGTCGGCGGTCGTCCCCCAGGACACCTCGCCCGACACCACGGAGGGACGCGCGGCGGCCAGGAAGGCGCTCGGCGACGAGCTCTTCGACCGCCGTTTCGCCGAGGGCGCCGCCCTGCCGCCGGACGAGCTCTGCGCGATGGCCCGCGGGACCACGTAGGAGAGCCCGGTCACCGCACCTTCCGGTTGTAGGCACGAAGGGCGAAGGGGGCGAAGAGGGCGAGCAGCGCGGCGGCCCAGCCGAGCGTGATCCACACGTCGGACGCCGCCAGGCCGCCCACCAGCAGCCCGCGCAGCGCGCCGGCCAGGTGCGAGACCGGGTTGACGCCCATCCACCAGGTCAGCCAGCCCGGCAGGTCGGTGGCGGGGATGAAGGCGCTGCTGCCGAACGTGAGCGGCAGCAGCACGGCGGTGGCGATGCCCTGCATCGAGGCGACCGACTTGGCCACCAGCCCGATCCAGGCCGACCCCCAGCTCAGTGCCGTCACCATGAGCAGCACCAGGCCGATCCCGGCCAGCGCGCTCAGCGGATCGGTCCGCACGCGGAAGCCGACGGCGTACCCCACGGCCAGCGACATGGCGATGGTGATCAGCAGGGTCAGCAGGTCGGCCATGATGCGCCCGGCCAGCGGCGCCGACCTGGCGATCGGCATGGTCCTGAACCGGTCGAAGACGCCGTTGCCGATGTCGGTGGCCAGGTTCATGCCCGTCGTGATCGTCGCCATCAGCGCGACCTGGACGAGCACGCCGGGCAGCATGTACGACACCGCGCCCGCCCGGTCGCCGCCGGCCGCCCCGCCGAACAGGTAGACGAAGATGACGATCATGAAGACGGGCTGGAGCAGCAGCCCGGCGAGCTGGCCGGGGTTGTTCTTCAGAGGGATCAGGCTGCGCCAGGCGAGCGTCAGCCCTTGGGAGAGCGCGGTGGTCATGAGCTTGCTCCGGTGAGTGTGCGGAAGACGTCGTCGAGGGAGGGCAGGCGCAGGGCGTGCTCGGCCAGCACGATCCCGGCGTCGTCCAGCCGCCTGAGCAGGTCGGGCGGGGCGGCCAGGTCGTGCACGGGCACGCTGACCAGCCCGTCCACGGCTGTGGCGCCGAGGATCGAGCCGGCCTTCTCCAGGTCGGCGGCGTGCAGCGGCCGGACGTCCAGCCGGTGGCCGCCGGCCAGCGACTTGAGCTCGGCCGGCGTGCCGCTCGCCGCCACCCGGCCGCGGTCGATGACCAGCAGGTCGTCGGCGAGCTGGTCGGCCTCCTCCAGGTACTGGGTGGTCAGCAGGACCGTCACCCCGTCCGCGACCAGTTCCCTGACCACGTCCCACAGGTCGCCGCGGGCCCGCGGGTCGAGGCCGGTCGTCGGCTCGTCGAGGAACAGGATCCGGGGCCGGCTGACCAGGCTGACCGCCAGGTCCAGCCGGCGGCGCATGCCGCCCGAGTAGCCGGCCGCCGCCCGGCCCGCCGCCTCCTCCAGGCCGAACCTGGCCAGCAGCTCGGCGGCCCTGGCTCTGGCGGCCGCCCTGGACAGGCCGAGCAGGCGGCCGACGAGCACGAGGTTCTGGGTGCCGGTCAGCTTCTCGTCGACCGAGGCGTACTGGCCGGTCAGGCCGATCAGCTCGCGGACCCGGCGGGGCTGGGTGACGACGTCGTGCCCGCCGACCGTGGCGTGGCCGGCGTCGGGGGCGGCGAGGGTGGCCAGGATGCGGACGGCGGTGGTCTTGCCCGCGCCGTTGGGGCCGAGCACGCCGAGCACGGTGCCGGTCCTGACCCGCAGGCCGACGCCGTCCAGGGCGGTCTTGTCGCCGTACCGCTTGACGAGCCCTTCCGCTTCGATCGCGTATGTCATGCCCCTACGGTCGCGGAGGGCGCTGGCAGCGGCCTGACACCTACCTGTCAGCCGCCGCCAGCGGCAGCACCCGGTGCGGCACGACGGTCGACAGCGCGATGACGGTGGTGCTCCGGCGCACGCCGGGGATCGTCAGCATCCGGTCGATCACCTGCTGGACGTGCTCGTTGTCGCGGCCCGCGACGCGGCACCAGACGTCGCCCGGTCCGGTCACGATGCAGGCTTCGAGCAGCTCGGGGATGGACTCCAGGGTCCTGGAGATGTGCTCGCGGGCGGCCTGCTCGACCTCCAGGGTGGTGAACGCCTGCACCGGGTAGCCGAGCGCGGCGGGGGACAGGTTCGGGCCGTAGTCGATGATCACGCCCTCCGCGGCCATCCGGTCCAGCCTGGCCTGTACGGTCCCCCGCGCCACCCCGAGCAGCCGGGCGATCTCCAGCAGCCCGCTGCGCGGCCGGTCGGCGACCAGCCGCAGGACGCGCAGGTCCAGATCGTCGAGCCCGCGGCGACGTGCCGGCATATTCGCCTCCCAAAGGCCGATTCGGCTGTCAGATCGGCAGCATACGGCGCGCGGTGTTGTCAGACCCGCCGGTCGTGCCGAGACTGCGGATCTTATGGAGCACCAGTTTCCGTTCGTCCCCTACCGGCCCGAACGTTACGACGCCGACGAGATGATCAAGCGCGGGGAGGAGTTCCACGCGCTGGCCGACCGGCGGCGCAGCGTGCGCTTCTTCAGCGACGAGCCGGTGCCGTACCGGTGCGTCGAGCTGGCCGTGCGGGCGGCCAACACCGCGCCGTCGGGCGCGCACCAGCAGCCGTGGAAGTTCGTGGTGATCGGCGACCCGGAGGTCAAGCGGCGCATCCGCGAGGCCGCCGAGGAGGAGGAACGCCGCAACTACGAGGGCGGCAGGCTGCCGCAGGAGTGGCGCGAGGCGCTGGCCCCGCTGGAGACGACCTCCGACAAGGGCTACCTGGAGGTCGTGCCGTGGCTGGTGGTGTGCTTCGCCGAGAAGTACGGCGTGCGCCCCGGCGGCCACAAGGTCAAGCACTACTACGTCAACGAGAGCGTGGGCATCGCCTGCGGCCTGTTCATCACCGCCCTGCACGCCATGGGCCTGTCCACGCTCACCCACACCCCCAACCCGATGGCCTTCCTCAGCGAGATCTGCGGACGCCCGGCCAACGAGCGGCCCTACATCCTGTTCCCCGTCGGGTACGCCGCCCCCGACGCCGAGGTGCCCGACCTCGCCAGGAAACCGCTGGAAGAGGCCCTGATCCGGTTCGACGGAAAATTGGGCCTTTCCTAGGGCACCCATCGTCTTCACTCTCAGTTCAGGCGCGGGTCAAACCCCCCAGTCCCGCGCGGGCGAGGAGGACGAGGTGAAACGCCGATTACTCATCCTGCTGGCGGTCCTGGGCATGGTCAGCCTCACCGGCATGACCGGCGCCGGGGCCGGCGCGGAACCACCGGCGAACAAGCAGTACCGGGTCTCCGGCCCGGCCGACGCGCGGCAGCGCAGCGCCGTGGCGGCGACGGGCGCCGCCATCGAGGACGTGCAGCCGGACTCGGTGCTGGTCACCGCCACGGGAGCGGAGATCGCGGCCATCAGGCGGCTCGGCTACCGGGTGACGGAGGCCCGGCGCCCGGCGCCGCCGGACGCCGTCGGGACGTTCGACTTCCCGCCGTCGGACTCCGGCTACCACAACTACGCGGAGATGACGGCCGAGATCAACACCATGGTCGCGGCCCATCCGGGGATCATGAGCCAGAGCACGTTCGGCACCTCGTACGAGGGCCGGCCGATGCGCCTGGTCAAGATCAGCGACAACGTGGGCACGGACGAGGCCGAGCCCGAGGTGCTGTTCACCGCCCACCAGCACGCCCGCGAGCACCTCACGGTCGAGATGGCGCTGTACATCATGCACCTGCTGGCCGACAACTACGGCACCGACGCCAGGATCACGAACCTGGTCAACACCCGTGAGATCTGGATCATGCCGGACCTCAACCCGGACGGCGGCGAGTACGACATCGCCAGCGGCACCTACCGTTCCTGGCGCAAGAACCGGCAGCCGAACTCCGGCTCCTCGGCGGTCGGCACCGACCTCAACCGCAACTGGGCCTACCAGTGGGGCTGCTGCGGCGGCTCCTCGGGCACGACCTCCAGCGAGACCTACCGCGGCGCGAGCGCCGAGTCGGCCCCCGAGGTCAAGGCGGCGGCCGACTGGGTGCGCAGCCGGGTCGTCGGCGGCGTGCAGCAGATCAGGACGAACCTCGACTGGCACACCTACAGCGAGCTGGTCCTGTGGCCTTACGGCTACACCTTCAACGACACCGCCCCCGGCCTGACCCAGGACGACCGGGACGCCCACGCCACCCTCGGCCAGAACATGGCCGGCACCAACGGCTACACGCCCGAGCAGTCCAGCGACCTCTACATCACCGACGGCACGATCGACGACTGGATGTGGGGCCAGTACAAGATCTTCAGCTTCACGTTCGAGATGTACCCGGTCGGCGCGAGCCCCGGCTTCTACCCGCCGGACGAGCAGATCGTCCCGCAGACCACCCGCAACAAGGAGGCCGTGCTGCGCTTCCTGGAGTACTCCGACTGCGTCTACCGGATCATCGGCAAGGAGTCCCAGTACTGCGGCACCGGCACGCCGCCGGTGACGGTCTGGTCCGACACGTTCGAGACGGCGACCGGCTGGACGGCGAACCCGTCCGGCACCGACACCGCCACGACGGGCGCGTGGGAGCGCGGCGACCCGGAGGAGACCACCTCGTCGGGCGTCAAGCAGCTCGGCGCCACGGTCAGCGGCACGAACGACCTGGTGACCGGCCGCCTGGCGGGCGCCGCGGCCGGTGACTACGACCTCGACGGCGGCGTCAGCTCGATCCAGTCGCCGCCGATCACGCTGCCCTCGACGGGCACGCTGAGCCTGTCGCTGTCGTGGTACCTGGCGCACGGCTCGAACGCCTCCAGCGCGGACTACTTCCGGGTCCGCGTCGTCGGCGGCACCACGACCACCGTGTTCCAGCAGGCCGGCGCGGCCTCGAACCGCAACGGCGCCTGGGCCGTGGCGACAGCCGACCTGACCGCCTACGCGGGCCAGACGGTCCGCATCCTCATCGACGCGGCCGACGCCTCCGGGGCCTCCCTGGTGGAGGCGGGCGTGGACGACGTCAAGATCACCCAGCAGCCCTGACCCGACCGCCGCGCCCCCTCGCCCGGACCCCGGTCCGGGCGAGGGGGCGCTGCCGTTGCCTGTGGCACCCGGCGTTTCGGCACGTCACCGGCCGTCACGTGATTGGGTCTTGTAAGCACAGGGTGTCAAGGCTACGATCGCGACAACTCTTAGGAAACTTTCCTAAAAGAAATCATGGATCGGATGGCCCATGACTCGCTCGCCACCCGCATGACTCGCTGCTGAGCTGCGGAGACATCCGCCCGAACGGCCCCTTCTTCCACGCCCCCGGCGCTGCGGGCGTGCACACCCCCCCACCCTTTCCCAGCCGCTGGAGCGGTCACGCGGCCCGGCCGGACGCACCGGCCCTGACTGCCGCTGCAAGCTCCGCGCGCGCCTGCTTTTCCACCGGCCTGCGCCGACACCCCCCGAAAAGGCCCGTGTCTCACCTCCACGGGTCCGTGCCGTACGGCTTGCGCTCTCACCCCCCGGTGCAAGCCGTACGGCACGCCAGAAGAACGGAAATCGACAGTGAGATTTCGCGCGATCTTCTTAGCGCTCGCGACCCTCGCACTGAGTCTCCTGGCCCTGCCCGCCCACGCCGCCGCCGCCACCGCGACCTTCGTCAAGGTCGCCGACTGGGGGTCCGGCTTCGAGGGCAAGGTCACCGTCGTCAACGGCACCACCGCCCCCCTGGCCTGGAACGTGCAGTTCGACGTGCCGGCCGGGTTCTCCATCCCGTCCGCCTGGGACGCCGTCCTGACCAGGAGCGGCCAGCACTACACGTTCACCGCGCCGAGCTGGGCCGGACCGCTGGCGGCCGGGGCGAGCACGAGCTTCGGCTTCAACGGCGCCCCGGGCAACTTCCCCGGCATCACCGGCTGCACGCTGAACGGCTCCTCATGCGGCGGCACGACCGTGGAGGTCCCCGGCAAGCCCGGCCCGGCCACCGCGACCAGCACCGACACCAGCATCGCCCTGTCCTGGGGCGCCTCCGCCGGCACGGTGACCGGCTACCGCGTCTACGAAGGCAGCGCGGTCAAGGCCACCGTCACCGGCACCACGGCGACGATCTCCGGCCTCGGGACCTGTCAGAGCCACACCTACACCGTCAAGGCGTACAACACGGCGGGCGAGTCGGCCGCCGGCGACGCCGTGACCGCGACCACCACGGGCTGCGGCACCGGCGTGCCCGGCAAGGCCGGCCCGGTCACCGTGACCGGCACGTCCCAGACCGGCGCCACGGCCACCTGGCCGGCGGTCGCCGGAGCCACCGGCTACCAGGTCCGGCTCAACGGCTCCCAGGTGGCCACCGTCACCGGCACCTCCTACACCCTCACCGGCCTGACCGCCTGCACCTCGTACTCGGTCACGGTCACCGCCTCCAACGCGGCAGGCGACGGCCCGCCCAGCGACGCCGCGGCCTTCACCACCCCGGGCTGCACCACCGACCCGCTGCCCAAGCACTTCCTCACCGGCTACTGGCACAACTTCGTCAACGCCGCGACCGAGCTCAAGCTGTCGGCCGTGCCCAACGAGTACGACGTCGTCGCCGTCGCCTTCGGCGAGGCCACCTCCACCGCGGGCGAGGTCGTCTTCTCGGTCGACCCGGGCCTTTCCACCGCGCTCGGCGGCTACACCGACGCCCAGTTCAAGGCCGACGTGCAGGCCCTGCACCAGCGCGGCAAGAAGGTCATCCTGTCGGTCGGCGGCGAGGCCGGCCGCGTGCAGGTCGCCAGCGGCGCGGCCGCCACGAAGTTCGCCGACACGGTGTACGCGCTGATGCAGAGCTACGGCTTCGACGGCGTGGACATCGACCTGGAGAACGGCCTCAACGCCACCTACATGGGCCAGGCCCTGCGGTCGCTGCGCGCGAAGGCGGGCAGCGGACTGATCATCATGATGGCCCCGCAGACCATCGACATGCAGTCGACCGGGATGGAGTACTTCAAGCTCGCCCTGAACATCAAGGACATCCTCACGGTCGTCAACATGCAGTACTACAACTCGGGCTCCATGCTCGGCTGCGACCAGTCCGCGGCGTACTCGCAGGGGACGGTCAACTTCATGACCGCCCTGGCCTGCATCCAGCTGGAGAACGGCCTGCGCCCCGACCAGGTGGCCCTGGGCCTGCCGGCCGGGCCCGGCGCCGCGGGCGGCGGCGTCGTCTCGCCCTCCCTCGTCAACCAGGCGCTCGACTGCCTGGCCAAGCGCACCAGTTGCGGATCCTTCGTGCCGCCGCGCGCCTACCCGGACATCCGGGGCGCGATGACCTGGTCCATCAACTGGGACGCCAGCAACAACTGGTCCTTCTCCAAGACCGTCAAGCCGCACCTTCAGGGGATGCCATGAGATTACGCAGCAGACTGATCAGCTCGGTGGCCGGCCTGGCCATCGCCCTCACCGGGGCCGGCCTGGCCACGGGCGTCCCCACCGCCTACGGCGCCGCCGCCCAGCAGCAGCTGGCCGCCGCCTGGGCGCCGTGGACCGCCTACGCCACCGGCGCCGCCGTCACCTACAACGGCGTGGACTACGTGGCCCTCCAGGGGCACACCTCCCAGCCCGGCTGGGAGCCGCCGAACGTGCCCGCGCTGTGGAAGCAGGGCAGCGGCGGAGGCGACACCACACCGCCGTCGGTGCCCGGCAACCTGCGCTCGACCGGCGTCACCGCCACCAGCGCCGGCCTGGCCTGGGACGCCTCCACCGACAACGTCGGCGTGACCGGCTACAACGTCTACCGCGGCGGCACCCAGGTCGGCACCGCGACCGGCACGACGTACACCGACAACGGGCTGACGGCCTCGACCACCTACTCCTACACCGTGCGGGCCCGCGACGCCGCGGGGAACCTGTCCGGCGTCAGCAACGCGCTCAGCGTGACCACCCCCGGCGGCACCGGCGCGCCCGGCCAGCCCGGCACGGTCACCACGACCGTGACCGACACCAGCATCGCGCTGTCGTGGGGCGCCTCCTCCGGCACGGTGACCGGCTACCGCGTCTACGAGGGCGCGACCCAGAAGGCCGAGGTCACCGGGACCAGCACGACGATCTCCGGGCTGAGCGCGTGCCAGAGCCACACCTACACCGTCAAGGCGTACAACTCGGTCGGCGAGTCGGCCGGGCGTGACGTCTCGGCGACCACGACCGGCTGCCCGACCGGCGGCAAGATGCCCGGCGCCCCCTACCTCTACACCGGCTGGGGCGACCCGCCCTCTCCCACCACGGTGATGAGCGCGACCGGCATCAAGTCGTTCACGATGGCCTTCATCCTGGCCAGCAACGGCTGCAACCCGGCCTGGGACGGGCAGCGCCCGCTGACCGGCGGCCAGGACGCGCAGGCCATCTCGGCCATCAAGGCGGCCGGCGGCAGCGTGCAGGTGTCCTTCGGCGGCTGGCAGGGCAACAAGCTCGGCCCGAACTGCTCCACGCCCGAACTGTTCGCCGGCGCGGTGCAGAAGGTCATCAACGCCGTCGGCCCGGCCGTGGTGGACTTCGACATCGAGAACACCGACGAGTTCGAGAACCTGACCGTCCAGGACCGCATCCTGAACGCCCTCAAGATCGTCAAGGCGGCCAACCCGAACGTCAAGATCGCCGTGACCTTCGGCACCGCGACCACCGGCCCGACCTACTACGGCACCCGCCTGATCAACCGCGCCAAGGAACTGGCGGTGCCGATCGACAACTACACGATCATGCCGTTCGACTTCGGCGGCGGCGCCAACATGTACCAGAACACCGTCAACGCGGCCGAAGGGCTCAAGAACGCCCTGAAGACCGCCCAGGGCTGGACCGACGCCCAGGCGTACGCCCACATGGGCATCTCCGGCATGAACGGCCTGTCCGACCAGCAGGAGCTCACCAACCAGAGCACCTGGACCCAGATCCGCGACTACGCCAACTCCCACGGCCTGACCAGGCTCGCGTTCTGGTCGGTCAACCGCGACCGCCCCTGCCCCGGCGGCGGCGTCGCGGAGAACTGCAGCGGCATCGCCCAGGACAACTGGGAGTTCACCAAGATCACCGCTGGCTTCTGACCCGCTGAGGCGGCCCGCCACCCCCGGTGGCGGGCCGCACCGGCGCGCGGTCCGCACCCCCCGAAAGGACCCGCATGAGACCCCCGCACGAGGGCCGGATGAAGGGCGTCCGGCCGGCCAGGAGCGACGCCCAGCTCAGGCGCGCGCTCGGCGTCACCCCCATGATCGGCAAGAACGACACCGGCATGACCACCACCCAGGCCGACGCCCGCAAGCTCCTGACCTGGGCCAGCAGCAACCACATCGGATTCGTCGGCTTCTGGTCGGCCGCCCGCGACAACGGCGGCTGCCCCAACGGCCAGGTCTCACCGACCTGCAGCGGGATCTCCCAGTCCGGCTACGAGTTCACGAACATCTTCAAGGGGTTCACCGGATGAGCGGCATCTTCAGGTGGCGCACCGCCGTCGCGGCGGTCGCGCTCGCCCTCGGCACGGCGGGCCTGACCGCCACCCCCGCCCTGGCGGCCAACATCGCCGTCAACCCCGGCTTCGAGGACGGGCTGACCGGCTGGACCTGCAGCGCCTCCGCGGGCGCCGCGGCCGTCACCTCGCCCGTCCACGGCGGGACGAAGGCGCTCAAGGCCACCCCGGCCGGCGCCGATCTCGCCCGCTGCCAGCAGCAGGTCAAGGTGCAGCCGTCGTCGTCGTACACGCTGTCGGCCTGGGTGCAGGGCGGCTACGTCTTCCTCGGCGCGACCGGCACCGGCGGCACCGACCCCCAGACGTGGGGCTCGCCCGGCTCGGCCTGGACGCAGCTGCGCACCACGTTCACCACCGGCGCCGCCACCACGTCCGTGACCATCTACCTCAACTCCTGGTACGGCCAGAGCGCCTACCTCGCCGACGACGTCGTCCTGGACGGCGCGCCCGGCGGCGGAGGCGGCGGCGACACCCAGGCTCCCACCGTCCCCGGCAACCTGACCGTGGGCGGCGCGACCAGCAGCTCGCTCACCGCCACCTGGTCGGCCGCCACCGACAACGTCGGCGTGGACCGGTACGAGGTCTCCCGCGACGGCGGCGCCCCGGTCGCCGTGACCGCCACCAGCCACACCGCCACCGGCCTGGCCGCCTCCACCTCCTACCGCTTCAAGGTCCGCGCCTGCGACGTCGCCGGCAACTGCTCGCCCTACACCGCCGAGGCCACCGGCACCACGACCGCGGGCGGCGGCGGGGGAGGCGGACTGCCCAAGCGCGTCCTGGTCGGCTACCTGCACGCCTCCTTCGCCAACGGCTCCGGCTACATCCGCATGGCCGACGTGCCCGCCGAATGGGACGTCATCAACCTCGCCTTCGGCGAGCCCACCTCGGTGACCTCCGGCGACATCCGCTTCCGCCAGTGCCCGGCCGCCGAGTGCTCCAACGTCGAACCCGAGGCGGACTTCGTCGCCGCCATCAAGGCCAAGCAGGCCCAGGGCAAGAAGGTGCTCATCTCCATCGGCGGCCAGAACGGCCAGGTGCAGCTCACCACCACGGCCGCCAGGGACAAGTTCGTCGAGTCGGTCGCCGCCATCATCGACAGGTACGGCCTGGACGGCCTCGACGTGGACTTCGAGGGCCACTCCCTCTACCTCAACCAGGGCGACACGAACCTGGCCAACCCCACCACGCCCGTCGTCGTCAACCTGATCTCCGCGCTGCGCGCGCTCAAGAGCCGCTACGGCGCCAAGTTCGTGCTCACCATGGCGCCCGAGACGTTCTTCGTGCAGCTCGGCTACCAGTTCTACGGCCCCGGCCCGAACGGCTCGGCCGACAGCAGGGCCGCCTCCTACCTGCCGGTCATCCACGCCCTGCGCGACGACCTGACCCTGCTGCACGTGCAGGACTACAACTCCGGCCCGATCACCGGCCTGGACAACCAGTACCACACGATGGGCGGCCACGACTTCCACGTCGCCATGACGGACATGCTGCTGGCCGGCTTCCCGATCATGGGCAACCCGAACAACGTGTTCCCGCCGCTGCGCCAGGACCAGGTGGCCATCGGCCTGCCCGCCTCGCCCAACGCGGGCAACGGGTTCACCACCGTCGCCGAGGTCCAGAAGGCGTTCGACTGCCTGGCCAAGGGCAGCAACTGCGGCACCTACAAGCCCCGCGGCGTCTACCCGAACCTGCGCGGCCTGATGACCTGGTCGATCAACTGGGACAGGTACAACGCCTTCGAGTTCTCAAGGAGCCACCGGGCCTACCTCAACGGCCTGTGAACGGCCGGACGAGCTGGGTGGGCTTGAGCGGCACCCCCAACCCCGGCGGACGGTAGGTCGGCAGCGCCTCGCCGTACTCGTGCATCCAGGCGTGGTCGACCAGCAGGCGCATGCGCCCGTCCGCCGGCGTGCCGTCCGGGTCCGCCCGGGACGTCCGCCCGGCCAGGCGGGCCACCGCCTCGGCCACCAGGCCCGCGTCCGGCGGCGCCAGGTCGCACTGCTCGTCGGGGCCGATGAGCAGGTCGACCTCCGGCGGCAGCGGGTAGATCGGCCGGGGGATGGCCAGCACGCGCGGCGAGGGAGCCATCGGCCACCCGTCGCGCACCGCCTCCAGCAGCACCGACCGCGACGTGCGGCGCGCGAACAGGCCCTCGCACAGGGCCCAGCTCAGCGCGCCCACGTCGGCGCGGTCCTCGCCGCAGGCGTGCAGGCACAGGTACGGCACCAGCGGGATCCCCGCGCCGCCCGCCGGCTGCGCCCACCCGCTGCCGCACCCCGTCAGCACCAGCAGCGCCAGCATCGCCCGGTAGGCGGTGTCGGCGTGCGGCGTCTCCAGCCGGCCCGGCACGATCATGCACCGCCCGCCGGTCTTCTCCGCCGTCACGCCCAGCTCCCGCGCCGTCTTCACGGTCCGCGAGGCGGCCACCCCGGTGTAGATCTCCTGCCAGCCCGGCGTGTACGGCTCCCGGTCCCCGTACCCCTGCGGCCACACCCCCGGCAGCCCGTCCCGCGCCACGCCGTAGGCGGCCAGCAGCAGGTCGAACACCGTGGTCACCAGCTCGCCGCCGTCCCTGACGACCGGCACGCCGCGCCGCAGCACGCCCGGCCCGAAATCGAAGCGCGGCAGCAGCACCTGCACCGCCTCGCCGCCGTACACGCTGAGCCGGTCGCAGGCCCGGCCGAGCAGCCCGCCCGGCACGTACGCGTCCTCGCGCTCACGCAGCCGCACCAGGAACGGCAGGTCAGTCCGCTCCATCGCGTGCGCGGCGAACGGCGGCCGGTCCAGGAAGAACTCCTTCAGCAGCACGTGGCCCATCGCCATCGCCAGCGCGCCGTCCGTGCCCGGCCGCACGACCAGCGTCTCGTCCGACAACCGGGTCGGATGGGTGCCGATCGCCACCACCTTCTGGCCCTTGTACCGCCCGGCGATCACCCAGGGCGTGTCCGCCGTCCGGGCCAGCCGGTTGTTCTCCCCCCACAGCAGCACGTACGCCGCCCGCGCCCAGTCCTCGGCCCCCGGCCCCGTGAACCGCGGCCCGAGCACCTGCTCCGACGCGCACGGATGCTCGGTCAGCAGCGCGCCGCCCAGCCCGTCCACCACGCCCGCCAGCGGCGACGTCGCCAGCGCGGCCACCCGGTCCGCGCCGTGCTCCGACGCCGTGTGCACGATCGCCGCCGCCGCCAGCTCGGCCGCCGTGGCGTCGTCCAGCGGGACGCGCCGCTCCCCGCGCCGCGCCTGGTAGACCTGAGAGTTGCCTGTGAGTTTCGCCCAGGCCGCGACCGGGTCACGGACCCCGTCCCTCACCTCGAAATAGAGCCTGACCAGTGCCTGGTTGACCTGCGATCCCCCCATGGAAAAAGTTCAACACAGACAGTCATGTTCTATCGCGTTACGTGTCCGCATGTCGGGGATAAGAACTGGAAACCCAGGTGGCGGCACTCAGATTGTTACGGCAGGCTAGGGGCCGCCATGGATTACGCAGTTCTCACGGGGGTCGTCCTCGTCACCGGTGTCGTCCTCGCCCTCGTCGCGCAGTGGCGCGACTGGCGTCCGCCCCTCTACGTCGCCGTGCTCGTCGGCATCGCCGTCCGCGTGCTGATCATGTACACCTCCGCGATCGACTCATGGCAACCCGTCGACTTCATGGAGAGCTTCAAGCCCGCCGGCGAGGCGGTGCTGCAGGGCAAGGACCCGGTGCTGGCCAGCGAGGGCGGCTGGCACTTCCTGCCGACCATCCCCTACGTCTACGGCATCCTGCTGTGGCTCGGCATCCCGTGGGAGTACGCCGGCCGCCTGGTCACCGTCGTCGCCGACATCGTGCTGATCCCGCTGGTCGGCAAGCTGGCCGGCGGCCCCAAGGCGTCCCTGCGCGCCCTCCAGTACGCGTTCAACCCGCTGGCCGTGCTCATCGCCAGCGTCCACGGCCAGGTCGAGCCGGTCGCGCTCGTGTTCGGCGTGGCCGCGTTCGTGGTGGCCCGCGGGCCCGGCGCGCCCGACCGTCCCGGCGTGGCCATCGACGCCGCCGGACTCGGCGCCGCGGCGCGCCGCCCCGTCGCCATGCTGCGCCGCGCCCTCATGCCCGGCTCCCACGACCGCGCCGACCTGCGGCGCGCCATGCTGGCCGGGCTGCTCATGGGCCTCGCGCTGTGCGCCAAGAGCTGGCCGATCTGGCTGATCCCCGGCATGCTGCTGCTCCTGCCCCACCTGCGGGCCAGGATCGCCGCGCTCGTCGTGACGGGCATCGTCCCGGTGTTCTTCCTGGTCACCTCGCCGATCTTCGCGGGCACCACGCTCGACGAGATCCCGGCTGTCATCCGTACCATCCAGGACATCCGCCCCATCGTCGGCGAATGGGGCTACACCCCGTGGTTCACCGGCGGCGACTGGGCCCTGATGCCGGGGCTGGCCTCGTTCGGCACGAAGCTCATCTACGTCAGCGTCATCGGCGTCCTGCTGCTGTGGCGGCGGGCCGACCCGATCGACCTGACCACGGCCATCCTGCTCGTCTTCATGGTCATGACGCCCCGCCTCGGCGCCCAGTACCTGCTGTGGTTCATGCCGTTCCTGGTGGCCAGGCCGACCAGGTGGGCCTGGCCGGCCATCATCGGCGCCTCCTTCTGGGCCGCCTACGGCTACCTGTACATGACGCAGTTCAGCGTCAACGACTGGTGGTACCTCCACCGCGACTGGTCACGGGCCTCCATCGTGCTGCTGCCGGTGCTGCTGCTGGCGATGCCCTGGGCCCGTCGCGTCTCGACGGCGCAGGCCAGGGTCGGCGCCGTCCCGCCGAAGGTCACCTCAACGGCGCTCTAGCCGCCGCCACAGGCTCACCCACTGGTCCGGGTGCACGTGGCCCACGACGGCGTCGCGGGCCACGCCCGCCTCGCCGAGCGCCGCGTCCACCCCCCAGTAGCGCGGGCGCAGGGAGGCGCGCACCGAGCCGCCGACCCCGCCGAAGCCCAGCTCGACCAGCTCCAGGTAGCCCGCGCGATCGGTCACCAGCGGCTCGGGCCGCCGTCGCACGCGCAGGATCGCCGAGTCCACCGACGGCACGGGACGGAAGCTCTCCCTGCCGATCGTGTCGCCGAGCCGCCAGTCGAACCACGGCCACGACGACACCGTGACCAGGCTCCACCGGCCGTAGTCGCCGGTGCGCTTGCGCGCGTACTCCCGCTGGGTGAGCAGCGTCGCCGAGGTCAGCTCCCGCGCCCGCAGGCACCAGTCGACGATCCTGGACGTGATCGAGTACGGGATGTTGCCCACGACCGCGAACGGCTCACGCGGCGCCCGCGCGGCCGTGAAGTCACCCCTGACCACCTCGATCCGCGGATCGTTGCGCGTACGCGAGGCCAGCCGCCCGGCGAGCCGGGGATCGAGCTCGTAGCCGATCACGCGCGCCCCGGCCTCGGCCAGCGCCAGCGTGAGCGCCCCCGGCCCGGAGCCGGGTTCGAGCACCAGCCCCTCCGGGGCCGCCGCCTTGATCATCAGGTCCACGGCATGCCGGTCGGCCAGGAAGTTCTGCGAGAGCTCACGCCTGAGCCGGTCGGTGGGCGTACGACCGCCGCCGCCGTTCCTGACGTTCTTCTGGGTGTGTGAATAGTTTCCGTGCGCGAAGTTCTGCGCCACAGCACTGCCCTTTCGGGTCCTCGAGATGAACAGGTCTCGAAGGGCCCTGGGCGCGCCGGCGGACGCGCGGTGTCAGCCGTCCGCTAGCGGGCCAGAGCCCGGCCGCGGCGGATGCGGATGAACACGGTGCAGAACATGGAACACATGGCGCCGACAGTAGGGCGGGCGGCGCCACCAGGGCAAACGATTAAATGTGATGCGCGGGCACGCCCGTTTCGTCACCCTTGGACGCATGCAGGCAACGGTCACCGTCACCCCGGCGCAGCTTCCTGAGGTGCTGCTGCACGTCGCCGTGGTCCGCCCGGTCTTCCTGTGGGGCGCGCCCGGCATCGGCAAGAGCTCGCTGGTACGCGAGTTCGCCGGCTCGCTCGGCCTCGACTGCGTGACCCTGCTCGGCACCCAGCTCGCCCCCGAGGACCTGATCGGCGTGCCCGAGCTGGTCGGCGGGCGCAGCCGGTTCGCGCCGCCGGAGTCCATCGCCCGCGACGAGCCCTACTGCCTGTTCCTCGACGAGCTCAACGCCTCCGCCCCCGAGGTGCAGAAGGCGTTCTACTCGCTGATCCTCGACCGCCGCATCGGCACGTACGAGCTGCCCGCCGGCTCGGTCGTGATCGGCGCCGGCAACCGGGCCACCGACAACGCGCTGGCCCGCCCGATGGCCTCGGCCCTGATCAACCGCCTGGTCCACGTGCACCTGCGCGCCTCGGCCGACGACTGGCTGAAGTGGGCGGCGGCCCAGGGCATCCACCCCTGGATCGTCGACTACCTCGTCCAGCGCCCCGACCACCTGTGGAGCCCGCCGCCCAAGACCGAGGAGCCGTTCTCCTCGCCGCGCGCCTGGCACATGCTCTCCGACGTGCTCACCTCCTACGGCGACGACGTCGGCGACGAGACCCTCGCGATGCTCGCCTTCGGCACCCTCACCACCGCCCACGCCTCCGCCTTCCGCGCCTACGTCCGGACCGTCCGGCACGCCTACGACCTCGACGCCGTGCTCAAGGGCGAGGCGCCCTGGCCGCGCCGCCCCGAGGAGCGGGACCTGCTCTACTTCCTGGCCGAGACCTTCCGCGCCCGCCTGATCAAGGAGCTGCCCGCCGACAAGCGCGGCGCCTCGGCCCGCGGCCGCGACCTCGGCTTCCGCGCCAAGACACTGCTCGTCGAGCTGGCCGAGATCTCCCTCGAATGCGCTCAGCTCGTCATCGCCAACGACGCCGACGGCGCGCCCGCGCTGCCCACCTGGTTCCTCGTCGAGATCGGCAGGGACGTGCCCCGGCTCATGGCGGCCCGCTCGTGATCCGCCGCAAGCCCAAGGCCGACCCCTGGCGGGCCGAGGTCATGCACGGCTGGGCCACCGTCAACCGCCACCCGCTGTTCGCCGGCCTGCACGGCACCCTGCTGGAGGCGGCCCACGGCCGGCTGCCGCCCGAGACGTGGGCCGTCGTCAGCCAGGACGGCGACGTCACCTTCCACCCCAAACGCCGCGCGCCCGCCGAGGAGTGGGCATGGGTCTTCGCCCACCTGCTGCTCCACCTGGGCTTCGGTCACGCCGACCCGCGCGCCTGCGCCCCCAAGGACGTCGACGGCGACCTGCCCGACCCCGCCTACCACGCCGCCTGCTGCCTGGCGGTCGACCGCTTCCTGCGCACCGTCAAGATCGGACACTGCCCCGCGCCGCTGCCCGCCGAGCTGCCCGAGGAGGACGAGGTGACGCTCTCCGAACGGTGGCGCAGGACCGGCGTCCCGCCCCGGTTCCAGCCGCTCGGCCCGGCCGACTTCCACATCGGCACCGAGGAGGACGCCGAGCGCTTCGACTTCCCGCGCGGCTTCGCGATTGGCGTCGCCTGGTCCGCCACGTCCGCGCTCGACCAGGCCGGCGCGCCGCGCACCCCCGCCGAAGGCCACGTCAAGGGCCCCTGGGACGGCGCCCTGCGCTGGTTCATGTCGTCGTACCCGCTGCTCGGCGCGCTGGCCGCGGGCATGAAGATCGTCGCGGACGCCGAGCTGGCCAGGGCCTGGGACATCTCGATCGCAGCCGTCAGCGCCGAGGCGGCCGAGATCTACGTCAACCCGCTGGCCACGCACACCGAGCACGAATGGCGTTTCGTGCTCGCCCACGAGATGCTGCACGCCGCCCTGCGGCACGGCGAACGAGCCGGCATGCGCGACCCGTACCTGTGGAACGTCGCCTGCGACTACGTGATCAACGGCTGGCTGGTCGAGATGGGCGTCGGCGAGATGCCCGAAGGGCTGCTGTTCGACCAGTCGCTGGGCACGATGTCCGCCGAGGCCGTCTACGACCAGATCGCCGGCGACCTGCGGCGCATGCGCAAGCTGGCCACCCTGCGCGGCCGCGGCACGGGCGACGTGCTCGACCGCCCGGCACGCCGGGCCCGCGGCTACGTCGACCTCGACGACTACTACCGCAACGCCCTGTGCACCGGCCTGGCCTACCACCACTCCAGCGGACGCGGCCTGCTGCCCGCCGGGCTCGAACAGGAGATCCGCGCGCTCGAACAGCCGCCCCTGCCCTGGGACGCCCAGCTCGCCCGCTGGTTCGACGAGCACTTCCGGCCCGAGGAGTCGCGCCGCTCGTACGCCCGCGCCTCCCGCCGCCAGGCCGCCAGCCCCGGCATCCCGCGCCCCGGCCGGGTACGGCCCGAGGAGGTCGTCCGCAGGAAGACGTTCGGCGTCGTCCTCGACACCTCCGGCTCCATGGACGTCAAGCTGCTCGGCAAGGCACTCGGCGCCATCGCCTCCTACGCCGCCGCCCGCGACGTGCCCCGGGCCAGGGTCGTCTTCTGCGACGCCACCGCCTACGACGCGGGCTATCTGCCGGTCGAGGACATCGCCGGCCGGGTCAAGGTGCGCGGCCGCGGCGGCACGATCCTCCAGCCCGGCGTCAAGCTGCTCGAACGCGCCGACGACTTCCCGCCCGACGGCCCCATCCTGCTGATCACCGACGGGCAGTGCGACGTAGTGCGCATCCGCCGCGAGCACGCCTTCCTGGTGCCCCAGGGCGCGCCGCTGCCCTTCCGGCCGCGCGGCCCGGTCTTCTTCATGAAGTGACCCGCGGACGCGTCCGATTCCGACAAGAGCCGTCCGCGCCGAGGGCGGTAGCGTCGCAGGACACGGCACTAACTCGACGGAAGCGGACACGGAAGCGGACATGGAAGCGGACATGGACACACTCGACCGAGCGGCACAGTTCCTGCGACTCCACGGCAGGCTCATCGACAGACTGAGGTTCGAGGCCCTGTTCGCGGGCGGCTCCCGCACCCGCGTGCTCGACGCCCTGCGCTGCTACCAGAACGCCGACGGCGGCTTCGGCAACGCCCTGGAGCCCGACCTGCGCGGCGCCGCCAGCCAGCCGCAACCGGTCGAGGTCGCCTTCTGGATCCTCGACGAGCTCGACGCCTTCGACTCGCCGATGGTCGCCGCCGCCTGCGACTACTTGGCGGGCATCACGGCAGACGGGGGCGGGGTGCCGTTCGTGCTGCCGTCCGTCCGCGACACGCCGCGCGCGCCCTGGTGGCAGGCCCCCGACGACCCGCCCGGCGATCTCAACCCCACCGCCGTGCTCGCCGGGCTGCTGCACAAGCACGGAGTGACCCACCCCTGGCTCGGCCCCGCCACTGACTTCTGCTGGTCGCGCATCGCGGGGCTCACGCGGACCAGTCCGTACGAGGCCCGCGCCCTGCTCGTGTTCCTCGAACACGTCCCCGACCGGGAGCGCGCGGACGCCGAGTTCGCCCGGCTGCGCGAGGCCGTCCTGGCCACGGTCACCTTCGACCCGCACGCCGAAGGCGCGGTCCACCACCCCCTCGACTTCGCGCCCACGCCGTCGGTCCTGCCCCTCTTCGATGCCGCCACCCTCGCCCCCCACCTGGACGCCATGGCCGCCGCCCAGTCCCCGGAAGGCGGCTGGCACCCGAACTGGAACATCTGGACCCCGCTGGTCGCCCACGAATGGGCGGGCCACCTGACCGTGGAACGCCTGAAGACCCTGCGCGCGTACGGCCGCCTGCCCGCCTGAACGGATTCTGTCGGCGCGGTCGCGTACGTTGGAGGCATGTACGCGGAACGGCACCCGGGCGAGGCTCTCTCCGGCCGTGTCGCCTGCGTGTGGCACCAGGTCAGCGAGGGCGACACCACGCAGCTCGTGGTGCCCGACGCCTGCGTCGACCTCGTCTGGGGGCCCGGCGGCCTCTTCGTGGCCGGCCCCGACACCGGCCCGGTGCCCACCCCGATGGCGGGAGGCGACGCCTACGTCGGCATCCGCTTCAAGCCCGGCGCGACGGGCGCGGTCTTCGGCGTCCCGGTCCACGAGCTGCGCGACCGCCGCGTGCCGCTCGCCGCGCTGCCCGCCCTCGCCGTCGCGTCCCCCCTGCTGTCCGACGCGGCCCTCGCGCCCGACCCGGCGGCGCGGCTCGCGGCCATGCGCGCCGCCGTCCTGACCCGCCTGCGCGAGACCCCCACGCCCGACCCGGCCGCGTCCGCCATCGCCGGGGCGCTGCGCATGGGCCGCAGCGTGCGCGACGTCGCCTGGGCCATCGGCCTCAGCGAACGCCAGCTCCACCGCCGCAGCGTCGCCTCCTTCGGCTACTCGCCCAAGACCCTCCAGCGCGTCGTCCGTTTCCAGCGCGCGCTCAGCCTGGCCCGCGCGGGCGTGCCGGCGGCGGAGGCGGCGGTCCGGGCCGGCTACGCCGACCAGGCCCACCTGTCCCACGACGTGAAACGGCTGAGCGGCGTCCCGCTGGGCCGCCTGCTCTCACCCGTCCGGCATCTTCCCTGACACCAGCGCCTGCACCCATTTCGCGCTCGGGTCGCTGTCGATCAGCACCGCCCGCGCCAGCAGGCTGAGCGGGATCGCCAGGATCGCGCCGAGCGGCCCCAGCATGAACGTCCACACGATCAGCGACAGGAACGTCATCGTGGTCGAGAGCCCCACCGCGTCCCCCAGGAACTTCGGCATGATGAACGACTGCGTGACCACGTTGATCACGATGTAGGCCACGACCACCAGCACCATCGTCTTGACTCCGCCGTGCAGGAGCGCCAGCAGGGCGGGCGGCAGCAGCCCGATGACGAACCCGATGTTCGGGATGTAGTTGGCGATCAACGCCAGCACCCCCCACAACAGCGGCAACGGCACGTCCAGCAACGACAGCACGATGACGTCGAGAACCGCGTCGATCAGCCCGAAGACGGTCGAGACGATGAGATACCGCCGCGTCTTGTGCGCGAACGTCGCCAGCGCCGTCACCAGCTGCGGCCGGTTCCCCTCGCCGGTGGTGAGGATCCGCGCCGTCACCGGCGCGTCGAGGCACATCGCCAGCAACAGCACCACGATCAGGAACAGGCTCGACAACACGCCGATCAGGCTCCCGAGCAGGCTCTGCGCCAGCCCCAGCATCCGGCCGGGATCGAACGCCTGCACCGCCTTGGCCAGCACGTCGTTGCCCAGACCGTGGGTGGCGGCCCAGTGCTGCGACGCCGCCAGCAGCTCCTCGAACTGTTTGGCGTACGTCGGCAGCAGCGAGGCGAGCTGGGTGACGGAGATCGTCAGGATCCCCACCATGCCGAGCAGCACCAGCACCACGATCAGGAACGGCACCGCCACCTGCACCCATATGGGCGCCCGCCGCGCCGTCAGCCAGCTGCGCACCGGCGCCACGGCGATGACCAGCACGAGCGCCAGCACGACGGGCCCGACGATGGAATTGATCTCGCGCAGCCCGAACAGAGCGATCACCGCGCCGGCGATGCCCACCAGGAGGATGAGTGCTCTCGGCACGGATTGATCTCGCACGCCGGAATACCTACCCACGATGTCTTCCCGACGCGTGGCGGGCCGCCGATTTGACGGTTCTGGGGACCGTACATAGAGTTCACCAGTCCCACGAGGAAGGCGTTGATCGCCGACCTCACTCGGGGGCCACCTCCAGACACTGCCACTCCGGCGGACGTTCGCGTCCAACGGAAGGTCGATTCGACAAGAGTCGGGCTTGGGAGTAAGTTAGAGGGGTTGTCCCGGAAGCGGGGCGCGACTTAATTCCAGCAGGTCGAGCAAGTCCGGTCAATTTGACAGAGACTTGAACGGCTGAAAGAATTAAGACACAACGAAAGAACGCAAGACGAAATGAACGCCTCTGAGCGGGGATCCGGGAACGGGTTCTGGTGAGGAAGTACGCGTCCGTTTCTTGAGAACTCAACAGTGTGTTAAAAGCCAGTGCATGAAACACATGCATAACCCCGTCCAAATCTTCGGATGGACGGATT